>CAZKIQ010000021.1:0-97901 GCA_964552815.1 uncultured Alcaligenaceae bacterium | reverse complement strand
GCCAGATCACCGACTCGACGCTGGAACTGCTCGAGGCCCTCGGCGACCCGCCGCCACGCTGCCGACTCTGTGGCGGGTTGCTGCGAGCGGGCGACTTCCTCGACCCGTTCTACCCGCAGCAGCGAGCAGGAAACAGGCACTTTCGTTGTGCGAAGCTGGACCCGAACACGGACCGTGCTGCCGCGTGAAAACTGCCGGTGCTCACAGGATCGAACCCCGAGATTCCCATGACTTCCTCGCCCCGCGGACACACCCCCGAACCGAAGTGCCCTCCCCCCGACGTCGAGCAACCCTCGCCCCGGGACCTGCGAGCGGCCCTGCTCTGGTGTGCCCGCTGGCTCCTCCCCGGCGGCGGCTTCCATGACGGGAAGCTCACGTTGCGGATCAAATTCGACTCCGGCGAACGCGTCGAGATCAAGCCGGAGCGGGCGGCGGATGGCCGCACGCTGCCGGATTCAGTGCAGTTCGCGGAGAACGGTCCGACGATTCCGCAACTCCGCGGCCACTTCCTCGGTGCCAGCGAAAAGACTGTGTTGCGGTCTCTGGTCAATGATGGCCCGTGCCGAACCAAGGAACTGCAGGAGCGAGTGGAGCAGTTCCTCGAACGCAGCGAGTTCTACCTCGTGAAGAAGAACCTCCTCGACCGGGAGTTGATCGCCGAGGACCGTGAGGGCCGGGTGATCATCCCCGAGGCTTGGATCGAGAAACTGGTGACCGCCCCGGTGACCGACTGACCCGCGAACCCCAGAGGCCCACCGATGGCATCCGTCTACCGCCCGCACTACACCCGCTCGCTTCCTCCAACAGCTACGACGTCGACCACATCGAAGGGCGAGACCGTCGCCCGCTGGAAAGGCCGAGGCGGCGAGATCCTCGAGGGCCTCATCCTTCCCAACGGTCGGGTGCGGATCCGATCTGCCGTCTACCTCATCGAGTACAAGGACCACACCGGGGCCCTCGTCCGGGTTCCCGGCTTCAAGGACAAAGCCGCCTCGAAGTCCCTTGGGGCCGAACTCGAACGCAAGGCTGCAAGGGTCCGGGCGGGACTCGAAGCGCCGACCCAGACCGATGGCACCGGTGACACCCTCGCCGAACTGGCTGACGTCTACCGCGATCACCTCAAGGCCAAGGACCGATCCGCTTACCACGTCAAGGAAACCCGTCGCCGACTTGGGATCCTCTTCGCCGCAGCGAAGATCGGGAACCTTCGTCCGGGTGCGGTCGACGGCCATCGTGCTGCTGATGCTCTACTCGCCGAGCGGAAGAAGCACGACTGGTCCGCCCGGACCTACAACCTCTATGCCACTGCCGCCCGTGCCTTCGGCCGATGGCTGATGAAGCGTCTGAAGCTGGCCGGCAACCCATTCGAGCCGATCGAGAAACTCAACGCCGAGGCCGGGCGAGTCTTGACCCGGCGAACTCTCCCCGTGGGGGACCTCCGAAAGCTCTTCGAAGCCGCTCGTTCGGGGCCGGTCCGTTACGGGATGGTAGGTCGCGACCGGGAATGCCTCTACCGTCTGGCGGCGTACACGGGCTTGCGGATCTCGGAACTGGCGAGCCTGACCCCGGAATCGTTCGTGTGGGAGCAGGGAAAATGCCTCGGGGTGAAGATCACGGCCGCCGACGCGAAGGACCGCTGCGCCGAGACGCTCCCGATTCCCTCGGCGGTTTCCGAGCTGGTGGGAACCTGGCTTCTTGGTCGAAAAGCGGGAGAACCCGTGTTTCGAGGTTGGAACGACTGGTCGACTCGCGGCGCCCGGATGATCGAGGAAGACTTGGCCGCAGCGGGCCTACCCTACCGCGACGCCGCCGGCGAGGTGTTCGACTTCCACGCCTTACGAGCCCAGTACATCACGATGCTGGCCCAGGCCGGCGTTTCGCTCGCGGAAGCTCAGAAGCTGGCCCGACACTCGACCCCGAACCTGACAGCGAACACGTACACGAAGGTGAAACCCCATCTCCGCGATGCCGCGGACAAACTGCGGGCGTGAAAGCAGCCAAAATCCGGCGGCGCGGTGGGGAACTTCTTCCCTGTGGCGGAGATCGACGCGGACGAGCTACGACAGCACGTTCGGGAAATGGTTGACCGGGAAGTCGACGGGGAGTGACGAGGTTCAATTGCGCGAATTCCCACCTCTGCCGTTCCGCCCCTCGGTCGGCGACCGTCAGCGACTAACTAGCCGCGTCTGAATCCTTACCGTAAACCCTGGCGGCAATCGTTCGTATGTTGCTTCTGCGACAGGGTTTTCATCGACTTCCCACTCGTGGGACAGCAGTTCAACGACCGGAGAGGTGCTGCCGTCGTGATGGTGCTTGTGGATTCTGATCTGTGTGCCGATCGGCGGCAGCACGCCCGTTTCGATTTTGAGATGCTTGTCCCCGACTTGCAGCCGAACGTTATCCGCCATGTTGCTTCCCCTTGAGTCGAACACGTCGAAACCCGCCGCGGGTGTTAAGATGGGGTAGTGAAAATGCGAATCCTTGTCCTGGATTCGCGATTTTCGATGATGACTTCAACCCTCTGTTGATTCTGCGACGAATGCAGGCTATCGGCGGAGGTGGAGGTGGGCCGATGATCGCTGGAATCGAACTGAAAAAATTCCGCGGCTACAAGAAGCTCAAGGTGTCCGGTCTTGAGCGGATTAACCTGATCCTGGGTCGCAACCACGCAGGGAAGTCCTCCCTCCTCGAATCGATCTTCCTGCTCTCGGGGCCGACTAATCCAGAACTGGCCGTGCGTCTGAACATCTTGCGTGGCATCGACACGATGCGGAACGATCCAGCAGAATTGTGGGGGTGGCTGTTCCACGAGAAGAACATGTCGCAATCGGTCGAGATCACTGCGACGCTAGTAACAGGCAAAAAGAAGTCGCTAACGATTCGAACAAGCGAACCGACTAAGGTCAAAAGCCTCAGCGTGCGCCGGCAGCGTGAGGCGAGAACCGCGTTCGCAGGGTCGGCCAGCAACTTGGATCAGCCGTCTCAGATTGAATATACCTTTGTGAACGAAGCTGGCGCGTCCATCCGTTCGCACGCAACGATAAGCGATTCGGGCGTGATTTATCACCGCGGCGAACTCAAAGGGAAGGTGCCTCAAACAATATTCATGACATCCCGCGCGGGGTACGTAGGAGAAAATGCCGAGCGGTATAGTCGCCTTGAAGAGGTCGGCAAAGAGACGGAATTACTTCCTTACCTGGTGAAGCTCGAACCTCGAATGAAGCGGCTAGCGGTGCTTGTGACAGGGATGGGGCCGGTCATTCACGGGGACATCGGGACGGGTCGGATGATTCCGCTTCATTACATGGGCGACGGGATCGGCCGGTTGCTGACAATGGTGCTTTCGATCGTGTCGTGCGCGAAAGGGATCGTACTGATAGACGACATCGATTCCGGGCTCCACCACTCCGTCATGAAAGAGGTTTGGGATGCGGTTGCGGAAGCCGCCGTCGCTCACAACGTGCAGGTCTTTGCGACCACCCACAATTGGGAATGTATCCGCGCAGCGTATGACAGCTTCCACGATCGGAAGGACACCGAACTCAGCATCCAGCGGCTTGAGCGATATGGCGAAGACTCAGAAGCCGTGCTTATGAGCGTTGAGGATTTGGAAACAGCACTCCTTGCGGGTATTGAGGTCCGTTGATGAGCCAATTACCCTCTCCGCAACCGTTTTTGAAGGAGCGCCTACTCCTCGTCGAAGGCAAGACGCCCTTCGCGTTCTTCGGCGCAATTCTGAAGCACCTGAACCTTTCCGACGTGATTGACATCCGCAACTTCGGTGGAGTCAGCGAGTTCCGTAAGTACACCAGTGGTCTCAGAATCGCTGCGGATTTCCGCAGGGTCGTCAAGACGATTGGAGTTATCCGGGATGCGGAAGATAGTTACGAGGGAGCGATTCACTCGGTGCAGGCTGCCGTAAAGGATGCGAAGCTCGACGAAGGCCATACCTGGAAGTATTTCATTTTGCCGGACAACTCATCGCCTGGAATGCTCGAAACGCTGTGCTGGCAATCGATTCAAGATCAGAAGAAGCTCAACTGTGTGAACGGGTTTCTGGAGTGTTGCGAGAAGTCCGGCGCTGTGACATGGCCGAAGGGACACCACTCGCACAAGGCGAGAATTCAAACTTATCTGGCGACCTTCCCTGACAAGCTTCAAATCTTTCCAGGCACTGCGGCAATGGCTGGAATATGGGACTGGAACGCCGAGGCGTTCGCGCCGGTCATTGATTTCATTCAGACCCTTTGAAGCTGTTGTGTGAGGATCACTCCGCGTTCACCCAAACACCTCAGCGACAACGTCCTCGACCAGCCGCCACTCGCTCGGCATCGGCACCACGGCCCCGCCGGGCCGCTCGAAGACCCGCACCTCGAACCACCCCCGTGGCGGGCAACCTTCGCAAGGCCACCGTGCCGCTCGCGCCCAGACGGTGCTGTCCGACCGGCCGCATGGTCGGAGCAGCCTGTAACCGACCGAAACTCGACGCCGGAACCGGGAAAAAATTCGGAGTTTCTCTGCGGTTCGCGAACTCACCTGCCGACCAAACCCGCTTACTTCGAGTCTCCACCCTTTTGTAGGGTGAATACGACCCCGCCCATATCGATCGTCCGCGACTTCTCGGCCGGCTCCCTCGGTCGCTCCGGGAACTGGACCGGAAGGAGGTCGTGGAGCCCGAGCCAGCGGGTGCGACCGCCGTCGTCCATTCTCTTACATCCCGCCTCGAGCTCGGCCTTGGTAAGGAGCAGGTAGGGAATGCTCGTCCCGACCGCAGCGGCGATCCTCTGCACCACTCGTTCGGGGTACTCGTTCGCCTGGGCGGCCAGGACAGCGAGGCTCCCCCGACACCGCTTGGCGACGTCGACCGTCTCGAGGAACTGCTCCGCGACCTCGTCCCACACTTTTGCCTCTGGCGGTGTCTGATCGAGTTGCTTGCACTCGCAGAACACGAAGTGGCCGTCGCAACACGCCAGCAGGTCGATGTCCCCAGCTTTGGTGCCGACCTTGAACTTCACACCGGGCAGCCAAAGAAAGCCACTGTGAGACAGGTTGCGAAGGAACCGCCCCGTGAGGACGACCGGGACAATCCCTTCCGAAATGGCGTGTCTGACGGCCCGGTGGAGCGTGTACCCCACCGGGACCGTGGCCGGGAGCGTGATCCGGTGCCCGCAGTGGGTGCAGACGACCCGCTTCTGGATGTTCAGACTCGGGACGAAGTACTGCTGGCGGCAGTGGCCGCACGGGCCCAGTTTCCACTGGCGGGTGAGGACGGACCGGTCGGCCCAGAACTCCAGGAGCGAGCGGAGTTTCAAGTTCTCCGGCTCGGCGTGCCGGGCGTGGTGCGTGAATCGCCGACGGGCGACCCGCTTCATGCGGTCCGTTTCCCGAGTCAGCATCCACTCGATCCGCTGTTCGTAGGTTTCGCCCGCAACGTCACCGCTCCCGAGCCGACAGGCGGACTGGATCTCGGGGTGGGTCTTCGTGCCGTCGGCCAGTGCAACGAGTACACTGCCGGACTGGCCGGAAAACGCCGACGCCGCGAGGTGGAGCCCCCCGAACCGCTTGATGACCGGCAGGTAGCTGGCCCGCTTCTCGTCCGCCACTGGCTCCACCCCGTACTCGCGGAGCGACTCGAGGAGGACCTCCTCGGCCGTCGGCAGGTAGACGCGTACCACCTCCTTGCGGCCCGAGCAGACGACGTTCACGCAGTCGTGACCGTCGCCGGTTTGGGGGATTACGCTGTGCCCGAAGGTCGGTGGGCACGGGCCGTTCAGGAGTTCGAACGCCACCGGGCCGGGAGGGAGTTGTAGCTCTCCCACGGCCCGACCCGTCTTCACGTCCTTTCTCAGATCAACAACCCAGGATCGCGGGGACTCGAGTGACGCAAAGGCCATCGGCTTCGGAGGTTGGAAGGTGAGCGTCCGCCCAGTGATATCGGCCGCCCAAGTGGTCTTGTACTCGAACGGGATCACCACCGGGAGCCGGTTCCGTGGCGGTTCAAAATCCACCGACTCGAATGGCGTCCCCGCAAGCGCACCCTTAAGGCGCCCGGCGAACTCACGACAGGTCGCCTCGTCGGCAGCTGCCGAGGTGACGTGGCAGTAGTTCGGGCGGCGGCCGTAGGGGTCGAAGGCCAGCAGCCAGGCCTTCAGGGCGTCCAAAAGGCCCGGTTCTGTCAGGCACGTTTCGGGGATGGGGATCACCCACGCCGGCATGTCGGCGTCGCTGGCCGAGCGGAGGTTCCAGAACAGGGACAAGTCGGGCACCGGGTCGCGGACGAGGACGACCGTGGGGTACAGGTACCCCCAGCCGGGCAGGAGCGGGTTCAGCTCGTGCCCGGTCACGTCGAGCCAGGATTGTTGGCACTCTTTGACGAAATCGGTCGCTAACGCGACGAATGCGGTGGCGGAGTTGCCCGAGAAGGCCGTGACCTCGTCCCGGTATTCCTCGCGGAGTGTCGGGTGGTGCACGCCGAACACGGCCCCACCGAGCAGCGGCCAGAGGCCTGTCGGCTCGGTGGACACGAGACGAAGACGTCGATGGCGACCGGGACGCGTGTCCCGCGTCCGCATCAGGTGAATCAGAGCGTGGTCGACGCGGTAATGATCGTGGAGGTAGTTCTGCGGATGTGCTTGCCGCATGTTCTTGACGAATTCAAAACGAACGCGATCGTACATCCTCGGCTGACAGGTCTGCTGTGTGAACGCGGCCCACTTTTCGTCGTTCAGGCCGATACCGTACACGAACTCGGGCCGGGACTCCCCCAGCCGGAATGCGGTTAAGTCGTCGCAAGTTTCGGGATCCACGGCCAGAACCTGCCCGAAGCGGCCGCCCCAGACCTTGCTCAAGAGTTCGAACCCGAGGAGTAAGTCTTTGGGTTCGGCCGCCCGGTTGACCAGGACGGCGATCCGGAACGGGCGGACCCGGACTTCGAGCAGGTGCTGCGGCATCTGTCGTTCTCGGTGTTGACACAATTACGCTTAGGCTTTCTGACCAGTTTGCTACATCGGAAGCGCAACCGTTCAGCGACCACCACTCTGCTATCGATCTGGATATAGGCAGAATATCCGAAAGGAACCGATGCGCCAAAAGAAAAGGCCGCCGCGGCGGTTTCCGATTCTCGCGCCCGTGCTCTCGCACCGGAAACCAGAAGGGGGCGAAGCGCCTTTGGCTGGTAGATTCCGCGCCGTTCGGAGTCGTTGCGGGAATTCCTGCAACGAGCCTCACCCACCCGAATCGATATGGGAATTCCCATATCGACTTCCAGTTCCCGGTGAAACGGGAATTCCCGTTTCACGACCACCCGGAATTCCGGCCGATTCTCCCGGCGTTCGAATCGGGACAGTGGGCGTCGTTGTGAGAATTCCCACAACGAACCTGTACGGTGCGGAAACTGCCGTCTGGACGGGGCGGCGGTCGCGGCCCGGTGGGTTGATCCTGCCGGGCCGCTGTTCGTCCGCAGCTATCATGATCCCGGATTCCACAGGGGCGTTGACGCGCGGCGGCTCGGCGGATGACCTCGCCGGGCCGCTTTGCGTTTGGGGCAGGTTTGGTCGTCGGCCCGAGCGGGCGGGGTGGAAACGACACGGCCCGCCTTCTCTCGCGAGGGGCGGGCCGTGTCATTCGTTCACAGCTTGGGGAGCTCACCGCGTCGGTTTGGGCGGTGGCGTCAACGTGGGGGACTCCGCGGCCGCAGACGGTCCTTTCTCGATGCCGAGCGAAATCCGCTGTTGGATTGATTCGGGAATCGGCGCGGTGCGCATTTCGACTGCCGCGCCAGGCGAAGTGACTGCGTTCCATTTCAGGCTCAACGAGGGCTGAGCGATCGGCGACGGTTGCGACGACGGGGACATAAATCACCTTCGAGGGTAAGGTCAGGACATTCTATGCTTCACGAACTCCGATAGGCCAGCGACGGCGGTCATTGCGAAGAGGCACCGGAGGTCGGTGAAGAAGTCTGGGTCGACAGAATCGGCAAACACGATCGCAGCAGTTTTGCCTTTACTGTCCATGAGCGGCATCGCCAGCCAGGACATCGAGTGTGGATCGAGTTTCTTGGCCGCCTCAGGGGCGTACAGCCATTTCGATACCAATTCATCTTGATAGTCCTGCAGTTTCTCAGTGCTTCGCCTCCCTTGAGCAAGTTGCTTCGTCTTCAATGCGAGTCCGATGATCCCGCAGTGAGAAGGTGTTCGCCGACCCGCGGTGCCGGTTGATCGCTGATCCCCTACGTAGTCAATTACTTGGACAAGGCTGGCACCGTCGACTGCGTGAATTGTGATCCGCAGCTTGGGGTCAACGTGAATCGTCTCGCATTCCATGATGACGCGATGTGCGACGTGCAAAGCTCCTTCGAGGGCGTGGACCCGCTCTTCCGCTGCATCCTTCTTGTACGTCTGGTACGCTTTCCGGCCTGTCAGGAGAAGGACAAAAACCGGGACCAAGTAGAAACCCCAACCGTACCCCTCCGCCTCGAGTTTGAATGCTGCGACCAATGACGCTGGTACCGCGAGCACAGCATTGGCGAAGTCGGTTGCGGCGGTTGAAGTGAGGAGTCGTTGCCAAAGCGATTTGGGCAATGGAATACCGCTCGGCATCGGGCGTACCTTGATTCGGCGTCTAGTGGTTACGCTCAGACGATATCGCAGGTGACCCGGCTTCGCCAACAGATTTTGAAATCGCCCATTGGATAACTTCTTCATCGCACTGGAACACAGGCTTCCCCATCCGGATCGCTTCTGCGACTTCGAGGTCAGCACCCCGACTCTCGCCTTGGAGGCGAAGGACAGCGTCGCACCGGTGGACTTCGGCAAGAGAAAGCCCGTACCAGTCCTCGATTGCTGTTCCCGCCGGGAGGACTTCTGGTATCGCCCCCTCACCTACGTAAACTTGGCCCATGAAGCACGTCAGGTGGGGAACGTGGACAGCCAACCCCGCCTTCATGAGACGGACGCCCGCTTCGCACGCTTGGCGAATGTTCGCGCGCAGGTCGCCTTGCGAGATCGGCCCGGCAACGAAGATCATCACGTCTCTTTTCATGGCCACACCTCATTGGGACCGTAGCCGGAATTTGGGAAAGAATCGAGGTCAGTTGAGCGGCGATTCCACCCGAACCAGAACCCTCGCCCGGCCCCACCCCGGCCGCTGGCGGCACCTGAACCGCACCTTCCGCGTGTCGCCGTCGTCCACACTCAGGGCGGCGGCGATCCTGTCCCGGACGAACTTCAAGCTCGTGGCCAGGCCGTCATCGTCCATCCGCTTCGCCCCGCCGACCCGCGTCATCGTGACAAGCACCGGCAACAGCATCAGGCCGATCGCGGGCGGGATTGCGGCAGCGGTGGCGTTCTTCGCCCGGCACTTCCTGGCGGCGACCTTGTCGCGAGTCTGGCCCTTGGAATCTTCAGGAAATTTTCCGGAAGGTTGAGGAAAGTCGGTTCGGGCACCCTGCCGCTCCTTCGACTTCGGCCCTTCCAATGCCGCGCAGCTCGTTAGGGCGTGTCACGTTCTTTTGAACTAGGTCACCGAGAATTCCCGGCGGCCCCAGAGACGCCGCCTGAGCTTTCCTGACGTCAGGAAAGTTTCCGTTTCTGTTGCCTCGCTGCGCCGGAATCCAACCGGCGTTGAAGTGTTGAGATTCCGGCTGTTGAACCGGTCGGCACGCCCGAAAAACTACTTCCCCACCGCCCGACCGCGGGCAATCTCCGCAGCTTTTTTGAAACTTCTGCCACCGTAGTGCTCGCCCATCGCTCGGGTGTACTGCCCGAGGACCGCCGTCACCGCGTCCACGTCGAACATTGCCTTGATCTCTGCCGCTGCGAGGTGGCGAAGCTGGTAGGGGAACCACCGCTCAACACCTGCCTTGTCGCAAGCTCGGGTCACCGCCTGATAGTACGTCTGCCGAGTGTACTTCAATCCTGGCCGGCGCTTCGGTGACGACTTCGGTTTCTTCCTGTTGCCTCCCGAGCCGCCGCCACGAGACATCCGCTCAGCCCGTTGTTCTGCCCGAAGGTGAGCGACGCCATCCTTTGGCCGGAACACAAACTCTTCTGGTCCGCGGCCGTCAAGGAACGGGGCGAGGATCTGTTGTTCCGCGGGGCCGAAGAGCAAGAACCTCGCCTTTCCCTTGTGTGCCGATTTGTGCTTTGTGGGCGCGTACACCCAAACCTTTTCGGCATCCAAGTCCTGCATTCCGATCCCCGGAATATACAGTCGACCACTTCGGTGAATCTCTCCACATTGCATCTCGCACAGCTCCGACGGTCGCGCGCCGGTCGCCCATTCGAGCAGCACGAGAGCGCGAACCGGTGGACGCATAACGGCGGCGGCGGACTTGACGGCTTCCGGGTTTGCCGGCTCGACGACCTTTGCGCCGCGAACGCTTCCGGTCTTCGGCCCGGGGACGGCGGCCAGTGCATCGTACCTCTCGCTCGGGATGCGCTCCGTCGACACGCCCCACTTCCAAATCGCCCGGACGATCCCCACGAACGCGACCACCGTCGAACGTCCGAAGCGTGTTCGCTTCGGGTCGTTGGGGTCGGGCATCGAGCAAAGGTGAGCTTGCCAGGACCGAAGTGCGAGCGGTCCGAACTCCAGCACTGGTGTGCCCGCGTGGTGGTCGAGAAGAAGGTCGATGACGCCGACAACGACACGCCTTCGATCGCCTTCCGGCGCGTCGGCCGAGGCGAGATAGTCGCGGCACAGCTCAGAGACAAGGTATTCGCCGGCCTTCAGTGGGGCCGCGGTCGGATCGACCGACCACAGTGCGACCAGGCGAGCGTACTCCGCCTTCCACGCGGATTCCTCAGCGACGGGGCCAAGGTTCCACCAACGAGCGTTCCACCAGCAACGCATCGACTGGCCGCGGGGATGGGCAACTGGCTTCGGGGGAAAACTTGATCGGGATCGGCCCATTTGCACACCGGGAAAAGAGGCAACCAACCAGAATATACGGTGCGCGCACCGTAAATCCTAAGTCGGTTGTCGCGTAATCCAGGAGGCCAGATCGGTCGTAAATTGTTGCAGTTACTGTGTTTATTTCAGTGGGCGATGAGGGATTTGAACCCCCGACTTCGTCCGTGTGAAGAACGCACTCTAGCCACTGAGTTAATCGCCCGGGTTCCCGGGGGGTGCCCGGGAAGTATTTCTCTAACAGAGCGAGGCAGGGTGGTCAAGGTTCAGACTTTGGGGGGCAAGTTCGACTCGGCGTCGTCGAAGCGGGGGGCTCCGGAGGTGGTCACGCGTTGTGGAGGCTTGACCGCTTCGGGTTCGATTTGCCGGGTCACCGGGTTGGGGTTGGAGATTTCCTCGCCCAGACCTTGCATTCCGGATTTGAACTCGACCACGGATTTCCCGAGGGAACGAGCCAGTTCTGGAAGTTTCCGGCCGAACAGCAGCACACCGAGAAGAAGCAGCAGGATCATTTCCTGCATGCCGAAAGAACCGAGCATGAGATTTCCTCCCCGTTTGAAGGCGGGTTTCGTAACGACCGAACGGGAGGAGGTTGAAGGTAACCCCACCGGCACGTCTGCAGACTTCTGAAATCTTACCAGACCTACCGACACCCGGGCAAGATTCCCCTGCCAGTTTTTCGACCTTCGATATTTTCCGGCTTGACTTGGTCTGGGGAAAATCTCACTTTGTCGCCGACGGGTACAGGGTCGGGGTCCCGAGGCTCGGGTGTTCCCGGCCTTTCCAGCCGACCGGTTTTCCCACCGCGGAACGCAGCAAAGAGTACCACTGGATCCCGACGAGAATCGTCACCCCGAGCGGATGCAGTAACGCGCCGAGCCAGGACGCCCGGAACCGACGAGCCGAATCGAGGCGGGGCAGAATCGACGAAGCCACTGCGATTGCAGTGACACCCCGTTGCCACTCCGCCATCTCGCCGAGGAAGCCGAGGAGCACGACGGGAAGGACGTGTCCGCCGAGCAACAGAAGTGTCCAGAGCCAGATGATTCCCGGTTCCCCGAGCCCTTCCCTGGCATTCTTCGCGAGTCCGAACCAGACCTGAGCGGCACTGCGGTACATCCGGCAGGTGGCGGTGTCGGTGGCGTCGCAAAGATCGGTGTGGAAGCCGGCGGCACGGTATGCCCGGGGAAGTTTGATTCCATCGTGCAGCGATTCCCGCACAGCCGCGTGGCCACCGACCGCTTCATAGGCTTGCCGGGTGGTGAGGAACCACTGGCCGCAACCGGCCCCGAACCCGGTCATGCTGGTCCGCCGCATCGCATCGATCGGTAGATATGCGACCAGCAGCCAGTTGATGAGCGGGATGACGAGTTGTTCCAGAAACGTGCCCGTTTCCTGGCGTGGGAACCCGCTGACGAGGCTCGCCCCGGATCGTCGTTGGAACTCGACCATGCGGGCGAGGCCGTCCGGCGACAGGCGGACATCGGCGTCGAGGAATGTGAGCAGGTCGAACTTCACGAGTTTCGACAGGGCGAAGCAAGCGTGTTGCTTGCCGCACCACCCCGGGGGAAGCGGAGGAGCCGATTCGAGTCGGACCCGGGAATCCTGGGCTGCGATCGCGGCCACGATCTCCGCGGTGCGGTCGGTGGACTGGTCGTCGAGAACGATGATCTCGAAATCGACCCCGACACTGGCGAGGACGGATTTGACCGCCGTGCCGATGGAAGCTTCTTCGTTCCGGGCCGGGATCAGGACGGAAACGCGGGGCAGTGACACCGCCATGTCACGGCCCGGATTCGGTGACACTGCAATGTCACCGGGTCGAGGTGGGGGGCGGAAGAGGAACACGTTTCGCAGATAGAGCACCGCCGGGAACGCACTGACGGCGAGTGCCGTGGCGACGAGGAAAGTCACGCGTCCGCTCCGCCGTGGGAAGGATCAAATTTCTCCCGGCGAATCCATGCCCGGAACTTCCGCCAGCGATCGTAGATTCCGCCGACGCCGGCCGTGCCCCCGATCAGCGTCGTGAATCGCGACGGATCCCGGCTCATCGCGTCCCCCGCGAGGGAATCCAACGCATCGGTGAGGTTCGATTCGATGCGAGCTGTCCACTCCCGGCCGGACATCCCGCGACCCGCCAGGATCGGAAGCGGCTCCCCGATGCGAATCAGGGCCTCCGGGGTGCGTTCCGTCCAGAAGGTGTACTCGATCGCGATCGGCAGGACGGTCCCGGTTTCGAGGCGAGCCGCGAGGTGGCCGACACCCGATTGCAACGCGAGCGGCCGCACCCGGGCATCCGTGAATCGACCCTGTGCGGTGACCCACACGGCCCGTCTGGGGTGGGACAAAATCGCTTCCCCAACGCGAAGGAACTCGGCCGCCCCCCGAAGCGATTGCGTGTCGACGCCGAAAAATCCGAGCCGCGTGAAGATGCGGTACTTCTGCAGTGCCCGGGCATCGATTGCCGCGAAATGCTCGAAATCTGGGGGAAATCGGTCGAGCAACGCGATCGGCAGCAGGGCATCCCACCACGACGGGTGGTTGAGGACCAGCAGAAGCGGCCCGTCTCCGTCTGGAATTTCCGCACTCGTTTTTGCGAGCCGGACGGCGTGGAAGTTCTTGCGGAGGTATCCGGTCGCGTACTTCCGGAACCCGCGAACGAGCCACGGCCAGCGGGTCGGCAATACGACCTCTGGCCGGGTTCGTGATGTTCGCGGGGGTTCCAAAATTGCGGTCACGCCATCGCCCCAACCGGTTCCCGGGAAGCGGCCCGGTTCACGCGCGGCGCGGCCTTGTCTTGGTCCAGCGTGTCCGCCGCGATCCAGCCGGACATCAAAACCATCGGCATCCCCGGACCGGGGTGAGCCGCCCCACCTGCGAGGTACAACCCCTTGAGGTCCGGCGACCGGTTCGCGGGCTTGAACGCCCCAAACCACTTCCCGTGCGAGGCGAGCCCGTAGATCGCTCCGTCCAGAACGCGATACCGATCGTGGATATCCTGCGGCGTCAGCGTCGCTTCGAAGACGATGCGGTCCTCGATGTCCGGCATCTTCCCGGTGGTTTTGAGTTTGTTCAAAATCACCCGGCGATATTCCGGCAGCATCTTCTTCCAGTCGTGGTGCGGACGGAGATATGGCGTGTGGACAAGAACGTAGAGCGCTTCCCCGCCCGGAGGTGCGGTCCCCGGTTCCGTCCGCGCCGTCGCCGCCAGGTAGCAGGTCGGATCCGGGGCCGGCTCCCCCTTGTTGTAGATGAAGTCGAACTCCTCGTGCGGGTCCCGGCTAAACACGAAATCGTGGTGCAACAGGTGGTCGTATGCCTTGTTCAACCCGAGATACAGAACCACCCCGGAACACGCCGCCTCGTAGCCCCGACGTTTCTCGAACCGCTTCACGGCCCGCGGGGCGGCACCGTTGACGAGTTCGCGGTGGGTCCGCACGGAATCCGCGTTCGACACGATTGCCGCAAGTTCGATGCGTTCCCCGGTGTCGGTTTCGACGCCGAGGACCGTGTCGCCGGTGTCGTTGACGAGGATGCGGTCGACGCCTACGCCCGGCCGCAACTCGACACCCAGTTCCTCGGCCAGTTTCGCCAACGCGACCGGAACCGCCCGCGTTCCGCCAATCGGGTACCACACCCCCTCGGCCGTTTGCATGTGGGCGATGCCGCACAGCACCGCCGGCGAGGCTTCCGGAGACGACCCCACATACTGCGTGAAGTGGTCGAGCATTTGCGAAACGCGGGCGTCCGGCACATACTTCCGCACAGTCCCCGCCACCGACCGACCCATCCGCATGCTGATCACATCGCCCAGAATTTTGGGCTGGAACCCGCCCTTGACATCGATCATGTCCCCGATGCCGCCGATCGATTTCCAGAAGAAGTAGTCATCCGAAATGCGATGGAGCCGCTCGGAAAGGGAGAGGAATTTTCGATACCCCTCCGCCGACCCGGGTGCGAAATCGTCGAGCGTCAACGCCATCTCATCTTCGTCGGCACACAGGTCGAGGACGCTGCCATCTGTGAAGAAGCACCGCCATTGCGGGTCGAGGCGGACGAGGTCGAGGTAGTCTTCGATTTTGCGACCGGCCTCCTCGAAGACCCGGCGAAGCACCCCGGGAATCGTGAGGATCGTGGGTCCCATGTCGAAGCGGAAACCGGCTTCGCACAGTTCCGCGGCCTTGCCACCCAGCCACGGCGACTTCTCGAAGAGGACGACATCGTACCCGCGGGCCGCCAGGGTGCACGCTGCCGCGAGCCCTCCGAGCCCACCGCCGATCACGCCCACCCGTTCCTTGTTGGAGTTCGCCACGATGACCTCGCCGTCCGTGTGTGAGATGGAAACGGGACCGTTTTATCCGATTACGACCGGCGTTGTCGAGGCCGGCTGCGAGAACGCATCCACCGCACCCGGTTCCCCAAGCCAGCCGGCATCCTCGCCGACATCTTGTAGCAGCAACCGGCTCGTGATGCGGGCCGACTCATAGATCACCGGCAGGCCGCTACCAGGGTGCGTGCCGCCACCGACGAGATACACATTGTCGAGATCTTCGAACCGGTTCCGCGGGCGAAGATGCAACATCTGACCGAGGTTGTGGGCCAGGTTGAAGGTGGCACCGTTATACACCTCGTAGGTATGCTCCCAATCCAACGGCGTCACAATCTTCTCATATCGGATGCGATCCTCGACCCCCTCAATTCCCAGTTTCGGGAGTTGCTGGAGAACCCGTTTCCGGAACGCAGGAAGTTCCTGCTTCCAGTCGACATTTTCGTGTTTGTGCGTCACCGGCGCTAGCACATACAACGTGCTCTTCCCCGGCGGGGCGAGGCTCGGATCCGTCACACAGGCATTCTGGACATACACCGACGGGTCCACCGGCACCGTGCGCGATTTCTCAATCTCCTCCAGGTTCCCGATGTAATCCTTGGCTGTGTAAATCGTGTGATGGGCCACGTCCTCATATAGCCCATCGATGCCGAGATACATCATGAAGGTCGAGCAGGAGAATTTTTTCTTCGCGATCTTCCGGTCCGACCAGCGTCGGCGAATCTCGTTGGGAACCAGCCGGGTCATCGCCCGGGCGAAGTCCGCATTGATGACAATCGCGTCGGCGAAATGGTCCCCCTCGTTGGTGCGAACCCCGACCGCTTTTTTCCCATCGAAGAGGATTTCCGTGACCTCTTCTTCCAGGGAAACCTTGACGCCCAACTCCTCGGCAATTCGGGCCATCCCCTCCGAAACGGCCGCGCACCCGCCGAACGGGTGCCAGACGCCGTAGTCGTACTCGAGGTAGCTGAGGATGCTGAAGAGACTCGGGCAGTTGAAGGGCGACATTCCCAGGTACTTCGCCTGGAACGTGAAGGCGAGCCGAACCCGGGGGTCGGAGAAGTATCGACCCAGTTCCGAATTGACGGACAACCACGGCCGCAACAACGGCAGCAGTTTGATCAAATCCCACGACAGCAGATCCCGCCAACTCAGGAACGGCCTCTCGAGCGTCGGGCGGAACCGTTCCAGCTTGACCCGATTCTCCGCGATGAACCGCTCCACGTTGTGGGCGTCCGCCGGGCACAGCTTCGCAACTTCTGCCTGCATCCGGGCCATGTCCGGGGTACAAGAGATGTCGCCGCCCGCGCCGAAAACCAGCCGATATTGCGGGTCGAGCCGCGTCATCGGGATTTCCGTGTGCAGATCCCGACCGATGAGGTGAAAGATCCGTTCCAGAACCCGCGGGTAAAGGAAGAACGTCGGCCCCAGGTCGAACCGGAAGCCGTCCGCCTCGATCGCCGAGCATCGGCCGCCGACGCGTGGCAACCGCTCGATCACGCGGACATCCAGCCCCGCTTTTCCGAGCATCAGCGCCGCCGCCAGCCCTCCCGGACCCGCACCGATGATCAGGACCGACTTCCGGCGGGTTCCCGAAGCAGAAACTCGTGCGGAGCGGTTCGGGAACAGTGCGGTTGCCATGGACACACGCTTGCAGGATGGACTTCGAGAGGAGTTCGCCAAGATGGTAGGCAAACTTACCGACCAAGTTCCAGCCCGAATGCAAAACGAGTTCCGCGTCTGTCCGCTCGTCTTGACAGGAGAAAGGGAAGTTGCTCGCACCGGCAGGTCGATCCGATAGAACAGGTCGTGTCGCCCGCCCCCGAAGCGAGGAATCTCCGATGGCCATGACCCCTTCGACGATGGTGCCGCTGGGCACGTCGGCTCCCGATTTTCGCCTGGCGGACACGGATGGGAAACTGGTCGGCCTCGCCGATTTCGCCTCTGCCCCGGCCGTGCTGGTGGCGTTCATCTGCAACCACTGCCCGTTCGTGAAGCACATCCAGAAATCGTTCACGCAACTGGCGAAGGACTATCAGGCCAAGGGGGTCGCCGTGATTGCGATCAGCAGCAACAACGTTGCGACGCACCCCGACGATTCGCCGGAGAAAATGAAGGAAGAGAAGGCGAAGGCGGGGTACACGTTCCCGTACCTGTACGACGAGTCGCAGGATGTGGCGAAAGCGTACCACGCCGCGTGCACGCCGGACTTTTTCCTCTATGACTCGTCGCGGAAGCTGGTGTACCGCGGGCAGATGGACGCGAGCCGGCCGAGCAACTCGCTCCCCAACGACGGCGCGGACCTCCGTGCCGCCCTCGACCGCGTCCTGGCCGGCGAACCGCCGCTGGAGAAGCAAATTCCGAGCATCGGCTGCAACATCAAGTGGAAGTGAGCTGATCACGGAATTCCGCAATCCGATAAATCGGTGCCCAAGTGCCCGTGACCGTGATGTGGACAGCCTCGATCCGGCATCTACGATGTCACGGGTTTGACATCGAATACCATCGGAGCATCGAAATGTTCGACTTGTTCGCTCAGAACAATGCCGCGGATGCGGCTGCGTTCCAAGCCGGGCAGATGATTGGGATCGTGATCGCCATGGTTCTCTGCTTCGCGATTCCGCTCTCGGTCGGAATTTCCAAGGGACAACCCATTCTCGGTGTCGTTGGTGGCATTCTCGCCGGAGGGTCCGCATTTCCTTGCGGATGTCTTCTTGGACTGCCCGTCGCGGGGGTTTTCGTGGCCATCATTCTCGCAACGGCACAACCAGCAAAAGCGCCACGACGCCGTGACCGGTACGATGACGATGATTATGATCGTCCGAGAAACGATCCCCGAAACCAGGACGATGACTACAACCCGTACGAAAGATGATTCCCTGACCCAGTCTTTTCTCCGAGTTTCCGGGTGTTGCGGGCGGAGGGGTAGGGGCGTAGCCTAACCTCGAGTTTCGGTTTCCTCCCCCTACCGCGTCGCACACCATGTCAAACATTCTCCGCTGGGGCATTCTCGGCGTT
Source organism: uncultured Alcaligenaceae bacterium (assembly GCA_964552815.1). GTDB lineage: Bacteria > Planctomycetota > Planctomycetia > Gemmatales > Gemmataceae > CAYUHJ01. The sequence goes on along the minus strand of CAZKIQ010000021.1, from coordinate 79,648 downwards.
GCCGGCATCAACCGTCGACTCATCCCAGCGTTCCGGAAGTCCCGCACCGCGGACCTCGTCGGGATCGCCAGCCGATCACTCGACAAGGCGACCGCCGCCGCCAAGGCCGACCACATCCCCCGGGCTTACGGCAGCTACGAGGAACTCCTCGCCGATCCGAACATCGACGCGGTCTACATCCCGTTGCCGAACCACCTGCACGACGAGTGGACCCGGAAGGCGGCGGATGCGAAGAAACATATCCTCTGCGAGAAACCGCTGACTGCCACCGCAACCGAGGCCGAGTCGCTGGTCGCCTACTGCCGCTCGAAGAACGTCCGCCTGATGGATGGCTTCATGTGGCCCCACCACCCGCGGACGCACAAACTCCGAAAGTTCCTGGATTCCGGGGCGATCGGCGAGGTGAAAAAAGTGGTCGCCTCGTTCACGTTCAACCTCGAAGGCCTTCCGACTTCGAACATCCGGATGCAACCACAAGCCGCCGGCGGAAGCCTGCTCGATGTGGGTTGCTACACGACCTACGCGATCCGGTGGTGGATGCAGGCGGAACCGGTGAAGGTCTTTGCCCGGGCGGAGTTCGTCAACGGCGTGGATGTCGCAATGAGCGGAGTCTGGACCTTCGCCGACGGCCGAACCGCACACTTCGATTGCGGCTTCACCCACCCCCTCCGAACCTGGGTGGAGATCGTCGGCACGTCGGCGGTGGTGCGGGTTCCGAACATGTGGATACCCGACGACCGGGCGGTCTTCCAGGTGATTCGCCAAAACAGCGATTTCGGCCAGGTCACGGAGGAAATCGAAACACCGGGCGAGGACCAGATCGTCCACATGATCGATGATTTCGCGGCGGCGGTGCGGGAAGATCGCGAGTGTTACCCGAATCCGGACGAGGCGGTGCGGACCGCCCGGGTGCTCGATGCCCTGGCGGAGTCGGCCCGGGAGGGTCGAGAGGTGACGCTCTGAATCGGCTTCGAACTCCTCGTTCGGAGCGGTGACAGGCCGTTGTCACTGAGCTCGGGCAGGAATTGGTCGCAGAAAAACTCGACACTCTCCGGGGAAAGATGAAATCTCCGCGAAACGGCGCGAGGAGCAACTTGATTCCCTTCCCGGAGGCATCTACGATCTAGCCCATCTGCAGAAGAAACGCGACGGATCGCGCTGCATGGCGAACCTCTGACCGATCCCCGGGCACTCGCACGACGCGAATCGGCCTACCCGGGTCGTCGGCCGGCAGGAGGCACGATGAGCAAGCACAGCGCGAACGGTTCGGCCCCCACCGTCACTCTCCAGCGGGCCGGGCGACTCTTCCGCCTCGTCTCCTTGACAGCCGAGGCCACCCGCACGCGGAAGTTGCTCCTGACCCGCCTCAAGGTCGATCTTCGCGGCTTCTACCGGGACCTTGAACTCCTCCGATCTCTCGGCATCGACATCTCCTGCGATGGCGACCGCTACCAACTCATCGGCGAACTCGACGAGGCCCTCTCGAAGCTGCCGTTCCCCGATCCGGGCCTGAGTTTCCGCGATGTGCTGGCCCTCTCGCGGGGAACCGGCGACGCCCACAAAAAGCTCCGCCGACGGATGGAAACCTTCACCGGCCCCACGACCCCGCACACCAACGGGAAACCGTAAGGTCCCTCCCACGACACTTACCTCAGAAGCGGTCGCTTGGGAGATCTCTGCCCAGGGCCAGTTGATCGAGCAGGTGACGCTAAGCCGACGCGGTGCTTCCGAGGTCGTCGACGTGGTCGTCCGATGGCGTGGGGCCACCGAGACGCGGCACGTCGTACGACAGGGAATACACTGCTACGGCCAACTGATGGACGTTGATCGCCTGTGGGATCGCGTCCGTGCGTTGCGGGGTCTCCGGTTCGATGAGCGGGAGGTGGAAACGGGCGATGGTGGGACGAGTGCGGCACCGGCAACCGAAAAAGCCGGCAACGGCTGGGTCCCATCTTCCGATCCGCGCCCCCTCTCGACTCTACACAGCGCGGCGAATTCATGCACCAATCCGGGGGCTCGTCAGCCCAGCGCGAGGCACAGGAACCGTCGGCTATTTCGTGAGAAGCCCGGGTCTCGCGAGTTCAAGCCACGCGACGAGTTCCCAGCGGGTTGCAAAGGGTCGGCTATTGGTGGCGGCGGCGGCGATGCCGGCCAGGCCGCGGGCGGCGGGGGTGTTGTGCCCCGCCCGCCGGCCGAACTCCCTCCGGACTGTCTCGTCCACGATGGGGGAGATCCCGTATCGGCGGATCACGCGGACCAGCGTCGCGTCGGACGCCGAAGCGAGCAGGAGTGCCGTCGCTTCCAGGTTGACAAACTCGTGGGGGCGGGACGGGGCGTTATTGAAGCGGTCCTCGAACGCCTCCACCCAGCGGTCGGCAACACGTGGGGAGAAGCCGCGGGAAATGGCCCGCAAATGCGGGAGCCAGCGGCGGACCTCGTCGGGGGTTTTGGCGGCGAGCATCGGGGCGATCAGCCAGTCCGTGTCGTCCGCCCATCCCCTCTCGTCCTTCCCGGACGACCACACCGGGTCACTCAGTGATGGGATCAGTCCGAGAAGGTGGGAATTCGGGTCGTCGGTCGGTTTGACGCGGGTTCGGATTCGGTCCAGGAAGGCGGCACGACCGATCCGGGCCAGCATGCGGAAGGGAATCCCACCGCGGGCCCCGGGTCGGAACCGGTTGCCGGGGTGAGCGGGAGTACTGCGGTCGAGAATCAGATTCACGAGCGGGTCTACGCGGTTTTCCGGAACCGAGTCGGCGACTGTGGAGAGAATCGTAGCGGGGAACCCCGCGTCTTGCGGGTCGTCGGCTGTGTACAGGTCCGCTGCTCGGTTCCCGAGATCGGGGTTGACCTCGACCGGGCCCACCTGCTCGATTCGGTTGGTTAGAATCTGCCGGATCGCTGATCGGATCGCCTTGTCTGGCTCCGCGAGCCATCGCACGACAAGTTTTTCGAGGACCGGGTCGGCCCGGGAGAACCGCGCGCGGTAGGACAGGGTGGAACAGCATGCGAACAATGTGAGGGCGGTGGTCCGGTTCGATTCTGCTGCGGCCCGGGTCATCAGCTGCGAGACGATGGCCGTGGAAGTTTCGGCCGGCACACGCTGCATCACCTGATTCAGGATGTGCCCGAGGGCGTTGATGACTTCCGGCCGGCTCTCCTTTCCGATTCGCGCGGCGAGGGTCTCGGCCGCCCGGGACACGAGGGTCGGTGGAGCGCCCCGTAGCACTGGTTCGAGCAATCGACTGTGTAATTGCAGGGTCTGGACGTCACTCGACGACGCGAGCTTCCCAACCAGTTCCTCCGCGTAGGGTGTGGCCTGGTCGGCGGGGACCATACCCAGTAGTTGCACGGAAACGTTTTCCAGGGTGTATCGGCCAGGTGCAGCAGGGGCGTCTGCGGCCCGTTTCAGGAGTGATTTTGCGAGTGGAAGTGCGTCCCCTGGGCTGACTCGAGGTGCCAGCCGAGACAGAATGTTGAGCGTCGCGGCGGCGGCCGGTGTCGTACCCCCCTTGTCGTATCGCGCCAGAACCATGTGGATCAGCCGCAAGGCGGATGCGGGCGAGAGTCCGTTGACCACGGCGTTGTCATAGCGGGCGGGGTAGACCCGCGATTTTGGGGGTGGGGGTTGCGGGGCGAACAGGGCTTCGATGTCGCCGGCAAACAGTTTCTCCGCATCCGCCGGGTCGAGTCGGGAGCACAGGGTGGAAACGATCTGATCATTCTCGTTTTGAATTTGCTGGGCCAGCTGGGGCGTCGCCGCTCCCTGCCGGTACTTCTCCAGAATTGGGCCGAGCCGTTTGAGGGCAGTCGCCGAGTCCAGTCTTCCGGAGAGGAACAACCGGACGGAACCCGGGTAGGGGTTGCCGGGTTGGGGGCGTGCGATCTTTTCCTCGAACGCACTCGCGAGCGATTCCGCTTCCTGCGAGGTGAGGAAGCGAGCAGATGTCCCGAGTTTGCCGACCCAGACGGCGAGTTTCTGAGGCGTGTCCGCGGCACGGAATTCTGCGAGGACATATTTCGCGATCGGGGCGGCGTGCTCGGGGGGCCAGGGATCGGGGATCTGGGCCGCAATCGAGACACAGGTTTGGAAAAGCGGTGTGCCGGCGGTTGTTGGGACCCGACCGGTGATCGTGTTCGCCACCGCCCGTCGTTTTTCCTCTGGCAATCTCATAGCCGATTGGATCAGCAGATTTCCGAGCGTCCGAAGCTTCTGCTCGTCCGTTTCCAGTGTGTAGACGGGTAGCATCCGTCCAACCGCCAGCTCGGCGAGGGGCTGGCCGCCAATTTCCACGGCGGCGCTGGCCATGGCGAGTTGGGCTTCCAGACGAGTCTCGGATCGATATCGGGCGACGAGTTCCGGCCCGGCCGGGGCAAAGAGGTCCGGCGTCCGCGTTCCGGGTCCGTAGAGAGCCATCCGCAAGGCGAGGTCCGCGGATGTGCCCGGCTCCCCTTCCCGGATCCGCTTCGTGAGGGAGTCACGGACGGCTCGTTGGACGGCGGGGGGGAGACGCTCGACGACCGACAACGCGGGATGAAGGTAGTCCGGGGATGACGGGCCGTCGTCGTCGGAGGAGCGGTCGGGAAAATAGTTCCGGACGGCGAACGTAACCGCATTCGCGATCGCGTCGGCGTCGGACGGTTCCAACTGACCGGCGGCCGTCGCGAGTGCCGTTGCGTGCAGGAGAAAATGGGGAGGTTCCGCCGCCCACGCCCGGGCCAAGGGCGACACCGCCCCCGATGCCGAGCCGGGTGGCAGCCGCTCCGCGAGCGGGGCAAACACCGACAGGATTCGGGTTTTCGAAGCCTGGTCGCGGGTGACCAGGGCGTCCACCGTTTGCCGGAAAAGGCGGTCGGCGGTGCGATCGTCGAGTTGCGGGACGAGCGACTGGAAACCGCGCAACGCGAGCCCGATCCATTTCGGATCCTGGGGGTCGACAATGTTCTCCCACAAGACCGTTGCCGCCCGGCCCGCGATGTCCGGATCGCCCGGGGGCAAAGCGGGCACGAGGGCGGCGGCCGCGAGCTTCACAGACGCTGTGGACTTCGGGGACTTCAACACCTCCCTGATCGCTCGCAGAACCCGCTCCCCCTGTGCCCGGTCCATTCCCGCGACCGCGAACACGACCTCGTCCCGGCGAGCGAGCAGTTTCGTCGGCCCGGACGGGACGGCGAGCGCCGTTTCCACAAATCGCACACGAGCACCGCTATCCGGAAGCGCCGCCAGGTCCTGGAACGCCCCGTCCTCGTCGACGTCGATCGGAACCTGGGGTTCGCGGGCGATCGGCCGAAGAAGACCGCGGAGGAGGGCTTTCTCCGTCTGCGCGGTTTCCCGGCGGGCGCGATCGAGGGCGGCCTCGGCCCGCCGCCTCTGGTCGTCGGCCTCCGAGCGGGCCGTTTCCGCGGCGGTCCGCTGGGCGACCTCGTCCCGGTATTTCAAGACGGTCGCCACCACGCCGCCCATGACGGAGACGGCCACGGCGGCGAGGAGACCAGCGACGAGTCGGTTGCGAAGGACCCATCGCCCCGCCCGCCCGAGCGGACCCACCGGGCGGGCGTCGACGGGCCGGCCCGCGAGGAATCGGTGCAGGTCGTCTGCCAGCGCACCCGCGGAGAGGTACCTCCGGTCCGGGTTCTTGTCGAGGCACTTCAGGCAGATGGTTTCGATGTCCGCCGGCACCCTCGGCATCAGGGACCGTGGGGAAACCGGTTCCTTGCTCAGAACCTGGATCAGCGTGGCCGCCGGGGTCGGGCCCTTGAACGGCGGCCGACCCGTCAGGCACTCGTACAGCACCGCACCCAGCGCGTACACGTCCGCCGTCGGCCCGACCCGCTTCGCGTCCCCCGCCTGCTCCGGGGCCATGTAGCTCGGCGTCCCGACCACGTCTCCGGTGGCCGTCAACGCGGTGTCGTCGCGCTTGGCCACGCCGAAGTCGGCCACCTTCGGCGTCCCGTCTGGCCCGAACAGCACATTGGCCGGCTTCAGGTCCCGGTGGATCACCCCCCGCGAGTGCACCACCTCGACACCCCGGGCGATCGCCGCCACCAACCCGGCCGCCTCGCGCGGGAACATCGGTCCGTTCGCCAGCCGATCGGTCAGAGTCCCACCGGGGCACAACTCCAGGGCGATGAACGGGTGCCCGTCGTGGACGCTGACCTCGAACACCTGCACGATGTTCGGATGAGCCACGGAAGCGAGCACCTCGGCCTCGGCGAACAACCGGGCCCGCTCGCTGTCCGTCGAGTGCCCGCCGCCGACCACGACCTTGAGGGCAACGTACCGGTTGAGTTGGATCTGCCGGGCCTGGTACACCACCCCCATCCCGCCCCGACCCAGTACGGAAATGATCTCGTACCCCGGCACCGTGGGCGGAAGCGATGACGAAGGTCCCGTTCGCGGGGCAAACGCGCCGAGGAAAGATACCTCGTCGTGATCTCCCCGTGTGGAGACGTTGGGTTTGCCGATCGAATATGTGGGCGTCTCCTGCCCCGTCGGGTAGGGGACGAACGGGCGAGGTGCCGGACGATCGTCGGGCATCTTGACCACCTCGGGGCGTGCGGGACGATCAGAATAGTTTACCTGTTCCCGAGTCCGGCTACAGTGGTCAGACGCATACATGGTGGACGGCGACGGATCGGTGTGCAGGTCGGTCGGGTCGTTTCCGAGCCGGTCTTGGGCGTAGCGCCGGACCGCGTCCGCCACTGCCGCCGCTGGCTCCGCGGTCGAAGTCGCAGTCGGGCAAGCGGTCGTGCGGAACTCGGCCGGCAGGTTGTCCACCGTCAGCATCGGTCCGACCGTCCGCACCAGCGACTTCTTCACCACGCTCTGCAACTGGCGGACGTTCCCAGGCCACCGGTACGACGCGAGCCGTTCGAGGGCCGCCGGGGCGATCCCCGTGACGGTCTTGCCGAATTCCGCCCCGTGCCGGCGGAGGAAGTAGGAGACGAGCGGCGGAATGTCCTCAGCCCCGGTGAACGACCGACGTGACCATCAACTTCAACCTGTCAAGTGCGTGGCCTCACTCGGTCTGCGACATCGAATTTGTCCAGCGCGGACGGGCTTTTTCCCCATTTCCCAAAAGGGTGGGTTTTCGGGTGGGCCAGAAGGAGACGAGACTCGGGGCGTCTCCTGTGCTAGAGTAGGAAACGCACTCATGACGAATCAATGAGAGGGAGTTCGCTGACACGTTGAGAGTGTGCCTACCCCACCTGTGCCTTCTGGCCCCCGCTTCGTCCCACCAGCGGAGTCGCCCGTGAATTGGCCCCTTCCTCAAGACATCAACGAGGCCATCCAGAACCCGGCCACGGCGTTTGCTGACCCGGTCTTGGGCGGCGGCACCGTGCCTGCCGGGCCGATGGGTGTTCCCTTGCCTCGTTCCGGCGGGTTCGCGGATGTCTACAAGGTCCGCGGGTCCGATGGGCGAGACTGGGCTATCAAGTGCTTCACCCGACCCGTGCCCGGGCTCCAGGAACGCTACGAGGCCATTTCAGATCACCTCTCGAAATCCGCACTTCCGTTCACCGTCGACTTCCAGTTCCTCTCGAGAGGCATGACGGTTCGCGGGATGACGATTCCAGTAGTGAAAATGGCGTGGGTGGAGGGGTTGCCGCTCAATGAGTTCGTTTCGGAAAACCTGGGTCGAACGACGCTTCTGGAATCTCTGTTAGGAATCTGGGCCAGACTCTGCCGCAGATTACGGGAAACGGGTCTGGCGCACGCGGACATTCAGCACGGAAACGTCCTCCTGGTGCCAGGGACGACCAAAACTTCGCTGGGAATCAAGCTCGTCGACTACGACGGAATGTTTGTACCCGCTTTGGCCGATCAGCCCCCCGCCGAGACGGGGCACCCCTCCTTTCAGCATCCGGAGCGGGTCTCGAAGCAGATCTATTCTTCCGATCTGGATCGGTTCCCGCACCTGGTGGTGGCGACGGCGCTCCGCGGGTTGCTCGTCGGCGGGAAGGCGTTGTGGGACCGGTACGATGGCGGGGACAACCTGCTCTTCCGAGAAAAAGATTTCCGGGAGCCCGCAAAGTCGAAATTGATGCGGGAACTCTGGGATTCCGGCGACCCGGCGACGATCGGATTGCTGGCGAACCTCGTGATCGCGTGCTCGAAACCGCTGAGCCAGACGCCGTGGCTCGACCTGATCATGCCCGACGGTCGCCCCGTGCTGACGCCCCGGCAGGAGACGCAGGCCGCGGAATTGCTCGGGCTCGCCGCGAAAGCACCTGTTCCACCACTTCCCACCCCGACTCCATCCCCTCCGATCGCACCGGCCCCGCCCGGCATTCCCACAGGGTCAAAAGTGTTCCCCGCGGGTCTGGTTCCTTCCGGTTCGTCTCACTCTGGCTCTGCTCTCCCTGCGTCGCCCAGTGGAATCCGTCCTGCCCCGGCCATCCCCGCCCCGGCGATCCCTGCCACGCCGGTCCGGGCGAAGCCAGTCGGCGCGCCCGCTTCCGTCCCCTCCGTCCCCGCCCGTGCTGTTCCCGCTCCGAGCGCGAATGAATTCACCTTCGATCCTTCGACCGCCGATCCCGACCCGGCACGGAAATCGACCTACAAGGGTCCGCGTCGCTCGAAAGTTCCGCTTTTCCTGGGGCTTGGGGTGCTTATCCTTGTTGGAGCGGCGGCGGGCGGGTTCTTATTCTTGAAGTCCCAGAAACAGGCCGAAGTCGCCGAGACGCCGACACCGCCGCCTCCGACTGATCCTGGCCCACCGCCAGACGGGGAACCGGTTTCGACGAAGGTTCCCGAAGTCAAACCGATCCCGATCCGCCTGGCTTGGCAGCTCGAACCGCCGGAACTCGGTGGCGGCATTCCCCGCGGCAGCCGATTCTCCTTCGACGACAAACGAATCATCGTCTTCGCGAACGGCGAAACTCCCACCGTCGCCAACCTCGACGTCGAGACCGGCGAAACGCAGGGCGTGTTCCGGAAACACGCGAAAACCTGTGTCGCAGGCCGGGGGCCGAACAGCTCGATCGTCACGCTCGCCGGGGGGAGCCCCAACGCGCTCGTCTGGAACGGGAAGGATCCCGAGGCCAACCCGCGATACCTGCTTCCGAACCAGGCCCTCGAATACACCCGCATCGAAACGACGCCCGACGGAGAGGTCCTTCTCGTCGAAACCAAGGATGGTACGTACCTGTCGACCCCGGATGGCCGGGACCTTACCCCGAAATTTGCCTCGAAACTCGGCTTTCTCGCCCTCTCTCGGGCCTCTGACCGAGTCCTGGCGTTGAATCTTGCGGAGAAATCGCTGGTCGTCTGGAGCCTGACCGATTCGAAGAAACTGGGGACAACGTCGGCGAGCGGGGTCACCGGAATCGAGGCGTGGTCCCCGGACGGGAAATTCGCCGTGGTTGCGGGTGCCGCGACCGGGAAACCGCCGGCGACCGCTTTGCGGGTGCTGGATCTGGCGACCGGGCAGAGTGTGCGGAACCTCGACGCGGGTTACCTGATCGGCAAAGGTCGATTCTCGGCCGACGGCAGCCATCTCGCCCTCCTGGCCAAGTCCGGGGTCGTCGAGGTCTGGCGCACCTCCGACTGGGCCCGGGTTGCCGAGGTCAAATCCGCCGGCGTTCCACAGGCTCTGGATCTCTCCTCGGATGCGAAACGACTCGTGATTGCCGGTCCGGACAAGTCCGTCCGCGTCTACTTCCTCGGGGAAATCGAGACGGTGGTCGACAATCGACCCCCGACGCGGGGGACGCTGACCGAGCGGTGGCGGGCCAACCCGCTGTCGGAACCCGGCGAAATACTCAAATCCACGGCGGTGAGCCCCGACGGCAAGGTGGTCTACACCCTGGTAGAACGACCGCTCGCCAAGGGGGGCGCCGGTCTTGTCCTGCGCGCCTTCGACGCGACCTTTTCCGATCGCCTCTTCGAAAAATCGGTCGGGCAGGCCGGTAACGCTCCGTCGGTCGTCATTCCCGTCGCGAAAAAAGTGGTTGCGATCGCACCTTCGGGGCGCGGGGGATTCTCGCTGACGCAGCTCGCGGTGCCGACAGGCACGGCAATCGGCGAGCGGCCAGTTGCGATCGCCAAATCTGTCCCGCTTCTGCCGGGCACCTATGCGGTCTCGGCAGACGGTCACTACTTCGCCACTCTGATGTCCGAGGGTGACGGCAACGCGATCGCCATCTGGGACCTGGATACCAACCAGAACATTCGCACCATACCGCTCACGGGAACGCCTCCGCGTGCAATCGCCTTTCGCCCCGGAGCGGAAACATCCTCTCTGGTGGTCGCTCATGCGAATCGCGTGGGAATTTACCCAGGACCGGAGTTCGAGGCAGAGAAATCGGCGGGGTCGAAACTCGAGCTCGGAACCGGGGACGTGCTGGGTGCTTCTCCCGAGGGCGGATACCTCGCCATGTCCCGGCCCGGGGACGGCGGCAATACGATCTTCGTCAGCGACATCCGCAGCGGCACGAATCGGGAACTATTCCAGAAGAAGCAGCCGATCGATCTCGGTTTCCTCGCGGGAAACCGCGTGTTCCTCGCCGAGTCCGGGGGTGTGGCGATCGGCAACACCGTGTCGGGCCGGCTGGCCTCGGAGGCGGTTTTTCCCGAGAAAGTTAAGCACGCCGCGGTCTCCGCGGACGGCTCACTTCTCGTCGCGGTTCTCGAATCGGATCGCATCACGGCCTTCCACGCGAACTGGAGCGGGAACCCTGACCCACCGATCCCGGCTGCCAAGAAGTTCGAAACTCTGTGGGCCCGACGGTCCTCCGACCTCAGCGGTGCCCGCTTCGGTGCCCTGGGAATAGCCCCAAACGGGACCGTCGCGGTCACGGCGGGACCGAGAATCCTTCGCCTCACGCCCACAGGCCTGCTATCCGCCCTGCGGACGGAAACGGCACCCGAGGAAGTCGCGTTCTCCCGGTCCGGCAGCATGTTTGTCTTCGAGCCGGGCGACGATCGACCTCGGTTCCGCGCCTACGACGCCACCGGCAAACCGGCCGCAAAAGGCCTCGACTTCTCCACACTCCGCTCGCGATTCTCCCAGTTCGAGCTGGCCCCGGAAGCCCAGACCATTCTTGGAAAAGGCCGGGGAGAATTCGTCGTCTGGTCTCAAGACAACGGCAAACCCATCTGGACGCGCAGTGCCAACACCGAGGAGGTCACCCGCAGCTACGCCCGGTTGTACGGCTCTCACTCCGTCCTCGTCATCCGGAACAGCGACGCCGCCGAGGACCGGTTCGAGGTGGTGGACGTGCTGACACGACGACCGGTTCTGGCGGGCTCGTTGCCCCAAGGAACGGCGGGACCGATCGCCGATGCGAACCCGATCAGTGGCCTGGCGGTGGTCCACTTCGAGGAACGTGACGAGCTCCAGGTCTCGACGAAGGTTCTCGATCTCCGGGCCGGACGGGTACTGCACTCCTTGCAAGGATCGGTCGTCGGAAAACCCAGCCCCCGGTTGGTCCGGAACGGTCGCATTCTTGTGGCAGCCTCGGGTTCGACGCTCACGCTTCTCGAGGCGGCAAGTGGGAAAGAACTGGCGAGCGACACGTTCCCGGGCACAATCGACGAGATTCGCGTTACTGAAGACGGCCAGCTCGCCGCGATTCTGTTCTCGGAAGGGGACACACCACGATCGGTTCTCTCGCTGGTCAAACTTCCCCCGGATCTCACACCGCAAGATGTTCTTCCCGGGAATAGGCTTCCGACTCCCCCCGATGAAGACGTGGAGAAAGCCCTGACCGCGATGAAGGAATTGTACAAGAAGGAGTACGCCGCCCCGAGCAAGAAAGCGTTCGTGGAAACGCTGCTCCGGGAGGGTAAGGAACCGCGTGGTAAGCCGGCGACGCGGTTTGCGATGCTGTCGGAGGCGATCCGCCTGGCCGGTCTATCCGCGGATATGGCTCTGCTCCAGCAGGCCACCGAAACGATGGGAAAAAGCTTCGACGGCAACGAGTACGAACTGTTCGCGAAAGCCGCCGAAGCCACTGCTGGGAAGTTGGTCCAGCCCATGGCGTTCCGCAACCTCGCACAAAGTTGCGAGGATGCCGCCGACATTGCCGCCGATCTCATGCTCTACGACACCGCCAATCACTTGCTGGCGATCGCGATCAACGCTCTCGACCGGGGTGGGTTGGGTGCCAGTGTTCCCCCACTGCGAGATCGGATCAAGCTCTTCAATCGGTGGAAGGCCCGGGCCACGAGCTACCGCGACGGGCTGGAGAAACTCAAATCCACCCCCGATGACGGTGACGCGAACCAGTCGGTCGGCACATTCCTCTGTTTCGTTCGCGGTCGCTGGGAGGAGGGGCTTCCTTACCTCTCCCACGCGTCGGACCCATCCCTGGCGGCTGCAGCGCAGGCGGAGGCTTCCACTCCACTGGGTGCCGGCGGGGAAATGGTGATCGCCGGGAAATGGGCCGATGCTGGCAAGGGGTCCGAAGAAGATCGCCCTCGCTGCGACTATCGCGCACGCTACTGGTACGTCCGGGCGGCCGCGGTTCTGGTCGGCCCGGAACGCAAAGCCGCGGAAGAGAAACTCGGATTTTCTCGGCAGAACATCGAGTATTTCCCGGGAACCGCCACCCAGTTGCTGCAGGTCAACGACAAGGGCGTCCCGGTGAAGAAACTCAAAGGCGTCTTCAGTCCGGTCGCCAGTCTCACCGGCACCAACATCGGCGAGAAGGAAGTCCAGGTTCGCGCCCAGTTGATGGGCGTTCTCCTCCCACCTCAGCCGGGCCGATACCGTCTCGTCGTTCGGACGACGGCCCCCACGAAATGCGACGTCGACAAGAAAACGTTGTTCCAGCTGGTGGCAGAGCAGATCCGCGACCTGACGATGCGCACCGCCAGCGTCGACCTCTCGGATCGGCCCACACAGTTCGACATCGTCTGGCTCGGCCGGGGTGGTCCGAACAGCCGGCTGACACTGAGCTGGATCCCGCCCGGCGGTGTCGAACAACCGATTCCGCCCGAGTGTCTCTTCCACACGAAACAGATGGCGACCAATTCCAAGTGATACCACGCGATGTCGCGATCTCGGTTCCGTCTGCCACAAACACGACCCGCGATATAGCCTTTGACTATGACGGATCGAAAGGCCCATCGGCGGGGCACGCTGCATCGGTTGTTGTCAAAGCGTGACCGGGTCGGGCCGACGAGGCCATCCGCCACCTCGAACTCTGGGATTTGCTGGTTCGAATTGCGGTGCGCGGAGGACGACTGTCCAGATGTGGAAACCGTGATTGCCGTGTTCGGCGAGCCCGGAAAGGCCCGCAAACACAAGTTGCTCAAGCCGGTGACGGAGGTCAGCCGTTCCGACGTGCGGACGCTGGCCGCTCGCGGGACACACGGGTGACCCGGAAGTCATCAGGCCGTTTGTACGGGGCCGTGATCGTCGCAGTGGTCGCCGTGCGGGTGGTGGAGGTGGCCGTCGACCAGGTAGTCGGTGTGGTCGCCGTGGGGGACGGCCTCGTGCCCGCAACCCGCGCCGTGGACGTGGTCCTTCGCGTGGCCACCGCAGTTGTGGGTCGGCGTGCAGGCAGCCGGGTTCGCCCCGCCGACCGGGAGGGTGTGTTCTTCAACCCCGGCCGCAGTGACGTGGTGCAGGTGGCCATCGTGAAGGTAGTCGGTGTGGCCATCGTGCTGGATGGCGGTGTGCCCGCACGCGGGTCCGTGAACGTGGTCGTGGTGGTCATGGAGGTGGGCCATGTCAGTCGTCTCCTTCAGAGGGAGGGTGCGCCGGGGCCGCGTCGAGTTCGCGGGCATGGGCCAACGCGTTCAGGATCAGATCGGCCACGTGCCGATCCGCGAGGGCGTAGTACAGGTGGGTGCCGTCCCGCCGTCGGGCGACGAGTCCCTCCTGGCGAAGAATCCGGAGTCGCTGCGAGACGGTCGAGATCTTGTCGTTGACCGCCGCCGCGATCTCGGTCACGCACAGGTCGCGGGTCTTGAGCAAGTCAAGGATGCGAAGGCGCGGGGCGTCCGCCATCGCGCGGAACAGTTGTGCGGCCCGCTCCAGCGACGCGGGCGGGATCGCGGGTTCCGCCGCCGGGTGATCCTGCGGGTCGCACTTCGGACTCCGCGGTTTCATCGGCTGGTCCTGTTCTGCAATTTCAACACTTAATGAAATAGCGTCGGAATCGTCCGGCGTCAACCCGATTTTCACGCTGGCTGGGAGTGCTGACCATGTCGCAGACCGCGTTGCCTTCGGCTTCAAGCGGAAGTGAACGGGGTCACTTCTTCGATCCGAGGATGACCCACTCGCTGCGGGATTTCTTGAACTCGGGTTTGGTTAGATCCTTCGAGGCGGTTCCGTCGTCGTAGAACTCCTCCCCGCCATCGTCGGAGAGCAATTGCACCCGGGTCGAGGAAGTCAGGGGGCCCGGGGGAAGCTGGACGATCGCCTCGGGATGCAGGCCGGACAGGTTGGCCGATCGCAGCACCGGGTCGTCCTTGGGGTTGCCGGACCAGGTGTAGAGCCGGAAATCGTCGGGGGCTTTCCCCTCGTCTCCCGCTGGCCCCGCGAGGATGAGGTATCCGTCCGGCCCGCCGACGATGTCGCGGATTCCCCGGCCGCCGAGGTCGAGCAGAATCGGGGCGTCGAACTTGGCCGCACCCCGGTCCTTCCCGCTGACCGCGAGTTTCGTGAAGTTCGTGACCGGGACGATCAGCGCCTTCTTCTTTTTGCCGATCTGTGGAGCCCGGAACGCGACGTAGCCCGTCTTTCCGTCCGGGGCCATGGCCACCCCCTCGATGTTGTACCCATCGGAGGATTTGGAACTGACGCCGACATTCTCGGCTTTGTCGAGTCCGAGATAGTCCTTGCCGAGGCCGTGGCCGTTGTGCTGGTCCCAGTCGACGATCTCTTCCTTGAGGTAGTCGTATCGCCCCACGAAGACGAGCTTCGCGTTGGGGCCGGTGCCGACGATGTCGGTGGCGAAGATGCGATTGCGGTTGGGGCGATCCTGGCCGGAATCCGAGTTGCTCTGCGAACCGACCCAGAAAATGCGGTCGCCGACGCGTGTCGCCGCCTCGATATCGACTTCCCGGGGCAGACCCGTGTCCTTGTCGATGTCCTTCTTCAATCCCAGGTCGTTGGTGAAATCGAAGGATGCGATGGCCGGCCCGGATTTGCCGCGGACGTAGAGCCGGATCGTCTGACTCTCATCGTCGCCGACGAACATGAGGTTCGAGTCGATGGCGATCGCCGCGGAGGCGTTGGAGGCCCCGGTGTGGTACCGCGTGGTGGACGACCCACCCTCGGAGGCGGCATACTTGATCTTGCTCGTGGTCGTGGTGGTGCCGTCCGACACGGTGACCGTGATGGTCGCGTACCCGGCTCCGCCCGGGGTGATCTGCAACGTCCGTGAGTTTCCGGTTCCGGTGATGACGAGATTCTTCGAGGAGACGACATCCTTGTCGTCGCTGGTTGCGGTGATGGTCAACTTCGCCCCGGAACTTGCGCCGGCGATCGTGAAGGTGACCGTCGGATTGGTCGGATCGCCAACCGCGCCGGAGAGCGTGGAAGGCGACGTGAAGGATATCGAGAGACCGCTGCCGGCCCTGGATGCGGTGGCGGAACCGAGCGTCTGCGTGGCGGCGGGGGATTGGGGATCGTCGGTTCCGTTGCGAACCTCGGCGGGATAACCGGCTGTATTGAGGGCTTTCGCCACCGACTGGGCCGTCGATTTCGACTTGGATTTCGAGTAGAACTGCATCGCCCCGCCGGATTTCGGGGTGTACCACACCTCGTACTGTGCCAGAACGAGCAAAGTCGGGAGCAAATACTTCCCGAGAATCTGGGCGAGGACCAGCAACATGTCAAGCTCCGGACGTGATCGTCCGAGGTGGACCGGATTCCCGTTACATCGGTAGATCGCGAAGTTCGCCGGCACCGGACAAGAAAATGGCCGCAGTTCGTTAGCCAGACGCGTAAGCGAGGGAAGTGTGCGTGACACTTACCGCACTGTTAGCCCGACGCGTAAGCGAGGGAAGTGCACGTCACCCTCGCTGCGGTGTTAGCCCGACGCGTAAGCGAGGGAATTGCACATGACCATTGTTTGCGCGTCGGGATAATTGCAACTACCCTGTCGGGTTGCGAAGGAGTCGGCGGAGGAGGGCGTACATCGCGTCGGGCTCCTCCTCGCCGGGCTTGAGGCGGAGGTAGAGGCTCTTGTCGTCGACGACCTTGATGCGTCCCTGCGTTGCCTCGGCGAGTTGCTTGGCCTTCTTCGGGCTGCGGTAGGCGAAGACGAGATCGGGGCCGTCGCGGTGGACGCCGGCGATCTGCCAGCGGACGCAGGCGAGGCGGATCTCCGTCGTTTTGAGGAGCCACTCGGCGGGTTCCGGGGGCGGTCCGTATCGGTCGCGAAGTTCCTGGCGGAAATCTTCGAGCTTGCTCGCCTCGCGAAGCCGGGCCAGACGGCGATACACCTCGATGCGGAGTTTCTGGCCGGGAACGTAGTCGCGGGGCAGGAACGCGGGCCAGGGCAGGTCGACGTTGACCTCGACGGCGACGCGGGGCGGTTGGTGCTTCAACTGTCGGACGGCGTTTTCCAGGAGCTGGCAGTACATCTCGTACCCGATGGCGGCGATGTGGCCGGACTGCTCGGCACCGAGGATGTTGCCGGCCCCGCGGATTTCCAGATCCCGCATCGCGATCTTGAAGCCGCTGCCGAGGTCCGTGAATTCCTCGATCGCCTTGAGCCGCTTCGCCGCCGTGGGGGACACAAGCTTGTGCTGATCGACGATGAGGTAGGCGTACGCCCGAAGTTTCGTCCGCCCCACCCGGCCGCGAAGCTGGTGCAAATCCGCGAGCCCGTAGTGGTCTGCCTCGTCGATGAAGATGGTGTTGGCGTTGGGAATGTCGAGCCCGCTCTCGATGATCGTCGTCGCCAGCAGGATGTCCGCGTCCTTCCGCACAAACGCGACCATCGCCTTCTCAAGTTCCCCGTCTGCCATCTGGCCGTGCCCGACGACGACTTTCGCCTCCGGGACGAGGATTTCGAGCTTGGTTTTGACTTCCAGGATGTCGTGTACCCGGTTGTGGACGAAGTAGACCTGCCCGCCCCGGCTCATCTCTCGCAGAATCGCGTGGCGGATCAGGCTGTCGTCCCACCGCACGATCCGCGTTTCCACCGGCAACCGGTCCGGTGGGGGCGTTTCGAGGTTCGAGATTTCCCGCACCCCCAGCAACGCCCCATGCAGAGTCCGCGGGATCGGCGTGGCTGACATCGTCAGGACGTGGACCATCGCGCGGAACTGCTTGAGCCGCTCCTTGTGCTCGACGCCGAAGCGTTGTTCCTCGTCGATGATCACCAGCCCGAGATCCTTGAATTTCACGTCCTTCGAGGTGAGGCGGTGCGTGCCGATGATGATGTCGACTTCCCCCGCGGCGACTCGCTTGAGGACTTCCTTCTGCTTCTGCGCGGACTTGTATCGGCTCACGACCTCCACCTGGAAGGGGTACTCGGCAAGCCGTTGCGTGAACGTGCGGTAGTGCTGCTCCGCGAGGACGGTCGTCGGGACGAGCAGGGCCACCTGCTTGCCGTTGTCGATCGCCTTGAAGGCGGCGCGGATCGCGACTTCCGTTTTGCCATAGCCCACGTCCCCACACAGGAGCCGATCCATCGGTTTCGGCGACTCCAGGTCCCCCTTGATCTCGACGATCGCGGAGAGCTGGTCCGGGGTTTCCTGGTAGGGGAAGGTTCCCTCGAACTCGGTCTGCCACTCGGAGTCGGCGGGGAACGCGAAGCCGGGGAGGGATGCTCGCACCGCCTGGATCTGGATCATCTCGGCGGCCATATCCCGGACGGCATCCGAGACGCGGTCCTTCTTCCGCTGCCAGGCCGTCCCGCCGAGCTTCGAGAGTTCCGGCTCCGACTGCGACCCGCCGACATATTTCTGAACCAGATCGATCCGCGAAGCCGGGACGTAGAGGAAGACGCCATCGCGGAATTCGAGGATCAGATTCTCTTCGGACGCGAAGTGCGAGGAGCTTGGAGCGGAGGGCAAATCTCTGGGATCCGGCCCTTCGCCCTCCGCACTTTGCCCCTTGCTGAGCAGATGCATGCCCCGGAACCGGGCGATTCCGTGGGCGATGTGGACGACGTAGTCCCCCTCGTTGAGGTCGAGGAAAGAGTCGATCGCCCGACCCTCGACGCGCCGACTGGAGGCACGCTGGCCCGGGACCTTCGCCCCGGGTGCGACGAGTTCGCGGTGGAAAAGTTCGTGGCTTCCAAGGACGACGATCCCGCCGCCATCGGCGACGAGCCGGAAGCCCGCCCGGACGTGGCCCGTGACGAGGGACAGCCGGTGCGATTCCGCCAGTTTCCCCGCCTTGAGGACTTCCGTCAGGCGGTGGCACTCCGCGTCGGTCTGGCACGCGATCAGAACGCGCTCCGTCTGGGCCACCGCGTCGAGTTCGTCGCGGACTCGCTGGACGTTGCCGGAAAACCGCTCCACCGACTCGACGCGGAGGTGGGCCGTCGCCTCCACGGAGGGGCGGGGCATCGCTGTGACGGTAACCGTCGGGCGAGACATGAGTTGCGCGAAGTTGGCATCGACGGAGAAGAGCCCGGAGGGGTCTGCGACACGCTCGAAGAAGTGCCGGGCATGCTCCTTCAATTCTGACGGTTCGACGAGCACCACCACCGCGTTTGCCGGCAGGTACTCGACGAGGTGGCCGTTCTCCCGGCGGGGTTGGCCGTCGCGGCTGACCGAGAGCAGCGTCAGCGTATCCCGTTTCCCCAGGCTGCGTTGTGTCTCGACGGCAAACGGGCGGATCGATTCGAGGTCATCACCGAAAAATTCGAGGCGGATCGGGTCCGGAGTGTCGGGTGGGAAAACGTCGAGGATCCCACCCCGGCGTCCGAATTCGCCGGGGAATTCGACGGAATCCACACGCTTGTAACCGTTTGCGACGAGCCAGACCGCCAACTCGTCCGGGTCGACGGGCTTCCCCGCAACGATCTGCCGACCACTCGAAGACAGATCCGAGCGTGGCGGCACCGGCTGGATCACCCCGGCGATCGATGTCAGGATCACCCTGGGATTCGCCGTGAGGAGCTCCTGCAGAAGTCGAAGCCGCTGCGAGGTTTCCGGCGAGATTCGCCCCCGCACCGGGCTCGGTGGCCAGGACTCGTTCGCCGGGAAGATCGAGGGTCGGGTTCCCGCGAAGCCGGCGAGATCCTCGGCCCAGGGTCCGACCGCCTGGGGACCGGGTACGACGACGAGAACCGGGCCGGGTGCATCCGCCGCAAGTGCTGCCACAGCAACGGCTGCGGCCGACCCCCAGGCTCCGTCGATGGCCCCACTTTCCCCGGCGGCGACGGCGGAGCGCAGGCCGGACCACCCCTCCGCGATCGTCAGGAAGTGGCGGAGATCCGCAAGAGATGTGGCCGATCCGCCGGCCGACGAGGTCATTTTCGAGCCGCCCTCGAACATGGAAGCGAACCTCTTTCCCGTTTTACCAGCAACAGCAAAATTTCTCCAAGCAAGTTGAATTTGGCGACTTCCGCGAAGTTCCCGTGCCGGAACTACCGATATGCCCGAGGAATGGAGCCATGCCGGTTAGCGAAATTAGACGGTACTGGCCAGACAGGGACAGGCGGGTGGCTAATAAAGTTGGGGAATTTCCTCAGTTCGGGTGCCGGAAGCCCGGCGGATCTGGATAATCTATCCAGAGTCATCCGTACCGGATTCTTGTACGGCGCAAGGCGGCGAGGGTTTTCTGTTTCTTTCGAGAACAGCTAACGCTCGCGGTTTGCCGGGACGAGGAGGCCAGCCCGACGGTCCCGACGATGGGATCGCTCGAAACGTGACGCCATCCCGTGCGGCGCGACGGATCTCGCCGTCCCCGTGGACATCGCCCTGCAGTTTCTCGGAGAATGCCCAGATGCCCGCCACCGAACTCCTCTCCAAATTGCCACTCGTCCGCCGATTTCTCGACGCCGACACCTCGCCACTGGTTCCCCTCACCGCCGCCCCGACCCGCACACCTGCCGTCGCATTCCAGTCCGAGCCGACGCTCCAGGCTCAGGGGTTGTACCGTTCCTTTGGGTCCGGTTCGACGCAAACCTATGCCCTGCAAAATGTCGCGGTGGAACTCCGCCAGGGGGAAATGAATCTCCTGATGGGTCCGTCCGGAAGCGGGAAGTCGACGCTCCTCGCGGTGCTGTCCGCCCTGCTTCGCCCGGACACCGGCCACGTCCGGGCTCTCGGCCAGGACCTGTGGAAGATGTCGGAACGCGACCTGGAGCGATTCCGCCTTCAACATTGTTCGTACATCTTCCAGGGCTACAACCTTTTCCCCGCCCTCACGGCCCGGCAGCAACTCGAAGTCGTGCTCCGCTGGGGGGAAGGCGTTTCCCCCCGGGTCGCCCGCGACCGGGCTGACCACGTCCTGGGCCGACTTGGGTTGTCCAAACGGGCTCACCTCCGCCCGGTGGAACTGTCCGGCGGCGAAAAACAACGTGTCGCGATCGGCCGGGCCCTCGTCAAGAATCCGTCCTTTGTGTTCGCCGACGAGCCGACCAGTGCACTCGACTGGGAGAACGGCCAGCAGGTCATCGAACTTCTGACGGAGACGGCCCGCGAGCACCGGGCCACGGTTCTGGTCGTCACCCACGACCACCGCCTCGTTCCGTTCGCCGACCGCGTTTTCGAGATGGCCGACGGCCAACTCCAGCCGCAGGGTTCCCACACCTTCGACCCATCGAAGGACACCGGAACCTTCCGCATGGATCGGACGATGGAGCACCGTCCGCTTCCGGCCCAGGCTCCGGAATTCGAGACGCCGGCCGCAAATCTGTGGGAACCCGTCTACGTGATGTGATTCACCCGATTCCGAGTACCCGACGGCCGACCACTTTCCACCCGCCGGCCGCGATCTGACGGATCGCGGTTGGGTATGCCTCACACTCCGCCTCGAAAACTCTTGCGGCCAGCGATTCCGGCGTGTCGGCATCAAGGACCGGCACTGTGCGTTGCAGCACGATCGGCCCGGTGTCGTACGCATCATCGGCGAAGTGGACGGTGCAGCCGCTGACCTTCGCACCGGATGCGATCACCGCCTCGTGGACGTGCCGGCCGTACATCCCCTTCCCCCCGAACGCCGGGAGCAGGGACGGGTGGATGTTGAGGACGCGGTGGTGGAAATCGGCGGGGATCGGCAGAAGGTGCAGCCAGCCGCCGAGAATCACGAGGTCCGGGGCGAAGCCGCGGACGGCGG
Source organism: uncultured Alcaligenaceae bacterium (assembly GCA_964552815.1). Taxonomy (GTDB): domain Bacteria; phylum Planctomycetota; class Planctomycetia; order Gemmatales; family Gemmataceae; genus CAYUHJ01. The sequence goes on along the minus strand of CAZKIQ010000021.1, from coordinate 58,445 downwards.
ACCAGACGCGATCGGGGAAGGTGGAGCGGGATTCCCGAAAGTCGACGACTTCCACAGGAACCCCGGCCCGAGTGGCTCGCTCGATGGCCCCGGCTCCCGGCCTGCTGGAAACGACCCCGGAGAGGATCGCATCGAGCCGCCGATCGCCGACGTGCTCGATGAGGTTCTGCAGGGTCGTGCCGCCGCCGGAAACGAGGACCGCAAGTCGAGGGGCTGGCATCGGGAAATCTCAGTCCCGATCGCGGCGCGGACCGCGAGGGCCACGTCCGCGATCGCCCCGGTCCCCACGGTCGCCGCGATCGCCACGCTCGGATCGTTCCCGTTCTGGTGGCGGGCTGCCGTCGTCGCCTTCCGCCGGGGGAAGCAGGGCCTTCCGGCTGAGTTTGACCCGGTCCTGGTCGTCGATCGCGATGACCTTGACCTCGATCCGGTCGCCGACCTTGACGACATCATCGACCCGGCCGACGTATCCGTTGGAGAGTTCCGAGATGTGGCAAAGGCCGTCCCGGCCGGGGCTGATCTCGATGAAGGCTCCGAATTCCTTGATGCTCGTGACCTTCCCGTTGTAGACGGTGCCGACCTTGATCTCGGCACAGAGGGCCTCGACCTTCGCCTTGGCGGCCTCGGCACCGGCCAGGTCGGAGTGGGCGATCGTGACGGTGCCGTCGTCGTTGACGTCGAGCTTGGCCCCGGTTTCTTCTTGGATGGCACGAATCGTCTTCCCGCCCGGCCCGATAAGCAGGCCGATCTTCTCCGGGTTGATGCGGACCTGGAACAGCCGGGGTGCGTGCTTGCTGGTCTCCCGGCGCGGGGCTCGCAGGGCGGAGAGCATGGTCCGCAGGATCTCGACGCGGGCCTTGCGGGCTTGCTCGAAGGCCTCCGACAGGATCGGCAGCGGGACGCCGTCGAGTTTGATGTCGAGCTGGATGCCCGTGATCCCCTTCTGGGTCCCGGCAACCTTGAAGTCCATGTCGCCGTAGTGGTCCTCGTCCCCCTGGATGTCGGTGAGGAGGACGTGCTTGCCGTCCTTCATGACGAGCCCGATGCTGACGCCGGCGACGGGTTGCTTGATCGGGACGCCGGCATCCATGAGTGCCAGCGTTCCGCCGCACACCGACGCCATCGAGCTCGAGCCGTTGGATTCGAGAATTTCCGAGACGAGGCGGATCGTGTAGGGGAACTTGCCCGGGGGCGGGATCACCGCCTTGAGGCTTCGCTCGGCGAGCATCCCGTGCCCGATTTCCCGCCGACCGGGGGCCCGGATCGGCTTGCACTCCCCGACTGAGTACGGCGGGAAGTTGTAGTCGAGCATGAACTTTTTCGAAATCTCTTCCTGCAACCCGTCGACCTTCTGCTCGTCCTGGACGGTACCGAGGGTGGCGACGACGAGAGCCTGCGTTTCGCCACGCTGGAAGACCGCGGAGCCGTGCGACCGGGGCAGGACGCCGACCTCGCAGGAGAGCGGGCGGATGACGTCGAGGCCGCGACCGTCGATGCGGGTGCCGGTGAGGGTGATTTCCTGGAAGAGTCGCTCCCGCAGGGCGGAGAACGCCGCCGAAACCTGGGATTCCGGGTACTTCGCCTCTTCCCCCTCGGCAGGGGCGTACGCCTTCTTGACTTCCTGCTTGAGCTCGTCGAGGGCCGCGTAGCGGGCGAGTTTCCCCTCGGTGAGATATCGCTTCTTGAATTCTTCGCCGTATTTCTGGTGCAGCTCGTCAACCAGCGGGTCCGCGGGCGGAGCTTCGGGAACCTGCTTCGCCCCCAGCCCCGCCTTCTCGCGGAGTTCCTCGATGAGCTCGATGATCTGGATGCAGTGCTTTTGCGCGAAGTCGATGGCCTGAGAAACCACATCTTCCGGCAGTTCGCGGGCGAATCCCTCGATCATGCAGATCGCGTCGCGGGTGGCGGCGACGATCAGGTCGAGGTCGCTTTCTTCCATCTGGGCGTGGGTCGGGTTGACGACGAGCTCGCCCCGGAATCGGCCGACACGGACTCCGGCGAGCGGCTTCACAAACGGAATCGGCGAGACGTAAAGCGAGGCACTGGCACCGACGATCCCGAGCACGTCCGGGTCATTGTCGCGGTCGGCGGACAGTACAGTGGCGTGGATCTGGACTTCGTTGACAAACCCGGCGGGGAAGAGCGGCCGGACCGGGCGATCGATGAGTCGGGAGGTGAGCGTTTCCTTGGTGCTGGGCCGGGCTTCGCGTTTGATGAATCCGCCGGGGAATTTTCCGGCTGCGTACATCCGTTCGCGATATTCGACCTGGAGAGGGAAGAAGTCTCGGCCCGGGATGGTTCCGCCCTGGACGGCGGCGGCGAGGAGCACCGTGTCACCGAGCTGGACGGTGACGGCTCCGTGTGCCTGTTTTGCAAGTTTTCCGGTTTCGAGGACGAGGTTTTGGTTGCCGATTCGGCGTTCGACGCGGGTCACCGCCACGGGGGAATCCCTTTCGCAAGCAGGTTTGCGGCGGGGGCGGGAAGCGGCGGGGCCGAGAGAGGGCAACCGGGACGGCCGGGAAACCGGCCGAGCGAGTTCGAGGAAAGGTCCGGAAACTATGGTAGACGCACGCCAAGGTTCCTGGGGGCGTACGTCTGGTGGTTCAGGCTCACGCAAGGCCGGCGGGTTACTTCCGCAACCCAAGCTTGCCGATGACCGTCAAGTACCGGTTCCGGTCGGTCTGCCGGAGGTACTTGAGCAGGTCGGACCGCTGGCTAACCAGCTTCAACAGCCCCCGACGGCTGGAGAAGTCCTTCTTGTGCTCCCGCATGTGCTGCGTCAGATACGTGATCCGATCCGTCAGCAATGCGATCTGCACCTCGGGCGAGCCCGTGTCGGACTCCGCCCGCTTGAATTGGTTAATCAGTTCGGTCTTCCGGTCCTTCGTGATCGCCATCGTCCCATTCCCTCTTTCGGTCCTCCGCCGCGACACACTCCTGCCAACGAAGTCAGTTCGTTACGCTGTCACAGATTCAAAAACTGTATCAGGGATCAGCCGACTGACAAGCCGGAAAAAGGTTCGGCGTTCCTGAGTTCCCGAAGTTCCAGAGATCGGAGTTCCAAAGTTCCAATGGTTCATGTCCCGAGAGGACCTCTGGAACTTGTGGAACGCCAAACTTCTGGAACTTCCAGATATGCCGGGCGGTGGTCCAATAACGGCCGGATTCTGTCTCATTCTGCCCAGATTCTCGCCTCCCGCACGAAGGCGGAAGCAGTACACTAAGCTTGTTGGCACCAGCACCCGGCCCGTGTGGACCGGGAAGACGGGTTCCCATCCACCATTCGCCATGTGGCTGCGGACCCCGAACTTCACAGTTTCCCGGCCGGATTGCCCAGACCGGCGTCGGTTCCGGACATGCCTCCGACTCGATACAAATGTTCCGTACTCGTCGTCGACGACGAACCGGCCGTTCTCGAACTCCTCACGGGGCAACTTTCCCACGAGTTTGACGTCCTGACCGCCCGTTCCGCCGTCGAAGCACGCGAAAAAATCGCTTCCCGACCCATCGACATTGTCCTCTCCGATCTCCAACTCCACGATGAGTCCGGCATCCACCTCCTCGACTGGGTCTACCGAACTTCCCCGCGAACCGCCCGACTCCTCCTGACCGGGACCGCCCGCGTCGAGGACGCCGCCAACGCCATCAACACCTGCCGAATCCACCGATTTGTCCTGAAACCCTGGCGATCGGAAGATCTTCTCCTCAATCTTCGCCAAGTTGCCCGCGGCTTGCTCCTCGAACGTAGCCACGAGCAACTGCTCGAAGAGCTGCGTCGGCTCAACCTCGAACTCGAGCAACGCGTCGTCGATCGCACCCGGGAGCTGGAGCAAGCCCTGCAGCAACTGCAGATGAAGAACCAGATCCTCGAGAAAATGGCCCTCACGGACGCCCTGACGGGTCTGCCGAATCGCCGGGCGATCGAGCTCATCGCCCGCAAAGAGTTGCTCCGCCGGACGCGAGCTCCCGGCTACATCGCATTCGGGCTCGTCGATGCGGACCGGTTCAAGTCCATCAACTCAAAGTACCTGCTCTCCGGCGGCGACCACGTCCTGACCTGGCTCGGCCATACCCTGCAGCAGTCGATCCGATCCACCGACTCGCTCGGGCGGGTGGGCGGCGAAGAATTTATGGTCGTCGCCCCGAACACCGATCTGACCGGAGCGGAAATCCTCGCGGAGCGGCTGCGGGCGACCGTCGCGGACACCCATACCGAGTTCCACAACGAAAAAATCCACGTCACCGTCAGCGTCGGGTTCGGAGTCGCCCCCGCGGGTATGACGGTGGGCTACGAGGAGCTTCGCGAGGTTGCCGCTGCCGCCCTCTCCGAGGCGAAAACCACGGGTCGGAATCGATGCGTGATCAAGATCGTCGGCGACGCCGGGAAGTAGATGGGAAAACAGAACCACCCGGAGTGCTGGCAGCCTCTCCCTCTGCCGAACAATCCGGGTGGTCTTGGTAACGCGGTTGATACAGAACGGTTCCGCGAAGCTGCCTCTCCCAACAGCCCACATCTCCGCCTGATCGGCCACGTTGCAATCCCAGAACGCACGATGTGTGCCAACCCGGCCACCGACTGCGCGAGAGGGTCAGAACCCTTGGATTTCCCGGGGTTTGCTGCCGAAATTCGCCCAGGAAGAGTTGCGGGAAGCGGAGGGGACTGCCCGTCGCGGGTCACCGACTGCATCGAAGATGCGCGTCGGCAGGGGGCAGGTCAGGTGATCTTGATCGCGCGGGAGCCGGGTTCGGGGACGGAGGTGGGAACCGGGACGATCTTGATCGCGCCGGAATCGGATTTCTCCGCCCGCAATCGCAACGAGGTCAAAATCGCGTGCATGAACTCGCAGCAGGTTCGGAACCGGGTCTGCGGAATCGGGCCCAGCGCCTTGACCAGCGCCGCCTGCTCGCCCGGGGTCACCGCGGAAACATCCGGTTCTGGGCGAGTGTAATTCTTCAACGCTGGACCGGGCGGCGGGGGTTGTGGGAACGGGAACGACCCCGTCCGTAGCATGTAGTAGGTCACCGCGAAACTGAACTGATCGCTGCGTTCCGACTGGTAGCCCGCGAAAACCTCCGGGGCACAGTACTCGACCGTCCCCTGCCGGGGGCACGGGGTCACCGGCCCCAGCGTGGGCGTCGCCAACCCGTAGTCCGCCAGCTTCGCCTTGTCCCCGACCAGCAGGATGTTGTTGGGTTTGATGTCGCCGTGCTGCAAGCCGCAAATTCGGCCGTCGATCTTGTGCTTCTTCGCGTTGAGGAAGTCGAGTGCTTCCGCGACCTGGTAGAGGTACTGGCAGAGCTTTTCCGGCTCCAGCAACTTCCCGAATTCCTCCGCGTAAAGCTCGAGAAGATCGAGCATCGACGCGTCGGCGAGGTCCATACCTATCACAATCACGCCGGGAAGCGACCACACCTGGCGGATTCGCAGCAGGTTCGGGTGGTCGAGCGTCTGGATCGCCTGGAGGGAGCGCAGTTCCCGGGCAGTGGAGCTGGCGTTTTGCGTGGACATGAACTTGAGAGCGACCCGATCGCCGTCCGGGGACTCGGATTCCCAGACGGTCGCGAACCCCCCGTGTCCCCGGGCCCGAATCAGGCGATAGCCGGGAATCGGTTCTTGCCCGACGAGCGGGACAAAACCATCCGGGTGGGGTGTGGTGGTGCCAGGCCGCAAAACAAACTCCTTGCCGGCCCGTGGACACGTGGTCCGAGCGGGGACCGCGAAGCCGGTGCGAGTACCTCCAGGTTCAATTTAACACAAGCCGACGTCGGAAGTCGAGCAGTTCCCTAGCGATCGTCAACTTTGGGAAGACTCGTGTACGACCAACCAACCGGCTTCCCCTCCCGGTACGGCATGATTCCGTGGAATTGACGCGAATTCCGATCAAAAACCATCGGCAGAAAAAATCGGTCCCCCTCCCACAACGGCAGCTCCAAAACCCGCTCCAGATCCACCCATTCCAGCGTCCCCTCCGCATTTCGCGACAGCGGTTCCCCGGACCATTTCCACACCCGGAACACGAACCCGAACCAGTCCTCGCCGTGCTTCCCGAACCCGGGCCAGGAGACCGTCCCCGCCAGCTCAAGAGACTCGCACTCGAGCCCCGCTTCCTCCCGAATTTCCCGGCGAAAGCCCGCAACGACATCTTCCGAAGCTTCCAGCTTCCCGCCGAGCCCATTGAACTTCCCGAAGTGCGGATCCTCCGGCCGTGCATTCCGGTGCACCAACAGCACCCGCCGACCGTCCTCGGAAAAGATGTACCCCAGCGTCGCGAGAATTGGCGTGTAGGGCATTTCTTCAGGTGGTGAGGTGGTGGGGTTGTGGGGTGGTGAGGTTGTGGGTGGTGGGGTGGTGGGGTGGTGAGGTTGTGGGGTGGTGAGGTTGTGGGGGTGGTGGGGTGATGAGGTTGTGGGGGTGGTGGGGTGGCGTCGTTGAGTGGTGAGGTCGTGGGGGTGGTGGGGTGGCGTCGTTGAGTGGTGAGGTCGTGGGGTGGGGTGGTGAGGTCTTGGGGTCACCAACTCACCACCCCCACAACCTCACCACCCCCACAACCTCACCACCCCACAACCTCACCACCCACCACCACCCACTAGTCCGCATCAGTGACGACTTCTCCGCCGGCGGCGGTGATGAGCGCCTTCAACTTCTTCGAATCCTTCAGCGTTTTCGGACCCAATGCCGAGACGTGTCCGTCGGCGAAGGCGGCGAGGACGGCCTGGAACGGCTTGGTGAGGTCGGGCGGGTCCTTTTCCGCGTCGAACTCGAAATCGTCGGGCTTGGTCCACGGCACCGGGTCGCCCGCCGCCACTACAAGAAGTGTGTTCGAGGTGCCATCGCTGATGTCCGGAAGTTTCTTGCTCTGGGCCCAGCCCAGAACCGCGTCGTTGCCGACGATCGCCTTGTACCGCGTCTCCCAGGGTTTGTCCTCGACCCGCGGGTCGGTATAAACTTTCACAACCGTTTTGAGAAGCTCTTTGTTGTGCTTCGAATCCCATGGTTCGTCGAGCTTGAACTGCTCGTAGAGCCGGCCTTGCTCGATGTACGGCAGAATTGCGACCCGCCAGCTCAGGAGGCGCTTCCCTTTCTTGTCCACGAAGGCGGCCGGCGGGAATCGACCGTTTGCGTCGTGGTAGACGTGCATCGCGAGTGCGATCTGCTTCAGATTGTTCATGCTCGTCGATCTCGCGGCGGCCTGGCGGACACTCTGCACCGCCGGGAGCGACAATCCCATCCCGATCGCCGACGCGCTGAGCAGCTGCGTCGCCCACTCCGGAAGCGTGAGCTTCGCCGTGACCGTTTTCCCCTCCGTTTTCACCGGCACTTCGGTGAGGTACTCGTCGAGCCAGTTGATGCCACCAATCGCCGCCACAGCCGCAATCGCCATCGGAAGCTCGTCAAGCGGTCGAGCTCCTTTCTCCTTGTCCTTCGGTTTGCCGAACAACAACTCTTCCGGCTCCCGTTTGAGATCAGCCAACATTTTCCGCGCGATCTTGGCCATGGCCCGGATGGCGGTTTCGCCGTTGGCCGCATCGCCGGCGTTGTCGAAGGTGAGCTTCCCCTGCACGGTCACAGCCTTCTCGATGTCCATGGAGACCGTGAAAAGCCGGGATTTCAGGAGCGGCCGGGCGTCTTCGAGAATGAATTCCTCGATTCCGGGCGGGAACGGGAGCCGAGCGACGTTGAGGGCCGCGACCATCGAGTGGCCCACCGCCGCCTCCGCGATCGCGTCTTGAAGCCCACCCGTCTCTTTGGGAACCCACGTCAGGTACGCCGCCATCGTTTTCGGTTCGGAAAACGCGATCGTCTTCTCGTCCGGGAAAAAGACCGCCAGGTTCACGGACGCGTCGGCAAAGAACTCCTTCGTTCCCGCCTTGGTGGCGGTTCCCTTGGGAAGGTACGACTTTTTCACCGCCTCCTGATCGACAACCTCGTTGAACCGCGCGACCACGAGCATCGGCGGACTTCCAAACCCCTCCGGAGGCAGCACAATCGTCGTGAGCCGATCGATCGACGAGGGCTTGGGCGTGAACTGCGTGTCGAGTGCCCCGAGGGCTTTCGGCCCGGCTTTCTGGAAGAGTTTCCGCGCATCCTGAAGCGTGTCATGCTTCCAGACATCGGCGAGGCGGACGTGCAGGAACGCCATCGCATTCGGGTGCACAAATGCGAGGTCCGCCGGGATCGGGGGCTTCTCCGCCGGCTGAGCTTCGACCGGTTGGATCGGTGCGGTCAGCAGCCCGACCGCGAGGGCGAGCGAGCCGACGAGGGACATCGCGAACAGGGTTCTCAACCGCGATCGCATTCGAGGCATGGTGACCCCCAAACGGAGGGAAAAAAGCGGGCGAGCGGACCGCTGCCTCACGGGCCAGCATACGCCGAAACACGGAAAAGACGTCGGTGGCGGGATTTTGTTTCACCGATTCCGCATCCGGTGCGGGTCCGGTAAAGTGGTCGAAGTGGCCGTAGAAACTCGCTCCGGCCTCGCCGCTCTCGCGGAGACCCAACATGACTTCCACCACGCCGATTCCGGGCACGCTTCCGGAGTTCGAGACCGACACGACCACCCAGACCCGCCGGCAACCACCCTACGCGGTGATTCTTTACAACGACGACATCAACACGATGGAGTTCGTCGTGTTCGTGCTGCGGAAAGTGTTTGGCTACGAGATCGAGAAGTGCGTCGAGCTGATGATGGAGGCCCACGAAACCGGCCGGAGCGTGGTGTGGGTCGGTGCTTTGGAGGTCGCAGAGTTGAAGGCGGACCAGGTGCGAAGTTGCGGCCCGGACCCGGCCCGTCGCGACAAGGGAGCGCAACCGCTCGGCGTGAGCGTCGACCCGATGCCGGGGTGAGCCGACCGGACCCGGTGAGCCCAACGCGTAAGCGAGGGATCTGATTTGCCCTCGCTTACGCGTCGGGCTAACCCAGAATCTCCAAATATGCGACGGGCAGATGTCTTTTTTTTTCGCACCGGAAGCAGCCGATCCGGCGCAGTTCCACAAGAAAACAATGGATTTCGCTGGACGCTTTCGTCAGCGCGGGGACCAGAGGGAACCGGTGTTGGGGTTCTGTTTCGGCCGCAAGCCGCCGCCCATTCCGGGGGGAGGGACGGGGCGGGGGCCGGGGGTTCGCTCCAGGCCGGAGAGTGAGGGAGTCGAAAGGGGTCGGGTGGAGCCACGCATCGAGGGGGGTCCGCCCGGTTCGCCGGCCCGGCCACTCGCCCACTGGAAGACCCGCCGGGCCGCCTCCGCTGCCACCTTGCTGTGCGGGGCGACGTGCATCTTCTCCGGCGGCAGACCCATATCCATCCCCAGCCGGGCCTGCAGAATCCGGGCGATCATCAGGGCCGTCTCCCGGTTCGGCTGACGCCCCAACCCGCGAAGCACGTCCAGGCCGTCCGGGTGTTCCGGGTCGTTGGCCAGCAGAATCTCCGCGGCGAGCAACCGCACCGGCCCCGGCTGGTCGATGTTCGTCATCCGGTCCAGAAGGTCCGGGGTGACGAGCTCGAACTCGTGCAGAAGGCCGACCAGTTCCACCCGCAACGCCGGCGGATTCTGGGCATCCGTGACCATCGACCCCAGCATGTACGGAAGGTCCGGCTGGTGGCCGATCTGCAGGGCGAGGGCGTAGTGGTCCGTGAGAGTGCGGATCGACCGGGTCGAGAGCGGTTCCGCCTCGCTGGCCCAGGTCGTGAGGTCGCAGACTGCCAGGCCCGACAGACCACCCCCGGGAATGGGAAGCGGGCCGTCGTCCATCAGGGCGACGTCGGCGAGGGCTGCCTTGACGTGCTCGCGGACGATCGGCCAGTTCTCGTCCACGAAGGAAATCACGGTGGCGGCGGCCTGGCGGACTTCCGGGGACGGGTCGCGGAGGAACTCCCCGATCGCCGTCAGCGTCTCGGGGTCGTTCGCAGTGATCAGGGCGTGGAGAGCGGCAGCCCGGAGGGTCGGCTCGGCGGCCTGGCGGGCGGCGACGAGCACCGCGGCGGCCTCGGCGGGTCGCCAGCGATTCCGCCCTTGCAGGACCAGCAGCCCGGCGGCCCGAACTTCCGGACGAGGGTCCGAGAGCAGCCGGAGAATCGGCCCCGCGTCCTCGTGGACGACCTCTCGAAGCCCCTGGATTTCCGGCATGAGGTGGTATTCCGCCAGCGTCATCGGCCAGCGGGTCCGCGAAACCAGCGACTTGCAGTACCCCCGAGCTCGCCGGCGGGGTTCGAGCCCGGAGCGGGTCAGGTCGTGGCCGATCAGAAGCGCCACCGCGATGATCACGAAGAAACCGCGGGCCAGCCGGGCGAAACCGTCGGCGTTTTCGCGGGTCGCAACCCAGAGCCAGCCGAGGCCGATGAGGTAGACGGCGATGAGCAATCCGCTGGTCGGCGGTTTCCACACGCTCGGCCGGCGAACCAGCAGCATCCCCCCGGCCCCAACGACACCCACCCCGGCGAGCAGAAACGCACTCGCTTCATACCGCATCGACGCGAGCAGCAGAATCGAAGCGGGGGCGAAGAGCAAAAACAGCTTCCACCCGAGGCCGGCACCCGAACTGGGGGGTTGAGGACTGTACATGGAAATGTGGTCCACCGGCCCGGCCACGCCCCAGAACCCCGGGCGAACAGGGAGGGCAGCGGAGAATGCGGGGTTAGAAATAGCCTAATCCAATTCTGGAGACCGGTCAACCAAGCCGATGACTCAGTGTTCCCCGTCTCGACTTTCGGGTCCGGAAAAGACTATTCCCGTACCCCGCTCCTTCAGCTCGGCAGCAAACCGTACGTCACCAGCGTGGAACGGACCTTCGCCTCCCCGGCCGCGTCGAGCGGGACCATCGGAAGCCGCATTTCCCCGGTTCCCCGACCGAGCATCTTCATGGCGGCCTTCAACGGAATCGGATTCGTCGATACGCTCAGCATGTCCCGGCAGAGCGGGAAAAGCTTGCGGTGCAGGGCCTGGGCTTCCGCGATTTTCCCATCATTGAACGCCTTCACGAGTGCCATCAGATCTTTCGGCACGATGTTGCCAACCACGCTGACCACGCCCTTTCCCCCGATGCTCATCAACGGAAGCGTCAGGCTGTCGTCTCCGCTCAGGATCGTCAGGTCCGTGAGGGCGGCGATCTGGGAGGCCTGGTCGAGGGAACCGGTCGCTTCCTTCACCGCCACGATGGTCGGGTACTTCTCGACCATCCGGGCCATGGTTTCCGGGAGGATGTTCGAGCCGGTTCGGCCGGGGATGTTGTAGAGGACCTGGGGAAGGTCGCACGCCTCGGCGATGGCTCCGAAGTGGCGGAAATAGCCTTCTTGCGACGGCTTGTTGTAGTACGGCCCGACCTGGAGGGTGCCATCGGCCCCGGACTTTTTCGCGGCCTTGGTCATGCGGATGGCTTCGGCGGTGTTGTTGGAACCGGTGCCGGCCATGATTTTGAGCCGACCGCGAGCTCGTTCGCACACGAAGGCGACGACCCGTTCGTTCTCGTCGTGCGTGAGGGTGGGGGATTCGCCGGTGGTTCCGCAGGGGGCGAGGGCATTGGTCCCCTGCTCGACGTGCCAGTCGACGAGTTTGCCGAGGTCATCCCAGTCGATTTCGCCGTTGCGGAAGGGGGTGACCAAGGCGACGGTGACGCCGGCAAAAAGTTCGCCGCGAGTGCGGGTCATGTGTGGGATTCCCGTTGGCAGAGTGCCCGGAGATGCGTCCGGATTCAGGAAGGGTAGGATTCCCGCGCACCGCTGCCAAGGGGACGACGGGGCCGGAGAAGGGAACCGCCGGGCGTGCGGACAGTCGCGGCTACAAACCTTTTCGTTTCAGACTTAAAAGTTCCTTGTGGACTTTTTTTGCGTGCTTCTGAACGATTTCATCTGAAGAGAAGGTGAGTTTCTCGACAACTGGAATCAGAGAGAGTGCTTTGTCCTCAGAGAAGGATACCAGTGTAAGGGCCGATGTCAGCACGGGAGTCGCGTCTGATGAACTGAGCAGCTCCCGGGCGACGCGAAGGGCCAATGGTGTTTTTGCCACAGGCTGCAAGGCGTCAATGATTTGACATTGTTCCTGCACCGTCGTCGCGCGGCGGTAGAGTCGCTCACACATGTAGAGGGTGAATGGGGAACATTCCCTGCAGCGATGCAGTATTTCGACACCATTACAGGCGACATCGAAGTCGGAGTCGAAGATTGCGAGATACTGGAAACGGTACCATTTCGAGTCATGATCAGGTGAACAACTCGCAAGCGAGTATGCCGCAAGCCGATCTTCCGGACGATTCGATTGAAAGCTGGGAAGGACCGCAAATCGCGTCAAGATTAACACCCCGTTACCCTCACAGTACTCCGCCATCACATGTAGGAGTTCACGTCGACAATTTGGATGGAGCAGGTAATACTGCTGAACGTACTCGAAAGAGAGCGAAGTTAGAATTGACGGAAGAAACTTGAATATCCGTGGCCCGACATCTTTATCCTTGATCAGTTCGCAAAGCCAGGGCACGGCCAGCGCACTATCTTTGCGGCCATAGATAATGCTGAGAGCCATGTGACGCAGGGCCGTGGGTTGCTCGCGATCTCGTAGTATCTCGAGACAGGAAGGGATCGTTTCCGGAGATGCTGGATCAAGAATCTCGGCCGGAAACGTCAGCAACACCATCGGGAGAACAACTGCGAGATTCATGACGCGCTCCGACAGTTCCGATCGGGGTGATTGCTATCACATGACCATCAATATACACATTCCTAACGGGCGTACCACGCGATCAGGCGGGTGAGTTCGCCGCGGTCGGAGAGGGTGCGGGTCGCCCAGGCCTGGCGAGCGGAGCCGAGGAGGGGGTGGTAGCCGAAGTTGTCGTCGACCGCGCGGATGGCGTCCTCGATGGCGGTGTCGCGGGGTCGGGTGCCGGCAAACGCCCGGGAAAGCCAGAGGATCACGGGGAAGGTCAGCAGCAGCGTTTCCAGGCCGTCCCAGAAGGGGAAGCCGTAGTTGGTTCGCCCGAAGAACTGGCCCGATTGCACCTTCACCCGGTAATACCGCGTCAGGAGTGCCTCCGCGTCCGGGCCGAGTTTCCCGGATGGCTTCTCGATGTCCGCGAAGGTGAGGTCGGCGATCTTCGCGTGGAGTTTGGGGATGGTGCCCTTCCCGCGGGCGAACTTCCAGGCGGCGCGGATGCGAGTCAGCCGGCCGCGCTTCGCGACCCCCGCTTCCGGGCCGTGATCTTTCCGGGCGTACAGGGCGAGGATGGGTCGGAAGAGCATCCGGCCGACCCAGGTTGGAGGCGAGATCGCGTCGGTTTGCGGGGGCACTTCCTCGGTGGCCGCCCCGGTCATGACTTCCACGAAATCGTCGAACATTTCCCCGGTGAGTGTGGTAAACGTGGCGGGCTTGCACATCCCCGCGAAGGCGAGGACCTGCCGGAGTCGGCACTCGATCGGCGTGTCCGCGTCGGCGAGGAGCTCGTCGATCCCCTCGATGAGGCGAAGCGCGATCGGCCAGGGGACCGTGGTTCCCCGGCGAAGTTGCGGCAGTTCCGGGGTGGGGGGGAACTTCGCATCCGCTTCGAGGAGTTGGGCGGCGTTGCGGGCCATCTCGGCGTGCTCGACGAGCGGCCGCCCCTTGTTCGCGGCCGCCGACGGGCAGGCGTAGCGGATGCCGACGCGCCAGTGGTCGCCGGCCGGGACCAAAACCAACGGGAAGACCTGGCAGGCCGTCGGTTTCGTCGATTCCCCGAACTTCGCGTGGATCCGGCAGCGGTCGTCCGCTCCGAGGAAGACGCAGGTTCCCTCGGGGGTGTGGTTGAGCCGGAACTCGCCGAGCTGCCGATCCCACACGATCGGTTCGCGGCCGTCGAGCTCGGCAGCGGTCCAGCCCTGGGTGCGGATGCGTTCCCGTTCCGTTTCCGATACCCGAACGTGGTAGGTGCGGCAGCAATTGGTGCAGGCGTGGCAGTCCCAGCTTTGCACGGTCGGCAGCGAGCGGACGGGAAGGGGCATCGGTTACCGTTCCGTGGGAACTTCTTCCCCCGCTCGCTCGTGAGGGAGTGGGGTCGGGGGTGAGAGGGTCAGACAAAACCTTCCGATTGCCTAAACTATCCGCGAATCCCCAGTGGAGTCGCCGACATGTTTCTCCCTCTCTTGGCCGACGACGCGGTCGTCGAGATCGCGAACGATTCTGGCAAGAAGATCGCCGTGGCCGCGATCGTCGGAATTGTCTCGACGATCGCCTCCTTCCTTATCGGCCGATACTGGGGTCGGTTCAAGGCCCAGCGGGAGTGGAAGAAGAAAGAATTCATGGGACGCGTGATCGTGTCTCTGAACATTTTCGCGGACGGGGCCCTGAAGATCCGCACAATCATGGAGAAGAACCTCGAGGACGTTTTTCTCAACCAGATCGCCGTGGAGAAGGTCCTCGCTGCCGCGAAACGGTGCACCCCGGAAATGCCGCTGATGCCAATCGCGAAAGAGGATCGGTGGTTCCTCCTGAACTTCGTGCTCAACGCGGTCGCCGAGCACTTCGTGGCCGGGCAGGTGAAGTACGACGCCGGCGAGAAGGTGACGGTCGTGAAATACGCCCTGTTTCTCACTTGCGAACTCGTGGGCGACGAGCGGATCCGCAAGGTCCGGGCGATGCTGGTCAAGGTCGAGCATCTTGCGAATTTCCCGTACCCGGACGCGTTGCCGAAGCTCGAGAATCCCTGGCACGAGGACCGGATCAAGACCCTCCGCTCGGCCGCGGCGCTCTACGCGAAGGAGCCGGACAATTTTCTGACCCTCGAAGTCTGCATCTGACGCCAATTCTACCACCCACCCCGGAACCCGCCATGCTTCCGCTCCTTCTGATGCTCACCATCCCGGCTGCCGACCCCGCACCGGGTCCCGCGAACGCCGAGGATGCGAAGTTCGCGGCCCACTTCCGCAAGAACCTCGACGAGCACTTCCGCCGACACCCCTACGACGCCACCCGGGCCGGCAACCACGACCACGACGACCGACTCGACGACCTCTCCCCGGAAGCCCGTGCCGAGGACGTGAAACGAGCCAGGACCACGCTCGCGGAACTGCCGAAAGTCATCGATTTCGCGAAGCTCTCCCGGAACGGTCAGATCGACTTCGAAATCTGGAAGCACGCCCTGGAATACCAACTCTGGCAGGCGGAAAACTCCGACGCCTTCGCGAACGACCCCCGGGTCTACAACGAGTACGTTTCCGACAGCGTCTTCCTCCTCCTGACGCAGTCGACCCTGGCGAAGGAACGCAACGTCGCGAACGCGGCCAAGCGGATCACCCACATCCCGAAACTCGTCGAGGCGGCAAAGAAGAACCTCAAGAATCCCGCGAAAATCCTCACCGAGGTGGCGATCCGCCAGAACCGCGGCTCGATCTCCTTCTACGAGAAGGGAATCTTTGACATCTCCGGGGAAACTCCCACCGTGAGCCCGCTTGCCGCCCCGGCCAAGGACGCGGTCGCCGCCCTGAAGCAGTACCAGGAGTTCCTGGAAAAGGAGCTTCTCCCGCGTTCCACGGGGGACTGGCGGATCGGGAAGGAGAAGTTCGCGAAGAAACTGGAACTGGAACTCGACGCGGGAATCTCCGCCGCCGAGCTCCTGACCGCCGCCGAGGCCGAGGCAGAGCGGGTCGAGCGCGAGATGGCGGTGATCGCGAAACAACTCTGGGCCAAGCTCTTCCCCGGCAAGGCGGTCCCCCCGGACGACGCCGCGGGTCGACGGACACTCGTCGCAGAGGTGCTCGCCGAACTCGGCAAGGATCACGGCAAACCGGAAGAACTGGTACCCGACGCGAAAAAAACCGTGGATGCGATCAAGAGCTTCATCCGCGACCGGAAGATCCTGACACTCCCGGACCCGGACCGGTGCCAGATCATCGAGATGCCGGCGTTCCAGCGGGGTTTCTCGGTGGCGTACCTCAACCCGGCCCCGCCGCTCGACCCGAAGGCCCCGAGCCTCTACGCCGTCGCACCCCCTCCCGAGGACTGGCCCGACGCCCGGAAGGAAGCGTTTCTTCGCGAGTACAACCGGCCGATGCTCCAGATCCTCACGATCCACGAGGGGTACCCGGGGCACTACGTGCAACTCGAGTACTCCAACCGCAACCCGTCGCTGGTGCGGAAGGTCCTGTACTCGGGAGTCTTCGCCGAGGGCTGGGCAGTCTACACCGAGCAGATGATGCTCGACCAGGGGTACGGCAACGGCGACCTCTCGCTGCGATTGCACCAGTTGAAGTTCTACCTCCGGGCCGTCCTCAACGCGATTCTCGACCACAAGATGCACTGCACCGACTTCTCCGACGAGGATGCGATGAAGCTTCTGGTCGGGCGGGGGTTCCAGACGGAGGGGGAAGCGGTGGGCAAGATCCAGCGTTCGAAGCAAAGTTCGACGCAACTCTCGACGTACTTTGCCGGCCGGACCGCGTTCTACCGCCTCCGGCAGAAGGTCTCGCGGAAGGAAGGGGAAAAGTTCGACCTCGGCCCGTTCCACGAGGCGGTCCTCTCGCACGGAACGCTACCGGTGAAATACCTGCCCGAACTTCTCGGGGTCAAGGAGTAGTTCAAAGTCGGTCACTCGCTCCGCGAGAGACGGAATATTTTCCCGAGCACGCAACACTCGTTTCCCCTTCTTGTAGGGTCAAGCGCTTGACCCACCCTACAAGAACTTCAAAGTCGGTCACTCGCTCCGCGAGTGACGGGATTCTTTTCCCGAGAGCGCAACACTCGTTTCCCGAGGTGAGAGCGCAATCACTCGCGGAGCGAGTGAGCTACTATTTGCAAGAGACTCCCTGCTACACCTCGCGGCCGCCGGCCTCGGCCATCCATTGCAGACGGGGGCGATCGAGTTTCGCCTGGCCTGTCATCGGCCAGCGCGAAACGGCGACGAAAGCGACCGGGACTGACCCGGGGTCGAGGCGGGCCGCGACGAATTTCTGCAGGGACTCCGCCCCCGGGTCCACCGCCCCCGGCTGCAACTGGTAGAACGCGAACGGAACCTGGCCGTATCGCGGGTCCGACTGGCCCACCACCGCCGCCGATTCGATCGCCGGGTGAGATACGAGCACCTCTTCCACCATCGCCGGGGCGACCTTCAATCCCCCGCGGGAAATCATGTCGTTGTCGCGGCCGACGAACCAGAGGTAGCCGTCCTCGTCGCAGCGGGCGAGGTCGCCGGTTTCGAGCCAGCCATCGCGAAGGACGCGGTGCGTGGCGAGAGTGTTGTTCCAGTACCCGATCATGAGATCGGGTGTCCGCACGAGAATGTGACCCACCTCGCCAGGTGGCACGTCGGAACCGTCCGGTGCGGTGAGCCGGACAGCGACGCCGCGCATCGCCAGGCCAATCGATCCCACCTTGATCGGCCCGCAGGGGGGGGTGATGGCATAGAACCCTGCCTCGGTCATCCCACACATTTCCAGCAGCGGCCGACCGACGACACTGGCCATCCGCTCGTGTAGCGCGGGCGTCGCCTTGTCCCCGCCGGTGATCCAGAACCGAAGTGCGGAGTGGTCGGTCGTTTCCGCAGCCGGGTTGTCGAGAAGGTCGAATGTGATTCCTGTCGGGGAAATGAGATAGGTGGGTCGGATCGCCGCACAACGGGTCCAGAAACTCAACGGATCTGGGCCCGGCAGCAGATCCAGCCTGCCACCCACCCGGAGCATCGGAAGAATTTGACCCAACAGGATCAAGGGCCTCCCCGCATCGATCGACACTAACGTCGAATCGCGGTCAGTCAGTTCGAGTTCGCTGACAAACAACTCGACCCGCCGGGCCATCCGCCGTTGCGAGTGTGCGACTCCCTTGGGCCGACTCGTCGTGCCGGAGGTGTAGATCAGCTGCCCGATTGGGTCTGGCTCGGTTCTCACCGGTGCGATCGGCGATGCGGACTCGAGATCCGCCAGCGTGACTGCAGGCGATTCCCCCTCGGTCAGGATCGTGAAATCGAGGGTTTCGCGAACCTCGGCGGGCACTTTTGTCAGAAGCTGCGGCGTCGCCACCAGACCGCGTGCCCCGCTGTGGGTGAGAATGTAGGCGATTTGCGGCGTGGAATATCGTGGCGGAACCGGGACCGCGATCAGTTCCGCACGGGCCGCGGCCAGCAACAACGTCACCAGGTCGATCGCGGTCGGCACCAACGTCGCCAGGCGGTCGCCGGGGGCCAACCCCACACTGGCCAGGCCTCCCGCGAACCGGGCGACGCGATCCGCCAGTTCCGCGAACGTCAGGGTGTGATCCCCCGAGGAAATCGCCACACGTTCGGGAAATCGGCTCGCGGATTCGTCGATGATATTGGAGAAGTCCATGCGGCCGTTGTATTCTCGCGGGGAGGGGAAAACACCGTCAAACGACCGGGGCTTCTGGTAACCCATGGCATCACCCGTTCGCACGATCCTTCTGATCGACGACCAACCGCTTGTGGCGGCAGCGATGCGGCGGTTGCTCGCGTCGGCCCCGGAGTTCGCGATGATCCACTGTGCGGATCCCTGTCGAGCCGAGGAAGAAGTGCAAACCCACGGTCCGGTCGCGGTGATCGTGGACATGGTCATGCCAACCCGCAGTGGGCTGGATGTGGTCCGCGGGCTCCGCGAGAACGGCCTCACAGCCACGATCCCGATCCTGATCATGTCGAGCAAAGACGAGCCCGCCATCAAGGCGGCCGCACTGGATGCCGGGGCGGACGACTACCTCATCAAGCTCCCGGACCCTGGGGAACTGGTGGCCCGGGTGCGGGCGTTGCTGCGTCGGGCGAACTGGACCCTCGGCCGGGCAACGGGGGCGTAATCGGAAAGTTCACTACCCGGGAGGTGGGGGAACTGCTAACCCCCGCGGGATCGGCGTGTGATTTGCACCCATCCATTGGAACTGATCCTGGTTCCCGTCGCTCTCCCGGGAAGTTACAATCGTACCATGAGCGACGAAACCGTTCGTGACCTGTACACTGTCGAGTTTGAGGGGGCAGTCCACCTCGACCGGGTGGCTCCTGTTGTCCGCCTGGCGCAGGTTCAAGGCACAAACCCCCGGCCGACCCAGGCTACCCCCGGTGTCTACGTTGAGTCGCTTTTGAAGGCACTCACTGGTCGGGCTTTGCTAACCGCGACGGACGAGGGCGGGGTTTCCCTCACGCAAAAATCCGCTGCTGTTTGGGAAGCGACGTTCCCAATTACCGTTCCCGTCGGGAAGATCGGCGAGATCGTCAAAAAATTCACCACCTCCGAGGGCGGGCAGGCGGAAACCTACCCGGACGGCCGAGGAAGAATTCTTTGGCCCCTCAGCAACGGCGGGATCTTCTCCGGTGCGTCCGGGGTGGAGTTGGCCTACAATCTGACGGATGGCGAATTGATCGCCCGCACCTTGCGGGTCGAGGTCCGACCCGTAGGTAAGCCCTCGCCGACAGATCTGGCCGCCGTCGATCGCTTCATTCCTAACGCGCTCCGACGCCTGCGGGCCGACCTCCGGTCAGCACCCGACAACCGCACCGCACCGCGATTCCGCGCCGAACGCCCGGTGGTTTTCTACCCCGTGGAACTGGCCGGCACGGTCCACCCGCCGTTTACCGGCGACTGCCAGGACGTCTCCGCCGGGGGGCTTCGCGCCGTCGCCATCGCCTCCTCGCCGTGCCGGCATGTCTACGCCCACTTCTGCAACGTGGAAGAAGTCCGCGATTACGCGATCCTCGTGCGACTGATCCGTCAGACCGCGATTCCCAAGGCGAAGAGTTTCGAACTGGCGGGCTCTTTCGTGTTTGCCTTCGCGAACGTGAAATAGTCGGATCGATTCCTACCGGTAGTCTGCGCGGTTTCTACACCAGCGACCCGTCGTGCAGGGCGGTCGAAACCAGGACACCCGCGGCTCCCGCATCGGAAAGCCGGCGGACGTCGTCCCACCCACGTACGCCGCCCCCCGCGAGCAGCTCGATTTCCGGGAATTCGCGGTGAAGTTGCCGCAGAATTTCCTCCGTTCCCGGGCCTTCCGCGCCGCCGACGCGCCCGATGTCGATGACGATCCACGTCCGGAACCCAAGCCCCGCTACCTGCTCCGCGAGTTCCAGCACCCCGTCCGCAGCCGTCGCCCAGGGTTCCCAGTTCTTCCACAACTTCCCGTGAAACAGGTCGAAGGAGAACGCGTTGTGGTGCTCCCCACTCGGGAAATCGCCCGGTGCCGCCGCCGTTTCGAGCCCCACCACCGGCACAATTCCCGGAGGTGCAGACTCCTCGGGAACCCACAATCCGGAATCGAGGAACACCCGCGAAACCCCGAGTTCCGGAAGCGTCAGCCTCGGCCCACCGCGGATCGCATCCAGGTCGGCGACATACATCGACTCGCACCCGGTCGCGTTCCTGAGCGCTGTCGCCACTTCGGAAAGTTCCGTGGAGCTCGTCAATCGGCTCCGGATCGGTTGGTACTCGTCCCGTCGACCGCCGACTGCCCGCACGACGACCCCACCGAGCACATCGAGCACCGGAATCACCCGCACGGCGCAACCCTCAGCGAATTTCGAGAGCAAATCCCCAACTTCCGGGATACAATTAGACCAATCGAAAGTCGCGGGTCGACCGTCGGAATGGTAGACCCCCAGGCCTCACCGAGAGCCGGCCATGCCAGTCCCCTCGCCCTCGCTGCGATCGATCCCGAACCTGCTGGCGAACCAGTCGCCGATCGCTCGCTCGGTCGCAAAAGCCCGGCGTCGCCTCTTCCTGCAATCGCTGATCAACCGAGTCCTCGCCGCCTGGGTCGTCGGTCTCCTCCTGGGATTGGCCTGGATTTTCGCGGAACCCTGGCTGCTCGAAACCCCGCCGGCTTGGTCGAAGTGGGCCGTCCTCGGCGGAATCCTCGCCGTCGGGACGATCGTCGCCATCTGGCGGGCGAAAGTTCGCACCCCGTCATTGCAAGCAACCGCCCTCGAAATCGACATCCGGTACAACCTCCGCGAACGCGTGACCACCGCTCTGACGCTCGATCCGCGAGACGCCAATTCCCCCGCGGGCCAGGCCGTCCTCGCCGACGCTGCCGCCAAAATTGCCCCGATCCGCGTTGCTGACGGCTTCCCCGTCCGCATCCGCTGGCACGCCCTCTCGATCCCCACCCTCGTCGGCTGCCTCGTCGCGGCTGCCATGCTCTACCACCCCGACACCTCCCGCCTCGAAGCCAACGAAGAGGACGGAACCACCAAAAAGGCCGGCGACCAGGCCAGGCTCAAGACCACCACCCAGAAAAAGGTCACCCCCTTCTCGAAACCCCGAACCAACGATCCGCAAGATCGCATCGGCAAGTCCGACAAACTCAAGGATCTTGAGGTCGAACTCGACAAAATGGCCGAGAAGTGGGCCAAGGATCCCTATGCCGACACGCCCGAAAAACAGCGGGAAAAGGTGACCGAAATCACCAAAATGGAAGACAAACTCAAGGAATTCTCCCGCGACAAGCTCGAGAAACTCTCCCAGCTCGAGAAATCGCTGCAACAACTCGACAAGCTCAGCAAGGACAAGGAAGCCTCCGACGGCCCCGCCAAGGGGCTCAACGACGCCCTCGCCAAGAACGACCTCAAGAAGGCCAAGGACGAGGTCGACGAGCTTCGCAAAAAGGCCAAAAAGAAGGAACTCGACAAGAAGGACACCCAGAAACTCTCCAAGCAACTCGACAAAATGAAGGACGAGGTCGAACGCCTCGCCCGGAAAAAAGACCGCGAAGAGGAACTGAAAAAGCTCATCGACAAGGCCAAAGAGGAAGGCCGCGACGCGGAATCCCTCGAACGGGAACTCGAAAAAACCAAACAGGAAACCTCCGAATCCACCGAGGAACTCGAAAAACTCGCCGACACGCTCAAGCGTGCCCAGCAAGCCGCCGAGAAGGGGGATCTCGACGAACTCGCGGACCAACTCGAGAAAGTCGGTCAGCAGATCAAAGACACCGAGGGCGAGCTCCAGGACCTCGAGGACGCCCAGGACTATCTTCAGCGTCTGAAAGGGGAGAAAAACGCCGCCGGGAAGTCCCAGCAGGGGAACGGCGAAGGGAACCAGGATGGGGACAAAGGCAGCGGCAAAGGCGACACCGACAAGCCCAACAACGGCGGCATCGGCGAGGGGCGACGACCCATCAACGAGGACGCCAAAACCGCCTCACAGGACGAGCGGATCAAGGGCCTCTTCGATCCCCGCGGCCAGAAGAGCTACGGCGGAAGCACCCGCGGCAAGGCCTTCAACAAGAAGACCACCGCCGAGTTCGGCAAGGAAATCCGCGAGGCCGTCCAGGAAGCTCCCATCGCCGCCGACTCCCAGCGGCTCCCCCGCGACGCCCGCGATGCCGTCAAGGAGTACTTCGAGAACCTCGGCGGCCAGGCACCGGGCGGAAACAAGTAACCGTCAGAAATTCACACCCGCCCCCGTCCACGCGATCCGGGCGGCCTCCCCCACCACCTCGCTCAGCGTCGGGTGCGAGTGCGTGCACCGGGCAATGTCCTCCGCGCTTCCCTGATACTCCATCACCGTCACGCACTCCGCGATGAGCTCCGACGCCCGCGGACCCAGAATGTGCACCGCCAGCAACCGGTCCGTCTTCGCATCCGCGAGAATCTTCACATAACCCTGCGTCTCGTCCATGGCCCGGGCCCGGCCGCTCGCCACGAATGGGACCTTGCCGACCTTGTATGCCCGGCCGGTCGCCTTGATCTGCTCCTCGGTCGGACCGACGCTCGCCACCTCGGGCCAGATATAGATCACACTCGGGATCGCATCATAGTTGAGGTGCGGTTTCATTCCGCACAACTGCTCCGCGAATACAACCCCCTCTTCCGTTGCCTTGTGTGCCAACATCGGGCCATCGATGAGGTCCCCGATGGCATACACGCCCGGAACGTTGGTTCGGAAATGGGGATCTGTTTTGACCTTTCCCGTCCGCTTGTCGTATTCGATGCCGACCTCATCGAGTCCGAGGTTGGCGGTGTGCGGTCGCCGGCCGACGGCCACGAGCACGCGATCCCCCTCGAAGCTGACCTTCGATCCGTCCGATTTCTCCGCCGTGACGGTGACGACATTCCCCTTGACCGACGCCCCCGTGACCTTGGTTTCCAGGTGGAACTCGAACCCCTGCCGGGCCAGGATCTTCTGCACTTCCGCGGCGATTTCACCATCCGTGATCGGCAGAATCCGCGGGAGGAACTCGACCACGGAGACCCGAGCCCCAAGCCGTTTCCACACCGAACCGAGTTCCAGGCCGATGTATCCACCGCCGACCACGATGAGGTGTTTCGGCACCTCCGGGAATGCAAGGGCCTCCGTGGAACTGACAATGCGGGTGCCGTCGTACTTCAAGAATGGAAGTTCAATGCTATCGCTGCCGGTCGCCAGAAGAACATGATCTGTATCCAACATCACGATCTCGCCCGAATCTAACGCGACCTCGACTTGCTTCGGGGATTTGAGTTTCCCGGCCCCGTAATACGGGGTAACCTTGTACTTCTTGAAGAGGGATGCAATGCCACCGGTGAGGGCCTTTACTACATCGTCTTTCCGCTTCATCATCGCCGGAATATCCAGGTCGACTTTATCAACCTTGATGCCATGGCGGGCGAGGCGGTGGGCGGTGATTTCGTAAAGTTCGCTGGAATCGAGGAGGGCCTTGCTGGGGATGCAGCCGACGTTGAGGCAGGTCCCCCCGAGGGCTTTTCCGGGGCGTTTTTCGATGCAGGCGACCTTTTTCCCCAGTTGAGCCGCCCGGTTGGCGGCCGCGTACCCGCCGGGGCCAGCGCCGATCACCACCAGGTCATACTTCTCCGCCATCGTCGCTCCCGTGAGATGTTAGATCTCGAACAGCATGCGTTCCGGATTCTCCACGCATTCCTTGATCCGCACCAGGAATTGCACCGCTTCCCGGCCATCAATGAGTCGGTGGTCGTAGCTCAGGGCCAGATACATCATCGGGCGGATCACAATCGCATCATTGACGACGACCGGCCGCTTCTGGATGCTATGCATTCCGAGAATCGCGGTTTGCGGCGGGTTCAAGATGGGGGTGCTCAACAAGGACCCAAACACACCGCCGTTGGTGATCGTGAAGGTGCCGCCGAGCATGTCCGGGACGCCGATCTTCCCGTCGCGGGCTCGCTTCGCCAGTTCGCCAATTTTCTTCTCGATCTCGGCAAATCCGAGGGAATCCGCATCGCGAATCACGGGAACAAAAAGTCCTTTTTCCGAACTGACCGCCACGCCAATGTCATAGAAGTGTTGATGGACAACATCGGTCCCATCAATGCGAGCATTGGCAAGTGGGAAGAGCTTCAATGCATCGACGGCGGCCTTGACGAAGACGGACATGAAGCCGAGCTTGATGCCGTGCTTCTTCTCGAACTTTTCGTTGTATCTCGTCCGCAGATCCATCACTGCGGACATGTCGACTTCGTTGAAGGTTGTGAGGGTGGCGGTGGTGTTCTGGGATTCGAGCAATCGCTCGGCGGTTCGTCGGCGGATCATGGTCATGGGAACGCGTGTTTCGCGTTCGCCGGCCGCCCGGGTTGGTGCGGAGGTTGCGCCGTTCCCGGCGGGTTGCTTGAGGGCGGCGGGGTGGAAGCCGACCGCGTCTTCCTTGGTGATGAGCCCGCGAGGGCCGGTTCCGGGAACGGCGGTCGCGTCGACGCCTTTCTCGGCGAGAACTCGACCGGCTGCCGGGGATACGCGGGGTTCGCCGACCGACTTCGCCGGTCCGGAAGGTTTGACCGGTTCTGCCGGGGGAGCGGGTGTCGGCTTGGCGGTGGCGGTCTTGGCCGGTTCCGGTTTGGCTGCGGCAGTGGGGGCTCCGGCGGGGTCGATTTCGCCGACAATCGAGCCGATGGCGACCATCTCTCCGGCTGGGACCTGAATTTTGAGCACACCCGCGATCTGGGCGGTGACGGTCTGAGCCGCTTTATCGGATTCGAGCTCGAAGAGCGGCTCATCGACTTTGACGGCGGCCCCGTCGGGCTTGTACCACTGAGCAATTCGCCCCTCGGTGACGGATTCGCCGGGCGACGGGACCTTGATTGGCTCGATGGCCATGATTTCCTCGCGAGAAAGCAGCCGGGCGGCGGCCCGATGTTGCGATCGTATGTCGCTCGGGGGCAAACGTCCAAGAACCAATCGGTCTCCGCGGGCGTACGGAAGATCGCGGCAAGAAAAAGTTCTCCAGATCAATATTGATCGTGCCGCCGGTCGATCCATACGATGATCTAGTCGCCTGTCTCATGAAGAATTCGCGAATGACAACTCAGACTCACCCGAGTGCACTGGAACCGGCACTCCGATTCCTGAATTTGGTCGAACAGAGCGGTCTCATCGCGCGAGATCGGCTTTCTTCGATCCCAGGAATCGAGGAAGTCGCGTCGGCGGAATCCGTGGCCGGGTTGCTCGTCCGCGACCGGTGGCTGACACCGTTCCAGGCCAGGCAGCTTTTGCGCGGCCGACACGCCGGCTTCTTCCCCACCGAAAAATTCAAGATCCTCGACCTCCTCGGGGAAGGCGGCATGGGACGGGTGCTGCTCTGCGAGCATCTGATCCTCCGGAAACTCGTTGCCGTCAAACAACTCCACCCCAGCGAGTCGGGCTCCCCGGCGTCGGTGGATCGCTTCCTCCGGGAAGCCCGGGCGATTTCGCGAATCGACCATCCGAACCTCGTCCGGGTGCTCGATGTCGACACGAGTTCGCGAACGCCGATGATCGTGATGGATTACGTCGACGGGACCAATCTGCACTCGCTGGTCGTGGAGCACGGGAAATTTTCCGTTCCCCGCGTGGCGGAGATCGTGGCCCAGACCGCGGAAGCGCTGGCGGCGGTGCACGAGCTTGGCCGGGTCCACCGGGACATCAAGCCGGGAAATCTCATGCTCGACCGGGAAGGTCGGGTCAAGATCATCGACTTCGGCCTCGCCCGGATCTGCGAGGAATCCGAGCCCCTCGAGGACGCGTGGGACGATAGTTTCCTCCTCGGGACTGCGGATTTCGTTTCTCCAGAGCAGTCGAATCCGTCGAACCGCGACGACGTCGACCACCGGACGGACATCTACTCCCTCGGTTGCACCGCGTTCTTCCTCCTGACGGGGCGGTTCCCGTTCGAGGGTGGGACCGTCGCGGACAAGCTGGCCCGGCACCGGACGCAGTCGGCACCGCGAATCGAGGGGTTCCGGGCGGACCTTCCGGAAGAATTTGCCGCAGTGATCCAGAAGATGATGCGGAAGCGGCGAGAGGATCGGTTCCAGACGGCGGCGGAGGTGATTGCGGCGATCGCGCCGTTCCGACCGGGCATGTCCCCGCCGACGAGCAAGGAGATGCCCCCGATTCTTGCGAGCGAGTTCCGGCTGGGTACGTCGCCGCGGACCGGCCTCAAGCCAGCGGGGAAGCCGCAACCGCTTTCCTCGCGGTCCACGCCGGCCCCGATGGAGAAGCTGGTTCTGGATTCGAAAGTGTACCAGTCCCTCGCGGCGGTTCCGAAGACGACTCCGTTGCCGGGCCGGAAGCCTGCCGCAGCCGCTGTCCCGCAACCTCCGACCACCCCGTTACCGCGGAAAGCTTCGGTGTTTTCCGGCTCGAACGTGCTCCTGGCTGCGGCCGCGGCGGCGTTCTTCCTCACCGGCGCGATGGCCGGTGCTCTTCTCATGATGACGCGGTAACCTGCGATTTCCCGTTTTTCGGGAGGGCGAGGCGCCTCGCTCTCCCGAATCAGGGCTGTTTCACCCACAGAAACACGCTCGCCTGCTTGAACACGACGTGGCTCACCAGCGTCAACTTGCCGGGGGCCAGATGGGCGGCGACGTACTTCTCACGGGCTTCCGGCGTGTAGTGGTCCATCGGCACCCAGATGCGATCGCCCGGCCTCGCTTCCACCGCCACTTCTGACAGGCTCCGCAACTCCCCCCGGAAAAAGTAGGCGTAGCCCCCCTCGTTGCTGGCGACGAGGTCGCCGGGCTCGCGGTGTTCGCGGACGTATTTTGCAACGCCGGAACTGTCGGGTCGATCCCAGGGGTGGATCAGGTGGTACCCCGTTGGCCCCGCCATCGCCGCCAGGAACGCGAACACGATCCCCGCCCGAATCCGCGGCCGATTCGCCAGCTTCTCGAAGATCGCCGCCAGACCGAGCATTCCGAGCAGCAGTGCCCCCGGTGCCGCGAAGTGCATCAGCCGGTTGAATCCGTACGGATACGACTTCACGCTCGAAGCGAGGACGGCGAGGGCGAACGAAGTGACGAGTGCCGCGACGAGTTCCCGCTTTCCCGTCCGCCAGGCCGCGACGGTCCCGATCGGTGCGAGGAACGCCAGGACAAACCCGGTCGGCAGGGCGTTGTACTGGAACACCGACGCGGTGTGCTCGACAAGCCAGCCCGGGACGGCGAGCGGGTTCCGCCAGGGAAGAAACTCGCGTTCCCACTCGAGGACCAACCCGGGGACGCGCTGGGCGGAGATCGGCCCGATGTAGAGCAGCGCGAACGTCGCCGCCACGGAGCCCGCCGCCGCCAACCACCACGCCCGTTTCCGCTCTGTCCACGCAGTCGGGATCATCGCAACGAGCATTCCCCCGAGCAGAAACACGGCGGAGAACGACCAGCAGATCAGAACCGGAGCCGCGATCGCGAGCCAGCGAAGTCGCCGGGCGATCGGCCACTCCACCGTCGCCACGAAGTACAGCCACAAACCCGTCGCCACCAGGCAATCCCCGGCATACGGCTTGATCGTGCATCCGAGCCAGATGTGGCTATCCGAGATCGCCACCATCGCGACCGCGACCGGAACCAGATTCGCCGGCAAGACCCGACGCACCAGCGCCGGCGTCAGCAGCAACGTTCCGCAACTGCACAGCATCGGAACCGCTCGCCAGGCCATCGGCGAATCGCCCAGCAGCACGGCAATCGACTTGAGGAGGAACGTAAACAACGGCGGGGCCGCCACCGCGTATTCCAGCGGACCCAGCAGCCCGAGGTACGACTTGTCCAGGATGTTCCACAGCAGCACGGATTCGTCGTACCAGATCGTGTGGTTCGCCAGGAAGTGCACGACCCGCAGCCCGAGCCCCACGGCAACCAGCACCGTCACAAGGGAAACTTGCGGACCCGGAACCCGGACACGGCTCGAAAGGCGGAGAGGAACCGTGACGTGCATGGAGATTCTCGCCGAACCGCGGGAAAAAATCGTGACGGTGGGGTACCACACCCACGATTTCCGGTCAATGCGACCCCGAAATTTGCACAGGTCCCTTTTTCCCCATGGGAACAGTGATGGTGCAAGTTCTCTGAGAGTTCGAGCTAACAGCTAACGGCGAACAGCTAATCGCTGGAATGGGAAAAAAGTCGAAACCTTTCGAATTCCAGCGATTAGCTGTTAGCCGGAGGCTCACCCAAAAATTCGCTGCACCCGTCCAGCGTCCATAGTGACGCTTCCGGGGTGTCCCTCTGGATTTTGGCAACACACAAACACTGACACTGGCACTATCACTGCTTTTCCAGTGAAAGCAGTGATAGTGCCAGTGTCAGTGACAGTGAAGAGGGTCGAGTGCCAAAATCGAGAGGGACACCCACGCTTCCGCTCGGGGTTGACCGGGAATCGGTCGGCGAGGTAATTCTTCCGGCTCACGGAGGGATTGCACATGCATCGGATCGGCCGTCGAATCGCGGGAATTCTGGTCCTCGCCGCTGTCGGGTGCGGGAAGGAAGCCGTCACCTCCAACCCTCCGGA
The DNA here is from genome assembly GCA_964552815.1 of uncultured Alcaligenaceae bacterium. Classification (GTDB taxonomy): domain Bacteria; phylum Planctomycetota; class Planctomycetia; order Gemmatales; family Gemmataceae; genus CAYUHJ01. Next base: position 29,786 of record CAZKIQ010000021.1, on the reverse strand, counting down.
AGCCGAGTCGACCCCGGCCGTCGCGGATCGGATGCGAGTTCCCTTCGATGTCGCCACTGCCGTGCCGCCGCCGCAGGACGCAAGCTACGCCGTCGAAAAAACGCTCTCCGGGAAGTCGACCGCGAAACTCATCGGCGATGTCCGCGAGGCCTGGGACACCGTCCGCTTCGAGGGGCCCGACGGCAAACTCGCACCCACCCGGGCGACCATCTCGACCGATTCCGGAAACTTCGAAATCACCTTCTTCCCCGATGCCGCCCCCAACCACGTCCGTAACTTCCTGGCCCTTGCCAAGGCCGGGTTCTACGACGGCCTTGTCTTCGAACGCATTGTCCGCCAGGAGACGGTCGCCACCGACGGCACCCGGAACCGCTACGAGTTCCTCACCGCCGGCTGCCCGCTCGGCGAGGGAAGCACCGGCAAGGGGCACATCGGCTACTTTCTCAAGCCCGAGTTCTCCGACAAATTCGCCCACGAAGAAGGGACCGTCGGCTTCTGGCGGGAGGACGACGAGAACTCCGCCGGCACCCGCTTCTACATCATGCTCGGCCCCTGTGCACCGATGGATGGGAAGTACACGATCATCGGCAAGGTGACGCTCGGGATGGAGATCGTCCACGCGATCGCGAACGCGCCGGTGCGGGAGATGGACTACGAGAAACCGGTGACGCCGGTGGTGATTCGGAAAGTCGACCGCCAGCCGTGACAAACCTCACGCCGGCATTCCGAGGCGGGCCGCATTCGCGAAATCGCCGAGCAGCAGGTGCAGGGTCGCCCGGAGGGGAAGCAGTTCCGGGCCTGGCCGGAGCATCTCTGCCTCGTCCAGTTTCGCCAGGGCGGCTCGCGGCTCACTCCCCGCGAGCCGATGCACTTCCGAGAGCAGAAACTCCCGACGCGATTCCACCGCAAACAGAAGTGCGAGGTCGGCCTTGCACCGCCGACACGCCGGACCCACATCATTCCCGGCCCGGCAACACGGACACGTCACGGTCATGGGTTCCTCACGTCTCCTCATCGAGTTCCAGTTCGCGATCTGGTTTCGAACCGCGCCGTTGGAATCGTTCCGTATGCTGCTCGGGAATCAAGTAGAGCAATCCCCCGCCCGTAAGTACAAGACCCCCGACTGTCTCCACCATTGCCGAGAACGGATCCAGTGACATGTCTCGCTGGTCGGTCCACCACAACAGTGGGCCGACCGCCCCCCATAACCAGACGAGCGTCCCCAATATCAGAGCCACAACGGCGGCCGCTCGCTTGTCCTGTCCTTCGTCGCTCGCGGCAACCCACCCGTCCCAGCTGAGCGCCAACAGAAGCGGAAAAAACAAGCAGTTGAGCCAAAGGGCGGAACCCAGGAGAACCGAGGAGGCCAAAATCGCCGACCCCGCGATCCACAGAAACCCAGCACGTCGCTCGTTTTGCGGAGCAGGTCTTCCCGGGAACCTTTGGAACGGTGGGAAGTTCGGAGCCAGAGTCCGTCTCCGAACCCTCCGGAACGGCGGAAAGTCTGGACCAGGCGCCGATGGCTTCTGCTCCTCGGACATCCCACGCCCCCGTTACACCGGTTTCCACATCAGGCCCGTCGCGTCGTTGATTGTCCGGGCGATTTCCTCGGCGTCGTCCCGGCTCGTTGCCACGAACGCGACGGCATCCGTGCTGCCGTACACGTCGCACAACCGGACGGCAAACCGCTCCGGGCGGATCACCATCAGGTAGAAGATCACCCCGGGCACCAGGCACAGCGTCGCGAGGTACAGGCACACCATCCACGCCACGATCCCCGCCCCGTGCGTCGCCGTGATCGCGACCGCCTGCGATTTCTTCCACGGAATCTTGATCGGAGGCACCGGATAGAACCCGATCCGCCGGATGCGATGGATCGTCGTCTTCCCCTGCCCGGTTCGCCGAACCTGGAGGGAGTCGAAGGTGCCGACCACGAACGCCTGCAATCCCGTCTGCAGGATCAGATTGGCGAGCCCGACGCACGCCCATCCCTCGGCCGCGAACGAGATCAGCATCAGGAGGACGTTGATTCCCTGAGCGACGGCAAAAATCTGCCAGCGGAGCTTGAGGGGAAACCCCTCTTCCCACAGCCGGTCGATCGGCTGGTAGGAACGCTGCCGGGCACGGGTTCCGGTAGAGAGTTCCAGGCCGCAATGGACGCAGAGCGTCGCGTCGAGGGGAAGATCCCCCCGGCAGTGCGGGCACGGTTTGGTTCCGACACCCGGCACCGCGTACGGTTGGACATCGTCGTCCGATTCTTCCTGCGTCCCCGCCAGAAGCGGCGGCCCGGCCGGCTCGTCGCTCTCGAAGTTGGGCCGGGAATCCCGTGGATCCGCGGAGGGCTTCGCTTTGCCGGAAGGAACCGCAGCCGGCGGATCCGGTCGCACCACGGCTGGTCGGGCGACAGGCGGTTCCGCGGGTTCTGGCGATTCCCCGCTTCCGCGAAGCTCCTCGGGGACGGCGGCGTAGTACCCGCATTCCGGGCAGCGAATCTTCGCCCGCCCGTACCCCGCCGGCACGTCCACCTTCCCGCCGCAATTCTGGCAATTGACCCGGTTCAAGATGGTTCCCGGCCTCGGGTGCGAACCGCGAAGATCAGTTCGTGATCCCCTTCGTGATCCGCATGAAGACGTCTTCGAGGTTGATCTCTTCTTCCTTGAAACCCCGCAGTTTGAAGCCATCCGCGATGAGGCGTTCCGGGATGAAGCTGCCGTCGGTTTGGCCGTCTTTCAGCGTCACCTTGATCGAGTCGCCGTCCGGGGCGAGGTCGACGGATTCGAACTCCGGGAAGGTCGAGAGCTTCTTGGCGGCCTCGTCGTTGCGGTCCTTGCCGACGGAGACGTGGAAGACGTGGTTCTGCCGGACCTGCCGGACGGCCGCGTCGACGTCCCCGTTGTAGAGGAGCTTGCCGCGTTCGATGATGCCGATCTTGTTGCAGATGTCCGCGAGTTCCGGCAGGATGTGCGACGACACCATGATCGTCTTGTTCATCCCGCGGAGTTCCTTGATGAGTTCCCGCATCTCGATCCGCGCCCGCGGGTCGAGCCCGGACGCCGGCTCGTCGAGGAGCAGCACCTGCGGTTCGTGGAGCAGCACGCGGGCCAGGCCGAGGCGTTGCGTCATCCCGCGAGACAGGCTCGTGACGAGGGCGTCGCGTTTGTACCCGAGGTCGACGAGGTCGAGGACCTGGTCGCACTTCTTGCGGCGATCGGTTCCCTTGATGCGATACGCGGCGGCGAAGAATTCCAGGTACTCGGTGACCTTCATGTCGTCGTAGACGCCGAAGAAGTCTGGCATGTAGCCGATACTGCGGCGGATTTCCTTCGCACCGGTGTAGATGCTGTACCCGCAAACGCTGGCCTCGCCCCAGGAGGGGTTGAGGAGCGTGGCGAGGATCCGCATGGTGGTGGTTTTCCCGGCCCCGTTCGGCCCGATGAACCCGAACACGTCGCCCTTATCGAGCTTGAGCGTGAGCCGGTCGAGGGCGTACAGGTCGCCGTACTTCTTGGTCAGGTCGCGGCACTCGATCATCGGGCAGCCTCGGAAACGTTGCGGAATTCGGATGCGGGACGCAGAAGCTGGGTCAGTTCGCTCTTTCCCAGGTTCACCCGATGCGAAACAGTTCGGCGACGGGGCAACGGAACCCGGGCAGTTCCGGCTCGCTCGTCAGTTCCTGCGATTGGGTAAACAGGACCGGATCCTTACCGGGGCGATAGGCTGTAACCGTTTGAACAAACGGATTCACAATCCATACGACTGGTGTTCGGGCAACAAGATAGCTTCGCAGCTTGTCGTAAATTTCCTGCGCCATGTCACTTGACGAGATGACTTCGATGGCCAAAAGAGGAGGGCCATCTATGAATCGGTCATCGAGTTTCAGGCGGGAAACTTGTTCCGGTGTTGCAATAGCGACGTCAATGCCAACGTTTGTGTCTGGATTAGACTGCAACCGAAAATAGGCGTCACCGTTGAAGACCCGCGGACGCGGATCAGACTGGGACTGACACCAAGCGTAGAGAAGAGCCGTCAACACGGCAGTCGCATTCGCGTGCTGCGGACTTCTCCGACGCATGTCACTTTCCTCGTCCAGGAATCGCTCGCGAAGTTCCCCCCTGACCAGCCAGCGCTCGACGCCATCGTTGTCGGGCAGTTGCCAGAATTCCTCGCTCGTCATCAGTTTGGCGGGTGCGGTGCTCACGTCACGGCCCTCGTTTCGCGGAAACGGGCAGAAACACGCGGATGTAGGTTTCTTGCCGCAGCGTGCCGGGGATGGGTCGGCGGGGGTCGCCGCTGGTGGGCAGGCCGTAGAGCCAGAGCACCGTCGGCGACGGGCCGGTCGGGTCGCTCAGGATCTCGTCGGTGTTTTGCCCGGATTCCCGGGTGCTACCGCCGACCCTGGCGATGAGAATCGCCTGGTTGGTGAATTCGGCCGTCAGACGCCAGGACTGGTCGAGGGACCGCAGCGAGGAGTTCATCGGTGCCCGTCCCGAACCGATCGCTTTTTCGTGGAACAGGATGCTCCAGAGATTCATGCTCGTCGAGCCGGTCGGGGTTGGCTGCGATTCCCGGGTCCGGGGTTGCGGCCGACCCCACTGATCCTCCTGCGTGTTCTGGCCCAGCGTGGTGATCCCCAGTTCCCGCCGTTCCCACTCCCGATCCTCGACGGAGTTATCCGCCAGCGGTCGAACCTCCTGCCCCGGCTTGAGCGTGCCGAGCTTGTAGGCTTTCCCCTGGTACAGCAGGATCGCGTTCTGGAGTTCCTTCACGGGCAGGTTGTTGACGAACGTCCCGCGAAGGGCCGTCGAGTTGCTCGCGGGGTGGTAGAGGTTCGACTTGACCAGCGGGTTGTCGGTGTCGAGCGGTGCGGTCCAGTTGGCGGTGAAGGCCTTGGTCGACCACACCTGGATCGGAACGGATTCGAGTGCGTCGGCGACCCGGCGTGGGTCGGAGGTGGGGTCGGTGTGGTAGGTGTACCCCCGGCTGACGATGTTGCCGCCCCCGCTTTGGCCGCCGCCCATCCAGTCGACGAGCGGTGGGGAAGCTCGCTCTTTCCCATTCCCGGCCCAGGCTTCCCGGGGCTCGACGCCGACCGTGTAGGTGTCGATCCGCGGGGAGAAGACGGTGAACCACGTCCGGCCGTACACCCGGCCCGACGCGGGATCCACATCCACGACGTCGACCTTGTTGATTTTGAGATCCTTCCCCTTGATCGCATAGGCGGTGAAGTACGCCGCCGCGGATACGCTGAGCACGATGATCGGGAACGTGATCCAGGTCAGTTCCAGCCGGCCGACGATCTTCTTGAGGAAGAGATACTCGATCGGACCGATGATCAGCGTGTAGAGGGCGATGAAGAGGGCGACGAAACCGAAGGAAATCACGGGCACGCCGTCGAAGGTGTCGATGTGAGTCCGCAAGGAGGTCAGGGCCTCGTCCTCGACGTTTTGCATCCCGTAGGACTGCGTGCGTTGCTGGCCGGTCCCCTCCGAGGCGAGGTCGTCGCCCGAAGAGCGGACGAGGAAGTCCCAGAATTCGTGCTTGTTCGGCATCTCCGTGAACGGTGAGCGATCGAGGTCGAACCCGACGAGTGTGATCCGGCCCAGGCCGAAGGTCGACTGGAAGACGAGGGGGACTTCCTCCTGCCGGGCTCCGTAGGGGACGAGCAATTGGGCCGGGCGGGCGGGGTCAGCGGTAAGGCGGGCGATCTGGAAGGCGGCTTTCTTGGGGTGTTCCAGCGTGGCGTTGGCGGGGTTGATGACCCGCAAGCTCCGCTGGATCGGCCAGGAGAGGGACAGCTTCGCGGTGGGCAGGTTGGCCGGGTCGCCGAGCTTCGCCGGAATGAGCTGCCGGAAGGTCGGGAATTGCGAGAGGATCTGGGCGTTGGCCGCCACGCTGATGATGAGTTTCCCCCCGCGGCGTACCCACTCGATGAGGGCCGCGAGCTTCGCCTTGTTCTCCGGGCTGGTGTCCTGGGAAAAAAGCCCGCTGAGGAAATCGTTCGGTGCGGAGCCCGTGGTCAGGACGACGAGGTCCGCAGTGGAATAGCCGAACCACTGGTCGGGCATCTGCTCGAGGGTCGTGATCGCCGCTGTTTCCAGCCGGCCGTTCCGGAGTTCCTTGACCTGCCAGTTCGCGTTCCCCGCATCGAACTGGTTCGCCCGGGGCAGGTCGAACCCTGGCAGCCGGGATCCCAGCGAAAGCACGACGTAGGTCGATGCGTCCCGCACCCGGAGGTTCTGCAGCCGGACAGAATCCGACAGCTTCGAATTCCCGGCATACACGGTGAGCGTGATGTCGCCGAAGTTGCGGTCCCCGAACCGCACGAACGGCGTGGAAGCGAGTTCCCCGAACGGGATGACAGTCCCCGGGTCGCGGAGCAGATTCCCGAGCGGATACGAGATGCTGGTGCGGAGGTCGTCCGCGTCGATGGCCTCGACGACGAGCCGGGTGTTGCTGGCCCGCTGGGGGAGTTCCCCGTCGACCTTCAGGGAGAAGTAGATCGGGGCCCAGACGTCGCGTTTGACGATGTTGGCGGCCGCCTGGCTGTCTTCACGTTCGCCGACAAACCGGCCCGGGGGCAGGCCGATCTTGGGGTTAGTGATGATGACGCGTCCCCGTTGGGCGGACGCATCCGAGGTGGCGACCAGGCCGGCCAAAATCGCGAGCAGGAACGGGAAAACGCGACGCGATGGCATGTTGTCCCCTCGGGGCTCACGGTTTGTAGCCGACTTCGCAAACGCACGGGGTTTGTCCGCACCCCGGGCACCCCTCGCCGTACTTACGCCGGACCGCCTCATCAAGATCGACCCCTGCACAATTGGCGAGGGTCACCAGCCAGGCGAGGGTATCCGCAAACTCCAGGACGCGCTCGTCGTGGGTTCCACCACGCAGAGCCGCCGACAGTTCGCCGACCTCTTCCAGGAACCACATGAACGTCCCCTCGATTCCCCGGCGACTGTCCTTTTCGCCGTAAAGATCGCGAATCCGCTGCTGCAACTGTCCGAGCGTCATCGACATGGGGGCACCGGAATCATAGTGCAGAGACGAACCCGGACCAGACCGAGGAGATGGTCTCAGTGTATCGCACGCCAGAAATGGCACGGCGGGATTTCGAGCAGATTCGACATGGGCTCATTCAATCCAGCGGTGGGACGGGCAGGCCGTCGGCGATGCTGGCGGTGAACGGATAAACGGACATGTCGACGGACGTCCGGACGGCGTGGACGGAGCCGTCGGCGAAGAGGAAATTGACCCCGTTCGGATGCGGAGCGGAGAAATCCTCGGCGACGCCGGCATCGGAGCTCGGCGGGTGATCCCGGCAGGCATGGCCCAGCACCATCGCGGCGGCAAGGTTGGTCGGAGGCGTTCCCCCATCGTTCGGGCTCACCCACGTCGCACCGGGAATGATTCCTGCCCAGGAAACCATCGTCTTCAACGCACTCTTCTCCCCCACCGCCATCGTGTTGCTCGTGCCGTCGGTCAGGTCGGCGATCCGCGTCTTGCTGTTGCGGAAAAACATCCCCTTCCCGTGGATGCCGCCGACCGTCAGGTGCTGGGTCAGCACCGCGGGGTCCTCATTGAGAAACGGCGTGTTGCCATAGCAGCCGACGTAGTTGGCCCGGCCCAGATCAGTGGAGAGGCTTGCCGGGTTGAGAAAGTCGGCAACGCGGATCGGATCCTGTCGCGGGTCGGAGGGGCAGCGGAGGAAGGGAATGTTCGCACTGCGGACCCCATCGTGGCTGGCGTGCGTCATCGCGACCTTGTGGTCGATCTGCCGGAAGAGCGGTTCCTGCTCAAGGTCCGGCAGCAGGTACGACGCCCAACCCCACCCGGGGCCGGTACCATCCGTTGCCACCGAGTTCGCGGAGTAACCAGGGGGGAAACTTTGGGTCCGGTCGTGGAAGTTATGCAGCGCCAGCCCGATCTGTTTGAGATTGTTCTGACATTTCACCCGTGACGCCGCCTCGCGAACTCGCTGGACGGCCGGGAGGAGCAGTCCGATCAGAATCGCGATGATCGCAATGACCACGAGCAGTTCGATAAGTGTAAATCCGGCAGGGGATTGTTTCGGTTTCATGTGTGCTTTCTCCTGCACTGAGTGCATCCGAACATCGAGATTAGTCTAGACGAAATTATAGCTTTGTGATAGCGTTTCCGTCAATTCGCGGATGCAAATTTTGGCCAGGGGATGGGATTTGCGGCGGAATCGTGCTACCCTCAGGGTGATGGTTCTTGTCCGGACTCACTCCCATGATTTTCCCCGTAGACGGCTTCCTGGAGCGGGTCCGCGAGACCCCGGAGGACGACGGTCCCCGGCTGATCTATGCTGACTGGCTCGACGAGCTTGGCGATCCGCGGGGGCAATTCATCCGCGTCCAGATCGCCCTGGCCCGACTTCCCGAGACGGATCGACGCCGGCCGGAGCTCGCCCGACAGGAACGCGAACTTCTCGATCGGCACGCGGCCAACTGGGCGGCACCGTACCGCGGACTCGCCAGTGGCCCCGTCTTTCGCCGCGGTTTCGTCGAGGAAATCAAGGTCACCGCTCGCCAGTTCCTCAACCATGCCGAGGCCCTCTTCGCGATCGGTCCCGTCCGGCATATCCACCTGCTGGATCTGGGAAGCCACGCATCGGCTGTCTTCGCCTCCCCGCATCTCGCGAACCTGACCGCGCTCACGGTTTACGGCCAGCACATCGACGAGCCGCTCGCCCGGGCGGTGGCCAACGCCCCACACCTGGTGAATCTCCGGACACTGGGGCTGGGGCGAAACCGAGTCGGAAATGCCGGCGCCGAGATGCTGGCGAACTCTCCGAATCTCGGAGCGCTGGAGGAACTCGACCTCAGCGAGAACGGGATCGGCGAGGCGGGGGCGGCGGCGCTCGCGTGTGCACCCCGGTTGCAGCATCTTCGCCGGCTGGAACTCGCAGGAAATGCCGTCGGTCCGACCGGGGCCAAGGCAGTCGCGGACTCGGCCGTCCTGCCCGCGCTCGATCGGCTCGGGCTGTCCGCGAATCGCGTCGGAGTCCCCCGGCTCGCGAACCTCCACCGACCAGGGGTGCTTCTGCGGGTCGAGAACGTCGACCTTTCCGGGAACGCCCTGAGTGCCAGCGGGCTGGGGCTGCTGCTCGACAGTGCCGAGTCGCCGGGCGTGCGGTCGCTCGACCTCAGTTCCAACGATCTCGGCGACTACGGGGCGACGTTGCTGGCCCAGTCGCCGCAAATCGCGGGGTTGCGGGAACTGCGGCTGACCCACAACCAGATCGGCGACGCGGGAATGCAGGCCCTTTCCAATTCCCCCTACCTCAGCCGGCTCGCGGTACTCGACCTGAGCAACAACCCGATCGGCGACGAGGGATTCCGGGCCTTGCTGGGTTCCCCCTACCTGCGATATCTGCGTCGCCTTTTCTTTCCCCCGATCGGGATCTCGTTCCGGATGAGACTGGCGCTCGACATGCGATACAACCGCGGTGCCGTTGCGGTGTGGTGATTCGAGCCGACAGAGCGTGGCTCGTCAGGAGCAGCACTCGGGCGAGGCTCCCACCGAGCCGCTCTACGTCCGAACGCAGCTTCTTCGGTAGGCCTCCTGGACCCACCCTACAAAACATCGGTGATGGAACACATCAGCGTCCCAGGCCGGCGGGTTCTTCCTGTCAGTACCTTCCCCCTCCGACCGTCTTCGCCGACGGCGGGGGAAGGATATTCCCGCTCGGAATCGCCGGTGTCGGCTGGGCCGGGAGCGTCTCCGGTAGGCCCTGGGGGGGAATCGTCGGATACGGCAACTCGCTCGGAGATCCCGCACCCGGACCGACGGGTCCGACCGGCGCACCCGGGCCCACGGGCATTCCCGGTCCGCTCGGATACATCGGGTACCCGCCGGGGATCGTGCACCCTTCCGGGCCCCCCCGACGGGAGGTCGGAAGCACGGACGGCGGGACACGGCAGTCCGCACTGCAGCCGTCCGTATCGCACGAACGATGGAACAACCGGCAACCCGGCCCCACCAGCAGCAGGGTCACCGCAGACGACACGAAGATGGCTTTTCGAAACATGACCCACCGCGAGGCTGGCTCCCCACTCTCACCGGCAGCCCGGCGCCTCGGGGGGAGGAACTTGAGCAAATTTTGCCTGGATCGTGGGGCAGATGCAATTCGCCCCGGAGGAAAAGGAAGACCCGCCGCCACGGGCAGACGGGTCTTCGCGGAAACATCGTCAGCCACGTTTGAATTGACTCCGCCGGCTCAACCCGCAAGGTTTCGGAGCCGGTTTCCCCGAATGCATGTCAGCGGAATCCTGACACACATCGGCCATCTTCCTGACGGAGCGAATCATTGAAGAAACCGATACCTTCTGTGCCACGTCGAACGGAGCCGACGCGGTGAGCGGCCCAGCGAGCATGTTCGCTGGACCGCTTTTTTCCAATCGTCGTCGGCACGACCTGTCAGGACTCTCCCGAGAACCACCCGAACCCCACGCTCGGCCCTCTCTCTGCAAGCCGAAGCAGTTTCGGTATCACAGCAGCGATTTGACGGGGAAAAACGTCGTGTCGGGGCGTGAATCCACGAGGCGAACCACCTTCGCGAACCACTTGTCGGCCGTCACCGGGCCGAGTTCCTCGCAGAGGAGCAGGTACAGCGAGTGGATCGCGTTGTGCAACTGCTCCTTCGATGCGGTCGGGGTGATCGGGGCGGTCTGATTCTGGATTGCAAGCGCGAGTTTCGGCTGGGTCGGCCGCAATGCGTTGACCAGCTCGGAGACGAGTGCCGTCGCGGTGTCGAACCACGAGCCCTTCCGGTTCGCAACGTAGGCGTCCCTGTTCGAGGACGCACCCGGGTCGGGGCCGAGTTGCTCGGGGGTCATCGCCTGCAACGGTTGCAGGATCTCGAAAAAGTGCAACGGGTCGCGGACGGATGCGTCGATCTGCCCGAGTCGGCGGAGGAATTTCGTGAGGCTGAAGACGCCATCCTCGGCGAATTCCTTGTCGCAGAGTACGATCGCGGAACGCATCGTCGTCTCTGACAGGTGCGGAGACAGGCCGCGGAAGATCAACCGCCGGCGGCGGCTCAACTCGTCGACTGCTGACATGGCTCAGCTCCCCCCTGCCGCGACTGCTTGCGACTCCGACTCGTCGTCGGCAGTCCCACCGTGGAGGAGTTCTTCCTGGAACTCCGGGTAACCAACCTCGGCGTGTTCGGCATAGTCCAGACCCCGTTGTTCGTCCACACTCTCTACGCGAAGTGCGATCGTCCACGAGATCAGGTTGTACATCAGGAACGATGCTGGAAGTGCCAGCCCGAACGCCGCCACGATTCCGATCAACTGCACGCCCACTTTTCCGTTCGCGGCAAAAATCCCCGTTGCGATCGTCCCCCACACCCCGCAGAAACCGTGCACCGGGATCGCTCCGACGGCGTCGTCGATGCGGAAAGAGTCGAGCACCACCGCCCCCACTTCCAGGACGAGGCTCGCGACCAGGCCGATCAGAATCGCCTGACCCGGCGTGACGTAAGCACACCCCGCGGTGATTCCGACCAGCCCGCCGAGGCTACCGTTGACGATCCCACTGACCGAGGCGGGCAACCCGCGAATCGTCCGCAACAGAATCACTCCCGTTGCGGCGGCGGCTCCCGCAAGGTGCGTGTTGAGGGCGATCTTCCCCAGGTCCGGGTTCGCTTCCGATGTGCTCCCCGCGTTGAAGCCGAACCACCCGAACCAGAGGATCAGGCCGCCGAGCGCGACAAAGGGTTGGTTGTGACCGGGAATCGCGCGAGGAGTGCCGTCCTTGGCGTAGCGACCGATCCGCGGGCCGAGCGCGAGCACGCCGCCGAGAGCACACCACGCCCCGATGCTGTGGACGACCGTGCTGCCGGCGAAATCGAGGAAGCCCGCCTTCTTCAACCATCCGCCGTCGTTCCACGCCCAGCAACCGTAGATCGGGTAGATCACGGCGGTGATCAGGAACGAGCCGATGAGGTAGGCGTTGTACCGAATCCGCTCGGCGAGTGCACCACTGACGATCGTCGCAGCGGTGGCGGCGAACATCATCTGGAAGAAGAGCAGCGAGAATTCCCAAGGCTCCGCATGGTTCAGGCCGAACTTCGTCGTCCCGATCCAACCCGTCTTGGTGGCTCCAAACATCAATCCGTACCCGATCGCCCAGAACGCGAGGGCACCCACGCACATATCGGAGTAGTTCTTGAGGATGACGTTGACGGCGTTCTTGGAGCGAACCAACCCAGACTCGACGAGGGCGAAGCCTGCCTGCATGAAGAAAACGAGAATGGCGGCGGTGATCAGCCAGACCGTATTGAGGGGGATCGTCACTTCGGGCGGCACGGGCGACTCCGGGTGATCGTGTCGAAGTAGAAATTCTTTGATGTGATGTACAACGAGACGAACCGCAACGCAACAACCACATCCCGCGAAACTTTCCCTATTTTCCCGAGGTTCCCGTATATCCGGCCTGGCTCGATCGCAGACTCTGACGAGGACAAACTGGAAAATCTGACAGAGAGAATTTTGCCCAAATGAGGAATTCCGGAAGATTTTTTGTCCGGAATTGGGTAGAAAAATGAAAATCTGTTGATGAGTTCGGCCATCTGGTAGGAGATCGTTTTTCCTCTCCTCCTTTTATTGTTCGGAAAAGGTGTGGTATGTCGCCCAGTCCATCACCCGGCCTCGACCCTGCGCTAAAAATTACCGTCCTTCGCGAAGCGATCGCTGCCGCTCGAAGTGGCGACAAGACAAAAAGTCGAACGCTCTTCCGACAAATCACAGAAGTCGACTCGGGGAACGAGACGGCCTGGCTGTGGCTCGCGAACGTTGCCGCTACCCCGGCGGAGTCGGCGGAAGCGCTTCGAAAAGTTCTGAAGCTCAACCCGAACAACGAGACGGCGGCGACCGCCCTGCCGGATGCTCTGTTGCGAGCGGGCGTGGCCGCCCTCAAGGCTGGCGATCGACCCGCTGCTTCCGGATTCCTCGCCGACGCAACCAACCTCTCCCCGCTGAGCGAGACCGCGTGGATGTGGCGAGCCCAGGCGGAGGACGACCCGAACCTCGTCGTCGAGTTCCTCAACCGCGTCCTCAAAATCAACCCGGAGAACGCCCAGGCGAAGCAGGCGATCGTCCAAGTTTCGCTGAAGATGTCCGCCCGGTGGGTGTGCCCGGTTTGTGTGAACACGAGCGGCCCGCCGACGGGAAACATCTGTCCGAAGTGCGGGGTCATCGCGGGAATCGATCGCCCGGAAGTGTTTGACGGACCGATCCTGAGTGTGAAGCGAGCCGTAGTCGAGTCCGCCGCCCGACAGCTTCACGCCAACTGGAAGGCTTCCCCGACTGCGGAAACGGCGTACGGCCTCGGCGTTGCGTATCTCAATCTCGGGTACTCGGAACAGGGCCTGAAGGCTTTCCGGTCAGGAACATCACCGGAATCTTGGAGGTTTCGTCGTTCCCCTGCAGAATCTTGCAAAGCTCGAAGCCGTCCATCCCGGGCATGTTGACGTCGAGTATGAAGAGTTGCGGGACAGCAGACTCGCGAAGTACCTTGGCGGCATGGTCGGCGTCGTTGGCCTCGGCGACTTCGTATCCGGCTGCGGAGAGCGTGACGCTGACGAGTTTCCGCACGGTTGGGCTGTCGTCGACAACCATGACGCGGGGCCGGGGGGCTTCCACTTCTTCGGGTCGAGTGTACCGTCCGGAAGACTGCTGGTGGGCCGCGAGCCGGGCGACCTGTTCCTTCCAGGCCGGGTTCGCACCCCGGGACTGGCAGGCAGATTGCAAAAGACGGCCTGCTCAGCAAGCTGCAGGGCCGATGGGTCGGGGCCGCGGATTACCTCACGAAACCGTTCCGACCCGAGAAACTGCTCGCTTCTGTCGAGCGGCTTGTCCCCACCCGGACGAAGTAGTGGATAACTTCGGCTCTAGTCTTTTCTCCGGTGGAGTGCGTCGGTCCCAGCAAGACAGCTCGGTGACTTACCACACCCCGCCCGAATTGACATTCACCGACCCGCTTTCTTCCGAGCGTGATCGCGCCTGGCAGCAAGCTCTCGTCGCTTTTGTCGCCCAGGCGGAGCACCGGCTGGAAAGCCTCCGGGAAGTCGTTTCCACGCCTGACCCGCGATCCGCAGTCTCGGAAGCGGTGACGCTGGTCCGGGCGGCAGCCGAGCTTCTTGATCGGGTCGACACCGCTTCTTCCTCGGTCGCCTCCGTTACGGCGTGCCGACTCGCAATCGAACAATTTCTGGTTTCCGCCGATGCGGCCGCACGGATCGGTCGTCGGCCCTGGCCGCTCCGGTGGTTGCGGGAAGAGGACAACCGTGCCCGGTGGGCAGCGTGCGGACCCATTCTCTGGAGTACACCTCTCGTTCTGGAACAGGTCTTCGCGGTCGCGGGAACGGCGTTCGAGAGCGAGTCGGCCAAGATCCTCTGGCTGAACCTTTTCGGAACCTTCTTGCGAGAATTGAAGTCGGCCCTGAAGGGCGTAACGGGCCGGTGGTAACGGAGAAACCCCGCCACTTCCCGTAAATTTCCCGGATTCCCGGATCGGAACTTTCCCGCTTCCGGGTACCTTTCCCCCAGTGGAGCCTCTCCCGATGGCGTCGGATTTGATTTTGGTAGTCGACGACAGCCCAACAGAACAGCGAATCGTCGCAGCCGCCTTGCAAGGGAAATACCGGTTCGTGACTGCCGCCGACGGCGAGGAGGCGATCGAGAAAGCGACCAAGGAACTCCCTCGACTCGTGATCCTCGATGTCGTGATGCCCAAGAAAAACGGATATCAGGTCTGCCGGCACCTCAAGACGACGCAAGAGACCAAGGACATCCGCGTGATCATGCTCACGACGAAGGACCAGGAAGTGGACAAGTTCTGGGGCATGAAGCAGGGCGCGGACGCCTATCTGACCAAACCGTTCTCCACCGAGGAACTCCTGGCCACGATCGGCCGACTTTACTGACCGACCCGCTCGGATTCGCCCAATGAGCACCGCGGAATCTCCACCCACTCCTGATTGGAGGGTGGTCAACACGACGATCGAGCCGACCCCGGAATCTGGGGCTGGATCGGCCACCTACCACGTCGTCGTGATGCACGACCTCCCGGCCCCGGCAGACCTGGCAATCGGGTGTGCACCCCCCGCCGGCGCCACCGGGATGTCCGCGTCCCACCCGCCCCGCATCCTCCGCGGAAGCGTCGTGTGGGAATTCTCGAGCATCCCGCCCGGCGACACCGTCCGTCTCCAGGTCCGGTTCCCCGGCGCGTCGGCTGCTCCGATCCGCTTCCGCATCGCGACCCGGCCCGCACCCGTCCCAGTTCTGGCGATCCGACTCGAAGCACCGTTGACCGTTCCACTCGACGAGGAGTTTCCGGTCACGGTGAAGCTCCTCAACTCGGGGACCCCGGCCCGTGGCGTGGACGTGTCACTGGCCATCCCGGATACGGTCGTGTACCGGGCCGCAACCGCTGGCGGATTCCTCGCAGAATCGGGGACGGCGGTCGAGTGGAAGATCCCCGACCTTCCCACCGGAACCGAGTGGACCGGCACGACCTGGCTGGTCGGGTTTGCTCCGGGGCCGATCCAGCTCCCCGTCACGGCTACCTGTCCGCCAGCCAGGGCATCGGCGGATCTCCGACTCGTCTGCGAAATTCGGGCGGGGTCAAGTGCTCTCGCGGATCTGCTCGCGACCCTCGGTGCCGAGGCGGAAGATCTCTCGGAGGCGAGCCACGGTGAGGAGACCGGGGTCCCGTACCTGGTGTTCCGCGTGGGTGGGAACCGGTTCGCTCTGCCGATCGCGGCGATCTCGGAGATCATACGCCCGTCCGGCCTGACACCGGTTCCCGGAGCCCCGCCCTGGCTAGCCGGGGTGGCGAACGTCCGCGGCGACATCGTGCCGGTGGTGGCGATCGCCGGTTTGCTCGGGCTCAACGTGTCGGAAACGCCGCGTGCCCTGGTGGTGATCCGCCCGCCGGAAGACGACCAGGGAATCGGGTTGCTCGCCGACGATGTCCTTGGAATTCGACCGCTGCTCGAAGAATCGGAATTGTCCGGGGAAATGGTCGACGAGGCCCGGGCCCAGTTTCTCAGCGGACTGGCACTGGATCGCGGCGAACTCGTGCAACGGCTCGACATCACCCGGGTTTTACAGGCAGTCGAGAACGGCTTGGCCCAGGATGTGTGACACAAAATTCCCTCGGAGATGGAACGTGCCTGGTCTCCCGAAGAGGATCAGGGCCCGCCGTCTCGGATGATGCGAACTTCGGAATTTCAGGTCGGTTCCTCAACAATCTTGCCTCGACCCGCGGGTCCAACCCGAGGCGTGGTGCGTTATTCTCCAGAGGATTTTCGATGGCTACCGGGACCTCGAACTTGCGGCGATTCGGAAAGATGGGGGTCGGCCAGAAGTGCGCCTTGATCGCGATCCCATTCCTCATCCCGATCTTTGGGCTTCTCTACCAGGTCATCACACAGAACAACAAAGACATCGGCATCGTGGAGAGCGAGCTCCGGGGGCTCGAGTACCTCCGGCCGGTCCGGAAGCTCGCCGTCAAACTCGCCGAGCACCGCGTGCTGACGGCCCGGGCGAAGGCGGGGGAGAAAGGGGCGGAAGCCGAACGAGCCAAGGTCGCGAGCCAAATCGAGGAACTCGTCGCCGAGATTGACAAGGTCGATGCCAAGCTCGGGGCCGAGTTCAAAACCCCCGAAACAAAGCGGTGGACCAAAGCAAAGGAACACTGGGCCGCTATCGCCGGCAAGGTTTCCTCCGAGAATCCTGCCAAACTGACGCAGATGCACACCGAACTGATCGTGGGGATCAACGAACTCGTCACCGACGTCTGGGAATTCTCCACGCTCGCCCTCGACCCCGTGGCCGACACCTACTACCTGCAAGACGTGATGATCGCCCGGGTTCTCCCCGGGGCAGAGGACCTCTCGTTGCTGGGGACGACCGCGTCGTCCGCCACCGCGAAGGTCGCCCAGAAACAGCCTGTGACGGAGGAAGAAAAGATCCGGATGAGCGTGCTGCTCGGTCAGGTGGAGGGCATCAAGGCGGCCGTCGAAAAGGAATCTCGCCGAGCGGTCGAAGCCAACGCGACCCTCAAAGGGAAGGTCGAGTCTCAGTCCGCCGACTACATCGCCAAAGTGGACGCCTTGAACGGAAAAGTGCGTCTGCTTCTGGCGGGTGAGAACCCCGAAGCGACGCCGGGGGAAGTCACTGGTCTCGCCTCCGCGGCGATCGGCTCGGCCGGAAAGGTGTACGACGACTACGACCCGCTGCTGGTCGGACTTCTGGACAAACGTGCCGACGGGTACCGCTTCACGAACTACGCCGCCGCCACCGCCACGATTCTGGGGCTGCTTCTTGGAGCCGTCGTCGCCGTTGTGGTGACGCAAAACATCACCACGCAGGTCCGCAACCTGACCAGCCTCTTCACTCGAATCGAGGCCGGGGATTACCAGACCCGAGCAGAAGTGGTTTCCGGGGACGAACTCGGCCAGATGACGGCCGCCCTCAACCGGACCCTCGACAAGACGCTCGTCCTGATCCAGTCCAGCGACGAAAAAGACCGGATCCAGCGGTCGATCATGAAACTCCTCGACGAAGTCGGTGGCGTCGCGGACGGCGACCTCACCCGCGACGCCGAGGTCACTGCCGACATCACCGGCGCGATCGCGGACTCCTTCAACCACATGACCGACCAGCTTCGCAAACTGATCGGGAACGTGCAGAACACGAGCATCCAGGTCAGCACGGCTGCCAACCAAATCCACGCTGCCTCGGACCACCTCGCGAAAGGCTCGGAAAACCAGGCCGAGCAGATCCTCAACACCTCCGCGGCGATCGACGAGATGGCCGTCTCGATCCAGCAGGTTTCCGAGAACGCGGTCACATCCTCGAGCGTGGCTCAGCAGGCATTGTCGAACGCGAAACAGGGGAACTCCGCCGTCCGCAACACAATCGAGGGGATGTCGCGGATCCGAGAGCAGGCCCAGGAAACGTCGAAACGGATCAAAAGACTCGGGGAAACGACCCAGGAAATCGGCCAGATCGTGCAACTCATCGACGACATCGCGGACCGCACGAGTATTTTGGCACTCAACGCAAGTATCCAGGCGGCGGCCGCAGGCGATGCCGGCCGTGGGTTTGCCGTCGTTGCCGAGGAAGTCGAGCGGCTCGCGGTCCGGAGCACGGAAGCGACCAAGAAAATCGCCACGCTCGTTAAGGCAATCCAGAGCGAGACCACCGAAGCGGTCGCGGCCATGGAACGGAGCATCCTCGAAGTCGTGAGCGGGTCCAAGGTCGCGAACCAGGCCGGGCAATCACTGGCAGAGATCGAATCGGTCTCCGTCCGGCTCGCGGAACTCATCCAGTCGATCTCCCTGGCGGCCAAGCAGCAAGCCCGTGGATCCGACGCGCTGTCCAAGGCGATGGCGGAAATCTCGCACATCACCCAACAGACGGCCAGCGGCACGAAACAGACTGCGGAATCGGTCTCCGACCTTGCCCGCCTGGCCGACAACCTCCGGGGGTCGGTCTCCAAGTTCAAACTCCCCTCGGGGAACGGAGCCAACGGCTCGCACGGACCATCGTCGGCCTTCATGAGCATGATGTAGCCCACAGAACTTTCGACCCGAGGGACCGGTCCCAGGGGGTGCCTCATGACCCGGATGTCGCCGGCGGAACTGGAACGGTGGAGGGAGTACGTCGAGCAACGGACGGGGATGGCGTTCCCCGCCTCCCGGGTCCGCGTCTTGGAGGCTGCCGTCCACGGCGCCGCCGACATTGCCCGAGTAACCACCGGCGAACTCTTCCGGGACGTGGCCCGCCCTGGCGGAGATTCCTCGTGGGGAACGCTCTTCGAGCACCTCCTCAACAACGAGACGAAATTCTTCCGAGATGCGCCCGGGATCGACGCCCTGACCCAGCACGCACTGCCGGAACTGCGGAGCCGACGCCCGCCCGGGGACACTCGGCTCGCGGTCTGGTCCGCAGGATGCTCCACCGGACAGGAAGCCTACACACTCGCGATGCTCTGCCTTGCGGATGACGCGATCCGCGGGTGGAAAGTGCAAGTGCTCGGAACGGATGTCTGCCAGTCGAACCTGGATCGCGCGGTCGCGGGGGTCTACCGCGAATTCGAGACCCGTACCGTCCCCCGGGGGTTCCGGACCCGTTTCTTCACAGAGTTCCGGGGGGATTCCGTGCAGATCTCCCGCGAAGTCCGGGACCTCGTCGCATTCTCGGTTTTGGATCTGACCGCGGAGGTGTACCCTATCCCTCCGCAAGACGTGATTTTCTGCGAGAACGTGCTGATCTACTACGGGATCGCCGCTCGCAACCAGATTTTGGGAAAACTGGCGTCGAGTCTGGCTCCGGGAGGTTACCTTTTCCTCGGGGCGGTGGAGCGGATCGGAGTGGCCCCGCCGGGGCTCGAACCCGTCCGGCTCGACGATGTTTGGATCTATCGCCGTCCGGCGTGACCGGAGGCGGGAAGGGGAGTTGGCGATGACCCCATTCGACCGCGAGATCCTCCTCGGATTCCTCGAAGAAGCGACCGGGTACCTCCCGCTCATACGGGAGGGGCTTGACCACTTCCGGGAGTCCCCTTCTGCGCCGGACGTGCTCGAGGAGACGCACCGGCTGGTCCATACCATCAAGGGGGCGTCCGCGATGGTGGGGCTCCCGGATCTGAGCCACGTCGCGTACCACCTCGAGGAACTGATCGAGCGCATCGCCCACGAGCCGGAAACGGCGACACCGGAACTTCTTCGCAGCGTCGAACGTGGCGTGGAAGACATCGAGTGGTACCTGGGTCACGCGTTGGACGAGGAATTTCGATCATCGGAGTGGGCGACCGCGGCCAAGGAGCGGCTGCAGTCGTTGGCGGGTGATCCGGTGGTATTTCCAGCTCCGAGCCCGAGCTTCTTCACCGGAGACACATCGGATTCGGGCAATTTCGACGCATCCCTGGAGCATCTTCCACTGCCGGCATTTCCGAGCCCGGAATCGGCGACGGACCCCGGCGACTCGTTCCCCCCCGCCGACCGGGCGGACGACACGGTGATGGACGACCTGCCCGCTCCCAGTTTCGAGCCAGCGGGTGACCTGGAACCTCCCCTTGCGTCGTTCCAGCCCGGAACTGACCTGGACGTACCCCCGTCGAGTTTCGAGCCGCCCGCTTTCGAGCCGCCCGCTTTCGAGCCGGCGGGGGACCTGGATCTGGCGGTGCCGGAATTTCCGGTGTCGGGGGACGCGGAGATTCCGCTGCCGAGTTTTGGATCGACATCGGATCCGGAGTTCGCGTCAGAACCGGTGGCGTTGCCGGAGACGTTGGTTGCCGAGGTCCCGGATTTTGCGGCCGACGCGGACGCCACCCCTGCTCCGGCTTTATCCGGGGGATTTCCCGAACTCCGCGACCTCCCCGCGTTCGGCGACCTTCCGATTCCCGACTTCGATGCACCGCCCGCTCCGCAGTTTGCCGGGGAAACTCCAGAGGAGGATCTGCTCCCCGACTTCGCAAAGGTCTCGGCGGAACTCCCGATCCCGGAGTTCGCAACCGAGTCCGTTCCGGTGCTGGCTCAGGCCCCGATTCTAGCCGACGAGCCTTCCGGGGATCTGCTCGACGTCTTTCGGGCGGAGGCGGAGGACCACCTCCGGGCGCTGACGAAGTTGCTGCCGGAAGCCCGGAAAAACCCGGCGGATCGCGATCGCTGGCGGGAAGTTCGCCGGGCGGCGCACACGCTCAAGGGCTCGGCGGCGATGGTCGGGTTCGAGAACGTCACTCGGCTCGCCCACCGCATGGAAGACCTTCTCGACGCGTACTACGACGGAACCCGGCTGGCGACGCCCCGCGAGATCGACCTCCTGGTCGCCGCCACGGACGCGATCGAGGACACGGTCAACGGGCGGGCCAATCCGAGCGCCTTCGAGGCAGTCCACCAGGGCCTGGAAGCGGTGCTGGTCGGGGGAGCGGAGGTCCCAGCCGCGATCGCGATGCCGGATTTGCCGGAAATCTCCGCGATTCCCGGCGACATCGCGTCCTTTCCAGCGGCGGAAGAGGCCCCAGGCGAGATCGCTGCGGAGGGAACCGGGGCTGCCACCGCCGAGCGGGGACGAGCCCGACGGGAATTGGTGGACGCCACCGTCCGGGTCCCGATCGACCGCCTCAACGACATCGTCAAAATGTTCGGGGAACTCGTGATCGCGAGGACCGCCTTCGAGCAGCAGATGGATACGTTCGGGAAACTCCTGACGGAAGCGGTGCAAACGGCGGAGCGGCTCAAACGCGTGGCGAGTCGGATCGAGGCGGGATACGAGGCACGGGCACTCGCCTCAAGTGGCGTCGGAGCCGGCGTCGCAGCGGGGACCGGGTGGTGCCTCCCAAGCAGCGAGGGGTTCGACGATCTGGAATTCGACCGCTACACGGAGTTCCACCTCCACACCCGAGAACTCGCAGAGACAGCGACGGACATCGGCACCGTCTTCGGGGAATTCGGCCGACTCGCGGGAGATTTCGACGGCCACCTGACTCGGCAACGCCGGCTCTCGACGGAAATCGAAGACAAACTCATGCGGTTGCGGATGGTGCCGCTCGCCGGAATCGAGGCCAAGCTTTCCCGGACGGTCCGTCAGGCCGCGTCGGCGACCGGAAAGGCTGCGGAGCTCCTCCTGGAGGGGGGTCGCACGGGTCTCGACAAGACCGTCCTCGACGCGATGGCCGACCCGCTCCTCCACCTCCTCCGCAATGCTGTCGACCATGGTTTCGAACCGCCCGAAGTTCGACTCGCCCTGGGCAAACCCGCCTCGGGGACCGTCCGGTTCACGGCCGCCCACGAGGGGAGTCAGGTGGTCCTCACGATCGCGGACGACGGACGGGGGATCGACTTCGAGCAGGTCCGGGCGTCGGCTGTCCGCAAAGGGTTGCTCTCCGAGTCGGCGGCAGCGGGGTTATCCCACGACGACCTCGCCCGGGTTCTCTTCGAGCCAGGATTCTCGACTCGCACAGAGGTCTCACAGCTTTCCGGCCGCGGAGTGGGGTTGGATGTCGTGAAGTCGAGGGTGGAGGCACTGCAGGGAACGGTGGGGCTCGCCTCGGTTCCGGGACGCGGGAGCACGTTCACGATCCGCCTGCCGATGACGCTCGCCGTCGCGCGATCGCTCCTGGTGCAGTCGGCAGAGCAGACCTTCGCGATTCCCCTGGCCGCGGTCGAGCAACTCCTCCGACCGGACGCGTCGGACTTCGACCTCGTCGCCGACAACCGGGTTCTGCGGGTCGGGGAGGAGATTTTCCCGGTCGTGAGCCTCGCGGAGGTGCTGGGTTTGCCCGCGGCGCAGACGGTCGAGGATCTGCATCAGCGCGTTCCAGTCATGATCCTCGATGCGGGAGGACGCCGGGTCGCGCTGCAGGTCGACCGCGTCCTGGGCGGCCGGGAGATCGTGATCAAGTCGCTCGGGAAGTATTTGCGGCGAATCCCGTGTGTTTCCGGCGGGACGTTGATGGGAGACGGGAGCGTGGTGCTGATCCTCAACCCCGCGGAGTTGGTGGGTCGAGCAACCGGTCGTTCCCAGTTCGCGGAATCGTCGAGGTCCTCTGCGCGGGACCTGCCGGCGGCGAAGGCGGCCCTGACATTGCTGGTGGTCGACGATTCCCCCAGTGTCCGGCGGGTCTTGACGGGGCTCGGCCAGCGGGCAGGATGGGAAGTCCACACCGCGAAGGATGGCCTGGACGCGCTGGAGATTCTGCAACGCGGCGCGATCCGGCCGACGGTGGTGCTGTCCGACGTGGAAATGCCCCGGATGGATGGGTACGAGTTGCTCGCCACGATCCGGGGGCAGGCGAGCTTCAACCACCTTCCGGTGGCGATGCTAACCTCGCGTTCCGGGGAGAAGCACCGCCGGAAGGCTCTGGACCTGGGTGCGTCGGCGTACGTGGTGAAGCCCTACCAGGACGCCGACCTGATCGAGATCATCCACCAACTCGCCCGGCGTGGGTCCGGTGCGACGGTGCCTCAACCCGCCGGAGGCCGATGATCCGGGTCCTGATCGTCGACGACTCGCCGAGCGTGTGCCGGATCCTGGCGTCGTTCCTGCGTGGAGACCCCGAGATCACGGTTGCGGGCACCGTACACTCCGGGGAAGCGGCGATCGAGCACACGCGGGTTCTGGGTCCGGACGTTGTCACTCTAGACCTGGAGATGCCGGGGATCGGCGGGATGGCGGCCCTCGATGCGATCATGACCTCGACACCGACACCCGTGGTGCTCCTGAGCGGGGTCAGTTCCAACGCCGCGGCCAAGACTGTGGAGGGGCTTGCCCGGGGCGCGATCGACTTCGTGACCAAGTACACGCCCGGGAAAACCACGGATCCGTCGGAACTGCGGGACACGCTCCTCGCGAAGATCCGGATCGCGGCGGGGGTCAAAGTGATCCGTACCCTGGCTAGTGGGCGGATACTTGGGGCGATGCCGGCAATCACGCCGCCGCCAGTGCAGACTCAGCCGCGACCGATCGCGGGGGTGGGACGGATCCTCGTCATCGGGGCGTCGACGGGCGGGCCCGCGGCGATTCGCGACCTCCTCTGCGGGCTCCCCGCGGATTTCCCCGCTGGAATCGTGATCGTGCAGCACCTTCCCGCCGCGTTTACCCGACCCCTGGCGGAGCAGTTGTCGCGGTCGACGCCGTTCCGGGTTCGGGAGGCGGCATCCGGGGATCGGCTCGAACCGGGCGTCGTGCTCGTCGCACCGGGAGACTGGCAACTCCGCGTCGGGGTAGACGGGCGGATCGAGCTCGGCGACGGGCCCAAGGTTTCCGGGCACCGACCTTCCGTCGATGTCGCGTTCCGGTCCGCGACACGCGTCTTTGGATCCCGCGCGGTCGGCGTGCTCCTCACGGGAATGGGGGAGGACGGGGCCCAGGGGCTGGCGGAAATGCGGGCGGCGGGCGGCCGGACGTTCGCACAGAATGCGGAAACGTGCGCGGTCTACGGGATGCCGTGCCGGGCCGTGGAACTCGGCGGCGCCGATGCGGTCGACACGCCCTCCGGGATCGCCGCCCGCGTCGTGGCCTGTTTCGCGGGGGAACTTCGATGACGGTTGCAAACCTGGCCGGCCCGGCGGTCGTCAGCCTCCTCCGCTGTGCCGTCGACGATCTCGTCGTCGGATTCGACCTGACCCGCACGGCCGGCGTGGAGCGAGGAGATCGGCTCCGACCACTCCCCGACCACCCGGATGCCGTCGGCCTGATCCAGAATCGCGATGGGGAATGGCCCGTCTATCCGCTCGGCACCTGGCTCGGACTCGACCCGGAAAAATCAGATCCACGGAAGGGACACGTGGTTCTGGTCCACGCGAGACACGGAAAATTCGGGCTCGCCGTCGATCGCGTCTTCCCGGTCGCCCGGGTCGATCGCGGGTTGCTGCTCTCTCCGCCGGGAATTGTCGGTCCGATCGCGGAGTGGCTGACAGCGGGCGTGGTACTCGCGGACTCCGGCCCTCTCGTCGTTCTGGATCCTCACCGACTCGATCCCCGAGCCGCCGGGGACATGGACCTCCCGCTGCCCCTGCCTGCGAAACCGGTCCCGGCACTGGCAGCTGCCGGGGATCGCTTCCTCCTGGTGGCATACTCGGAACTCCCATCGGGAAGGACGGTCGCCCTCGGGATTCCCGTCGGAACTGTGGTCGAGGTCTGCAGTCCCGGGCCTGGCTCCGTGGTTCCATCGAGCCCCGAGCATCTCCGGGAACTCATCGCCTGGCGTGGTTCCCCGATCGCGCTCGTCGATGCCTCCTTGTGGGCAGGCCTCTCTCCGACCCCGCCCGACCCTCGAAGAGCCGTCATCATCCGCACTGGAGGAACCCGGATCGCGATCGCCACCGGCCCGGAAATGCGGACCCTCCCGGGGCGGACCCCCTCGATTCCGACCCGCTACAGCAACCCTGCCGTTCCCCATCGCGTCCGTGGGATCTTCGACTTGGAGGACGCGACAATCGTGGTCCCGGATTGGCCGATGCTCGCTCGGAACCAGTAACCCCGGATCGGACGCTCTGACCCGGTTCCCGGATTCCCGTAAAGTTTCCTCACCCCCGACCGGTGGAACGCGATGGGAACCCAGAGCACCGACGTGCACCACCAGGGAACAATCGGAAATCGCTGCCCCTGGACGATGGATCTGGGTGCGTCGACGAACAAGGTATTCATCAATATCCCAACTTTGGGGGAACCGATGAACCGATTCATGCTGAGCTGGAGCACTTGAAGCAGGTCGCCGTCGTCCCACCCGGCTAACGCCACGCCAGAGCTCGGATTCGGCAGGAAATTCACATGGGTCAACGATCGCTTCGGCGTATCGTGGCCGTTGAGAAAATCACCCGCACCCCACTCGACCCGCTTGAGTCGCGACGAGCGCTTCTCGCTTGGCCTGCGAACGCCCCCGAAATCTCCACCACCAAGTCCCACTGGGCGTGCAGAACTGACACCAACCGGTGCCCATCTGCGGTCACCCACCGCTGGACGACGCCGTAGGTGCGGAGGGGTCTGGAGCAGGGGCCTCGCCCTCCCGGTGGAAGGTGGCTCGGCGTCACTCACCCACCGATGACCTCTTGGCGGTCGGCGTCCCAGAAGATTTTCTTCGCGGTCCGGTACGACAGGTTCGCCAGATGGGCCGAGAGAATCACCTTGTGGCCCAGTTCCACCGGGGAATTGGGGTCTTTCCGCGATTTGCAGCACTCGATCCAGTTCTTGACGTGGGCGGGCGTCTCGTTCTCGACTTTCCACACATCCAGCGGTTTCGTTTCCGGGGTGATGCGGTCTGCGGTGTCATAGACGCGGATTTCCCTGGTCGCATCCGCGATGATCGTCATCCGCGTCCCGTAGAAGGCGGCCCCGACACCGTCGGCCCCGTTGATGAACTCGACGTGGAACGTCGAGGCGAACCGGCCGTAATCCCACGTTGCCGTGACGACGTCCGGCGTTTCCCAGTGCTTGAAGTGGTACACCCCGCCGTTCGCGGTCACGCTTTTGGGGGCATCGACCCCGCCGAGCCACTGCACGATGTCGATCTGGTGGGCTCCGATGTCCGTCATCAAACCGCCGGCATAGTCCCAGTACCACCGCCAGGACCAGTACCGGAGCGGGTTGAAGGGGCGCTTCGGAGCTTTGCCGAGGAACGCCGCCCAGTCAATCTGTTTCTCGTGCTCCTTCTCGAACCAGTCCGGCACCGCGAACGGATCTTTCTTCACCCAGTTCCGGGTATCCCACACCTTGACCGAGACGAGCTTTCCGAAATCGTCGGACTCGATGACGTCCCGGCAGCGTTTCCAGTGGGAGCCGCTGTGCCGCTGGTTGCCGACCTGCACCACGCGAAGTTTCGGCCCCCGCCGCACCGCCTCGATGATCTCCTTCCCCTCCTCGATCGACTTGGTCATCGGCTTCTCGATGTAGATGTCCTTCTCCGCCTCGATGGCCGCGATGACCTGGTCGCGGTGGTGGTGGTCCGGGGTGGCGATGATGACGGCGTCGAGTCCCTTGTGCTCCAGCAATCGGCGGTGATCGGAGTAGCGGTCCGGCTTCTCCTCGTTGGCGTCGACGACGGTTTTGCAGACGGAATCGAGCCGGAACTCGGCGATATCACAGACGGCGACGACGTGGTGGCCGAGCTTCAGAACTTCCCGAATCAGAGAGTTCCCCCGGTTCCCACATCCGACGAGCCCGATGCTCAGTTTCTCGTTGGCTCCGCGAGCGACGACGGCAGGGGCGGTCAGGACAGCCGCACCGGCGGTGGAAAGGAACGCACGGCGGGACGGGAGCATGGCGGTCTCCAGGTGAGTAGCGATATCCTACCCCACAGACCGGCCGACGTGCGAGAACTGCTTCGGATGTGGCCAAGTGCGTCGGTTTCTCGTCGGCTACCTCCGGCGACGGGCTTCCAGGAGATATGCCAGGCGGACGTCCGGGTCGGCCATCACCAGGAAGCCCCAAACGGCGACGGCCAAGGGGACCAGACACATCCCCGAGATCGCACAACAGCAGAGCCCCATGTAGACCAGAGTTGGCTTGCGGAAGAGTTGCATCTGCCAGCCCGCGTAACCGATGAAGAAAAACCACCCGAGGAGGAACGCCGCCAGTGCGACCAGCCCGGGAGTCAACTCTTCCGAGGCATTTTTCGGGGGCACGAACAGCTTCGCCACCGCGATGACAAGGCCGATAAAGGACAGGACCATTCCGATTGCCGCGATTCCGGAGATCAACAACCCCGGCATCGCCACACGCTCCTCGGCTCGTTTTCTGACGCGAACTTCCTTCTCCGCTCGCTCCATCGCCTCGACTTCCTCCGGAGATCGCGAAGGAATCGGAGCAGCCATGACCGGCTTGGCTGTGCAAGCTGGTGCGTCGGGCAATCTCTTCGCTTCGACAGGCGGTGTCGCGACAAACACGGTCTGGCAACCAGTGCAACGCGCCTGGGCTCCGAAGAATTTGGAATCGATTTGCAAACCGACCCGACAACTGGGGCAGAACACGACGGGCATGGGATTCTTCCGAGTGTGCGGCAGTTCTGTCGGTGTGCCGAGGAAATTATCGTCACGTCTGCCGAAATGTCAACATCCGCGGCCGCACCACCCGGATGGCACTGGATGCCGAAACAGTCAGTTTTGTAGGGTGGGTCAAGCCGCTTCGGCGTAGACCCACCGAAGGGTGGCGGACCTCCAGACCCAACGGAACTTTCACAAACCTAGGAACTCCGAAGCTGGAGGAGGAATTGCACGTGGTGGTCAACCGTTTCGACCCGAATCTTCAGGGTTTCGGCACCGACCGGTCGAAGCAGGTTCTGGCCGTCAAATCCAAGAGCATCGATACGATCGCGGATGACCGGGCTGTTCCCGCTTCCATCAACGCGGGGATGACGCTCCGGGCGAGCGGTCGATCAACGGCCCTCACCGACATCGCACGGCTGGCGAAGAAAATCGACGCCAGTCGTGCCGGAACCGAGGCGAAACCCGCCGAGACCACCGGCTGGTTCGCCCGCACATTTGGGCTCGCACGGGGGGTCAAGGCATGAGCTCGCCCGTGATCCGCGTCCTGCACATCGAGGACGACCCCATCCAGCACGTGATGATCCGCCAGCTTCTGGACAAAGTCGATGATTACCGCTTCGACGTTTCCGTGGCGACCGGCGAGGAGGAAGCCCTCGCCGCGTTCGACCCGGGGATGGAACTGGTCGTTCTCGATTACCACCTCACGAACGGGAATGGCCTGAGTTGTCTGCGTCGGATCAAGAAGGTTCGAGCCGACGTGCCGGTGGTGGTGGTGTCGGGCGTCGCGTCTCCGCAGGTGGCGGCGGAACTGCTCGAAGCGGGTGCGGACGATTTCTACGGCAAGGAGTGGCTCGATCCCAGGGGATTTGCCGCGGGCGTCCGGCAGGCTCTGGCCCGGGCATCGGCCCGAAAATGGGCGGGGCAGCTTGACCGGTCCTCGACCGAGTTCCAGCAAAAGCTTCGGCCGCTCCTGCGGGATTTCCTGGCGATGTTCGCGGAGGAATTCGCCGGTCGACTTTCTGAGGTCGAGTCGGTGGCTCGCCAAGCGGGGGTTGCCGTTTCCCCGATCATTCTGGAGCGACTATTCCTGGAAGTCGCCAACGAGCCGGAACTTGCCGGGAAAGATGCGGAGAAACTTCTCCGGTTGCGGCCGCTCTTCCTCGAATTCGCCGCCCGCCTGTACGGTCGGATCGACCGGTGAGGTCTCCGGTTTTCCCCGCTCACGGACCCTTCCGCAACAAACGCGGAAGGATCGCCCGCAGGACCGTCTCGGCCGGGGCATGGGCGGGCAGAACCAGCATAATCACCTCGGTCGGGAGCCCGCCTTCCGTGAGGGGGGTGGGCGATTCCGCGTCCGAGATGATGACGATGGGGACGCCCGGCCGAGGCTCGACAGACCTCAGTTTCGCGAGGAATTCCTTGGCGGCCGGCGAGCCGCCTCGGGCATCGACCACCACCGCATCTGGCCGGAATTCGCCGAGGGTCTGTAAGGCACTCTCCGGTCGGGCGGAGCAACACGCTTCCGACCCGGGTTCCAGTCCCGTCAGGGCACTCGTCAGCGTCGTCCCTTCCTCCACGACCAGAAGCTTTCCTGCGGAGACGGGGAAGACCTTTTGCAGAGCCCGTTCCAGATCCTCGCGGGTGGCCGGCTTGTCCACGAACTCGGCGGCTCCCGTGAGGCTCGACCGCGAATCGCGAGCCACGATGCTCACGATCACCACCGGAATCCCCCGGATTTGCTCGTCCTCGTGGACCCGCTTCAGGACATCCCATCCGCTCATCCCCGGCATCATCAGGTCGAGCAGGATCAGATCGGGGCGTTGATTTCGTGCCAGTTCGAGCCCGCTGGTTCCGTCCGGAGCGGTCGTCGCTTCGAGCCCCAGATCTTCGAGGAGGCCGGAGAGCACCTCGCGGGCATCGGGGTCATCGTCGATGACGAGCCCGCGTAACCGCCCGGTGAGGATTTTTGAGCGGCCCGAGCCGGGGTCCGGAAGCATGACGGAAATCGGCCCCGTTTCCGCCTGCTTCGCGATCGACCGGGGTCCGGAGAAGACCTCGGGCGAGGCGAGTTCCCCGCCGGTTTCGAGAGGCGGAGCGGTCGGCCGGAAGTCGACGCGGAAACAGGACCCCTTCCCGACAATGCTCTCGTGGAGGGTGAGCCGATAGCCCATGAGTTCGCAGAGGGATCGGGAAATCGTGAGCCCGAGGCCGGTGCCGCCGTACTTGCGGGTGTGCCCGCTGTCGGCCTGGCGGAACGCCTCGA
>CAZKIQ010000020.1:25799-99322 GCA_964552815.1 uncultured Alcaligenaceae bacterium | reverse complement strand
TTCTCGGATTCCCGGGAGGGCGAGGCTCCTGCCGAGCCGGTCCTTCTCGGATTCCCGGGAGGGCGAGGCTCCTGCCGAGCCGGGCAACGTCGAATTCTGGAGTTCCGCGATGCGGCGGTCCGTCATCCTCACCATCCTGCTCCTCGTCGCCTCTCTTTCGGCGATACTCGGGACGTTGGGGGTGCTGCTCAAACGGGAACCCGCCTTCTACACGGCGGCCCTTGCGACCCAGGTTGGGGAGAATGATCCGATCGTCGCGGCCGAGGTGGTGACGCGGTTCGTCGATTTGCAAAACGACATCCGCTCCAAGCCCGAGTGGGGTGCCACCTTCACCGCGGAAGAGTTGAACGCGTTCTTCCGCGAATCGTTCTGCCTTGGCGGTGGGTTCGAAAAGACTCTTCCCGAGCAGTTCCGCGAACCCCGCGTCGCCATCGACGGCGAGACTGTCAAGATTGCGATGCGGTACGGCAAGGGATGGAGCAGCACGGTTCTGTCGCTGGAACTGCGGGTCTGGCTGCTCAAGAACGAGACCAACACCGTGGCGCTGGAACTGGTCAGCATGTCAGCGGGGGCGTTGCCGCTGGGTGTGCAATCGCTTCTGGACTGGATTTCCGAGACGGCCCGGACGCGGAACATCGCG
The DNA here is from genome assembly GCA_964552815.1 of uncultured Alcaligenaceae bacterium. Lineage (GTDB taxonomy): Bacteria > Planctomycetota > Planctomycetia > Gemmatales > Gemmataceae > CAYUHJ01. The sequence goes on along the minus strand of CAZKIQ010000020.1, from coordinate 98,682 downwards.
GTGACGTGGTACCGCCACGACGGGCATCCGGTGGGGTTGTTCCGTTTCTACGCGGACCAGCACCGGCCGACGACGCAGATCCGCCGGTTGAAGGTGGAGGAGGGTCGGATCATCGTGGCCGGGCGATCGCTGCTGGATCTGACGGGCAGCCCGACCCCGAAACCGCAGTCGACCGCGGAGTAATCAGCCGGCGTCGGGTGTCGGAATCAGCCAGGATTCCCGGAATTCCCACCACCCCCGGATTTTGCTGCCGTCGAACCGCACTCGCTGCCCGGGTTCCCCCTCGTAGAAACCAGAATCCCAGCGGGTCACGGTGCCGCGATCGTCGGTGAGCGGGCCCTCGAATTCGAGGTAGATCAGGCGGTGGTCGAAGTTTGGCTCGGCCCGCACGGGTCCGAGCGGTGCCGTGGAAAGTCGCCACGCTCGCAGAACCGACCCCACCTCGAGGAGGAGATCGAAGTGGGGGGTCGGCCAGTCGTGGGCGAGAATCACGAAGCGTTTCACTTCTGCTTCGGTTCTTCCTTCAGGCTGGCGAGGAACTCGACCACGTCGCGGAGTTCGCGGCGGGTGAGCTTCTTCGCGACATCGTCGGGCATCGCCGACTTGTCCGGTTTCTCGCTCTCGACATCGTCCTTGGGGATGACCAGAACCTTGCCGTCGGCCTGGACGATGGTGATGGACTTGGCGTCTTTGGCGCGGAGGACGCCGGACACGGTTCGGCCGTCGATCAGGGTGAGGAGCACGGACTCGTACCCTTTCGCGATCGCCTTGTTCGGGAACAAGACGGCTTCGAGGAGGTACTCGCGGGTTTTGTCCTTGGCGACACCGTTGAGGGTGGGGCCAACCTCGCCCCCCTGGCCGTCGATCTTGTGGCACCGCTGGCAGTAGACGGCGGCCGAGTTGAGGACGATGTTCCGGCCACGGTCCGCGTCGCCACCGACCAGGGCTGCCCGTTCCGGGGCGAGCGGGTCTTTCTTGGCGGCCTCTCGCTGGGCTTTCTCGACTGCTGCCAGTTTCTCCTTCAAGGGTGCGTGCAGCTTGAGCTTCTTCGACGCCAGCCGGGTGCGGGCGGCCTCCAGGACGTCGAGGCGAAGTTCCTCGGGGACGGTGCCTTCCTGGGTGTCGTCGAGCCACTTCGCCAGAGCCTCGTCGGTGAGTTTCGACTCGGGGACGCGGGCGAGGGCGTCGAAGACGGCCTGTTTCTCGGCGATCGAGAGCTTGGAATCCCGCAGCAGGGCCGGGAGTTCCCCGGCGGCGAGGGTCAGGTCGGCATTCGCTTTCGCGAGGCGGGCGGCGGCCCGGAGACGCACGTCGTCCGACTCCAGGGCGATTGCGACGGCCGCGGGAAGTTCCTTCGCCTTGAGGGCAGCCAGGGCCAGAACCGCCTCGCTACGGATGCCCACGGGGCGGGACTTGTCCTTGACGAGATCCGCCATCAGCGGGCCGACATCGGCGATGCCCAGGGCGGTGACGGTTTTGACCGCCTGACCCCGCAGCGTGTCGGAGCCGGCAAAAATCTTCGTGAGTTGCGGCTTGATTGCATCGACCGCGTCTGCCTTGGGGCGTTCGCCGAGATTCTGCGTCACCCCGTTGATCGGGTCGCGACGGCTCGGCTTCGCCCATTCCGCGAGGAGTTTCAAGGCGACGACCCGCAGGTGGTCCGGTTCGCCGGGGCGGGCGGCGAAATCGGCAAGGCGAGCGGCGTTCTCCGCTTTGCCAAGCTTTGCGTTCGCGGAAAGGGCCCGGTATGCGATCGCATCGGGAAGCCCCGATTTGTCGGCGAGCAGAGCCAGGGCCGGGAAGCCGGTTTCGATCCGCTCGTCGTGGATTGCCCGGGCGGCTTCGGTCGCGACCTTGGGGTCCGGGTCGGCGAGGAAATCCACGATTTTGCGGCCTTCGAGCTTCCGCAGCGCGAGGACGAGCCCGAGTCGGACGGCGGGCGTGTCGTAGTCCTTCTTCCGGGAATCCCAGTAGCGGTGGAGGTCGTCCGGGTTCTGGGTTGCCAGCACGAGCGATTGCACCGCAGCCTGACGGACGTAGGCATCCGTGTTGGCGTTTTTCTTCAAGACGTCGAGTTGCGGGCCGTACAGAATCGTCTCGGAGCCGGGATCGCGGGCTCCGGGGTTCGGAGGCGTGGTGGGGGCGAACTTGCCGTAGCTTAAAAGGCCAAGGGCCCTCACGCGGACATCCGGGTCGTTGACCAGCCGGGAGGTGGCGAAGTAGAGTTCCTCTGCGGGGGACAGGTCGAATCGACGGGGGGAAGATTTGTCGAGCGCGAGGGTGGAGATCCCACGGGCCACCTGCCGACGCACTTCCGGTTCCTTGTCGCTGGTCAATTCGCAGAGCGCTTTTGCTACCGCGGGAACGCCGTCACGACCGATGATTCCGAGGGCCCAGACCGCGTGCAGCCGTGGAATCACGTCGAGCTTCGCGTCCTTCGCCACCGCGATCAGAGCCTCGATGGTCGTGTTGGCAGTGTCGACCTTGGTCCCCCGGGCGGCAAGCTCGAAGTGCGCTTCCTGCCGGACCATCTGGTGCGGGTGGCTGAGCAACTTGATCAGCGTCTCGAGGGACCGCTTCTCGAACCCCTCGGCGAGGTATGTCTTCGCTTCCGCGACGGCGGGGTTCTTCATCGCTTCCGGGTCGGTGAGCTTGAAGATCCGGCCCTTTCCTGGCGGGCTCCAGCCGCCAACCCAGTCGGACCAGTAGAAGGCACCGTCGGGGCCGAAATCGCAATCGGTCGGCACCATCTGGCGGACGAATTCGTGTCGGTCGACGACCTCGAAGGCGGCTCCCTTGGGTTTGACGGCGAGGGACCAGATCTTGGAACTGCCGGCGTTGGAGGTGAAATCGCAGGCGAAGAAGTGGTCCTTGTAGCGGTCCTTCAAGCCGACGCCGGGGTAGTGGGCGAGGCCGCTGGGTCCGTTGCCGAAGTTGGCGAGGGCGGGAACGACGTAGGCGGGGACATCGGGGTTGTTCGCGACCCAGATTTTCTCGGTGTTCCAGGATCCGCGGTTCCCCTGGGGGACGGTCGGCGGGTGGTAGAGGGTCTCGTACTGGTACCCGCACCGCCAGCCGGAATCGCCGCCCTCGACGATGTAGACCCAGCGGGCCTGGTCGCCGGAATCGGAGTTGTTGTCGTAGGTGAAGAGGTTGCCGTAGTCGTCGAAGGCAAGTTCTTGCGGATTCCGGAGGCCGATGTGGACAACCTCCAGGTTGGCACCGCTGGGGTCGCACCGCAGGACGGCACCGCTGTCGGGGTTGAAGAGTTTCTTCCCTTCCCGGGTGGTGATGTTGAAGCCGCGATCACCGATGGAGAAATAGAGCTTGCCATCGGGCCCCATGCGGAGTCCGTGGAGGTCGTGGCCGAGGAACTGGACGTGGATGCCGTACCCGGTGGAAAGGGACTGCTTCACATCGGCGGTGTTGGATCCGTTCGTGTCTTTGAGCAGCCACAGATCCGGGATGTTGGTGAGGTAGACGTTCCCTTTCCGGGCGAGAATGCCGGCGGCGAGGCCGTCTTCCGGGCGGTTGAAGCCCTTCGCGAAAACGCTGGAATCCGTGGCTTTCCCGGCCCCTTTTGCGTCCCAGACCTTGCGGACCTGGTCGTCGAATTTTTCGAAACCGAGGTACGGTTTCTTCCCCGGGTACTCCTTCTTGTACATGGCGACGCGGTCGGCGACGGTGCGGCAGGCGAGGTCGTCGTCGAGCCAGTACATGTGCCCGCGGGTGTCGGGGACGCCGTTGCCGAACCGGGTCGTTTCCGCGACGTAGCAAGCGCCTTTCTCGTCGAACGCAAATGCGACCGGGTTCGCCAGAAGCGGTTCCGCCGCCCAGAGTTCGACCTGCAATCCCTTCTCGACGGCGACGGCGGCAGCGGCCTTCTCGGCGTCCGATTTCCCCGTCGGTTTCGGATCCTTGGACGAGTCCGGCGGAACCGCAAGAGCGACCCCCGCGAGGAGTGCCGCGATCAATGCGTAGGCGCGAGACGACATGCGAACTCCGGCACAAGAGGGAGATTTACGGGCAGGTAATCGTGAGGCTACTCGCCTTCCGCCATCAGGGCAATGGAATTGCGAGGCAGGAGATCGTTGCATGACGACTTGTCCGAAACAGGCGTGCCACCGAAAACTCTCGGATCAGGTGGTGATTTCGCAACTTGGCGAACGACTGTAGCGTGCCCCGAATTTCGAGCTAAACTATTGACACCCTCTCGCCCCGATCCGACGAGGCCGAACGATGCCCGCTCGTGCGTGTCCGAAGTGCCGGAACCTGATGGAAGTGCCGACCAACCTCCTGACTCAGGAGGTGGAGTGCCCCAGTTGTGACGCGACGTTCACCCCGGATGCTCCGCGTCTCGCCACGGTTCTGGCGGCCAAGCCGAGCGTCGCCGGATCCTCGGGGATTTCGGCCAGGCCCTCCCGGAAAGCCGATGAGGACGATGACGACGACGATTCGCCGCGGAGAAGCCGTCGTCGCCGCGATGAGGAAGAGGGTTCGGGAAGCAACAAGCCCGTGGTTGCCGCCGTCGGCGGTGGCGGGACTCTTCTGATCATCATTGCCATCATCGTCTTGAAAGTCTTCCTCCGGGCGAATCGGCACCGCGACTACGACGACGAACCGGCAACCCCGAGCCAGACCCCGAACTCACTGGTTCAAAACCCCGGACCCCAGCAACCGCCGATCCGCCCCGGGGCGACGGCAATCCCCGAATCGAAGAAATTCACCGCCCAGGGCGTGGTCTCGGTGATGATTCCCGGGGATCCGTTGATGAAACCGGTTGCCCCCACCATCGGGGTCTCAACCTCGGCATTCGAGTCCGCCGCTCCGGACGAAAGCTGGATGTTCGGCCTCTTCGTGGGCACCTTCCGGATGCCGTTGCCCCAGGCTCAGCTCGACCAGATGCTCGTGAATCAGGCGAATGGTTTCGCCACCAAGGCCGGTGGCCGGCTCACGGGGCTGACCAGCGTGAACGTACCCCGCGCCACCGGGAAGGACTACACCGTCGCCCTGAACCAGGGTGGCACGCTCCGCATGCGGATCCTCTTCTTCGACATCTCCACCAGCCGGCCGGTGATGGTGCGTCTCGCGGCCGGGGGGCAAGCCGTCTCGGACGCCGACTGGAACCGCTACATCTCGAGCCTGGAAGTGACGCAGCCGCCGGTTACTCAACCTCCGGTGACCCAGCCGCCGATCACCCAACCGCCGATTCCGCAGCCGCCGAAGCCCCAGCCTCCGAAACCGCAACCGCCGAAGCCGAAGTCGGACCTGCCCGATGGCTGGGAACGCTACGAATTCCCCGACAAATCCGCCGTGGTGGCGATGCCCGGAAAAGCGACGCCGAACGTGACGCAACTCGCACCCGGTCTGGGGCTGGCCTCGGCGGAGGTCACCAGCCCCGACAAATCCCTCCATTACGCGATCGGCTTCTCCTCCGAAGTCACCAACCGCAAGGACGGCCCGAATAGCTGCGCCTACCTCCGGTTCGCCCGGAACAACCTGCAACGCACCTTCGGCCGCAAACCGGACCGGGAAACCCCAGTCACCCTCGGAGACCTGAGCGGGACGGAACTGGAGTACGTCAACAAGGAAGGCCAGGGAATGCGCGTCCGCTTCTTCAAGATCGTGAATCAGCGGGAGACGCGGGTCTACGCGATCACCCTGACGGGAACCCTTCCGCCAGCGGAGGAGAAGTCAACGTTCGTGGACACCTTCAAGATCAACTGGCCGACCGGTGGTCGCCCGGCTCCGCCGCCCGCACCCAACCCCGGTTTGCCGCCGAACTCGAAGATCACCCCGGCCGAGGGCAACTGATGCGGATTCGAATTTCGCCGCCCGTACTCGGGTTCGCCGTGGCTTTCCTGGCGGTTTCCGGTTTCGCTGCCGATCCGCCCCGGGCCAGCCTGACCCTCAAGGGGCACGACGACCCCGTGTACTCGGCGATTTTCGACCCGCAAAACAAGGTCATCGCGACAGCGAGCTTCGACAAATCCGTCCGGATCTGGGATGCGAACACCGGCAAGGAACTCCGCTCGCTCGCCGGCAAGAACGGCCACCAGGGTCAGGCCCTTTGCCTCGCCTTCTCCCCGGACGGCAACCTCCTCGCGTCCGGCGGGGGGGACAACACCGTCCGCGTCTGGGAGATGAACCCGGCGAAACCCACACCCGAACCCGCCCCAGTCAAGAACTTCGGCCACCCGAATCTCGTCTCCGCGATCGCCTTCGACAAGACCGCCGCCCTCCTCGCCACCGGCTGCAACGACGGCTTTCTTCGCCTCTGGGACATGAAGACAAACCAGGCCACGAAGCAGATCAAGGCCCACGTCCACCAGAAGGGGAACGAAACGACCCCCGACCCGATCTACGCCGTGCTCTGGACCCCGGACTGGAAGCAGCTCGTGACGGCGAGCTACGACCGCACCATCCGGGTGTGGGACGCGGCGTCCGGCAACATGGTCCGGGAAATCAAGGGAGCCGCCGACGTCATCGTCTTCGACCCCAAAGCCCCCGTCGAGCCCGGCCACCGCGATCAGGTCTTCTCCATCGACCTCGATTCCCAGGGAAAGTACCTCGCCTCTGGCTCCAGCGATCGCACCGTCAAACTCTGGGATTTCGCGACCGGCAAGCTCGTCCGCGACTTCCCCAACCCCGCCTTCAAACCGAGCGGACCCGGCCAGCAGCATCCCTCCCACCCCGGATTCGTCCACGCTGTCCGCTTCTCCCCCGACAATTCCAGGCTCATCACCGGCGGAACCGCACCCGGGTACAAGGGCTACCTCGCCGTCTGGAACGTCGCCGACGGCAAACTCCTGTACGGAAGCGAGACCGCCCACGGGCCGATCTACTCCATCGACATCTCGAAGGACGGCTCGAAACTCCTCCTCGCGTGCGGCCAAAAGACCCGAGGCGTCACCGAATCGGACGCCATCGTCGTCCCGATGCCGAAGTAAGGAAGCGTCCCGCGGACTGTTTGCGGACTTTTCCCAGGAGCCGCGACTGCCAAGGAGCGGCCGCTTCCTGGGAAATGGGACTGCTGGAAGTCGAGATTCCTCGCTGGAAATGCGGCGATTTTTCCCAAGGAAGCGCTCCTTGGCAGTCGCGGCTCGCGAAGAACACCGTGAGGCCGTGGCGGTTTGCAAAACGAGGCAGGAGAATCCCAGGATTCTCCTGCCTCGGTCGTTTCCGGTGGGATCGGCGGGTTACGGGAAGAGGCCCCGGCGTTGCTTCTCGAGCGCGACCTTCTGAACCCCGAGCGTCAGGGCGGCGGTCCGGTTCGAGACGCCTCGCTCCTTGGCGAGATTCCGGACCCGGTGGAACGCCGACAGCATCAGGTCGCGAAGTTTCTCGTTGACCTGCCCCTCGCTCCACATGAACTGCTGGAGATCTTGCACCCACTCGAAGTAGGAGACGGTCACCCCGCCGGCGTTGCAGAGGACGTCCGGGATGATGTAGATGTCCGAGTCCATCAGGACGGCGTCGGCGTCGGGGGTGGTGGGGCCGTTGGCTCCCTCGGCAAGGACCTGGCAGCGGAGCTTGGACGCATTCGCGCCCGTGATCACCCGTTCCAGGGCGGCGGGGACCAGCACCGTGCACTTCTGGGTCAGAAGCTCGTCGGTGGGGATCGCCTCCGCCTCGGGGAAGCCGGCCACCGTTTTCTGTGGGTGAGCCGCCACGTACTTCTGCAGCGCCTGAAGATTCAAGCCGCGAGGGTTGCGGATGGCCCCGACCCGGTCGCCAACGGCGGTGATTTTGACCCCGCGGGCCGCCAGCTCGTCGCAGGTGACGGAACCGACGTTCCCGAAGCCCTGCACCACTGCCGTCGATTCCTCGGGGTGGATCCGGAGTTCGTCGAGGGCCTGGAGGATGCAGTAGGTGACGCCGCGACCGGTTGCCTCGCGTCGTCCGACGCAGCCGCCGATTTCGACGGGCTTGCCGGTGACGATTTCCGGGCAGGCATAGCCGACCTTCATGGAGTAGGTGTCCATGATCCACGCCATCGTTTGCTCGTCCGTCCCCATGTCCGGGGCCATGACGTCGACCCGCGGGCCGATGATCGAGAGGACTTCCTCGGTGAATCGGCGGGTCATCCGCTCTTTTTCGCCGACGGAAAGGGCGACGGGGTCGCAGGCGATGCCCCCTTTCGCCCCGGCGAAGGGAAGTCCCATGATTCCGCACTTCCAGCTCATCCACATCGCGAGGGCGGCGACTTCCCCGAGATCGACGTGCGGGGCGTAGCGAAGGCCCCCCTTGCTGGCCCCGCTGGTGAGGGAGTGCTGGACCCGGTAGCCCACGAAAACCTGGGTGCTGCCGTCGTCCATCCGGACGGGAATCGCCACCACCATCGACCGTTTCGGGATACTCAGACGCTCGATGATTCCCGGGTCGACCTCGGGCAGCATCTCGGCGACTTTGCGAAGCTGCTGGCAGGCCATCGCATAGGTCGGGTTCTCCGAAAACAACGTCGGCGGCGGAGCCTTGGCGACACTCCGGTGGGGAACCTCACTGGCCGGGATCACATCCGGCGGTTTGGCGAGAGCGGTGGGCATGATTGACTCCGAGACAGGGGGAGAGGAGCCGACTCGACCAACCCGGAGCGGATGAGTGGGGGCGGAAATCCATCCCGTCACTTCGTGTGGGTCTGAGATGACGTCGACTGCTGAGAAATTATACGACTCGAACCGGACCGACCTTGCCCGCCGCCGCCCAGATCCCGGGGAAAGTTACCGAGTTCCGGGCGATGCGGGCGGAAGTTCCGTCAATTTGAAATCGGACACGGAGAGCACCAAGTTGCGTGAGTCGGACGGAAAAGAGGAATCCGGAACGAAACTGTCGAAGAAAACCGTGTGCCGACCCGGGGGGATGGTGAGGATGCGCTCGTAGGGCGTGCCGTGGCGGTCGCTCGAAACGTCGACCGTGTCGGTCCAGAGGTCCTTGCCGCGGATGCGAAGCTGGATGGGGTCGCGGTTTCCGGGGCGGAAGGTCATTCTCGCCCGGGCTCGAATTTCCCGCCCGGTCCGGTTGACGATCACCATCTCCCCGTGCGGTCGGCACCAGTGGGACTTCCACTCGTACCCCACCGGCTCGTAGCTCACGAAACCGTCCAGCCACAACACCACCAGCGTCTCGAGTTCCTGCCGGGTCATCTCCTCGAGCCGGGATTTCCCGTAGTTTTGCAGCAAATCCCGCCGGTAAGCCTGGAGGTCGAAGAAGATCAGCCCCCCTTCCGGGTACTCGACGCGGGCGGAGCCGTGCCCCAGCACCGTGTCGATTTCCGAGAGAATCCGGTGGTACCGCCCCGGATTCAACCCCCGCCGATCGATCAGGAGGCCGTCGAAACCGGCGATCGCGATCCGTTCCAGCATCCGTGGCACCGGCTCGATCACCACGGATCGGATCCAGGTGTCGACTTCGCGCCCCTTGAGGCCGCCGAAACTCCAGCGGAGCCGGTCCGTGTGGAGGTAGCCGCGAGCCATCTCGTAGCTGTCCGTCCGCCCCCGGCTGCCGGTTTCCTCTACCGGCGGGCTCTCGGGATATTGCACGTACGGGAACGTGAAGATCATCCCGTCCGGGACAAGTTCCTGGACCTTCTGGAAGAACGCCCGATCCTGGTAGAACCGATCCGCCGCCTTCTTCCGGGCGTCGAGCACCGTCGGGTACCCCACGTTCTCCCGTGCCGTTGGCACACCGGTGGAAACACCGGCAGGGGTGGGGTTTGCCAGTTCGCGGAAATCCGGGAACCACTGGTCGTTGGTCTGGTCCCAGAACCCGAACAGGGTGAGCACCACGAAGGCGGGGATCCGGAATCGCCGCATCCGGCCGGTGCGGGTCCGGAAGTAGCCGTCGACGGTCCAGCAGACGGCGAAGAGGCTGAGGAAGGCGAGGAAGATGCTGATCCGGTTCATGCACCGAACCTGGGCCGTCACGAGGAGGCTAAAGATGGCTCCGACGCCGCCGATGGTTCCGAGCAGCGTCCCGAACGCGTTGAGGGCCGCGAGAGCCCCGATCGGCCAGGGGCGCTTCACCGGGAGGAAAAGCGCCACCAGAAGCCCCACGTACCCGATGGCCCCGACGAGCCCGAAGGAATCCCACTCGTTCTCGTTCTGCAGGGGTCGGATGATCGGCGAGTTGTACTCCGAGCGGAGTGCCGCGAATGGCCGGAAGTTGTGGCCCGTCACCGGCAGCACAAGATGGGCAATCTTCATCCCGTAAAGTTCGGATTCCTCCGAGAACCGCAGTGTCGGCAGCGTGTGCCTCCCGTTCTCCGCGTGGTAGAGCATCGTCGGGACGTGGTTGAGGAATCCGACCACAATGACGAGCCCCGTCACGACCGCCGCCGAGGCTGCCGCCCGCCAGTTCCGGACGGCAACCCACCCGTACACCCCGCCGGCACAGAGCATCGCGCAGGAAAAGAACGCGTAGTACGCCCCCGCCGTCCCCGTCGCTACGGCGATCGCCAGCGTCGCCAGGGAATCCCACGTCAGCGGGGAGAAACGGTACTTCCCCTCCGGATCCTTGCGAAACAGCGGCAGCCGACCCTGGCAGATCCACAGCACCACCATCAGCGACAACGGCACGACGTAATACGCCGACAGGAAGTAGTGCAATTCCCCACGGAGGTAGTGGTAAGGCTGGAAGGTGTACAGAATCGCCCCGCACCCCGCCGCCGGCAGGGAGAGCCCAAACTGCCGGAGCACGAACATCGCCGTCAGCGTCGTCAGCGGATACGTCAGGATGTGGAACAGGTTGAAGACCACCACCGGATCCGCGAAAAACCGCCCGAGAATCCAGATGATCGCGAAGTGGAGGTGGTCCACAACCGGGAAATCGTGCAGTTCCTGGATCCCCGGCGCTCCCAGCCGCTCGTTCCGCCAGTGGCTTCCCCGCTCGATCGTCGCCTTGACCATCGGCAGGATCAGGAGGGCGTCGTACTCGTAGGAAAACGGGGCGTGGAAGTCCGCCTTGTCCAGCCGCAACCCGGTGACGAGGAATAGAACCGTGAGGTTGATTGCGAGGCAGTAGGAGACGATGAGGACCGACCTGGAAATCGGCCGTTCCGAGGGAAGCGGGGTGGCGTCGGACGGGGCAGGGGTGTCGGACGGGGCGGGGGATGACATGGGCCGGGCGGAACCTCTTCGATCCGGGCGGCCGCGGGCATACGATAGCCGGCGTCTCCTTCCAAACCTAGGCGGTTTTCCCGATGTCGGCACCCCCTGTTTCGGATTCTGATCCCCGCCCCGTTCTCATCTTCGGGTGCGGCTACCTCGGATTGCGGGCCGCCCGGGTGTGGGTCGCCGCCGGCCGACGCGTCGTCGCCCTCACCCGGGGGAAGCGGGCTGGCGAACTTTCCCACGCAGGAATCGAACCGATCGTCGGCGACATCTGCGATCCCGGAACCCTCCCGCATTTCCCGGCCGCCTCGACGGTACTCTACGCCGTCGGCCTGGACCGCACCGCCGGCCGATCCATGCGCGAGGTCTACACCGACGGGTTGCGAAACGTCCTCGCCCGGCTGCCGACGCCGACACGGCTTCTCCACGTCAGCAGCACCAGCGTCTACGGCCAGACCGACGGTGCCCCCGTCACGGAAACGTCTCCCACCGAACCAACAGAAGAATCCGGCAAAGTCGTGCTCGAAGCCGAGAATCTGGTGCGATCGGCGATGCCGGATGCGATTGTGCTGCGGTTCGCGGGAATCTACGGTCCCGGCCGGGTGCTGCGTCGCCAGGCGTTGCTTGCCGGGGAACCGCTGGTCGGTGATGCCGAGAAGTGGTTGAACCTGATCCATGTCGAGGACGGCGTCCGGGCCCTGCTCGCCGCCGAGACTCGCGGCCGACCGGGGGAAACGTACCTCGTTTCCGACGGCACCCCGGTGACCCGCCGGGATTTCTACACCCACGCTGCCAACCTCATCGGTGCTCCGCCCGCCGCCTTCGACCACCGCCCCGCCTCGGGGGAACCCAACCGCCAGATCGATTCCCGGAAACTCCGCGAGGAGTGTGGATTCTCTCCGATGTTCCCGACATTTCGCGAAGGCCTCGCCGACTCTTGCTGACCCAGGAACCGGAGCGACGGCGACAACTCCACCGGGAAAAGAAGAATCCCGGGAGCTTCCCGGGATTCGCGAACTGGCAGTTTCGCCGGAGGGGTCACCCGTGCCCGATGGCCACGGTGGTCCGCCGATGGAAGACCCCACCCTCCATGAAGGATCGAGAACCCGCACCAGCGATCGCCCCACCGATCGAGGCGGCGAGGGACAGGCACAGCCCCAGCAGCGACCACCAGGCGGCGGAAGCCGAGGTATCTTGCACCTGTTGCGTGGTCGGCATCTGGGCCCGCATCTGCTGGACCTGCGCGTCCGTCAGCCCCGCCTGGCGAGCGGCTTGCTCCCAGTTCTGCGGCGGATTCGTGGCGTTGGCGGCCACATTCGCGGTTCCCACCACCGTCGTGAATCCGGTGCGGATGACGCTGCCCGTCATCATCATCAGCGTCGCGAACGTCAGGCCCCACAGGATGGTCCCGTAGACGGCCGCCTCCGCACGGGATTCGCCCGCGGTCAGCATGCTGGTCACGCAGCCGCCGCAGAAATACGCGATCAGGGCAGCGGCGACGGCCCAGATGGCCGCACCCGTCGCAATGTTCTCGCCCCGGGTCGTATCCGCGATCGACAACCCGATCGCTGCCCCGAGTGCGCTGAGCAGGAAGAAGACGCTCAATGTCACGAACAGCCCCGCGAACAGGGCACCCCAGCTCACCCGGCTAAACACCGGGACCAGATCTTCCCGACGAAGTTCTTGCACATCCGCCATGATGGTTCTCCATTTGATTCAGATTCAGGGAAAAAACTCCGGAACGCCCCGGAGCCTCACGCGATCACGTGACCGCACGATAGGTCGCCATTCCGACTGCAAACAGCGTGACGCAAATGGCAAGGAAAACGAAGAACAGCACTTTCGCAATGTCCGTCGCCCCCTCGGCGATCTGCCCGAAGCCGAAGAGTGCCGCCACACCCGCGATGACGAGGCAAATCAATGCCCACTTCAAAAGAGCCATGATGGTTCTCCCAGATGGTCGAACGGGTCCCGAGTTGGGACAAAAACGCGATCTTCCAGACGAAAACTCTGCTCCGGGATTCGCCGGAACGAGTTCTCCGCCGATTTTCCTGGCTGCAAAGGCGATACCCAAGCGTTCCGGAATTGAAGCGGGAACAGGAAAGAGGGGAACTCCCGCGTAATCTTGTCCGTCTTTCGCGAAATTTGGGCACGCAGGATGCATCTGGCGACAAGGCCACTTCGGTGGCCTCCTTCGAACCATCACCCCCTTCCGGAGTGCTCCCATGAAAGCCCTGGGAATCATCCTTGCCCTGATTGGCGTGGTCGCATTGCTCGTCCCCTCGATCACATTTTTCACCACCGAGCGTGTCGCCGACGCGGGGTTCTTCGCCATCGACGTGCAGAAACCCCACACGATCGTGCTCAACCCCGTGGTTGGCGTGATCCTGCTTGGCCTCGGTTGCATCATGCTCTTCGCAAACGGTCGGAGAGTCGAAGCGTGAGACAGGCGGCGGTTACCCGCCGATCGCGTGCATGGTCCGGGCCGGCTTGATGTAGTCGGCCCGATTGAAGCTGTGGCCCGCCCATTTCGCGGAAACGGACGACCGTAACGCATCGGCGATCCCCGATGCATCCGCCGGGGCGGCCCGCAGCAGAGATTTGATGTCCACCTCGTCGAGCGCAAACAGGCAGTTCCGGAGTTTCCCCTCTGCCGTCAATCGGATGCGATTGCAAGAACCACAGAAGGGCTTGGTGACGGAGGCGATGATGCCAACCCGGCCAAGCCCGTCAGCGTAGGCGAATTCTTCCGCCGGGGCCCGCGGATCACCATCCGGAACCGGTTCCAGCGGAGAAATGGCCGTCCCCAGCAGAGCCAGCAGTTCCGCCGCCGGGAAAACTTTCGCGCGTTCCCAGGCATCCGCCCCGATCGGCATGTACTCGATGAAGCGCATCTCGAACCCGTGTTCCCGGCAGAATTTTGCCAGCGGCACCGCGTCGTGTTCGGCGAAACCGCGGATCGCCACCGCGTTGACCTTGATGCTCGAGAAACCCACCCCCTTCGCCACCAGCAGTCCCTCGATCACCTGCTCGACGCCGTCTCGCCGGGTCAGTTCCCGGAATCGCCCGGGGTCAAGGGTGTCGAGCGAGACGTTGAGTCGCCGCAACCCCGCCGCGTGAAGCGATTCCGCGTGCTTCGCCAGCAGGATTCCGTTGGTGGTGAGCCCGACATCGACGATGCCGGGAATCGCGACGATCTGGCGGACGAGCCGGTGCAGATCCCGGCGAAGCAGCGGTTCCCCACCCGTGAGTCGAACCTTGTCGATCCCCAGCGTCGCGGCCACCCGCACAAACTCGGCGATTTCCTCGAAGGTCAGCAACTCCGAGCGGTCGCGGAACGTCACCTCTTCCGGCATGCAGTAGGTGCAGCGGAGGTTGCAGCGATCCGTCACGGAAATCCGCAGGTTGTTGTGGATTCGCCCGAAGGAATCGCGAAGCGGGTGCGTCGGTGGGTGAGACGGTTGGTGAGACGGGGCGGCGGCGGAAACCGGCTCAGGCGGGCGGTCCGACATCAGGGGCAGTGGCACTCGCGCCGACATCGCATCGCCTTTCCGCTACGCGTTCCACTGGCCGATCGCGGGCTCGTCCGGGTTGTTGTGGTCGAAGCTGAGCTTGCTGATCGTCGCGGTTCCCAGCAGCAAGAACTGTGCGAAACTCACGGGCTGGAGCACCCACCGGGCGGCGAGTACGCGAAGAAAATGCCCGTGCGCGAAGACGAGCACATTCCCGGAAAGTCCCCGGAGTTTCTCGACCACGCGATCGACCCGGGCCGCAATTTGCGGAATCGTTTCCCCACCCCGCGGCCCATCCCGGAAGAGCAGCCACCCCGGCTGGATCTGGCGAATCTCGGCAGAGGTCTTCCCCTCGAAGTCGCCGTAGTCCCATTCTTGCAGATCCGGATCGAGCGTGGGGGAGAAGCCGGCGAGTTCCGCGGTCCGCCGGGCCCGACTCAGCGGAGAACTCAGAACATGCTCGAAACTCAGGCCCGCCAGCCGGTCCCGGATCCGTTTCGCGACCGCCTCCCCGTTGGGGGTCAGCGGGATGTCCGACCGCCCGGTGTGCTGGCCCGACAGCGACCACGCCGTCTCGCCGTGCCGGATCAGGTAGACCGTCGGAAGGGATGGGGAAGTCACGGCTGGTCTCCGGAGTTGGCGGTTTCTCGCGGGGTTTCGATGGTCCCGCTTCCGGGGTGGACCCAGTCGCCGGTCCCATCCGGTGCGGTTTCGCGTTTCCAGATCGGCACGCGTTCCTTGACGGCGTCGATCGCAAATCGGCACGCCTCGAACGCCTCCGCCCGGTGGGGGCAACTGACGGCGACGGCGACCGCGACATCCCCGATTTCGAGCCGGCCGACGCGGTGGACCAGCACGACTTCCCCGACCGGCCAGCGGCTCCGCACCTCGGTTTCGATCTCGGCCAGGATTTTCTCCGCCATCGGGGGATACGCGTCGTAGTCGAGGTGGGCCGTCGCCACGCTCCCGGTGAGGTCGCGGACCGTTCCCAGAAACAGGACGACGCCCCCGCAGTGCGGCGTGCGAACCGCTTCCGTGACGGCTGCTGGATCGATCGGATCAGAACTGAGGCGGGTCATGGATTTCGCGGGGAATCACGGCGTGGTGCGTCGCGGACGCTTCCGCCTCAGTATACGCCCCGACGGGAGACGGATCACTTCCCGGCCAGGAACGCGACGGTGGCCCAGCCGGTGGTGGCGATCGAGAGGAACTGGTCGTCGCCGTGTGGGAACCCGCTCTCGTAGTAGGGCTGGATCGGTCGGCTTCGCGTGGGAACGGTCCAGGACCCGTCGGCCCGGCGGCTACGCAGAAGGAACGTGAGGCCCTTGCGGTACGCGGGATCTGTGGGTGCGAGTCCGCCGGCCCGGTGGAGGGCCACCAGTGCGGTGGCTGTCGCGTATGGGTCGCTGGCCATCTTCGCGGTCTGGGCCCAGCCGCCGTCGTCGCGTTGCGACTTCTGCAACTCCCCGGCCGCCGCCTCGAGATCCTTCCCCTCCACGCCGAGTTCCTGCAACGCCAGCAACCGGAAGACGCGGTCCTCCGTCTCCTTCGCGGATGTGGTGCGGAGCCACTCCTTCGCGGAATCGAGGCGTTTCTGGGCCCGCTCTTTCTGCTCCGTCGTTGCGAAGTGCCGCAGTCCCCGGATGGCGACGTAGGTCGTTGTGAAGTCGCTCCCCTGGGTGGGCGGCCGGGACCCGGCGGAGCGCCAGTGGTCGCGGGTGGATTGCGTGCGAAGGAGGAACTCGACGACGGCCTCGGTCGTGTCGTCGGGTTTGTGCCCCGCCAACTCGAGCGTCAGCAAAGCGTACCCGGCCGTGTCGACCTGGCCCCCGGTTCCGCGCCCCTTCCGGAAGGAGTCCCGGTTCGCGTGCAGGAACTCGTGGACGTGCTCCGCCTGCGATTTCACGAGGTTTCTCGGCAACTCGAACCCCCGCTGTTCCGCCGCCGCGAACGCCAGCATCGGGATCGCCTGGTTGTGGCACGCGAAGCACGTCCGCTTCTCCGCGTGGACCGTCGCCCCCTTTGTCAGCAACGGCAGCGACTCGGAAATGACCTGCTTCACCGCCGCCGGGGTCGGTTCCAGCGGACCGCGGGCCGGCAGATGCGGAGGCGTGAAGACGGAGAAGCTCGCGGCCCAGATCATTCCGACGGGGAACATGGCACGCCTCCGGTCAGTCGTCTTCGACGGATTGCTCGTAGAAGTGCTTCGCCGCCCGGCCGCTGATCTCGCCGGAAACCAGCAGTGCCGCCGCGATCGCCTCGACGGCCGCCCACAACTCGTCGTCGCCGAGCATCGCCTCGACCTTCGCCAGGAAGCGACGTTCGAGCCGATCCGCCCGGCGATCCCCGGCCCGGGAAACCAACAGGGAACGGGCAAATTTCAGGTCCCGACTGGCTTCTTCCCGGGCGTAGGTGCCGGTGTGCCGGGCCTCCGCTGCCATTCCGGCGAGAGCGATGAGGACTTCCCGTTCGAGCCAGTCCTCTGTGGGTCGGAAGACGCCCTTGCGGTACTCGCACCACCCGAGCCGATCCCGTGTGGGAAGGATGCTGACCTTGTGGACCGGCCGGCCGAGCGCAAGCGCCACCACCGCGTGCCCCGCTTCGTGGTACGCCGTGGCCGGATCAAGACTCGGCGACGCTTCCATCCCCGAAGTGTACCAGATCCCTTCTCCTCTGGGGAAATCGGAAGCAGGATCGGATGCGGCCAACGAACAATTCCTTCTACTTCGTCAGGGCAATTTCGATGCGGTTGACGCCGCTGCTGCCGAGTTCGAAGGTGATACCGGAGGTTTGAGTGTCGGCGTAGTGCGGGGGGATGGCGACGTACCGGAAACCCTTGACTTTCTCGTCAAACGATGGGGCCGGCAAACCCCGAGACCGCAGGGCGGCGGCCTGTTTCTCGCTCATCACGCCCTGGAATTCCTCGTTGCGAACCGCGACCCGCACCGTGCCGGCGGGGACATTCCGAGCGGAAAACGTGCCGTCGCCGCGAAGGTAGGCCGAGGATGCCAGCGTGTCCTCGGGGTTCGTGAAGACGATCAACCCCGCCGGCAGCGGCTTCCCGTCGAAGCTCACTTGCCCCTCAACGTCTGTGAACTTCTGGCCCCCGCACCCCAGATTGGCGAGCACCGCCAGCCCCAGAATGCAACGGAACATCGCGGGCAGGATCCGTCGGCACATCGGACACCACGGGCAGAGAGAGGGAGAAGAATCGGTCGTCTGCAAATACCAGGCCTCCGCGGTCACCAGTCGGCGCCGAGGGGGTTGCCGTCTTCCGGGTGGGCGGCCCGCTGCCAGGTGGTGTTGGTCACGGAATTCGAGACATTCCGGACACTGCCGTCCATCATGCCAACGAGAATTCCGCCGGGGGTGAAGGCGTGCGCCAGGTCGGGGTCAGCGTTGTCGGGTCGGGCGTTGGTCTGGAACTTCTGCCCCACTTTGCGACCGTTGAAGATCGGTGCGTTGGCCCACCATCCGCCGCCGTTGCCGATCCCGGAGGTGTAGAACAGGATGGCACCGTTCTCGGTCCCGTTGGACTGGGTGCCGTAGTTCGGGACGTTGATCGCCCGCTCGGCGAAGCCGATGGTGTTGGAGCTTCCGTCCTGGATGGTCGAGACGTTCCGCCGGCTCCAGTATTGGGGCGGCCAGCTATCCACCGTGGTCCCGGTGCCGCCGAAAACCTGGAAATTCAGGGCGTAGCTGCAGCCGTCGACCTCGTTCACCGCGGGCATGTTGTACGGCTGACACGTCAAGGTCGTCTTCGGGCTGATATCGAGCGGCGAAACGAACACCTTCGGTTTCGAGGTGAATCGTGGGACAATCCCCGTCGGGTGGAACATGTCCGGTTGCGAAGTTTGCAGGTTTCCCAGTTCGATGTATGGCGTGAGCAGGTAATAGAAGGAGTGGTGGCCGGTGTAGTTCGGCCGTTTCGGGGCTTTCCAGGGGCCCGTATTCCAGTCGGTTCCCGGAATGTACGCCGGTGCCGTCCCGTCGAGCATCCAGAACACATCCATCACACAGGGGAAAGCGCCGCGGGCATCGCACGCAGCGTGAGTCGCCAGACCAATCTGTTTGATGTTGTTTTGGCTCTTCGCCCGGGCCGCGGATTCGCGGACCTTCTGCACCGCGGGCAGCAACAAACCGATCAAGATTCCAATGATCGCTATTACTACAAGAAGTTCGATCAGCGTAAAGCCACGACGGGGGAAGGGTCGCATGGCAGTGCTTTCCGGGTAGTGAAATGGCAAGATCCGGGGCGAGTAACCGAATCTCATCCCACTTTAACGAGAACCTCCCAAGAACCTGACACAAATTTCTCACAACCCAAACGCGAACCCAGATCCGTTGGATGCCACGTAACCGCAGCCGACACATGTTTCCGAGCGGGGAGGGACATTTCGACCACCTTTCCCCGGCGAAGTTCGAACCAGCGGTTGCGATTTTCGGGAAGCTGGCAGCAATCCCAGAACTACCCCGCAGTCAGTAGAGGTTTGGCGGGGGCTTCGGTGCCGCTTCAGAAAGGAGCGGTAAGTGATGGGAAATGCGAGAAAGCCGGCCGGCCCAGGAGCCGTCGGAATGCCTGCGATACCGGGAGATGCGTGAGGTGCGGAAAAGTCTCCCCGAGTTTCCGGATCATCGGATCGGTCGGGGAGGCGGGCTCATTTCTTGTACTTTTTCGTGCTCCGGAGCTTGTGCTTGCGGGCCTTCCGCCGTTTCTTCGACGCGTTGCGAAGCTCTTTTCGAGCGTGCTGGATTCCCATGGTCGCCTCGTGGTTTGCAGGTGGGAAAGCTCCCATCATAGCGGACGACGGCCGTTTGTCACCGTCACCCCGGCCGCGATTGGCTGGAAATTCAGCGGGGAAGTTTGGCGAGGAGATTGACCATCTCGACGGCGGCGACAGCGGCCTCGAACCCCTTGTTGCCGGCTTTCGCGCCGGCCCGGTGGATCGCCTGTTCCAGGGTGTCGCAGGTGAGGACGCCGAAGATGACGGGAATCTCGCAGGCCAGCGACGCCGCCGCGATGCCGCTGGTGGCGGCCCCGGCGACGTGGTCGTAGTGGTCGGTGTCCCCGCGAATGACGCAGCCCAGGCAGATCACGCAGGCGTATTTGCCGGATTTTCCGAGCGTTTGAGCCAGCAGGGGAATCTCGTAAGACCCCGGGACGCGGACCAGATCGATGCGGTCGTCGGGGACGCCGTGACGGTGGAGTGCATCCACCGCCCCGGCGACGAGCTGATCGACGATGAAGCTGTTGAATCGGGCGGCAACGAGCGCAAACCGACCGGCGGGCGGGGCGAAATCGCCTTCGATGACACGCATGGATCAGGATTCCTGCCCCTGTTTTCCGGGCCGTTTGTAGCGTTTCTTCAACTCGCGGGCGGCTTTTCGCTCGCTCCAGGCCCGGTATTCGACCTCGAACTCGTCGAGTTCCTGCCGGACGACGTGTTCCCCGCCGCCGAGCATCCAGACTGGCAGCCGCATCACCCGGCCGTCTTCCGTCTGGATTCCGGTGTAGATCAGCATCGACACCTGGGATCGGTGGATGCCGAGCCGTTCGGCGGCCTTGGCGGCGGTGACGAGCTCCTTGAGCGGGCACTGCTTCAGGAACCGGTCGACGCCGTGCTCGGTGAAGACGAGTTCGTTGCCGTCCATGGTGTATTCGAGTTCGACGAGCTGGCCGCCCTGGTCGGTGGGTCGGCGGGCTCCGCTGAGCGTGAGGTTGAGCGTGAACGCTTCGGTGACGCCGAGGGCCTTGGCGGCCTGGGCCATGCTGATGTAGGTGATCGGCTGGATTTTCGGCGCTGCCGGGGGTTTCGCTGGGGAGGATTTGGCCGCAGGAACTACCCGGGCCGACTTGGGGGCAGGTTTGGGTTTCTCGGGAAGGGTTTTGTGGGCCACGGACTTCGCAGTCATCGCCTTGACGGGCGCGGATTTCAAACTTTTCGCCTTCACCGGCACGGTTTTCGCAGGCATGTCAGCCTCGTTCACGGGTGCGAGAAACTGGAAGTTCCCCGTCATTCCAGTTTACGAGAAATGGGACCACTTCACACGCGCCAATCGCCAGAAATCTCGTCGGATGTTCACATCGCCTTCAGCCGAGGCACCGTTTGAATCCCCTGGGCTCGTTCCCATTCTTTGGAACCAGCCCAGGAACCGATTTCCGAACCGAAGTCACTTCTTTTTCTTCGGATCTTCCTTCTTGGGCTCCTCCTTTTTCGGCTCGTCCTTTTTCGGTTCGGCTTCCGGGGGGAGGGCGGCCTTGATCAGTTGCGTCTTGGCACCGTCGTACACCCGCACCACGCCCTCTTCCCCGCCGGCGACGACGATTGAACCATCCGGGCTGGCGGCGACGGCGTAGAGGTAGTCGCCCGAGGATGGGTAGTTCTTCATCGTCCCGCCGTTGTCCGCGTTCCACAGCTTCACGCTCGAATCCCCGCTGACGGCGAGGAACGTCGAGGTTTTCGGCAGGAACATCAGCCGGGTGATCTGCACCTTGTAGCCCTGGATATCGCGGACCTTCTCGCCCTTCTCGAAATCCCAGACCTTGACGATGTTGTCGGCGCCGGCGGAGACGAGCTTCTTGCCGTCCGCGGTCCAGCCGACGTCCATGACGTGGTGGGTGTGCCCCTCGAAGGATTTCACGAACTTGCCGGCGGGAACCTCGAAGACCTTCACGAACTTGTCGGCGGCCGCGGTGGCGAGGAGCTTGCCGTCCGGGTTGAAGCAGACGCCGAACACCGTGTCGGAGTGGCCGTTCTTGATCTCGCCGATCGGTTTGCCGGCCGCGTCGAAGATCTTGATCTCACCGTCTTCGGTCGGGGCGCCGCCGCCGGTCGCGAACTTCGAGCCGTCCTGGGAATAGGCGATGGCGACGACCCGGTCCGCGAAGCCCCCGATGCGGAGTTTCGGCGTCCCCTTCTCCATGTCCCACAGCGTGACTTCCTGGAAACTCCCCGTTGCGAGCGTCTTTCCGTCCGGGGAGAAGGCCATCGACTCGACGAGCGACAGGTGGGCGGCCGACGCGGGCTTGCCGGTGGGAAGCTTCAGTTCCGGGTCGACGAGGGTCTTGCTGTAGGCCCCGGTTTTGCCGTCGAAGAGGTGGATCTGATTCCCACGGCCGGCTGCGATGATCGGCTTCGCCTTGTCCGGGGAAACGGCCACCGCCCGCACGGGTTTGACGAGCGCCGGTGGCAGCCCGAGCACCACCTTCGGACGGGACCGCACGTCGATCGCCGGGCCCTTCGCACCCTGGTCGATCCACAATTTCAGGATCGCGACTTCCGTCGGCGTCAGCGGGTTTTCCTCCGTCTTCGGCGGCATGATCTTTTCCATCCGGTGGCTGCTCCGAAGCCAGAGCGGGCTCTCGGCAGACTTCCCGGGGACGATCGCGACCCCTTTCTTCCCCCCCTTCATGACGGCGGCGTGCGTGCCCATGTCGTACTTGCCTTCCGTCTGTTTCCCCGAATGGCAGACGGTGCACTTGGCCGCGAAGATCGGGGCGACGTCTTTTTCGTAGTTGATCGGGTCCGTCCGCTTCAGGTCAGCGGGTTCGATCGGTTTCAAATCCGCGGCATGGAGCAGCGATGGCGAAAGAACCAACGCCAGAACGAGGGAAAGGCGGGGCATGATGGGCTCCACGGTGGGTGGGCAAAAGGACCACAAACGGAGGGAAAATTGAAACTTCGGAAGGCTTCGGCGGTGGGGCTAGTCAGATTTCCACACGGACGCGTCAGTCGAACCGATCCGATTCCGCAGTGGCGTGCAGTTTAGCTCAGTTCGGTCATCCAATCTTTGGCTTTTTCGGCAGCGGCACGGCGCGCCTCGGCTTTGCCCCAAACGCGGAAAAACCCAGATTTCTCGCGACCGCTTGGTAGGTGTGTCACCCTCAGGGAATATCCACGCCCACCAAATACGCCTTTGGAGTAACCGACCCCGACCTGCCAAATCGCGAGGTCGAAATCCAATCTGGCCCACACCCTATCGGCTGAAGAAAGTTTCGGTTTCTTACGTCGGGGCATCAGACACCTCCGAGTTCGACCGATCCATCCACGGCTTTTCCGGAATCAAAAACCGATCTCACACCGGTTGCGCGATCGGCCGGGCGTTTGTGCTCAGCCAGAACTTCGTCGGGATCGAACCAATGCCCATGATCGCAAATTGGCTCACCCAAAACCAGAAACATCCGGACGCGAGGCGGTTGTCGAAGCCGTAGGAGTGCAATCCGATCTGCAACTGGTTGGTGCCGAACCACGACCAGGCGGTGACGACGTTGCCGAAGACGGCGAGGATCGCCATGCCGCGATTCTTCACGAGCCCGCACCACCGGGCGTGGAGGATCAGGGCGTTCCAGATCACGATCAGAACGGCCCCGTTCTCTTTCGGATCCCAGCCCCAGAACCGGCCCCAGGAGTAGTCGGCCCAGATCCCGCCGGCGACGGTCCCGAAAAAGCTCAGCAGCGTGGCGAAGCAAATGACGCCGTACATCATCCCGCCGAGGTCCTTCTGATGGGCTTGCGTGAAGCTCGGGGAAAGCACCCCGCGGAGGATGTAGATGATCCCGATCGCCCCGCCGACGAAGGTCGCGGTATACCCAAGGGTGACCGTGGTGACGTGGACAGCGAGCCAGAAGTTGGTGTCGAGAACGGCGACGAGCATGTTCATGGTGTCGCCACTGCCGCCGAGGAAGTCCGCGATTTTGAGGGTGGCGGCCCCGACGGCCCCGGCGACGACGGTTCCGACGCCGTTGCGGTAGATCGCTTCGAGGAGCAGGCACAACCCGACCGCCCCCCAGCCGATGAAGACGGCAGAGGAGTACAGGTTCGTCACCGGCGGCCGACCCATGATGACCATCCGCAGGATCAGGAAGGTCGTGTGCAGCAGGAAGATCATCAACCCGAGCCGGAACGCTGACTTCGAAAGCGTCTGCGGGAAGACCAGCCAGCCGACGAGCCCGAGCACGATCACAAACAGATACCCGAACGCGAGGTAGTAGAACGGCGCGAGGTGGTCGAGGTAGTACGCCTCCGCCCGGACGTTCTGGAGGTCGCCGGCTGGCACGTTGGCGAGGGACTGCGATTTGTACTGCTCGAGGGCTTTGTGGAAATCCTCGGCTTTGCCGTCCCGGGCAGAGACAATCAGCGTCGTGAACAACCCCGCCGCCGGACTGGCCTGACCCCGCCGGGGCCGGGTGTAGGCTTCGAGTTCGCGGTTGAGCACATCGCGCCGTTTCTCCTCGATCAGTTTCCTCGCAGCAGCCCGATCCATCCTCTCCAACTGATCTTCACGCGGCTTGATGAAATCGATCAACTCGAGCTCAATGAATTCTTGGATCTTCTCGACATCGGCCTGGCTCGCCTGTTTGATAACAGCCTGGTCCACATCGCGGAGGGAGATCCACTCGCCACCCGCTTCGCTCGGCGGAACGACCTGGAGTTCGTGGGCCCCCGCGATCCGTTGATACTGCTTGATCCGCTTGCCGAGTTCTTCCATCTTCGTGTCGTAGACATCGATCGCCCGGCCCTCTTCCCGCTTGGTGCGGATCGCTTCCAGTTCCTTCAGGAGGGTCGGGAGCTTGGGGTAGATCTCATCGAGGGAGTACTCGAAGAACCCCGGGCGTCGGGGAAGGTCGAGTTTCGCCAGCACTTGCTCGTTCTCGATGCGGAAGATCTTGTGTTTGGTCCCGGGGCCGGTGTTCCAGCTGGGGCTATCCAGGACATCGACGAGCCACTCCATTGGGGTTGCGGTTTGGTCGCCGCGTTCGTTCTTGACGACGGTGCGGTTGCTGATCGACTGCAGGGTCGTTTTCGCGAGGGTTTCGAGGGGCATCAGGCGGCCGCCGTCGCGGACGGGGATCTCGCCGAGGGCGTAGTAGTCGATCCCGTTCTCGGCGGGCTTCGGGGTCGGAATCTTCGAACCCAGCCAGGCGAGGACGACCAGCAGAATCCCGATGGAAACGAGCGAACCGGCCGTCCACCCGGTCTCGGTTGAGCCACCCGTCGCGGCGGCTTTGCGGCGGGCCAGCGGGGTTCGACCCGCCCGGTTCGACGCCAGGAAGCGGATCAGGAAGTGCCAGATCATCCCGATCACCACCAGCGTGCACGAGATGTACGGCAGCAACCGCCCGGGGTTCCGCACCACCTGCAGCACCGTGCCCGAGTCGTTGTACAGCACCTCGGACTGGAAGAGCGAGTCGCCGTCGTAGCGGAGCGGATTGTTCATCCAG
This sequence comes from uncultured Alcaligenaceae bacterium, assembly GCA_964552815.1. Taxonomy (GTDB): domain Bacteria; phylum Planctomycetota; class Planctomycetia; order Gemmatales; family Gemmataceae; genus CAYUHJ01. The sequence goes on along the minus strand of CAZKIQ010000020.1, from coordinate 73,840 downwards.
ATCCGGACTTCGCGCTGGTCCCCCGTGTCCTTCTCGGTGACGGTGACAGTGCTGGCGAAATCCTTGGGGATCTCGGTGCCGGGGTATTTCCCGTGCTCGAACTTGTTCAAACGGACGGTGTACGGCTTGAAGATCCGCTCGTTCCGCAGCAGCAGGTAGTAAGTCTTCCCCCCGACGGTGACGGTCTGCTCCGGGTACTTGTAGATCCGCCGGGTTTGCTCGTAGTTCGGGTAGAAGTGGAGGGTCAGGAAGTAGGTGCCGAGGTCGGTTCCGGTTCCCTTCTCGGTGAGGCGGACGCGGACGGAGGGGCAGTCACTGTGGGTGTCGGTGTCGACCCCGGCAGCCTCGCTACGGCGAGAGAAGGTGGCCCAGAGCGTTGTGCCCGGCAACTTCACGGGGAAGGACTCGCCGGTCTCTTGCTTGTCCGTAAATTTCCGCTCCGTGTTCTGCCAGTACTCCAGAACTTCCACGTCGAACGGGAGTTTCTCGTTGGAAATCTTCCCCTTCTCCTCGAACATCCACTGCGGAATCGTCGAAACGTGTTCGAGTTTGGGGTCGGACGAGTCGGTGATCGCGATTTCCATCTGGCGGGTGACGTCGACGAAGTCGGTCTCTTCGCCGATGGAAATGGTCATTCGGGACTCGACGGCGTAGAGTCCGGTGATGAGTTCGCCGACGAGCATGGCGACGAGCCCGGCGTGGAGAATGATGACACCGGCACGGTTCCAGGCCAGCTTCATGCGAACCGTGTGAGCCGCCAGCAGGTTGACGAGCAACGCCGTCCCGATGGTCCAGCCGGCCGGGAAGGGAATCGAGCCCGGCCAAGGGGTCGCGTCCTTCGACATCGGAATCACGTCGGTGAGGAAGACGGTCCCGAACCGGCGAACCAGATCGATCGGAATCCACACCACAAACGAGCGGAAGTAGTCGTCGACGACGACCCACAGCCCCTGCGTCATCATGGCGAGGGTGCCGAAGAACACGAGCACCATCGAGAGGGCGAAGAGGGCGACGGTCACCTGCAGTGAGGCGAGTGGCTTGAGGAGTCTCCGCGTCGCCTCCCAGAGGCTTGGGGAGGTGCTGGCGAACTCGTCCGGGGTGCCGGTCGCGGTGGGGTCTGCGGAGACCGTGCTCATGGAAGAAACTCCTCGCCGGGGAGGGCGGGTGGTGGTTCGAGCGACCGGGGTCAGCGACCGCCGGCAAAGGGGGGCATTCCGGACATTCCCGTTTTTCCGCCGGGCCCCTGGAAATCGACCTTGTACGATTTCACGCCGCCGAGGTCGACCTCGGTCACGGACGCGGGCAGTTCTTCCTCGGTGATTTTGGGCAGACCGGCCTCGTTCCGCCAGCGGTTGACATTGTCCAGCAGCGACCCGCCGAACGGGTCGGAGATGTAGACCTCGGCCGGCTTTTCCGGCGGTCCGACCAGGAAGGTGACGACGCGCATCTGCTTCGCGGGGCCCGGCCGCCAGCCCTCGGGGACGGTGTAGACAACGGGTTTCGCGGGGTCGGTGACCCGGATCGACTTCACGAAGGTGTCGAATTGCGGGGCGACGGCATCGATTTTGTCCGCCGGCCCCGCAGATTTCACGAATCGGCTTTGCCCGTCCCCCACGGGAATAATAGCCCCGAGAAGACGGTACTTCCCACCGGAACCGCCCTCCGGCTCGGGTTTTGGCACGGTGTAGGATCGGATTTCTTCTTTGGGGCCGCAGCCTGCGAGCAGAGCGATCGCAATCCCACAGCAGACGAGACGGCCGGTCGGCGGGAGGGTCATCGGAACGGTACTCGCGGCCGGCAAGGGCGGAGGCCGGCAGAAGAGCGGTCGAGGAAGGTCGACTTCTATTGTTTCGCGAACCGCTCGAACCGTCAATGTTTTGTCGTGACTGACGACCCTGATGCCCGGGTGTGGCTCAATTCTCAGTGCGATCCAGCCAATTGCTATCGGCTAACCGCCAACCGCCAGACTCACATTCCAAACCATTTCAGTCTGGCGGTGAGCGGTTAGCCGATAGCTATTCGCCGGCACCGTTGCGATTCACCCTGCTCTCGCTGGAACAGCGGGAGCGGAATCTCGACGAAACGTCGTGATCCGTACTCTGACCGGGTACAAACTCCCGGCCGACATCGTCGGCTGTCGCGTTTCCGAGGACCAGTCATGCCCGAGCGGATCGTCATGCGGACGGGGGAAGCCCTCGTCGAAGGGGACAAGGACTACCTTTGTGCGGAGCCGGAAGTCGTCATCGGTGAACTCGACGGCCCGGTCGGGCACGCACTCGCCAACCTCATCGGCGACCAGGTCAAGGGGCACACCCGCGTCTTCGCGATTCTCAACTCGGACGTCCAGGTCCGCCCCGCCACGGTCATGGTGTCGAAGGTCACTGTCAAGGACGCCCGCTACACCGGCATCCTGATGGGGACCGTGCAGGCCGGCATCGCCAACGGAATCCTCGATGCCGTCCGGGCCGGCGACATTCCCAAGGACAAGGTCAACGACCTCGGAATCATCTACAGCATCTGGCTCGACCCCAGCATCCTGGAAGTTCCCGAGGGGGAAGTCGACCACGCCGGGCTGTTCCGGGTCAACCGGGAAGCGACGGCGAAGGCGATCCGCAAGGCGATGCGGCACGAGCCGACCATCGACTGGCTTCTCGAAAACCAGGAGTCCGTGACGCACTACTTCCACCAGCTCGGGCTCGACGGGAAGCTGTAGCGTGTCGGTCACGATGTCTGTGAAGGCGGGAAAGAATTGTCCTGGGAAGTCTGGTTCGGAGTTCACGTCAGAAGCCACCGCAGCAGCAGAACTCCGAGAATCACGCCGCTTGCCGTCACGAGAAGAATGGTTCCGACGAGCGCCACGATTACCCAGGTGCTCGATCGCCTGGCTTCTCGCGGTTCGAGGAGGGATCGTTCCAGAAGAGCGGCGTTCTTCGCGTTCGCTTTCCACGCCGCATCGAAGACATCGCCAACAATCGGCACCGCACCCAGGACCGCGTCGATTCCCACGTTGAGCATCATTCGCATCAGAACCATCCGGGAGACACCCTGTTTCGCCGCGGTGGAAATGATGTAGCTGCTGACGAGGGCGGAGAGAGCATCGCCGACGCCAGGGATCAGCCCGATGATCGAGTCAAGTCCGAAGCGGTAGTTGGTCCCCGGAACGGGAATCGCGTTGTCGAACAGCTTCGCGATTCCGCGGACGATCTGCAAGGTTTGCGGATCCACCCCACCCGCGGGGGCCGATTCCGACGGAAGCTGCGTGGGTGTCGGTGCTTCAACGGCTGGCATGCGAGCACTTCCGGAAAGGAACTCGGACCCACTGGAAGACCAACAAAATCCATGCCACAGGCCTGGAAGCATTTGCCGGGTCGGAAATCACTTCCACTTCACGACGACGCCCAGGTAGTCGTCTTTCCGGTTCAGGAGCCCGTCGTACGCTTCGCCGAGCCCCTCCGGGGAAATCGTGTGCGTGACCAACCCGGCCAGGGAAAGCCGACCGTTGGCGAGGGATCGCAGCAGCCAGTGCTGGGCCTTGTGGATGTCCCACGCCCCCGGCAACCGGATGTGGGCGGGTTCGAAGAGCATGTTTCCGTGAGCACCGGTGACCTCGATGTAGCGCCGGTGCAGATCGTCGTAGAAGTTCACGTCCGACACTTTTCCCCGCGGTGAGCCGACCACCACGACCTGCCCGGCATCGCAGGCGAGGGACATCGCCGTCGGAATGGCGGCGGGGACTCCGGTCGCGTCGGCGATCAGTTCCGCACCGCGAGCTCCGAGAAACTCGGCAAGTTGCTGCTTCGCATCCCCGGCGGTCGGGTCGATGACGTGGTCCGCCCCGGCGGCGAGGGCCGCATCCCGCCGCATTTTGACGGCATCGATTCCCACGACCGGCGATGCCCCGGCCGCCATGAGGCACCGAAGCGCGAACTGGCCGATGATCCCGAGCCCCAGCACCGCCGCCGATTTCCCGAGCGTGATCCCCGGCCGGATCGCTGCTCCGAGACCGTAGCGAGCAATGCAAGCCACCGCGGCCCGCTCGAAGCCGAGGCTCGGGGGAAGCTTCCAGACCCGGCAACGCTCATGCCCGACGGTCAGCAGTTCCGCCGACGCGTGGTTTCCGGGGAAACTCACCCGGTCGCCCGGCACGAAGCCGCCAGGGAAATCTTTCCCCACCGCCAACACCGTCCCCGCCGCGGAATACCCGGAACGGAACGGGAACTTCCAGTCCGGCAGCGCCGGATCTTTCAACCACTGGTGGGTCCCGGTGTAGACGGCGAGTTCCGTTCCGGCACTGACACCCGAGTATTCCGCCGCGATCAGGATCTGGTTCGGACCCGGATCCGGAAGCGAAACCTCGCGGACTTCGACCTTGTACGGTTCGACGATGACAGCCTGACGTGCGGTGACCATGGACTTCGCTCGGGGAGTTTGGGATAGCCGTCAATCTACGGATTCATGAACCGTTGGCGGAGGTGGAACGGAAGTCGGCGTGGCATCAAACGTGCTGATTGTTCGGGCAGCGGTGACGGGAGACGCCACCGTTTCTCTTTTTCCAAGCGGAGATGCACCATGACGGAAACGACCGCCCGATTTTCGCCACCCCGCCAGGGCCAGACTCCGGAGCCACACCGCCATTCCGAGGGTGCGGTTGCCCGGAACATCGAGGAATACACCGCCCAGCTTCCTTCGGACGTCTTTCTGTGGGCAGCGGGGGGTTCGATTCTGGGCTCACTTGCCCTCAAGGCGTCTGGTCGCGACCACGCCGCCCTGTTCGTGGGGCAGTGGGTGGCACCGTTCCTGATTCTGGGGCTGTACAACAAGATCGTGAAGGTGGCTGGTTCCGACCGAGTGCACCAGGGCTAATCCGGGAATCGCGATCAGGACACGGAAAGCGAACGCCCGTTGTCTTTCGCACCGAGTTGCATCAGGAACGGCGCGGCACGCTTGGCCCAGGCATCGGCTTTGGGGAAGCTCGCCGCGCCGTCCGACCATGCCTGTCGCAGCATGTCCGTATCGATCACCCCGGGGTTGAGCGGGACCGCGGCCATTCCCGGGGGCAATTCCTGAGCCAGGGCCAGTGTCAATCCTTCGACGGCGTACTTGGTCGCGCAGTACGGTGCGACATCCGCCGCCGTGCTGCGACCCCAGCCGCTCGACAGGTTCACGATGACGCCGGACCGGACCGCCACCATCGCGGGCACGAACGCCCGAATCACATTCGCGATTCCCTTGACATTCACGTCCATGATGGCGTCGAACTCGGCCGCCGGGACTTTCCAGAGTGGGGCCGGATTGTTCATCAACGCCGCGTTATTCACCAGCAGATTCGGCGGGGAAAGATCGGCCAGCACCGACTTCGCCCATGCTTCGACCGCAGCTGCATCCCGAACATCCACAACCGCGAAACGGTGCGGTGCAGGGAATCCCTGGGCGAGTTCCGCCACGTGCGACGTCGACCGCCCGCAACCGACCACAAGCCAGCCCTGCTCGGCAAAACGGGGAACCAGGGCCCGCCCGAGCCCCCGCGTAGCACCGGTCAAAACAAGAACGCGATTCACAACTTTCCCACCCGCAGGTCGTGAATTTGTCGCTTCTCCACGCGATCCGGAATCAGCTCTCCATCAGGAGCCGGATCGGGTCGGAGAAGAGTTGGGCGAGGCGGGAGGTGAAGCGGGCCCCGTCGGCCCCGTCGACGACGCGGTGGTCGTAGGTGAGCGACATCGGCATCATCAGCCGGGCGACGATCTGGCCATCCTTCACGACAGGTTGCAACGCCGACCGCGACAGCCCGAGGATCGCGACTTCCGGGTAATTGACGATTGGCGTGAACGCGGTGCCGCCGATGCCGCCCAGGTTGGTGATCGTGAAGGTGCCGCCGCGCATCTCGTCGATCGCCAGTTTCCCGGCTCGAGCCTTGTCCGCGAGCCCGACCACCTCGGATGCGATATCCCGGATGCTCTTCTTGTCCGCGTCGCGAATCACCGGCACCACCAGGCCCCGGTCCGTGTCGACGGCAATGCCGATGTGGTAGTACTTCTTCACCAGCAATTCGCTGGCGTTCATGTCGAAGCTGCTGTTGAAGGTGGGGAATTCCTTCAGGGCGGCGACGCACGCTTTCACCGCGAGCACCGTCATCGTGATCTTCGGGGCCCCCTTCGGCAGCGCGTCGACGATCCGTTTCCGGCCGGCTTCCAGGTCCGTGATGTCCGCGAGATCGTGCTGCGTGACCATCGGCATCGTCCGCCAGCCGATCGTCAGGTTCTTGGCGATCGTCTGGCGGATGGGGGCGACGGGGCGTTTCTCGATGGGCCCGAACTTCGCGAAATCGGGGAGCGGCGGGAGGGTGAACTGGTTGACGATGACACCGCCGACGGCCGCGACGCCACCACCGGTTTTGATACGTTCCCGCTCGGTTTTGACGAAGTCCTTGACATCGGTGAGGGTCACCCGGCCGCCGCGGCCGCTGCCCCGGACTTCCGTCAGGGCGACACCGAGCTCCCGGGCGAGCCGACGAGTCGCGGGACCGGCGGGGGTCAGATCCTTCTCTTTCGTCTTGGTGGAACCATTCGCAGACACGGGTGCCGGTGCGGGGCCAGCAGGTGTCGATGCCGCTGCGGGCTTGGAATGTGTGCCGTTCGAAGTGGGGGTGGCTGCGGCGGCTCCGCTGGCGGATACCGCGGCGGTCGATCCACCAGCGAGGGAGAGAATCTTCGTTCCAATCGGAATCTTGTCGCCGGGCTTGACGTGGACGGCCTCCACGGTGCCGGTGAAGTCGGAATCGACGGTCATCGAGGCCTTGTCGGTTTCGACTTCCAGGATCCCCTGGCCTTCCTTCACGGAATCGCCGGGCTTCACGAGCACGCCGGTGACGGTGGCGGAATCGATCCCCTCACCGAGGGAAGGCAGCGCGAACTCGGCCTTGCCAGCGGCCGTCGGTTTCGGAGCCTCGGCCGGTTTGGCAGCGGGTGGTTCCGCCTTCGCCGGGGCCGGTTTCGCCGGCTCGGATTTCGTCGGCTCGGATTTCGCGGGAGCGGCACCGGAACCGGAAAGTTTGAGAATCGGGGCACCGACAGGAACCTTGTCGCCTGCCTTGACGAGCACCGATTCGACGGTGCCGACGACATCGCACTCGACTTCCATCGCCGCCTTGTCCGTCTCAACGGCGAGAATTGGGGTCCGCTCGGCAACGGCGTCGCCGGGCTTGACGAGGACGTTGACGACCGTCGCCGAGTCGATCCCTTCACCGAGTGCAGGCAGCCGGAATTCCATCGAAAATTACTCCGAGTATCGGTCGTCTTCGTACCGACGATTGGTGTTGGATGGCTCGTATGAGTCACCCAAAATCGACCCAACTATTTTGCCAATGACATTGCCTAGTACAAAGCCCGGGACCATTCCCAGGAACGATCCCGCGAGGAAACCTTCTTGCCAATCCTTCCGCGACACGATCGCAAACAGAAGACCCCCGATCAACGCACCAATTGGAACACCGAGTAACGCGCCCTGCTTCGAATAGCGTTCCCCGCGGCTGGGGTTGGGATTCTTGACCCCGCACCGTGGGCACGCCGGGGCGTCGAACGCCACGGGGTAATACTCGCAGGCCCAGCACCGGCCGAGATACTTCGCGGGCATCGGGCCGCTCCGGGTGTTACACCGTCCACGGGGCCGGCGCGTCGGGGTTGATGCCGAGATCCTGGATCGCCTGGGCGACAACCGCCCGATCGAGGTCGCCCCGTTCCGCGAGGGCATAGAGGGCGGCGACGGTCACGTGCTCGGCGTCGACCTCGAAGAATCGGCGAAGATTCTTGCGGGTTTCCGATCGGCCGAAACCGTCGGTTCCGAGGGCGAGCATCCGCGGGCCCTTCGAATCGTAGAGGAACGGCGCGACGAGTTCGGGCAACGCCCGCATGTAATCGCTGGTGGCGATGATCGGCCCGCGGGTGTCGCCGAGAATTTTCTGGACGTATGCGAGCTTGCCGTCACCGTCCGGGTGGAGGCGGTTGAACCGCTCGCATTCCAGGGCGTCATGCCGGAGCATCGGGTAGCTGGTTGCCGAGTAGACGGTGCTGGCGATGTTGTACTTCTCGGCGAGGATTTTCTGGGCTCGCAGGGCTTCGTTGAGAATCACGCCGCTGCCGAGGAGTTGGACTTCGAGCTTCGCGTTGGCGGGTTTCTCGGACTTGTAGGCATACAGGCCCTTGATGATCCCCTCGCGAATCTCTTCGCCGGGCATCGCGGGCATATCATAGGCCTCGTTGTAGACCGTGAGGTAGTAGAAACACTCCTCATTGCGGACATACATGGCATTGATGCCTTCTTCGATAATGACCGCAAGCTCATAGGCGAAGGCGGGGTCATACGCCCGGCAAGTCGGGATGGTCATCGCCATCAGGTGGCTGTGGCCGTCCTCGTGTTGCAGGCCTTCGCCGTTGATGGTGGTGCGGCCGGCGGTCGCGCCCATGAGGAAGCCGCGGGTCCGGGCGTCGGCGGCGGCCCAGGCGAGGTCGCCAATCCTCTGGAACCCGAACATGCTGTAATAGATGTAGAACGGGATCGTATTGACGCCGTGGGTGCTGTACGCGGTCCCGGCGGCGATGAAGCTCGACATGCTGCCGGCTTCGTTGATCCCTTCTTGCAGGATCTGCCCGGTCTCGGACTCCTTGTATTCGGTCAGCGAGCCCTTATCCACGGGGACATATCGCTGCCCGACGGATGAATACATCCCGAACGCCTTGTACATCGGCGGCATCCCGAACGTTTGCCCTTCGTCGGGGACGATGGGGACGATCAGCTTGCCGACACCGGGGTCGCGCATGACTTTCGTCATGAGATCGACCCAGGCCAGTGTCGTGGACCGCGGCTTCGCGGACGCCTTGTACAGGCCGGAGAACGAGTCCCGGAGCGGGGCCGGCGATGGTTCGAACTTGTTGTTGCGGAACGGCTGGTAGCCGCCGAGTTTCTTGCGGCGATCGTGCAGGTACTTGGCTTCCGGGGAATCGTCGGCCGGCTTGTAGAAAGGAACTTCGCCGAGTTGGTCGTCCGTGAAGGGGAGTTCGAAGCGGTCGCGGAACTGTCGAAGGGCGGCGATCATCTGCTTCTTGGCTTTCTCCTCCGCCGCGATGTTCGGCTCGGCTTCGATCTGCACCGCGAGTTTCTTGAGCTGGTGCGTCGTGAATTTCCCCTGCCCGCCGTCGCCCGGAACCCCGTAGCCCTTGATCGTCTTGACGAGGATGACGGTCGGTTGGCCAAGGTGCTCGACGGCGGTTTTGTAGGCGGCGAAGACCTTGAGGGGGTCGTGCCCGCCGCGTTTGAGCGTGACGAGTTGCGGGTCGGTCAGGTGCTCGACGAGGGCCTTGAGTTCGGGGGTGTTGAAGAACTGCTCGCGGATAAAGGCACCCCGGCGTGCGTTGTCGACTTCCTCGGAAATGAGTTGCTGCTTGTCGCGTTCTTCCTTCGTGCGCATGTCCCGGCCGACGTAGTCGCAGTATTCGCCGTCGACGACTTCCATCATCCGCCGGGCGAGGGCCCCGGTGTGGTCGTTCTTGAGGAGCGGGTCCCAGTCGGAACCCCAGATCACCTTGATGACGTTCCAGCCGGCGCCGCGGAAGATGCCTTCGAGTTCCTGGATGATCTTGCCGTTGCCGCGGACCGGGCCGTCGAGCCGTTGCAGGTTGCAGTTGATGACCCACGTCAGGTTGTCGAGCCCCTCGCGGCCGGCGAGGCCGATCGCGCCGAGGGATTCGGGCTCGTCGCACTCGCCGTCGCCGAGGAACGCCCAGACGCGGACGCCGTCGGTCTTGGCGAGTCCGCGGTCGTCGAGGTAGCGGTTGTATCGGGCGTGGTAGATGCTCATGATCGGGCCGAGGCCCATGCTGACAGTCGGGTACTGCCAGAAGTTCGGCATCAGCCAGGGATGGGGGTAGCTGGAGAGGCCGCCGCCCGGCTGCAGTTCCTGTCGGAAATTCGTGAGGTTCGTCTCGGAAAGTCGGCCTTCGAGGAAGGCACGGGCGTACATCCCGGGGCTGGCGTGGCCCTGGAAGAAGACGACATCGCCGGGGAAATTGTCGGTTCGGCCGCGGAAGAAGTGGTTGAAGCCGATCTCGTAGAGGGTGGCGGCGGAGGCGAAGGTTGAGATGTGCCCGCCGACGTTGGTGTGCTTGTTCGCCTTCAGCACCATCGCCATCGCGTTCCAGCGGACGAGGCTCTTGATGGTGCGTTCGAGTTGCCGGTTGCCGGGGAAGGCGGCCTGATCTTCGACGGGGATCGTGTTGACGTAGGGGGTCGTGATTCCGGTGGGGACGGCAGCACCGAGTCGGGCGGCCTTGGAGATCATCGTTTCGAGGATGACCCGGGCCCGTTCGGGTCCCTGATGTTTGATGACGGCTTCGATGGCGTCGATGAAGTCGGCGGTTTCTTGCGGATCGACGTCGTCGGCTTGGCGGCTGACGGAGTTAGCCAGGGCCTCGGGGGTGACGAGCATCGTGTGGAACCTCTTCGTGGAGCCCCATCTGGGCCGACGGGGAGCGGGGTTGTGGGCCGTGCGAACCGTGCAAACCCGGGTGGGACAGCAAATCCCGGCCACGGGTGGTTTCCCCCGGTGACAGGATTAGGATAGAAGCCAGTCTCCGACCCGTCCACGCGACCCGCTCGGGGGAAGCCATGTCTCGGCCCGGTTTGCTGTCGACCGTGTTCTTCAGCCTGGCGGTTCTGCCGCTGCTCGCTCAGCCATCCGACCCGGCGGAGCCACCGCTTGCACGGGAAGTTCCACCGAAACGGGTGACCCTGCCGGCGGAGAAAGCACCGCTGCAAACGCTTCTGGAGTCGTTGCAGAAGCAGACCGGAATTTCCGTCGCGGCAAGCGGGGTCGAGGCGCAGAAAGCGGTCAGCGTGCCGCTCGAAAATCAGTCGTTCTGGGTGGCCGTCGAGCGGCTCGCGAAATCGGTGGATGGCCGGGTCGCGACACGGGCCGGCGGGAAGCGAGTCGTCATCGAGCCGGGGACCACCGGGCCATCCGCGGTGACGGGGCCGTTTCGGGTCGCCGTCCGGCAGGTCCGCTCCATCACCGATTTCGAAACCGGCCGGTCGTACACGGAGCTGGCCCTCGACACCATGTGGGAATCCCGCTTCGAGGTCTTCCGGATCAGCAGCAGCCCGACGATCACCACCGCCGTCGACAACGAGGGGAACCGCCTCACGGTCGGATCGGCGGGCTCGAAGACTCCGGCTTCGGGGTATTCCCAGCAATCGACGATCCGCCTGGCAGGGGTCCCCCGATCCGCAACGAGACTCGCTCGAGTCCAGGGGAATTTTACCGTCACGACGGCGGAAAAGATGCTCGCCTTCCAGTTTCCGAACCTGACTTCGGAGAAAACCGAGGAAAAAACGGCGTCGGGCGTGACGGTGCGGCTCAAACCGCTCCGGAAAGTCGGCGAGATCTGGGAGTTCGAGGTGGAGTTGAAGTACCCCCCGGATCGGCCGGTCTTCGAGTCCTTCGAGGGGTACATCTGGGCGTCGCGGAACAAGGCGAGGCTCATCGCACCCGGCGGTGCGGCGGTCTACGAGGCGGACGCGGACCCCGATTTCCCCGAGGATCCGGGGCGGGTCAGCATCGTCTATCGCTTCACGGAGAAGCCGGCGAAGAAATTTGTCCTGGGCGACCGGCGGGAGTGGACGTTCGTGTACCAGACGCCGAGCCCGCTGCTGGAATACGCCGTCCCCTTCGAGTTGCGGGACATCCCGCTGCCGTGACCCCCGCCACTTCCCGAGTCGGTGCGCCGGTTACCGGCCAGTCACCTCGACGGATTGTTCCTTGGTCAGCGGCCGATCGCCGAGCACATCCGCGGAGAGCCGCATCCGGAACCACGCCTGGCCGGAGCGGTCGGCACGGTAGGTCACGGTGAATTTCTCGTTTCCGTACGCCGGAATCGTGACGGAATCGAAGGCGACCTCGTTGGTGGAAGCCTGGCTTCGCGGGCTGGCCTGCACGAAGCGGACCTCGCCGGGCAGTTCCACCCGCAGACGCACCCCGCGAGCCGCCTCGCCGCCCGTGTTCCGGACGCGAATCGTCAGCAGACCTTGCTGACCGGTGCTGAGCGTCAGCGGATCCGCGACGGCATCCCAGGTCAGGACGGCGGTTCCCTGGAAGGCGGTCACCACCTCGCTCGATTTCTCCTGCCCTCGCGGAGTCTCGGCGGCGGCCCGGATTGTCCGCTTCCCCGTCGTGTTCGCCTTCAAGGAGTACCGGAAGGACTGGGCATCCCCCGGTTTCAGGGAGGGGAGCGTCCACACGAGCTGGTCCCGGTATCGTTGCCCGCCGTTGGTCATCTTCGTGAGCGAGCAATCGGAGGGGACGGAACCGGTGACGCGGACGTTGGTGAGCGGAAGCGTACCGGTGTTGCGGACGACGATCTCGTAGTTCGCTGGGTCGCCGGAAGTCGCGGTCGGCGGGCCGGACAGGTCGACGCGGATGCCGGGAACGAGCAGTTTCGTGGTCGCCTCGGTTCGCTCGCCGTCCGGGGCATCGGGGCTTTTCACGACGGAGGAAGTCGTCAGGGTGTCGGCCGTGTTTTCCTTCGCGGTGAGCCGATACTGGATCACCCGCCGTTCCCCGGGGCGAAGCATGCCGATCTGCCAGACGCGCTGCTCGGAGGAGGAACCTTTTTCCCCCTCGGTTTCCCGGGCGAACTCGAAACCTCGGGGGACGTCCTCGACGAGTTGCACGTTGGGGACAGGAACTTTGCTGGGGTTCGAAACCTCGACCTGGATCGTGACGGGGTCGGTGCTGACCGCCTGCTTCGGGGCCGCCTTCCGGACCGCGAGCTTGGGCTTGTCGATGCGGGTGACCACCGCCTCGCCGTGCTCGAAGGAGACGTAGGCGGATGCTCGGATTTCGCGGGCGTTTTCCCCTGGGCGGAGGGCGAGTTCGATCTCGTGTTTTTCCCCCGCCTTGAGGGTGCGGAAATCCCAGACGAGTTCCTTCGGCACCCCGGCCGCAGGTTTCTTCGGGTCGTAGTTTTCCGCTGGCGGCTCGGACTTCGCGATCGTCGTGTTCTCGGGCAGCGGGAATCGCACCCGGACCCGGTAAGCGTCGGCCTGCGAGGTGTTGGTGACGAGAATCCGGTAGGTGACGTCCTTGTGCGGGGGGGTGTGGGCCGGGACGCGAACCTGCACCCGCACCACCGGCGTTGGCGGATCCGTGACCAGCGTGGAGCTCGTCGCGGCGGTCCCGATCGGCCGGGGCGACGGAGCAACGGGCTGCGTAAACTGGGCCGGCACGACCTCCGGATCCTCGATGTCGTCCGGTTCGTCCGCAAACGCCGGCACCGACAACGCGATCATCGCCAGAACGGGAAGCCAGCGGTTGGTCATTTCCGTGCCCTGCTTCGCCCAGATTCGCACCGCGTGGGGAAATACCCTCCGCGCGAACCGGGGTAAAGGGCAACCGCATTCCGCCCCAAGGTGACGCAGTTCTGCAAAGTAGGTCACTCGCTCCGCGAGTGACGGGAGGATGTCCCGAGAATGGAATACTCACTTCCCCCGGTGAAATCGCAATCACTCGCGGAGCGAGTGACCTACTTTCTTCCCCGAACTTCAAACGCTGCGTTCCGGTGCAATGTGTCGATCTCGACCTTCCTTCCGCTATCGCCGTCGGCTCGGTCTTTCGCCTGGAAGCAATTTTTCCCCCAAATCTTGGTGCAAACTCGGCGGCGGCGCACTACGATCTCTCTTCAACCGCGGGATTACCGGAGTCGCCCCATGCGGATTCTGCTGGTGTCGGATATTCACGCCAATCGCGCCGCTCTTGATGCCATCCCCGACCAGTTCGACGCCTGCCTCTGCATGGGGGATCTGGTCGAGTACGGGCCGGACCCGGAACTCGCGCTCGCCTGGGTGCGGGCCAATGCGACCCACTCTGTCCGCGGGAATCACGATCACGGTGCCGCCCAGAACGTCGAGGTGCACGGTGTCTCCGGGTTCCGCTATCTGACGATGACCACGCGGAAAATGACCGTCGAGCGGCTCGCGAACGTCGATCGCCGGTTCCTCGCGGATCTGCCCGTGTCGTCGATGGTGACGGTGGGGGGGTACCGATTCCTCCTGGTGCACGCGTCGCCGCGGGATCCGCTTGATGAGTATGTGCCGTGCGAAGCCAAGGCGTGGGCGGACCGCACGGAGGGGTACGCGGTCGATTTCGTGTGTGTCGGCCACACCCACACGCAGTTCTGCCTGGAAACGGGCGGTCCGCGGGTCGTGAACCCGGGCAGCATCGGCCTGCAACGCGACGGCAACCCCAACGGCCGATACGCGATCATCGAGGACGGCCAGGTCCACCTCAAGGAAATCCCCTACGACATCAACCGCACGCTGGCCTCCGTCGAGCGGGCCGACCTCGATCCGCTGACGAAGCGGATGCTGGGGGATGTCTACCGTCTCGGTCGGTACGTCCACCCGGACGGGCTCGGCACCAAATCCGGCGTTGTCAGCTCCGCCGCCAATTCCCGCCCGCAGATCCGCGAGCATCCACCCCACGAGTCGGGCATGTTCCGCCGACCGGTCGGGGTTCCGAACTGATTCGTGCCGCGGTTCCGACGACATTCCCCACGGAAACCATACACTTCCCGAATTCCGCCGCATCTTGGGAAGTCAGGACCTTGGAACTGTCGTCGTCGAAACCGTACGTGTGGATGCTGTGTGGCTCGGGTTGGTTCTCGATCATGGCCCTGCTGACGCACGCGGCCGGGGAACGGGTCGACTGGCAGATCGTGGCCATCTGCCGCAGTGCACTGGCGGCGATTCTGGCCCTCGCCGGAGCACTCGCGGTCGGGGCGAAGCTCGCGTTTCCCGGTGGCAAAGTCCTCTGGCTGCGAAGCATCGCCGGCAGCACCAGCATGGTCGGGACGTTCTACGCCCTCACCCACATGCCCGCCTCGCAGGTCCTGACGCTCACCAACACCTTCCCGATCTGGGTCGCGATTCTCTCCTGGCCGCTCGAAGGTCAGCGACCGACGCTCGGGGTGATCACCGCGGTTCTGTGCTCCGTCTCCGGGGTCGCGGTCATCTGCCGACCGGACCGAGCGGGTCTGCCACCCGCGGCGTGGTCGGCATTGGCCGCCTCGGTCGCCACCGCTGTCGCGATGCTCGGCCTCAACCGCCTCCGTGGCGTCTCGTCGCTGGGGGTTGTGGCCCACTTTTCCGTGGTTTCCACACTGTTCGGCGTCGGGACGCTCTTCCTGTTCGAACGCAGTCTGGACCGATCCAGCCTGGTAGAAAGCCCCATTTCGATGGCGTTGCTTCTGGGCGTGGGCGCTACCGCGACGATTGGCCAGGTGTTTCTGACGCTGGCGTTCCGGAGCGGCGTTGCAACGAAGGTGTCAGTCGTCGGCCTGTCGCAGGTGGTGATGGTCAGCCTGGCGGAAACGATGTTCCCGGAGTCAACCGGCGGACACCCCATGGACGGGTGGACGGTCGTCGGCACCGTGCTGGTACTCGGCCCGACGGCGTGGCTGATGCTCCGGGATCGGGTCCATCCCCGGACGGAACCCGCGGCGATCGAGTGATCGCCCGAATCACGGCAGATTCGCCAGTGCTTCGGCGTTGATGTTCCCCAATGGCTTGAAGACGGCCACATTCACCGAGAACGCAACCATCCGCACCGACCCGTCGCCAAAAAGAATCGGGCAGCCGCTGGGGTGGGCACTTCCGAAAGCGTTCTGGTTGTCCTGCCCCACCTTGTCCGGGAGCGGGGAAACGTAGGTGCTGCGGTAGTTGTCGTTGTCGAGCCCGGCGAAGCCCGACTCGTTGTCGCCACCGTTCCCGCCGGTGAGGTAATCTTCGACCTTGAGGCTCTTCTCGCCCAGCAGAACCTGGTTGCTGACGCCCTTGGAAATCGTGTTGATCCGGATTCGGCTCCGAGTTCGGAAGACGCCGTCGAACCCGACGGCGCTGATCGCGTTTTGACCATCCGGATCGGTGGCCCAGTAGTTGGGATCATCCCCCTCGGCGTAGGTCGCGGGGCCGCCGTAAACCTGGTTCGCCCCGCCGCTGCTGGCACACCCGGCGTAGTCGAGTTTCGGCCCGGTGCCGATCGGATTGGTGGCGTTGTAGAAGTGCGAGAAGGTGACCGGATACGGGCGACCCGGCCGACGGCTGGGGCAGTTGAAGTACGCGATTGCCGTATTGTTCGCGGTTCGGCAGGCGTCCTTCTTGGCCGTACCGGTTAGCCCCGAACCCATCCGGAACAGGTTCTCCTGCTCCATGTACGGCAGGACGGCGAAGGCCCAGCTTCCGGGCTGGTCGATGCCCGAGCCGCGGTCCGGATCGCCGACCCAGTTCCAGCCCCAACCGCCGGACGGAAACGCTCCGTTGGCGTCGTGGCACGCGTGGAGCGCAATTCCGAGTTGTTTCAAATTGTTGAGGCACTTCGAACGCCCCGCCGCCTCCCGGACCTTCTGGACCGCGGGAAGCAACAATCCGATCAGAATGGCGATGATCGCAATTACGACGAGAAGTTCGATGAGCGTAAACGCTCGGCGAGGAGAGGACATGCGAGTGCTCCGCGAGGAGAGAATAGGCAAACTGGTCATATCCGATTTGCAATGACGCGTAAAGACATTTCCGAACTTCGATGGGCTGAAAGAACGGTTTGTTCGAGAATGTCGCTCGGACCTGGGCGGCGATCGGCACATCGACGGAAACTAGAACAAGAGCATAAACAGGCGGACGGCTGGCGAATCATCCGAGTCAGAACGCGAGTCATCCATCGGACTCGCCGGCGAGACGAGGAATCTCCCCCGCTTTGGCGTTTGCTCATTCTGCGGCGGAAAACAAAGAAACCGCCAGGAATCCTGGCGGTTTCTCGGGTGGAGATGAGGGGAGTCGAACCCCTGACCTCTTGAATGCCATTCAAGCGCTCTACCAACTGAGCTACATCCCCATGCTGTGTGAGGTTAGCGGGCTGCTGACGGGGTGTCAACCTCCCGTTGGTGGGGGATCGCGTCATTTCGCCAGCTCTGGCGGTTCGCTTGGGGTTGACGGAAGAGCCCCGATTGGAGGAGCATCCGACCGACTCGCACGGAGGCGATCGCGTGACCGGACTGGCTCGTCGAATTCCGACCCGATTGCGGCCGATCGCCAGGCAGGTTCGGGCCTCGCTGCGGCACTTGCGGTCGGCCCCGATGGAGACGCTTCTGACGGCCGACGACGTGGCCGTCGAGGTGGTGCCGTTGGCCCGGGAATTTTGCGTCGAGCGGGGTGAGACGTTTCCTTGCCCGGTGCGGATCGTCAACCACGGCCCGGCTGTCTTGAGCACGCAGGGAGCGTTCCCTGTCCGACTTGCGGCTCGGTGGGGGGCTCCGGCGGAATCGGCTCCGTTTTTGGCGTTCCGGCTCCCGTTCCCGATCCGGCCCGGGGAAGCCGTGCGCGTCAACGCTCGCCTGACGGCTCCGAATTTCCTCGGAGATTTCCGCGTCGAGATGGGACTGGAACAGGCCGGGGGGCCGCGGTTCGCGGAGTTGGGAATTTCCCCGACCCTGCTGGAAGTGCACGTCACCGGGCGAACCGCCGACGCCATCGACTACGACCGCATGTACGCCGATGCCCGGCTCGATCGCGATTACTGGACGGTCGTCGGCCCGCGGACTCGCGACGAGTTCGACCGCCTCGGGGAAGCGAAGTTTGGAATCCTCCGCGGACTCGGGTTACACCCGGGCTCGCGGGTTCTCGATGTGGGGTGCGGCACCGGGCAACTTGCGACGCGCCTTGAAGGTTTCCTGTCCGATGCCGGTGGGTACCTCGGAACGGACGTGGCCCGGGAGGCGATCGAGCACTGCACCGCGAAGTTCTGCCGACCCAACTTCCGGTTCGCCCGCAATGAGGCAACCCGCATCCCTGCCGAGGGGGATCGTTTCGATTTCGCCGTCTTTTTCAGCGTCTTCACGCACACGCACCCGGACGAGACGGCGTTGTTGCTCGCAGAGGCGGCTCGCTTGCTCGCCCCCGGCGGGGTGATCGTGGCCGACGTCTTCTTCTCCCCGCACGTCGAGCGAAGCAGCGGCAACCGGGGGGCGATGGAACTCAACCGCGATCACTTTCTCCGGCTGGCGGGGCTTTCCGGCCTGACCGTCGAGACGATCCAGTCCTGGCCCTGGCAGAAAGTCGCCAGCCGGGAAATGCTCCGGCTCACCCGCACTCCCGCATCCACGGAGGGTTGACCATGTCCCTGGTGACGAGTCCGATCGCGTCGGTGCTGTCCAGCGTGAAGAAAACGACGCTGTGGAAAGCGGTGCGAGGCGTCAAGCGCCATCTCCTTCCGCCCCGGCACGATGGCCCGCTGCCGACCGAGCAGTGCGTCGCGGAACTGGAAGTGGTCGACGCCCCGATCACGCTGGAAGCCGGGAAGAACTGCACCTGGACGGTCCGGGTCACCAACCGCGGCGGCGAGGCGTTTTCCCCCGATGGAACCAACCCGGTCCGGCTCTCTGCCCGGTGGCGGACCTACCGCGGCGAACCGTTCGCGGAAGCGGAGACGTTCCCGCTACCCGCACCGCTTTTCCCTGGCGAACCGCGGACCCTCACTGCGGTGTTCCCCGCACCGAAATTCGTCGGCGATTTCCAGATCGAGTTCGACCTCACGCAACTCGACGGCATCCGCTTCTCTGCCCGCAACCCCCGCTCGAAGGTGGGCTCGGTCCCGCTTCCCGTACAGGGAACCCGCTCCACGGACATCGACTACCACGAGGTCTTCCGCAACGCGGACCTGGCCCAGAACCACTGGTGGGTCGTGGGGGCGTACCACTCGAAGGAGCAGTACGAGAAATCGAGCCGGGAACGTGTGGAGATGCTCGAGAAGTTTGCCGGTCTCCGGCCGGACTCGCGGGTGCTGGACATCGGCTGCGGGACGGGTCAGATCGGGGACGCGCTCGAGAACTATCTCACCGACAGCGGGGCGTACTACGGGACCGACATCGGCCGGGAAGCGATCGAGTTCTGCCAGCGGCGGTTCCGTCGGCGAAACTTCGTCTTCCGCAGCGGGGAAATGACCACCGTCCCGTTCGGCGACGAGGCGGGGAAGTTCGACATCGCCATTTTCTTCAGCGTCTTCACCCACACCTTCACGGACGAATCCGCCCTCTTGCTCCACGAGGCGAGCCGGCTTCTGAGCCCGACGGGGGTGATCGTCGCCGACGTGATCACCTCGCCGCTGGTGGAACGCGGGGCCGGCCACCGCGGAGAAATGGTCGTCAATCGGGGCCACTTCCAGCGGCTCGCTGCTATGTTGGGGTTGGAAGCGAGCGTGATCGGACGCTGGCAATGGAACCCGCACGCGGAGCGGCTGATGTACGTCCTCCGCAAGCGATAGCGAACCGGAGAGTTCACCCGCGATGCGCATCCTCCTGACGAACGACGACGGAATCTACGCCCCCGGCCTGCGTGCTCTTCGCCGGGAAATCATGACCCTCGGGAAGGTGACGGTGGTGGCCCCGGCCACCGAGCAAAGTGCGGCCGGGCACTCCGTCACCCTCGCCACCCCGCTCCTTGTCAACGAGGTCTACGACGACCCCGACGGCGGATCGAAGGAATTCATCGGCTGGGCGGTCGAGGGCCGACCCGCCGATTGCGTCAAACTCGCACTTCTGGAACTGCTTCCGGAACCGCCGGACCTGATCGTGAGCGGCCTGAACGCGGGCTCGAACGCCGGTATCAACGTCCTCTATTCCGGCACTGTCGCCGCCGCCATCGAGGGGGCGTTCTACCACCACACGGCCATCGCCTGCTCCCTGGAATACGACCAGAAAATCTACGACTTCCCGACCGCCGCCCGGCATGCTCGCCGGGTCGTGGAACAGATCCTGGCCCGGAAACCAAGCGCAGGCAGCCTCTTCAACGTCAACATCCCGATCCTGGAAAACGGCCCGATCGTCGGCGTCCGCGTGGTGCCGCAAAACGTCACGCCGTACAAGGAAATCTTTGATCGCCGGATCAACCCGCGTGGCCGAACCTACTTCTGGACGAGCCCCAACTTCCACTGCCCGGACCCACACCCGGACACGGACGTGACGGCGCTGTCGGAGCAGTACATCACCGTGACGCCGTTGAAGTTCGACCTCACCGACCACGTCCGCCTCGATGCGATGAGCCGCTGGGAGTGGGAAGTCGGCGAGTGAGAATCGGGTCGCGTGCGGAATCAGGCACAGATGTTGCCGTCTTTGCTGGGAATCCCGGCGTACTCCGGGGAAATTCCCGGCCATCTCCTTTTTCCCACGGAATGCCATGAGCCAGGTTGTTGTGGTGATCGGTGCAAGTTCCGATCGCCGAAAGTTCGGGAACAAGGCCGTGCGAGCGTACCAGAAAGCGGGTTTCGAGGTGTTTCCGGTCCACCCCACAGAGACCGTCGTGGAAGGGCTGCCGGCCTATCGCTCGATTCGCGACGTGCCTGCAGAGAGGCTGGATCGGGTCAGTGTCTATCTTCCGCCGGCGGTGGGGGTGACGGTGATGGAGGACATCGCGACCAAGACGGTCGGACAGTTGATCCTCAATCCGGGGGCGGATGGCCCGGCGGTGATCGAGAAGGCGAAATCGCTGGGGTTGAACGTGGTGACCGGGTGCGGCATCATCGGAGCGGGCCTGCACCCGGCGCAATTTCCGGACGAGTGATTACTTCCGGTGGCGAATCTTCGCCCGCATCCGCCGCTTCTTCCGGCCCACCTTGCGACGTCCGGTCGATTTGCGTCGGCCTGCCATTCCTGATCTCCGTGTCTCGTCGTGCTCTGCGGTTCGATCCGCTGGGGTTGGGGGTAAGGGCTGTATCATAGGCGCCACCGGAACCTCGTTCAAGTGGCACGAACGGTCTCGGAACCAGACCGGAAGCGAATCGAACCCCGGTTCGGACAGTCCGAAGACGCGGAACGGACCGTGCGTGCCGGTAAGGAGAGCGTAATTCCCTACCTCTCCCAGTCTGGCGGGTTTGCGAACCGCCCGGGAATCTGTAATGTTCCCAGGGGCGGAATGTCGCGCCCAAGCAGGGTGCGGTTCCGTCCCGGGCGGGCTGGCGTTGCCCCCCAGGGAATCCGCGTGTAGATTGGATTCCTTCAACGGGTTCGGGCGAAGGATTCGGCGAATGCGCTTCCACCTGATTGACCGGATCGACGCGCACCAACCGGGTCAGTTCCTGCGAGGCTGCAAATTCCTTTCCCTCGGAGAGGAATACCTCGCGGATCACTTCCCGCGGTTCCCGGTGATGCCAGGCGTCCTGATGCTTCAGGCGCTGGTCGAGGCCGGAGCATGGCTCTGGCGAAGCGGAACAGGGTACGAGCACACGGTGATCGTGCTGCGGGAAGCGAGAAACGTCAAATACGGCTCCTTCATGCAGCCCGGCCGAAAGATGGACGTTTCCGTCGATTTGACGAAGCAAGACGGAAGTTCGGCAACGTTCAAGGGGAAAGGGACGGACGACAGCGGGGCGACCACCGTCTCCGCGATGTTCACCCTCCACGGATACAGCCTCGGTGACCGCGGCCCGGCCGGGGTCGCCGCCGACGAGGTGTTGCGGCAACAGTTGAAGGCCCGGTGGGCCCTGCTCACCGGCGAGTTGCGGAAGTAACCGGAAGGAAACTGGGTCATGCTTCTGAAGGATCAGGTTGCGATCGTGACGGGCGGCAGCCGGGGCATCGGTCGGGCCGTCGTCGAAGCCCTCGCCAAAGAGGGGGCGAAGGTCGCGTTCGTGTACAAGGGCAGTGCGGAGGCGGCGGGCAAGCTCGAAGCGGATGTCGCCGCCGTCGGCGGAATCGCCAAGGGCTACCAGGGAGACGTCGCTGACCCCGCCGTCGCCCCGCGAATCGTGGATGCAGTCGTCAAGGAGTGGGGGCGACTGGACATCCTCGTCAACAACGCCGGGGTGATCCGCGACGGGCTCTTCGTGCGGATGTCGGCCGAGGACTGGAAAACGGTCATCGGCACGAACCTGGACGGGGTCTTTTACTTCTGCCGGGCGGCGGCCGACCTGATGGTGATGAAGCAAAAGTCCGGGCGGATCGTGAACATCTCGAGCATCGCAGCGGACCACGTGAACGCGGGGCAGACCAACTACGCCGCCAGCAAGGGGGGGATCAATGCCTTCACCCGGGCGCTGGCGGTGGAGTGTGCCAAGCGGAATGTCACGGTTAACGCGGTCGCGCCGGGTTTCATCGAGACGGATATGAGCGAGGCCGTCCGCAACAAGGCGGGCGACCTGGTGACAAAAATGATCCCGATGAAGCGGCTTGGTCAGCCGGCCGACATCGCCGGCGTTGTGCTGTTTTTGTGTAGTCCGGCGTCGGCCTACATCACCGGACAGTTGATTACTGTGGATGGCGGCCTCAGCCTCGGGGCGGCCGTCGCGTAAACCAGCCCCGCCGCCGACAAACCACGCCGGGAATCGGCGACGAAGAGGTAGATTCGATGACCCAGGACGAGATTTTCGCCAAGGTGAAGGAAGTCCTCGTGGACGCGCTCAGCGTCGACGACGATCAGGTCACCCCGACCTCACGACTCCAGGCCGATCTCGACGCCGAGTCGATCGACTTCCTGGACATCGTGTTCCGACTCGAACGCGAGTTCGGCATCAAAATCGACCGGAACGAACTGTTCCCCGAGTCGGTTTTCCAGGGGGACCCCGAGTTCGTCCAGGACGGCAAGGTGACGCCCAAGGGGCTCTCCGAACTCCGCGAGCGGATGCCGTTCGCGGACCTCGCGACCTTCGAGAAGAACCCGAAGTTCGACCAGATTGGCGACCTGTTCACGGTCGACCTGATCGTGAAGTACATCGCGAGCAAACTGCCGGCGTAGTGGAACACACCGTTTAGCCGCGACGCGAATGCGGAGCGCTCGGAAGATCACGCTCCGCATTCGCGTCGCGGCTACACGAAAACAGGAGAGGAAGACGCTCCGTTTTCGCGTCGCGGCTCAACGAAAACAGGATCTCCCGTCATGCGTTGGATCTGGATCGACCGGTTCACCGCGTTCGAGTCCGGGAAGTCGGCGACTGCCGTCAAGTGCCTGTCCGCGGCCGAGGACCATTTCGCGGACCACTTTCCCGGATTCCCCGTGATGCCGGGCCCCCTCATCCTCGAAGGACTCGCCCAAACCGGCGGGATTCTGGTCGGAGAGGCCAACAACTTTCGAGAAAAAGTCGTCCTCGCCAAGATTCCGAGCGCAAAATTCCACCGCGACGCGACGCCCGGTGAAGTCCTGACCTATCAGGCCGACGTCGTCGACCTCCGACCGGAAGGGGCCGTCATTCGCGGCAAAGTCACGTGCGGCGACGATCTGATCGCGGAAGCGGAGATTTTCTTCGCCCACCTCGACCAGAACCGCAGTGCCCAGGTTTTCGGGGAGCATAACTTCGTCTTCACAGGCGAACTTCGCCACCTGCTGGGAACCGCACCGGGTCGGCCGCAACTGCCACCGCCCAAGAGCGAGTCGGCGTCGTGATTCGGTGTCCGTGGAATCACTGTTCGGGAACGGAGCCCCTACCGGGCTCCGTTTTGTTCTGGGGAAACCCATGTCTGCGACCTCTTCTCGTCGGGCCGTCCTCACGGGGCTCGGCGTCATCTCCGCCATCGGTTCGGACCTCGACGTGTTCTGGAACGCGCTGATCGCCGGCAAATCCGGGGTGCGGCGACTAAAATCCTTCGATGCCGTCGATCTTCCGTGCCGGGTTGGCGGCGAGATCCCAGATTTCGACGCCAAGAAAATCGTCACACAGAAGGACCAGCGGAAGGCGCTCCGGGTGATGGCCCGCACCGTGCAACTCGGCGTGGCGGCGGCTCAGAAAGCGATCGACGACGCGAAGGTCCAGCCGGGCCAGATTCCGACCGCCCGCTTCGGCGTCGAGTTCGCCTGCGTGATGGTCGCAACCGAGCCGGAAGACATGGCCGGCGGGGCGAAGGTCAGCACCAACTGCGTCCCCGGGATCGTCAACATGGCCCAGTGGGGGGCCGAGGGGATCCGGCAGGTTCCGCCTCTGTGGATGTTGAAGTATCTTCCGAACATGCCGGCCTGCCACGTCTCCGTGAACCACGATGCCCGGGGTCCGAACAACACGATCACCGCTTCCGACGCGGCCGGCTTGCTCGCCCTCGGGGAAGCCTATCGCATCATGGGCCGCGACCTTGCCGACGCCTTCCTCGTTGGCGGTTGCGAATCGAAACTCAACCCCGTCAGCTTCGCCCGGCACACGACCTTCCACGCTCTGACCCGGCACAACGAGCCACCCGAGCACGCCGTCCGACCCTTCGACAAGACCCGGGATGGGACCGCACTCGGCGAAGGAGCCGCGGTGCTGGTCATCGAGGAACTGGAGGCGGCGACGAAACGGGGGGCGGCGATCGACGCGGAACTCGTCGGGTACGCTTCCGGATTTGACCGCGGGAAGAAGGGGCCGGTCCTCGCCGGGGTGATCCGCAACGCGATGCGGGAAGCAGGCATCACCGTGGCGGATGTCGACCACGTCAACGCCGGTGCGGGCGGCAACCCGGAACTCGACGCCTTCGAAGCACGAGCAATCGCGGAAGTTTTCGGAACCGCGGTCCCGGTTGTTTCCTACAAGGGGCACTTCGGCAGCCTCGGCGCCGCCTCGGGGCTCCTGGAACTCGCGGTCAGCATCCTCGCCCTCCAGCGCGGCGAACTTCCGGGCACGTTGAACTTCACCACCCCCGACCCCGCCTGCCCGGTGGCCGTCCACGTCGGCACGCCGCGACCCGTGACCAAACCGTGCGTCGTGAAGGTGAGCTACACCGACCTCGGCCAGTGCGCCGCCGTCGTGGTGAAGAAGTGGGCCAACGGGTAAAATGGGAGGCGAACCACCCGGGGGAGACGCGATGAAACCCGACGTTGCCGAGATTCTCAACGCCGCGTTGCGGCTGCCCGAAGCCGAGCGACTGGACCTCGCTGATGAGATCGTCGCGAGCGTGCCCTTCGAGGATGAGGAACTTCGCAAGAAGTGGCTGGCGGAATGTCGGCGACGCGTCGCGGAAGCGGAGGCGGACCCGGGTCTGAACCTGACAATGGACGAGTTCCGGCGGTTGACGGACGAGTTCATGGCTGACCTGCGAGCAGACCGTGGCTGAAGTCATCGCGCTTCGACAGGCGGCCAAGGAGTTCCACGAAGCACTAGAGTGGTACGAGCGGATAGACCGCAAGCTGTCACAAAGGTTCCGCGCGGCCGTCGAGACCACGCTTGCTCGAATCGCGGACAGTCCGACCAGCCACCCTTGGGTTGACGATGAATACCGCTTCGTGCTGGTGAAAAGGTTCAGGTACATGGTTATCTTCCGCGAGATCAACACCGAGTTGTACCAAGTCGTCGCAATCGCCCACACCAGCCGGGATCCAGAATACTGGCGAAGTCGCATCTCCCAGGAGCAATGATGGGTTGGAATACGACCGCAGTCTTCGCGGCGGGGAAAACGCGAGCCGAAATGGCGGCGATTGTGCCAGATGTGTTCGTGCCCTCGGGGAAAACCCTCGGGTGGGAAACCGCGTCCACCACGGCTCTGGGGAAAAATGTTGCTGTCGGAGAGATCCCCGGGTGGGGAGTGATCTGGTCGCCCAACATCAATGTGACGAGTGCCGAAGAGGTACTCGAACCCGCCTCGCTCGGCGGTCGTGCGGTGGCGATCTACCTCAGCAGCGTCAGTGGCATCCACGGGTTCGCGTTGTGGGTTGACGGTGCGTTCGTGCGACTGCTCATGCGTGAAGGTTCCGAAGTCGCGGTCGACGATGGCGACCCGATTCCCGAGGAGGCAGGCGTCGACTGGGCCGACGCGGAAGCGGCAGTCCTGGGAATTGCCGGGAAACTGACCGGAATCGCCATCACTAACGCCGAAACGTGGGCGAACACGACCTTCGAGGTGCTGGAGATATAAGAATGCGTCGTCATTTCACGCTCGAATACTGGAGCGACGGCCCCTGGCTTGTCGGCCGATTGCTGGAGGTTCCCGGAGTCTTTAGCCAGGGCAAAACGATCGAGGAACTCGGTGATAACATCCGCGAGGTCTACGACCTGATGGTGGCACAGGATCGGTCTCCAGCTCCAGAATCAGCGCAGCATCAGGATCTGGAAATCGAAGTATGAAACGCCGTGACTTCATCCGAGAACTTGAGCAAGCGGGTTGTGAACTTCATCGGCATGGAAAACGTCACGACATATACCGAAACCCAGCGAATGGACGACAAGCTCCTGTTCCGAGACATTGAGAAATCGCGGATTCTCTATGCCGCATTATCCGAGACCAACTCGGCTTAATGCCTGATACACAGTCCTAATTCGAGGTTGTATCCACTGGCACTCTCGAAGCTAATACTCCGGATCTAACAGTCGAGGTTGCATCATGGCTCGTCGTCGCGTTGTAGTCACCGGTATCGGCGTCATCACGCCACTGGGGCACTCCGTCCCGGAGATGTTCGCGAACCTCCTCGAGGGGCGAAGCGGGGTCGGGCGAATCTCGCATTTCGACGCCGCCACGTTCCCGACCACTTTCGCGGCCGAGGTCAAAAACTTCGACCTCGGTCGGTTCGTGAAGTCGGCAGACCGCTTCGACAAGTGCGGACCCAACACCCGCTTCGGGCTCGCCGCCGCCCGCCAGGCACTCGACGATGCCAACTTCCCCACCGGTGGCGATCGCACCCGGTTCGGCGTCTAC
This sequence comes from uncultured Alcaligenaceae bacterium, assembly GCA_964552815.1. Lineage (GTDB taxonomy): Bacteria > Planctomycetota > Planctomycetia > Gemmatales > Gemmataceae > CAYUHJ01. The sequence continues at coordinate 47,162 of CAZKIQ010000020.1, read as the reverse complement.
CTCGGTTCCGGCGAGGGAAGTGAAGATTTCCCCACCGTCGTTTCCGGAATCGGAGTCGCCTCCGACGATGGCCGAAAAGTCGACCCCGCCCGGTTCTTGAAGGCGGCCATCGGCATGCTCGACGGACCACGCGAGGCGGAACTCGAGATGCACACCACCGCCGGCCACCTCGCCGACGAGTTCGACCTGTGCGGCCCCAACCTCGCCTGCCTCACCGCCTGTGCCGCCAGCGCCCAGGCCATCGGCGAAGCCGTCGAGATCATCCGCCACGGCGACGCCGACGTCATGCTCTCCGGCGGTGCCCACTCCATGATCCACCCGTTCGGCGTCTCCGGCTTCAACCTCCTCACCGCACTCTCCACCCGCAACGACGCACCTGCGAAGGCTTCACGCCCCTTCGACCTCACCCGAGATGGCTTCGTGCTCGGGGAAGGGGCCGGGATGCTCGTCCTCGAGGAACTCGAACACGCGGTCGCCCGGAAGGCACCCATCTACGCTGAAATCACGGGCTATGGCACCACCGCCGACGCCTATGCCATGACCGATCCGCATCCCGAAGGCCTGGGTGCGATCGAGTGCATGAAGCAGGCCATGCGCGATGCCGGCGTCGGCCCCGCGGACATCGGCTACATCAATGCCCACGGCACCAGCACCCGGGCCAACGACGATTCCGAAACGCTCGCGGTCAAGGGTGCTCTCGGGGAATGGGCCTACAAAACGCCCGTCTCCTCCTCGAAGAGCATGCTCGGCCACCTGATCGCCGCCGGCGGGGCGGTCGAGCTCATCATCGCGATCCTGGCGATGCGGAACAATGTGCTGCCCCCGACGATCAACTACGAGACCCCGGACCCCAAGTGCGACCTCGACTACGTCCCGAACTCGGCCCGGGAAAAGTCGGGAATCCAACATGTGCTCAGCAACAGTTTCGGATTCGGCGGGCAGAACATCACCCTGATCGCGAGCAAAATCTGAGTCCCGATGCTTCGGGAGGGCGAGGCTCCCGAGAACAAGCCGTTCTACAGACTGCTTTCCCCGGCACGCATCTCGCCCAACTTCATCGCGCCCCGGTTGAGCTGGACCATCCACTCGAGCCAGGGGAACCCGTTGATTCCCGCCCCGGTCAGGGGATTGCCGGCGGAGCGAACGGAAATCACTTTCCGCAGAAACCGGGAAACGGCAATCGACTCGGCCCCGACGTCGGTGATCTGATTGTGCTCGATTTCCAGAACTTCCAGATTCCGCAGCGTCGGCGACTCTGCCAGGAGCCCAGCACCCGTGTCCGTCAGGCCGACCCGCGACAATCGCAACACCGTCAGCCGACCGAGATGCGGGGAGGTGAGGATCCACCCGATACCGTTGTCTCCCAGCCAGCAACCCGTGAAATCGAGCGATTGCAACCGCGACACCGCCTCGCATTGCCGGAACGTCTCCAGCGAGTCGAGTGACACCGCCTTGACCTTGACCGAATCCACCGGCACCTGGGCAAATTCCGGATTCTCGACCTGCTTGAGGAACGCGGAGAGGCTGCTGACCGTCACGTCAGCGGGGAAGCCGCGTCGGAACTTTTTTCCCCACGTCACGCCGGGAATTCGCGGCAGTTCCGCGTGCCACTTCGAATGCCACTCTCCGAGTGCTCGCCGACGCGTGAGTTGCTCCTCCGTCGGGCTCTGATGGGTCGCCAGTATCCGATCGATGTCAATTTCGAGGCGGATAAACTCCGCCCGTTCCGGTTCGCCGTGCTCGTCGAGCCAGTCCGCGAAGACGAGCCGGGGAAGATCGTCCCACGGGGCGGCGCTGATCGTGCGAAGAAGGGCGGCTCGCTCGCTCATCGACTTCCTGCAACTCCCGAGGCACCCGAGAAGGTCGGCCTACCTTAGTGTACGCAGTCGAACTTGGACGATCGGCGCTCCGGATCCTAGCTTGGAGAAGTCGGACCGATGCTGGGGGGAACAACCAATGCGTCGACATGCGATCACTTCGGGACTTTTTCTTGTCGCCGTCGTCGCGATTGGTTGCGATCGGAAGGTCAAGGTCCCCGAATCCGGACCACTCAAGGTCGTGGTGGCAAAACCGGTGGTCACGACCGTCACGCAGTTCACCGAACTGACAGGCACCCTGGCACCGGTGAAGACGGCCGACATTCGACCGCAAGTTTCCGGGCCGATCACGAAGGTCTACTTCAAGGACGGCGACCGAGTCAACGAGGGGGACAAGCTCGTCCAGATCGACCCCCGGCCATTCGTGGCCGACGTGCAGAAGTCCGAGGGGGAACTCGCCAACGCGAAGGCGAAACTCAAGCTCGATACGGCCAATGAGGAACGGATCAAAAAGGTGTGGGAAAAGGGTGCAACCAGCAAGGAAGAGTACGACCAGGCCGTCGCCCAGAAGGAAGTCTCGGCGGCGAATGTCATCTCCACAACGGCCGCCCTCGAAAAATCCAAACTGAACCTCAGTTACACCGACGTCAAAGCCCCCTTTTCCGGCCGCATCGACCGCATCTATGTCAACGAGGGGAACGTCGTCACGGGCGGAACCGCACAAGGAACCGTCCTCACCACCATTGTCACTGTCGACCCCATGTATGCCTACTTCGACGTGGATGAGCAGACGGTCCTGTATTACATCAAACTCATTCGCGAGAAAAAGTTCAAAAGCGTGGACGAGTCGGATGCCCCGCTGGAGGTGCAACTCAAGGGGGAACAAGACTACCCGCACACGGGAATCCTCAACTTCGTGAGCAACCGCCTGAACCCGGCCACCGGTTCCTTGCAGATCCGCGGCGAAATTCGAAATCCCGGTCCACCCTGGGCGATGACCGGGGGGATGTTCGTACGAGGTCGAATCCCCGCGACCGTCAACAAGGCGACGCTCATCCCCGAGGCCGCCATCGTGACTGACCAGGACGAGAAACTGGTTTACGTTGTGGATGCGGAGAACCGGGTCAAATCCCGGAAAGTCGAGCTGGGTGCGCTCGTCAGGGACATGCGGATCATCGAGAAGGGTGTCGGACCGGAGGATCGGGTGATCATCCGCGGCGTCCAGAAGGTGATCCCGGACGTGCTGGTGGAACCGACCCTGGAGACGCTTCAAGCTCCGGATCTTCCGCCGCCGCCCAAAGTGCCACCGACTCCGAAGTCTGCGAATCCCGGGAAGCCGGACACAGAACCGGCCCCATCACCAAAATCGAAGCCGGCTCCAAACGAGAAAAGCTGACCCTGTGTCGAGCCCCTTGTACCGGACGGAAACATCGCATGTTTGCGAAGACGTTCATCGATCGGCCGGTTCTGGCGTGGGTCATCTCGATCATCATCTGTCTCTTCGGGATGGCGGCGCTCTTCACGTTGCCGATCGCCCAATACCCTGAGATTGCTCCGCCGACGGTGCAAGTGTCTGCCGCGTATCCGGGGGCGAACGCAAAAGTGGTCGCCGACACTGTCGCCGCCCCGATCGAGCAGCAGGTCAACGGCGTCGAGAACATGCTGTACATGTCGTCGCAGTGCACCAACGACGGCGCCTACAACCTCACGATCACCTTCAAACTTGGTGCCGACCTCAACATGGCACAGGTTCTCGTGCAGAACCGCGTGAGCTTGGCGAACGCCCAGTTACCGGAACCCGTCCAGCGACAGGGACTGACGATCAAGAAAAAGTCGCCGAACATTTTGCTCGTAATCAACGTCTTCTCGGAAAATAAAACGCGGGATCAGCTTTACCTCAGCAACTATGCCCTGATCCAGTTGAAGGACGAGATTGCCCGCCTGGATGGGGTCGGTGATGTGACCATTTTCGGCGAGCAAGATTACTCCATGCGAGCCTGGCTCGATCCGGACAAGCTCTATGAGTACAAGCTGACGACCAACGAGGTGGTGGCGGCGATCAAGGAGCAGAACGTCCAGGTGGCGGCGGGCCAGGTCGGGCAGGAACCGGTTCCGACCGGGCAGGCGACCCAACTCACGATGTCCACGCTCGGCCGGCTGCAAAACGTCGAAGAGTTCAAAAACATCGTCCTCAAGGTCGGCGAGCCCGACCCCAACGACCCCAATGTCCCCCGCCCCGCGGTGCGACTGGCCGATGTCGCGCGTGTCGAACTCGGAGCCAAGAGCCTCGATGTCGGGTGCACACTCAACGGGCAACCCTCCGTCGGCCTTGCCGTCTTCCAGCTACCCGGCTCGAACGCACTCGATGTGGGCGACCGGGTCAAGGCCAAGATGAAGGAACTCGAAAAACGGTTCCCCAGCGGTGTCAACTACGCCATCGACTACGACACCACCCCGTTCATCGAGCAATCCGTTGACGAGGTCTTCAAAACACTCCGCGACGCCATCATTCTTGTCGCGATCGTCGTGCTGATCTTCCTGCAAGATTGGAAGGCGATGATCCTGCCGATGATTGACGTGCCGGTGTCACTGATCGGAACCCTGGCGGTGATGTACCTGCTCGGGTTCAGCCTCAACAACCTCACGCTCTTTGGGCTGGTCTTGGCAATCGGAATCGTCGTGGACGATGCGATCGTGGTCCTGGAGAACGTGGAGCGGTGGATCTCGCAGGGTTATGATTCGCGGACGGCGACGATCAAGGCGATGGGGGAAATCACGGGGCCGATCATCGCGATCACGCTGGTGTTGAGTTCGGTGTTTCTTCCCAGTGCGTTTCTGCCGGGAATCACGGGGCAGTTTTACCAGCAGTTCGCACTCACGATCGCGGTGGCGATGATGATCTCCGCTGTCAACGCGATGACACTGACCCCGAGTCGGGCGGCGGCGATCTTCAAGAACCAGGCACACGGACACGGCGAGCACGTCACGGAAACGCTTCCCTGGTACGGCTGGGCGGCGCTCGGCGGGTTCCTGACCTACTACCTGTTCACAAGCGTGCTCGGTTTCCACATCGGCGGGGAGGAACCGAAGCCGGGGCAAACGACGTCTGCCCTGCGATACGGGTACATCCTCGCATTCGTGATTCCCGGCCTCCTGCTCGGTTTCGCGGCGAAGCCCGTGAACGCGATTCTGCGGAGGTTCTACAAGTACTTCAACAAGGGTTTCGACAGGTTCGCCGGAGGCTACCGCTGGGTCATCGCCCGCTTTCTGCGAATCCTGGTTATCGTACTCGTCGGATACCTTGGGCTGCTTGGCCTCACCGGATGGTTCCTCACCACCACACCGGTCGGCTTCATTCCGATGCAGGACAAGGGATACCTCCTCGTCAACGTCCAACTTCCGGATGCGGCTTCGGTGCAGCGAACCCGAGACGTGATGACGCAGGTCGAGAAGATCGCACATGAAATTCCCGGAGTCGAGCACACTGTCGGAATCTCCGGGAGTTCGGTCCTGGTCGGGGCCAACGGATCGAACTTTGGCTCGATGTTCATCATCCTCGAACCCTTCGAGAAACGCGCCGGGATCCGGGAAAAGAATGGCTTCATGATTCTGCGCAAGCTCCAGGCCCGCTACCGCGAGATCCCGGAGGCAGTCATCAGCGTCTTCCCGCCGCCGCCGGTCGATGGCCTCGGTACGGCCGGGGGATACAAGGTTATCATCGAGGATCGCGGGGATCTCGGTTCCACGGCACTCCAGCATCAGATCGACAACCTGATCGCGAAGGGGAGGGAGAATCCGGAACTGGGTCCGATGTTCACCCTCTACCGGGCGAACATTCCGCAGTTGTATGCCGATGTCGACCGGGTGCGGTGCAAGCAGATGGGGGTGTCCCTCAACGATGTGTTTGCGACGTTGCAAACCAACCTCGGGAGCACCTATGTCAACGACTTCAACCGGTTCGGGCGGACCTGGCAGGTCAACGTGCAGGCGGATGCGCAGTTCCGCAAGACGGCGGAATACGTCAAGAATCTGCGGGTTCGCAACGATCGCGGCGACATGGTGCCGCTCGGTTCCGTCGCCCGCATCGAGGACATCACCGGACCGCTGATGATCCAGCGGTACAACATGTACCCCTCGGCATCGATCAACGGTAACCTTCCCAACTCCACGAGTACAGGCGAGGGGTTGCGGATCGTCGATGCCCTGGCGGAGAAGGAACTGCCGCAACAGATGACGATCGAGTGGACGGAACTGTTCTACCTGCAAACGCTGGAGGGGAATGCATCGGTGTATGCGTTCCTGGGTGCGGTGATTCTCGTGTATCTGGTGTTGGCGGGGATGTATGACAACTGGGCATTGCCGGTCGCGATCTTGCTGGTGGTGCCGATGTGTATTCTGTCGGCCCTCATCGGCGTCCGGCTGGTCGGGTTGTCGATGGATATCTTCGTGCAGATCGGCTTCATCGTGCTGGTCGGGTTGGCGGCGAAGAACGCGATTTTGATCGTGGAGTTCGCAGAGCAGAAGCGGAAAGAGGGGATGCCATTGTGGGACGCGACACTGGAAGCGTGCCAGTTGCGGTTGCGGCCGATCGTGATGACCTCGTTCGCGTTCATCCTCGGCGTAGTGCCGTTGATGCTCGCGGAGGGGGCGGGGGCGGAGATGCGAGCGACGCTGGGGATTGCCGTGTTTTCGGGGATGTGCGGTGTCACGTTCTTCGGTGTGTTTCTGACGCCGGTCTTCTACTACACGATCCGCCGGCTTACCGGAGTTCCCGCGAACGAGCCGACCCACCCGGCCGCACCGCCGTCAACGTCCGCACCGGCGAACACCCCGGCCCCCACGGCGGCGACCCACCCGCACGATGGGGAAAGTTCGGCAAAATCGCACGCGGAGTCAAACCAGGCAAACCCGCCTCGCTGACGGACGCTTCCAGGTCGGGGCCGTTTGGATTGAGTGCAGCGAGATTTTCTTGGGGAACGAGCGTCTATTTCTTGTAGGGTGGGTCAAGCCGCCTCGGCGCAGACCCACCGAAGGGTCGCTGAGTTCCCGACCCAACAGAACTTCCGCAAACCCCAGGACCTCCGAAGATCCAGAAGGGAATCGCGGGGAAACCGGGAAGGTTCGTTGACCCATCGCGGATTCTTGCGCCTTCGGTGGGTCTTCGTCGCCAAGCCTCCTTGACCCACCCTACAAGAAGGGGAGATTCCAGAAAATTTGGATACGCCGTTTAGATCTTCGGGTTTTCCCCGACCTTGACACTTTTTCTGCCCCCGGGTAAACGGCCCGACGGCGCGACCCAACCGCGCCAGTTGCCCGGGGGAATGCCGATGACTGCGTGCCGACCGCACCTTCTCCGTCTGCTGGCCGCCGCCTTTTTGGCGGTCACCGGCCCCGCCTTGGCGCGGGCGGAGTCGCCGGTCGGGAAAATCGTCTCGCGGGTGATTCCGGTCAACAACCGGATCCATCCATCGGATTTGATCCTGAGCCAGATGCAAACCCGGCCGGGGAAACCCTACGACGAGACGGTGATTCTCGAGGATGTCCGCCGGCTCGCCAACACACGCTGGTTCGCACCCGGCGGCGTCGAGGTGAGCACCACCATCGAATCCAACGGCCAGGTCACGGTCTTCGTGAAGGTCATCGAACTCAACAACATCGTCCGCGAAGTGATTTTCATCGGGAACCAGCACCTTTCGGAACAGGAACTTTCCGATCTGACGCAGGTTCGCCGGGGGAGTCCGCTCAACCCGGCAACGAACCAGTTGGCCGCTCAGGCGATCCAGAACAAGCTCCGCGACGACGGCCGGTACTACGCCAGTGTCACCCTCACGGAAGGGAACAAGCTCACGGATTCGCGGGTGGTGTTTCACATCGTCGAGGGGCCGATCGTCCGGGTTCGCGGCGTCCAATTCCGGGGGAACCAAGCCGCATCCACCGGCCGACTCAAGACGCAAATCGCCGTCTCCGGCCCCCTCATTCCCCGCGTCGTCACCGTCTTCTCGCAGAAGTTTACCCCCCCGATGCTCGAACTCGACAAGCAGAAACTCCTCGACTACTATCACAAGCTCGGCTACCTCGAAGCCCGCGTCCGCGAGGAAATCATCCCGGCCACGCAGGATCTCAGCGAAGTCACCGTGGTGTATCACATCGAGGAAGGTCGGCCATACGACATCGGCGAGGTGCGGATCGACGGGAACAAGACCTACACGGAAGACCGCCTCAAACGGGTGACGGCCCTCAAAACCGGGCAACGATACGACAAGGACGTGGTGGCCGCGGACATCCACCGCCTCAAGGCTCTGTACGGCAACAGCGGCGTCAACGTCGGCATCGAGGAAGCCGTCTTCGCGATCCCCGGGAAACCCGGAGTCGTCAACGTCCACTACCACGTCTACGAACCCGGTCGCGAACCCGACCGCGTCGGGCGGATCATCATCGAGGGGAACACCGTCACCGACCAGCGCGTGATCCTGAACCAATTGAACCTTTTCCCGGGCCAGATCCTTCAATACCCGCAACTCGAAATCGCCCGAAACAACCTGATGCGGCTCGGGATCTTCGACCAGGAAGACCCGCCCACGGTCGAGGTGCTACCGCAGGACAACGACAGCCCGTTCAAGGATATTCGCGTTCGGGTGAAGGAAACTCGGACGGGGATGGTGGCCCTGACCGCGAACGTGAACTCGAACGCGGGCTTGAACGGAAGCCTGGTCGTGAACCAGCGGAACTTCGACCTGTTCCGCCCGCCGACCTCGTGGGACGACCTCCTCGCCGGCCGTGCGTTCCGCGGCGGTGGTCAGGAGCTGCGCCTTGAAGCCATGCCGGGGACCCAGTTCCAGCGTTACTCCGCAACCTGGCGCGAACCCTACCTTTTCGACAGCCGGTTCGGCCTCACCGAGAGCCTTTACTACTTCGACCGCGCCTATGCCGAGTACACCGAGAACCGCGTCGGCCTTCGCTCGACCGTCGACTACCGCTTTGCGGAAAGCCCCATCTGGAGGGCCAACTTCGCGAGCCGGATCGAAAACGTCGGGATTTCCAACGTCCCCTACTGGGCCACCCCCGCCATCACCGACGATGTCGGGCACTCGCTTCTGCTCGGGTTGCGGGCTGGCATCAACCGCGACACCCGGGACAGCTTCCTGTTGCCAACCTCGGGTAGCGTCGTCGACGTGGGATTCGAGCAGGTCTTTGGGGATTACACCTTCCCGATCGGGTCGGCGGAAGCGAGCGGGTACTACACCATGTACCAGCGCAAAGACGGCAGCGGGAAGCACGTTCTGGCGGCCCGGTCGCAGATGAGCGTCACCACCAGCAACGCCCCGGTTTTCGAGAAATTCTATGCCGGCGGTTTCCGCAGCCTTCGCGGCTTCTCCTTCCGCGGCGTCGGCGTCTACGAGAACTTCCTCAACGTTGGCGGGACCTTCGCTTTCCTCAACACGTTCGAGTACCAGATCCCGATCCTGGCGAACGACAAGCTTTATGCAGTGACGTTCATCGATCACGGGACCGTGGAACAAGGCGTGAAGATCACGGACTATCGGGTCAGTGTTGGTGCCGGTTTGCGGATCGTCGTCCCGGCCCTCGGTCCGCTGCCGATCGCACTCGACTTCGCATTCCCGATCACCAAGGGCCCATTCGACAACCAGCAGATCTTCAGCTTCTACGTCGGCTGGTTCGGCGGGCAGTGACGGAAAATGTCGGTTTCGATCAGGATTCCGGGGAAACGGTGGCGATGCTCGCTTCCCCGGAGAGGGCTTTGCGAAGTTTGTCGATGGCGGCGGCCTGCATCTGGCGAACCCGCTCCTTCGACAAACCGACCGTTTCGCCCACTTTTTCCAGTGTCTGGTTCTCCGGCTCATCCCGGAGCGAGAACCTCTGCGACAGAATCAGTTTCTCCCGGTGCGACAGCAACGGGTGGTCGTCTCGGAGAAACTCCTCGATGCGAAAATGCTTGTTCGCCACGCGCGACTCGGTCTCCTGTCCCACCACGCCATCCTCGATGGAGTGAAACGAGATCGCCCGGCTCAGCCAGTCGGTGGAAGATCGCTGCATCTGCCGAGAGAGCGCGCGAACCAGGCAGGTGTAGGCATAGGTGCTAAACCGGACGCCGATCCACGGGTTGAAAACCGCCACTGCCTGAATCAGGACGATGTGGCAGTCTCCAATCAAATCGTCGGCGAAATTGGAGACTTCCATGCGTCGCCGAACCGCCCGATAGACAAGCTTGCGATTGCCGAGCACGATTCGATCCCGCAGCGTGAGGTAGGCGTCCCGCCAGCGTGTCAGTTCCTTGGTTGTCCGCGCCCGGTGCATCCGGTGGGCGGCGTAGTGCATACGCTTGGCATGTTCTCGCGTCACCTCGTCCGGCATGTGCGATTGTTCGAAGTCGACCTGGTCCCGCAGAAGTTCCTCGGGGTCAAGAGCCTTCCGCCCGGCAGGGGTCTCGAAATCCGGGTGATGCAGGTACTGGGGGAGAGACATGGCTAGCTTGGTGCGACGGGAAACAGAGGTGGTTGGTGTGGCCATGTCGGATCCTCGGGGTGGGCGTGTTGCCGGTGCGTTTCGGCCGAAACGTCCAAAACGTCCAATTTAATCTCGCTCGGTTCTACCCGCGAGTCAAGGCGCGCTTTCGGGAAATGGATTTTCTCCTGGAAATTCCGCAAAAGCCTGGCAGACGTTCGGCATGATGCCTTACACTTCAGGTAACGGACGCAATATCTGGGACCGCTCAAAACGATCGAATTTCGATCTCCGAGAGTTAGTCGATGTCCTTCAACAAGATGGGCCAGGCCGGAAACGACCGCTACGCCAGCACCGCCCAGGTGGCACTGGCACTGGGGGTGAGTGTCACGACCGTCAAACGCTGGGTCGACGACGCGGTGCTCCCGGCTCACCGGACCGCCGGCGGGCACCGAAAGGTTCTTCTCGCCGACGTGATCCGCCTTGTGAGGGACGGAAAACTGCCCGATGCCGATCTGAGTCAGCTTTTGCCGGTGTTGGACCGCGAAACCCCCTCGGCAGAATCCATTCGCAACGAATTCGCGGCGGCGGTCGAATCAGTCGATTCCGATTTGATTCGAGCAGTCATCCACGGTGCTCACCGGGCAGGAATGGCGCTCGAAACCCTCGCGGATCAGATCATTGCACCCGTCATGTCTCAGGTGGGCCACGACTGGGAATTGGGCAAAACAACGGTGATGATGGAACACCGGATCACCCAGGCGTGCGTCTCTGCTCTCTACGAGCTTCGCGGGTTTCTTCGGGTCGCCGACGAACCCGATGCCCCCGTTGCAGTCGGTGGTGCACCAGAAAATGATCACTACATCATCCCGAGTTTGCTCGCCCAGTTGTCTCTCAGTGATGTGGGCTGGAAGGCGGTGAACCTGGGTCCGCACACGCCGGCGGCGGCGTTCAAGAACGCGATTCAAGACCTGGCCCCGAAGTTGGTTTGGCTATCGGTTTCCCACCTGCCGGATCCGGTTCAATTCCTGAAGGATTACCGGGATGTCTACGATTTCGCGGAGAAACGTGGGATCGCTGTGGCGGTGGGCGGCCGGGGACTGACAGAATCGGTGCGGACGCAGATGGCGTACACCAGTTTTGGGGACCGGTTGTCGCAACTGGTGGCGTTTGCGAAAACGCTGCACCGACGACCAGGCCGTCCCCGCCGGGGGCGACCGCCGAAGCACCCTCAGTGACACCGGGTTGTCACTGGGAAGTCGGGGTTTTCTGAGACTTGACCCGGTTCTGTAGGAACTGCATCCATTTCCCCCGTCGCAACAACTCGTCGACCATGACACCGAACAGAAGCGTCACGCCGATGATGGAGGGGATGACCGCGTCGGAAATGTCGCTGAAAATGACGATTTTGTAGATCAACGGAAGAATGGCGGCCCCGAGCACGATGCCGAGAATGTTCCCTTCCCCGCCGCGAAGACTGCACCCGCCGAGAACCGCGCCGGCGATCGCGTACAGTTCCAGGGACTGCCCCGCGTTCTCGGGCATGACACTTCCGACGGACAGCAGCATCATCACGCCCGAAAGTGTGGCAAGCGTGGAGCAGAGGACGAACGCCACGAGCCGGCTTCGCTCCACTTTGATCCCGGCGTACTCGGCCGCCCGCTCGTTGTGGCCGATCGCAAACCAGTACCGGCCATAGACGGTTTTGTGCAGCACCACGCCGAGCAGCAGTCCCAGAAGCAGGAGCACGGCAAACTGGGCGGGGAAGACTTCCTCGTTGTGCCGGGACGCGTCCACCCCGGTCAGCCAAAATTGGAGCGATTCGAGCGATTGGGAGAATTCGGGGTGTGCGGTTTTGACCTTCTGAATCCCCACGGGATCCATCGTGATCTGCCGGGCAATGCCGCGAAAAATGAAGAGCCCACAAAGGGTCACGAGGAATGCCTGCAAGCGGAGTCGGGTGACGAGGAGCCCCTGCATCAGGCCGATCCCTGCGCCGGTGAGCAAGGTTGCGAAGAGTGCGGGAATCGGTGCGACCCCGGTTTCCATGAGGACGCCGAAAAGGACGGCCGCGAGCCCGACGACGGAGCCGATGGAAAGGTCGATTCCGCCGGCGATGATGAGCAACCCGACGCCGAGAGTCATGACGCCGTAAAACCCGTGGCGGTTCAACAGGTCGAGCTGGTTGGGCAGGCCCGAGGCGTTGGGGTGGGACGCGATCATGCCGATGTAGAGGACCACCACAAGAACGCCGACGCCGATGACGCGTGTCATGCCGCATTTCCCCCGGTCGCGAGCCGCATGACGGCTTCTTCGGAAAGTTGTTTTCGATCCAGTTCCCCGGCCACTCGTCCTTCGTGCATCACGAGGACGCGGTCCGAGACGCCGAGCAGTTCTTCCATGTCGCTCGAAATCATCCAGACGGCAATTCCCTGCCCGGCGAGTTCGTCGATGAGCCCGTAGATCTCCGCCTTGGCACCGACATCGACCCCTCGGGTCGGTTCGTCGAGGATCAGGATTTGCGGGGAACGGGCCAGCCACTTCCCGAAAACGACCTTCTGTTGGTTCCCTCCGGAAAGGGTTCCGACGACCTGGCCGGGGCCCGCGGTCCGGATGCGGAGGCGGTCGATCATGCGGGAATGCAAGTCGGTTTCGCGGTGCCCGGAGACGAATCGCAAAAGCGACAACGCATCCAGGTTCGGGAGGGACAGGTTGAAGCCGACAGCGGTCTCGGTGACGAGGCCGTGAAGTCGGCGATCTTCGGGTACGAGGAGGACGCCGGCGGCGATGGCGTCGGCGGGTTTGGAAATGCGGACGGTTTGGTCGTTTACGCGGATCTCTCCCTCGGTCGCCTGGCGGATTCCGAAAACAACTTCGGAAAGCTCGGTGCGGCCGGCCCCGACGAGGCCGGCCATTCCCAGGACCTCGCCAGCCCGTACCGAGAACGACACGGCGTGGTCCGGGCCCTCTTGGTATCGCAAGTTCGTGACACTGAGGCGAACTTCCCCCGGAGTTTTGCGGTGGTCGCGGGGGAAGAATTGCTTGAGATCTCGGCCGACCATCATGCGGACGAGGTTGTCGTGGGTAATCTCGTCTTTGCTAAGTTCCCCGGCGTTCTTGCCATCACGAAGGACGACGGCTCGGTCGGAAACGCGCTTCACCTCGGCGAGGCGGTGCGAGATGTAGACGATCGATACGCCCTTCGCGCGGAGGTCGTCGATGAGCAGGTAGAGTCGGTCGGTTTCGAGTTGGGTCAGGCTCGAGGTCGGCTCGTCCATGATGAGGAAACGAGCGTTCTGGCCGAGGGCCCGGGCGATTTCGACGAGTTGCTTCTGGCCGGGGGCGAGGTGGGAAACCGTGGTGGTGAGCAGGTGGTCGGGGAGGCCGACGCGGCGGATTAGTTCAAGCCCGGCGGTCAGCATGGCGGGGCGGTCGAGCCAGCGGAGCGGTCCCAGGCGGGTTTTCTCGCGGCCGAGGAACAGGTTGTCGACGACCGTCAGGTTCTCGGCGAGGTTGAGTTCCTGGTGGATCAGGGCGATGCCGCGATCGATCGCGTCGGCGGGGCCGGAGAAGCGGACGGGCTGGTCGTCGAAGAGGATCTCGCCGCCGTCGGGCTGGTAGACGCCGGCGAGAAGCTTCATCAACGTCGACTTTCCGGCCCCGTTTTCGCCGACGATCGCGACGACTTCCCCGTGCCCGCTGATCCGGACGGAGACGCCGTCGAGCGCGATGACGCCGGGGAAAACTTTGCGGACGGCTCGGGCTTCGAGCGCCGGTGCAGGGGAAGTCATGGCGGAGTTACTTCTTCGCCGAGTCGAGATCGGCCTGGAGTTGCTTCGCGAAATCGGCGGCCTTGAGGTTCTGGACCACGACGCCGTTGACGGTTTCTTCCGGCCCGCCGTCCTTGGTGACGACACGGTAGGGAATCATCTCGCCGGGTTTCGGAAGCTTCGACTTGTCTCCCCTGGCGAGGGCGGCGAGGATCGCGACGGACTGGTAGCCGTACTTGAAGGGATCCTGGACGACGGTGCCGACGATGTCGCCGTCCTCGATGCCCTTGAGTGTGAGTTCGTCCTCGTCGAATCCGACGATGGTGAGCTTGCCGCGGATCTTGTTCCGCTCGGCGGCAGCGAGGATTTTCTTCGGGTTGTACGCGTACAGCCCAACCGCGACGAGTTTCTCGGGTGCCTGGATTTTCGCGAGTTCGGTGGTGGCGAATTCGAGGGCCTTGGTTTCGTCGCCGCTGTCTGTGATGGGGCCCTTCAAGAGGTGGAATTTCCCGAATTGTGGGCCTTTCGCGTCTTTCTCTCCGGCAAGTTCGTCGAGGACACCGCCGATTCGGGCTTTTGCGTTCGCGGAGGTGGTGGCTCCGATGAAGAGGAGGAGGTCGCCGCCGTCGGGCTTGGCCTTCTTGATCATCCGACCGACGGCCTTGCCGGCCTCGTAGTTGTCGATGCCGATGTATGCGAGCCGACCGGTTTTGTCCGCGTCGTTGTCCATCGTCAGGAGGTTCATTTTCCCGGCAATTCGCGTCAGGTCCGGGGTTTGTTCCTCGGGGTTGATGACGCTGATGGCGATGCCGGACGGACCCTGCTGGACGATCGTGTCGATGATTTGCTTCTGCTGGGAAACGTCGAGGCTCGGAGGTTGGCGGAAGGTGAGCTCGACGTCGTTTTCCGCGGCGGCTTTCTTGGCCCCGGCTTCGCAAATGGACCAGAAATTCGCGGTGCAGTTGGTGACGACGGCAACCCGCGGCTTGGTCGGCCCCCGGTTGCACGCGGGGACGGAGGCCAGGAGTGCCGCGACGATGGCGACCGCAAGGGGAGAGAACCCGCTACGCATGATCGACCCGAAATCGGAGGGAAAGGGAAGAATCCGGGATTCCACCCAGCGTACACGCTCCGGGTTTGGGGGCAAGCGTTGCCGGCGGGATCGCTGCGGGATCGGCCGAATCGGATAGGGGAAAGTCGCCATCGCAAATGCGACAGGGGAGGGAATCCTTTCGATTTTGCAGCGGTCACGCTGCCCGCGACCGTCGACGGCCCATCCGGGAATAACTGGCTCGCACCGTGGCGCCGACCGTGCCGGCCCAGTTCTGCGCGAATGTCAGTACGTCCGGATTGGTTCGCCCGCTAGCAGCAAGCTGCCAGGTCGTCGCATCAGGGAAATCGAACCCGAGAATCCGCTGCGGTCGGAGAGCCCGTTTCTGAGCCAAGTCGAGAAACCGGGCCGGCACGCCGACCACACACCCCGGCGGTAGCGTTGGTTCCGCCGCCAGCAAGAGCGCAACCCCCGCCGCATCCGCGATCGCCAGCCGGGCAGATGCCAGCCGATTCCCCGAAATTTCGAGCCGTTTCCGTGCCTGATCCAGTTCCAGCGGAGTGGCTCGCCCCCGCGA
Source organism: uncultured Alcaligenaceae bacterium (assembly GCA_964552815.1). GTDB lineage: Bacteria > Planctomycetota > Planctomycetia > Gemmatales > Gemmataceae > CAYUHJ01. The sequence goes on along the minus strand of CAZKIQ010000020.1, from coordinate 31,484 downwards.
GCCCGCTGTGCGAAGTTCCCGTTCCAGGGAAGCCGCGAGAGTCGCGTTTCCGGAATCGGGCAGGATCACGGACCGGCCGTGCAGCAGCACCTCGCAACCGAGGGTCGCCAGGGCGGGGTCGGAACCCAGCAGCGCGACCGCGCCCGGAAACGGAGGGACCGGGTTTGCCGGGACTGCCAGCGGTTCGACAGGAAGCGGTTCCGGAAGTGCAGCGATTGCTCGGCGAAACGCGATCCGTTCCGCAGCCAACGCTTCCCCGAGATTGTGCAGCGACCGTTTCCGCGGGTTGGCCCGGAGTCGGTCGAGCCAGAGCTGAAGCTCGATTTTCCCCCGCCGGGCGGAGAAGGCGTCGTCGAAGATCCCTGCCCGCACGGCTTCCTTGGCGGTCAGAGTCGCCCCGTCCAGGATGGGCATGGCCCGTTTCCCGGCGACCGCACGAATCCGGGCGGTTCCCCCCCAGACCGGGGGAATCTTCCCGGGGAACCCCACCCACGAGTCCGGCCCGGCCACCGCGATCCGGTAATCACAAGCCAGGGCCAGTTCCAATCCCGGACCCAGACACGGCCCCTCCACAAACGAAACCGTGACGGCCGGAAGTTCCGCCAACTTCGATGTCATCCGCTGCCCGGCGAGTGCGAACTCCGTGGTCGCGAGGGACATCCCCTCCCGGGCGAGATCGGTCCAGCCACCGCAGAACCCGCCAGGAATTGCCGAGCGAATCACAAGCAGTTCCAGATCGCGCCGGTTCCGCACAGCGTCGACCGCCGTCTCCACCTCGGCGATCCGTGGCAGATCGAGGCCATTCGCCGGCGACCCGGGGAAGCCGAGCCAAAGCGTGGCGACCCCGTCACAACCGTCGACCCGCACCCGCGGAGTTTCGAGCACCATACGCCCCCCAAGAAGCAGGACCATCGTCCCCTTCTCGGGCCTCCCCCGTCAACCCGAACCGACCGGGTACGGGCTGACGCCGCCTAGCGGGCGGGGGCTTTGATCGTCCGCGGGGTCGGCTTCGGGCCGGGTTCCTTGCCGGCGAGTTGCGGGAGAAGCCAGTCGAGACCGTCGAGATTATCGCGAAGACGTTCCTCGGCGTCGTCGGAGGTGTGGCCGAGAATGCCGACGGGGCCAGTCCAGCCGCTCTCGACGAGCAGTTTGAGGAGTTTCAGATCCTCCGTCCCCTGCCCGAGCGGGAGGATCTTTTGGCCCTTCCGCTCGCCTTCGACAATCATCCCGTTGAGGTTGAACGCGAAGAGTCGGGGTTTCATTTTCTTCAGCAGTTCGGGCATCCGGGCGAGGTGGTCGTGGCCGTGGTGCAGGTTGTAGACGATGCCGACGTTCGGGAGGTTGAGTTCGTCGAGAATCGCGAGTTGGTTCTCGGGTTCGCCGAACCAACTGCCGTGGTTGTAGAGGGCGACGGTGCACCCGATTTTGGCGGCCTCCTCGGCGATTGGGCGGAGGGCCTTGGCGTGGTCCTTGACCTTTTTCGCCTGCTCTTCCGGGGTCTTGGCCGGCCCGCCACCCATCGTGACCCAAAGTTGCGTCTTGATCTCGTGCTTCTTCAGAGCGTCGAGGAGAGTGCGGGCGTCCTTGTTCAGCCCGGCGGGGAACCAGACAGCGGTGAGTTCGATGCCTTCCTTCTTGAGGGCCGCGATCTCCCGCTCGAACGTCGGCAGGTGCTCGCCCCGCCAATCGTAGGCGAACTTCTTGAAGCCGAGCTTCTTGAGCATCGCCGCCCGCTCCTCGGGGGACCGCTTTTTCGCATCGAACGGGACAATGCACCAGGCGCACAGGTTGTCACGCTCGAAGATTTTCGGCGGGGCGGGGTCGGCGGCGGGCAGTGGGGAAGCGAGGCCGAGGAATGCGAGGAGAAGCAGGAGCGGGCGGGTCACGGTGGCGTCTCCAAGGGGGTCGAGCGCGACGAGGTCGAGTTCGGTGAGAACGACCGAACTCGAAACCTCTGACGCTATTTCCCGGCAAGCTTCACGGCAGGCGGTTTCCAGGTGCCATCCAGAATCGAGGGAGGAGATTCCTTTGGCCAGTAGAGTCGCATCATCAGGACGAACTTCCCCTTCGGGGCCGGCAACCAGTTCGCCTCCTGCTCCTTCCCGGGCGACTCGTTCTGGATGTAGATATCGAGCGAACCATCGGCATTGTACTTCAACTTGTTGCGGGGGCTCACGGTGTATTTGTTGAGAGGGTTTTCCACAAAGAAGTACTCGCCATTGTACATGGTGATCGACCAGAAAGCGTCCGCCGGTGGTGCAAGGCCCTTCTCGAAGTGGAGAACGTATTTGTTCTCGCCACTGTAAGGTTTGCCGGCGGCATCCACTTCGGAGGTGGGATAGACCGCGTCTTGGGGGCGGTTCGCTCCGAGCCCGATTGCAGTGATGAATGCCCGTTGCAAGTAGTCGGTTCCGTACAGGCCCGCCTTCGTGGTGAAGATCCATCCATTGATGTCGGAACCAGCAGTCTTGAAGTGGCCCATGATTTGTTTTTGGGCCTCTCCCGGGATTGTCTTTGCCGCGGCGGCGGGGAGTTTGCTTCCGTCGAATTCTTTCCCCGGAACCAGGCCAATCTTCGCCATTTTCTCAAGCATCGGACCATCTTCCTTGGCCGGGGGATTCTCCTTCATGAGTTGAGCCAGCAGGGAGAAATACGCGACTGCATCCATTTTGTGGACCTGTTCCCGCACGGGCGTCTTCATGTCGACCGCCGGATCCACCTTGCCGGTTGGCGGAGTGTAGGGCTTGCCGTAAGCACTGAGCGGGACGAGTTTGTATTGATCCATGATGGCATGGCAGGCCTTGTAATCCTCGGCTGTGCCGGTGCAATAGGTCCGACCGAGAATCCAGACCATGTTGGTGGGCGATTTGAGTTCTTGCATCCCTTCTGGCAGTTTCCCATTCCAACCCGGACCGGTGAGGGCATAAGTTTGAGGCTTGGTGCCGGTCGTACGCTTCCCAGGAACCTGAAAGACATCCGTCCAGCCGCTCAGCATCGGCATCAGGAAATACCGACCGTCCATGTCGGGCAGGCTCAGAACATAGGGTTCCTTGGAAAGATTCAGCCACGCGGTCGAGTACAACGTGTCGGCGTTGGGTGCTGTCACATCTCGGAAAGAGGCGTCGGGGTATTTTCGCATCAGCAGGAACTGCCCCATCGGAGCGTGGCTTCCCTGCGGTGTGGCCACGTTGGTCATCACCCGCCGCGTCATCTCCATCGTCACCAGCGGATAGCCATAGATGTAGGCTTGGACGCCGAGTTCCGTGGCTTCCTTCTCACTGATCCGGTCCTGTCCCAGGACTGGTGATCCCGTCATGGCAACGACTCCGAGAGCGAGGCCAGCAATCCACTGCAACGCCTGCATTCGAGACTCCAAAAGTAGGAAGCCCCCGATGCCGTAATGGCCTCGAAGACTCTAAACGCCTTGCTAGTAACCATTCACGGTATCGTAATGGAGCAATCCCTGCGCAAACGGAATAAATCCCGCTTCGCCGATCGGCATCGAAGCGGGAACCCCCGCATCGGCCGGTCCGTCGGATGCGACTCCCATACGCCATGCATGACTGGCATACTCGTCGAGGAGTTCGCCAACGAATGCGATCTCATTGGCGATTGTCATTGGCCATCTCCGAGGCAGCGAGGTCGCTCGTCTTATATAGAGAGCGTTTCAAGGCCTATGGATCCCTCAGATCGCATTGGAATTAATCATGGAACATGATTCACCCGCCGGGTTTGGGGGTGGGTTTGAGGCGGAATTTCACGGTGTTTGGTGTTTCTTCAGGTGGGGTTTCGTACGGGAGCGACTTGAGGAACGCCACCAGATCCGCACGCTCGTCGGCCGTCAGGTGGCTGGTTTTCCCGTGCTTGTCGCCGACGTTGAACTTCGTCAGCACCTCGTCGAGCGACTTGGCCCGGCCGTCGTGGAGGTAGGTGTCGATGCGGTAGACGCCCAACAGCGTGGGGGTGTCGTACTTCGGGCCGATCTTCTCGTCCTCGCCGGCGCCGGTGCCGACGTCGTGGAGGTTGAAGGGGCGTTCGAGTTTGCTGTCGGTGAAGTACGGGCCGGTGTGGCAGGAGGCACACCTGGTTTCGGCGGCGAAGAAGAGTTTCTTGCCGCGTTCGGCCGGCTCGGTGAGTTTGCCGGGCCCGGCGGCGTGCGGCGAGAGGCGGAAGCCGAAGGAATTCGTGTAGACCGCCAGCGCGTCGAGGTCGGCGGATCGCCCGGAGGTCTTCTCGTCCAGGGCGGCGAAGTCGGTGAAGCCGGTCGATTGTTTGAGTCGGCCCCGGGTCAGGCCGCGGCCCTGCATCAGTTTCCCGCGAATCGTGTACTCGAAATCCTGCGATTCGTCGCGGTCCGCGGACCAGTGCAGCGGGTGGGTGTGGGCAAGCCCGAAGAGGTTCGGAGTTTTGCGGTTCCCTTCCGGGTTCTGCCAGGTTCGGCCGTCGTGGAGGCCGTCCGGGTGGCAACTGGAGCACGAGATCCACCGGGCGGAACCCATCGGTTGTTTCGCGGTTTCGAAGAGTTCCTTGCCACGCCGCCACTCGTCGGTGTGGGCCGGCTTCGCCACGGGGATCTTGGCGAGGAGCTTGAGCTTCGCATCGAAGACGCGGACCTCGTTGTCGAGCGTCGCGTAGACGTAGACCTCGTCGCCGGTGGGGGAAACCCGGACCGCCCGGGGGATTCTGCCGGTCGGGACCATGTAGCCGATCCGCTCGACCTCGATGAAATCGTCGTCGAGCGTCTTCGAGACGTTCATGTCGTCGGTGCCGGAATAGATGGTGTAGATGCGAGAGCCATCGGGGGAGATGGCGGCTTCCCAGGGGTTGGTGACGACATTTTGGCCGACGCCGCCGTTGAAGGTGTCGAGGGCCAGGGAATGCCGGCGCTTCAGGTCTGGTTTCGCGGGGACGAGGTTGCAGAAGGAGAGGTGCGGGAAGATCGACCCACGGGCGTCGAAGCCGGTGATCCGGCTGCGGATGTGCGACAGGTACGCCTTCTCCCGTTTCGGGTGGAGTTCGACGTGTCGGCACAGGTTGTCCGGGGTGTTCCCCTCCCACCGGTCGACGACCTTGCCGCTGGCCACATCGACGGCGAGGAGAATTGCACTGTGGAATTCGGTGGCGTAGAGCGTCCTCCCGTCCGCGGAGAGGGCGATGCCGCGGATTCCCTTGCCGACGGGGAAGGTGCGGGTGACCTTCTTCGCGGCCACGTCGATTTCCGAGATGCTGCCGGGGTAATCGTGCGTGACGTAGGCGAACTTCCCGTCTTTCGTGGCAACGATTCCGTACGGTTCGTCGGCGACGCGAAGTGTGTGGAGAACTCGGTTCTTCTCTGTGTCGAGAAAGAGCACCGCGTCGTCGCCGTAGACGGTGACGAGGGCGAGGGGCCCGCCGGCGATCCAGGTCACGCCTTCCGGGTGGTCGCCGACCGGAATTTCCGGGCCAGCCTTGCGATTCTTCAAGTCCACGACCGAGACAGTCCCCTGATCGGTGTTCGCGACGAGGAGGCGATTGCCGTCCGGAGAGACATCGAGGAGGCTGTTGGAGGAGCCGGCCAGGGTGTGGGACGCCAGAAGAAGCACGGCGACGAGGGAACGCATGGATGGGGCTCGCGGAAGGGGGTGGAAAGGGAGCCCCTCGCGAACCGAGGGGGCCGGCGAAGTTAGCCCGAAGCGTCAGCGAGGG
>CAZKIQ010000020.1:0-25699 GCA_964552815.1 uncultured Alcaligenaceae bacterium | reverse complement strand
GTTAGCCCGAAGCGTCAGCGAGGGTTCCGAGGCTTCTTCACATCGGCCAATCCGATTCGAATCGCTTACTTCTCCGCCTTTTTCTTGACTTCCTCGGTGATCGTCCACAGGTGGAGGAGATACTCGTCGCCGTCTTCGCCCTTGTAGGTGATCGTTTTCTCGGGCTTCCAGTCGCCCATGGTGAAGCGGTGGGAGACGACGCGGGAGCCGACTTTGAGTTGCTTCCAGAGGATGGGCCGGATCAGGGCGTCGAATTCGTCGCCCATGTAGAGGAAGACGACGGATGCATCGCTGAGGTCCTTGATGTCAAGGGCGTCGCCTTCGCGGATTTCGATTTTGTCGCCGAGCTTTTCCTTGGCGACGTTCTCCTTGGACTCCTTGATTCGCTCCTTGTCGAGATCGATTCCGACGCCTTTCTTGGCCCCCGCTTTGACGGCGGCGATGGTGATGCGGGCGTCGCCGCAACCGGGTTCGAAGACGATGTCGTCCTTCTGGATGTTGGCGAGCTTGATCATTTGGGCGACGACGTCATCCGGAGTGGGGACAAAGCGGATGACGGCCTTGTCCTTGGGATCTTCCTTGGAGAGGTCGATGTCGAGTGGTTCGCCTGCCTTGAAGACGACGTTTTTGGTGCGGGTGATGACGGTGTAGTTGTTGGGCCGCCACTTGGCGGTGAACTGGTACTCGTACATTTTGCCGCCTTCGAGGGGCGGTGTTTCGAATTCGCGGATTTTGCCGGCGGCCTTGGTCGCCTTCCCCTCGATGAGGAGCTCGGTGTTCTCCTGGGGCAGGGTGATCTTGATCTTGGTTTTGACGCTCGCCGGCTGGGCCGACAGCGTCCCTCCCGCGAGGCCCACCAACCCGGCGGCCAGCACCGCCCACAGCCCGATCCGCACAACACTCCGCATGACTCGGCTCCTGATGGTTCGGGGCGGCGATCGCCCTTCGAGAACGGCTTAGCAGTTCCGCGATCCGTCGGCAACGACGGTCGAAGCGGGGGGGAAGGAGGATTTTCGCACAGTTCCCCTGGCGGGGCAATCGCGGACTTTGGTCCGATCCGCGTCGAAGCACTTCCCCCTCGCTTCGCGGGACAACCCGAAGAATCCGTCGCAAACGTGGCCGATCCCGGAAATACAGACGGTTGCTGGTTCCTCTCGGCCACCCCGTACCGCAAAATAGGGTGATCTCTTCCTCCGCCGCCACGGAGATGCCCGAAATGGGTCTTGTCCGCCTCGCCATTGGCAACGTTTACGGCGTTGTCGTCATGGCCCTGATGATTTGCGTGCTCGGTTCGGTCTCGCTGCTGAGCATTCCCGTCGACATTCTGCCGGCCTTCAAGGTGCCGGCCGTCCAGGTGCTGACCTACTTCAACGGGATGCCGGCCCGCTCGATCGAGCGGACGATTACCGACCGGGTCGAGCGGTGGGTCAACCAGTCGCCAGGGGTTTCGAACGTCGAGTCGCGATCCGTCGCGGGGGTGAGCGTGGTCAAGCTCTACTTCCGGGAAGACACGGACCCCAACGCGGCCCTGACGATGTCGAGTTCGCTGGCGGATGCGGCCCGACCCTACCTTCCGATCAACACGCTGCCTCCGGTCGTCCTTCCCTTCGACCCCACCGGAACACTGCCGCTCGGGATTCTGACGGTTTCGAACCCGACGATGGCCGAGCAGCAGGTCAAGGACATCGCCCGGGTGCAGGTGCGGAACCGGCTCGGATCGGTTCGCGGAACTGTCGCACCGGTGGTTGTGGGTGGGAAAGATCGTCGGGTGATGGTCTACCTCGACCCGAAGAAACTCGAGGCCAGGAATCTTTCCGCGACGGATGTGGTACGGGCGCTCGACCAGGGGAACATCATGGCTTCCCCCGGGGCGGCGTACTTCGGCGACAGCCAGATCGCACTCGACACCAACGCGATGGTCCGGGAAGTTGCGGACCTCAACGATCTTCCGATCACGCTCGGGCGGGAACGCCAGGTTCTGCTTCGCGACATCGGGTACGCCTACGACGACGCGGTGATCCAAAAATCGCGGGTGCGAGTCAACGGTCGGCAGCAGGTCTTCGTGCCGATCTACCGCCAGGCCGGGGCCAGCAGCCTTGCCGTCGCCGACGGGGTTCGCGACGCCATTCCCGAGATGGAATCGGAACTGCCGGATGGAACCCGGCTCGAGTACGTCATCGACCAGTCCGACTACGTGCGGAAGTCGATCGACAGCCTCATCGAGGAAGGGATCATCGGGGCGGTGCTGGTGTCGGTGATGATTCTGCTCTTCCTCGGCGAGTGGCGGATGACGTTGATCGCGTCGATGGCGTTGCCGCTCGCGATTCTCGGGGCGATCATCGGGCTTTCCACCACCGGGAACACGATCAACGTGATGACGCTGGGCGGGTTGTTCCTGGCGATCGGGCCGCTGGTCGACAATGCGATCGTGGTTTTGGAAAACATCCACCGGCACCTTGGGATGGGGAAGACGCCGGTGCAGGCGGCCCTGGATGCGACCGGGGAACTGACGATGCCGGTGATCGTGGCGACGCTGGCCCTGATCATCGTGCTCTGCCCGGTCGCGTTGACCCCGGGCGTCGGCGGGTTCCTCTTCAAGCCGCTGACCATGGCGGTCGCGTTTGCGATGATCGCGTCCTTTCTGCTTTCCTGGACCTTCGTCCCCTCCCTGTGCTCCGTCATGCTTCGGGGGCACGGGGGACATCACGGGCACGGGGAAGCCCGGCTTCACGGGGAAGCGCAACCTCACGGGGAACCACATCAGGTCAGCCCAGAAAATCCCACCAGGTTCGGGTTCGTTGGGTTGCTTGCGGGGGCATACCGCAAGTTCGACGCGGGGTTGATGGCGGTCAACCGGCAATACGCGGCCTTACTCGATATCGCATTGCGGAACCGGATGCTGGTGCTCGGCGGGGTGGTCGCGGCGTTTTTCTCCTCCTTCGCACTGCTCCCGGGGATCGGGCAAGAATTCTTCCCGGCGGTGGATGCGGGGCAGATCACGATCCAGGTTCGCGGACCGTCGCACATGCGGCTCGACGCCACGGAGCGGCGGATCGCCGATGTGGAGGCGTCGATTGCCGAGGTGATCCCGCCGACCGAGTTGCAGATGGTCGTCTCGGAGATCGGTCTCAACAACGACTGGTCGGCGGCGTACTCCGCCAACGCCGGCCAGCAGGACACGATCATCCGGCTCCAACTCACCCCGGAACGGACTCAGTCGGCCCAACAATACGCTGTGCTTCTGCGGAAACAACTCGCGTCTGATCCCCGATTTGCCGACCTCGAATTCTCCTTCGACACCGGGGGGATGGTCTCCGCCGCCCTCAACTTCGGAGCCTCGTCACCGATTGACATCCAGGTGATCGGGGGAACTCCGGACGAGAAATTCGCGGTTGCAGGGAAGATCCGCAAGCTGGTCGCCGAAGTTCCGGGTGCCGCCGACGTCCGGGTGCTGCAACGCAACGACGCGCCGTACCTCATGATCGAAGTCAACCGCCAGAAGGCCGCCAGCGTCGGACTCACCGCCCGGGATGTGGTCATGCAGGTGGTGACGGCGATGAATTCTTCCATCGCCCTGACCCGGAACTTCTGGATCGACCCCAAAAGCGGCAACCAGTACTTCGTGGCGGTGCAGTACCCCAACGACCCCGGCTTCCGCATCGAGGACCTCAAAAACGTCGTCGCGACCGGAACGCAGGGGCGGGACGTGATCCGCCTCAACACGCTCGTCACGGTCCACAGCACGACGCAACCCGTCGAGTTCAACCACGACGGCCTGAAGCGCGTCGTCGATGTCCTGGTCAACACGGAAAACCGCGACATCGGCAGCCTTGCCGCCGACGTCTCCCGGAAACTCAAGACCCTCGAATTACCCAAGGGCATGCGGGTGGAACTCCGCGGCGAGTACGCCCGGATGGAGGAATCCTTCGACAGCCTCGCCGCCGGGCTCGCCCTCGCCTCGATTCTCGTCTACCTCCTGATGGTCCCGCTGATGCGCTCCTTCGTGATGCCGCTGATCATCATGGCGACCGTCCCGCTCGGCCTGATCGGCGTCCTTGTGATGCTCTTTGTCACCGGAACGTCGCTCAACGTGCAGTCGGAAATGGGTGTGATTTTCCTCGTCGGCATCGTCGTCTCGCAAGGCGTGCTGCTGATGGATTTTGCGAACCAGTTGCGGAAGCAGGGGAAGTCGGTGAACGAGTCGATCACGTCGGCGGCGACGATTCGCTTCAAGCCGATCCTGATGACGTTCCTGGCGACTTTCCTCGACCTTCTGCCGATGGCGATCGGGTTGGGCCGGGGAAGCGAAGCGTTGACGCCGCTGGCCCGGACGGTCGTCGGCGGGTTGATCTCGGCGACGGCCCTGACCCTCTTTGTGGTCCCGATTCTGTTTACTCTCCTGATTCGCGACAAGAAACGCCTTCTGGGCCAGCACGGTTCCCCGACGACGGCCCATCCCTCCCCGATCGTGTCGAATTCTCCGGAGAATCCCCACCATGGTTGAGCCGCACTCTCACAGTTCCGGGCCGGAAGGGGATCTTCCCTCGCCCCTGCGGACCTCCAGCCGGAATCGACGGCGGATCGTGGGCGGGTTGCTGGGCCTGCTCGCGATCGGCGGGTTGGCGGCCGGCATGGGCTTGCTCGACGGATTGCTGCCATCGCGGCATGTGGCTGGCGACCGCAAGGTCTCCGGGCTCGGGGACCCGACCGCTCGCACTTCCAACGCCCAGACCGTCACCGTCATCAAACCCCGCCGCGACTCCAGTCTCGAAGTGTCCGTCGAGCAGTTGGCCAACGTCGAAGCCTACTTCCAGGCCGACCTCAAGACCCGCGTTTCCGGCATCGTTCTGAGCGTTTCCAAGGACATCGGCGACCGTGTCCGCCGGGGCGAGGTCCTCGTGGACATCGACGTCCCCGATCTCGACCAGGAAGTTCTGCAGAAGCAAGGTGTCGTCGCTCAGCGGATCCAGGAACTGCGAGTCGCCGAGGTCAAGCACGACAACGCACTCGCGCTGGTGGAAGTCGCCCGGGCAGGGGTCCGGATGCAGCAGTCGGCGGCGGCTCAGTCGGACGCGACAAAAGAATTCCGACGCCGACGGCTCGCCCGATTCCGCGAGATGGCCAGTCGAGACGTGATTGTCGGCGGGGTGCTCGACGAGGAGGAGAAGGAGTACCAGGCGTCGGTGGCGGCGTCCGAGTCCGCCAAGGCTGCCATCGAGAAGGCGGAGGCGGACCTCCGGGAGAAGAAGTCCAGCGTCACCGCCGCCGCTGTCGACATCGACCTCAAGCGAACCCTGGTCGAGGTGGCGAAGCGCGACCTCGAGCGTTCCCGGGCCGTGGCAGCGTACGCGCAGGTGACCGCTCCCTTCGACGGTGTCGTCATCCGCCGCAATGTCGACCCCGGGGCGTTTGTGCAGAACGCGACCAGCGGTTCCAGCGAGCCCCTGATTTCCGTCGCCCGCACGGATCTGCTCACGGTGGTCTCGAAATTCCCGGACAATGTCGCTGCCCTGATCGCGCCCGGTTCGCCGGTGGTGGTCGAGGCAGACGATCTTCCCGGGGTGCAGGTGACGGGCAAGGTGACGCGGTTTTCCCCTGTGATCAACCTCGCCGACCGCACGGTGCGGGTGGAAGTCGACCTCTTCAACGGCCCCCGAGCGAAGTACGACGCCCTGGTTGGTCGGATCGTCGCCCGGCACCTTCGACCGCTCGGAGTGGGATGTCCGCTCGGGGTGGCAACACTGGAAACCGTTGCCCGCGACGCCGACCGGGGAGTCCGCAAAGGGGACAGCGACCCGCTCCCCACCTTCGTGGAAACCGGCGGCCACCGCTTCGTTCCCGGCATGACCGGCTCAATGCGGCTCCGGATGGGCCAGTTCACCGACGCCTACGCCGTGCCCAGCCAGGTCGTCTACATCCGCGGGGGCAAGACCTACGTCCTCCTTGTGGAGAACGGGAAGACCCGGCAGGTGCCGGTCAAGGTTCAGATCGACGACGGGACCGTCGCCAAGATCGCAATCATCAGCACCAGCGGAGCCCAGGATATCTCGCAGGAACTCAACGGGACGGAGCAGATCGTCGCCGGCCGGCAACTCGAAATCGGAGAAGGGCAACCCGTCACGCCCGCCGTCAAGGACTGGTGACGCAGCCTCACCGAACCGGACGGGAGGCTCTCGCATCATCAGGCTCTTCGGAAGAGGCCCTTAACTTCTCCGTGTTCGTTCTGGTGATTTGCGAGATACTCCTCAGCCATGATGAGGACCCTCTCCCAGGGCCTCCGGCTGATCCGGTTCAGGCTCGTGTCCCCGCAAGACGAATCCGCCTCCCGGCCAACGTGCTGATCGACAACTTCTCCGTCGTCAGATCGTGCAAATCGGCCGGGTCGAGATCATCGCGAGCCATGCAGACGCCGTTCGGATCACGCGGCGTTTGGGGAAGCGATCGACTTGTGAAATGTTGTCCGGCTGGTTTTTTCCCATTTTTCCGACACGTATGTCGATTTATTCGGGACCCGTCGGAATCGACGACACCTCCGCTTGCAAGCCTTCTCGCCAGTCCAAAGGGAACAGGTTGGAGATCAAGTTTTCCTTCAGCTGCGCTTGACACTCTCGCATTGGTGCCCATGTGGTGTGTCGGTTTTTTCCGCACAAGCCAGGTTGGCGGGTTCTGTCTCGCCTTGGTTTGGTTCGCTGATCTTGGACTTTGCGGGTTTCGAAACCTACTGTTGGTCTGATCTTTCTCCCAATTCGGTCGCCCAGGTAATTCGCCCATGTCACCTCTGACTTGGCGGAGGACGAAGAATTCCACTCGTCCAGAGCAATTGAGTCAACTTCCTCGTCGGAAAAAGAAAAACCCGTTTACCCACTTAAGCTTCGAATTGCTGGAGGATCGGTTGTGTCCAACGGTGATTACGCCGTTGCAGCAACAGGCTATCCTGGATGGTTTCGCGGCGTTTGAATCCTGGGGAGCGGCTATCCAGGCAACCGCTCCCAATCTTTCTGCTTCTTTGCCAGCGGTCGGAACTTCGATCGGGGCGGCACTCGATCTTGGTACTCAATTTCAGACTCGATTTACGAGCCCGGCAACGTCCTATTTCGGGACCGACCCGACTCCCACGTTCGAAGAACTGGGGCAGGCCCTGGTGGGTTCTCCTGTCACGGTCAATCCGGATGGGATGGGCGGGGTTTCGATCGCGCTGGGCGAATTCACGTTCGGCAACTCGACGAATATTGGCTTTGACTATGGTCCTGGTGCGAATTCCCTGGGATTGGCCTTCGACGCCAACGCGAAGATCGACCTGCTCGCATCGGCGAAGACGACGCTCGCCCTCTATGTCGGGACGACGGCCACAGATTTTGCTCTGGGAATTTCCGGAACAACATTCTCCGTTTCGGCGTCGAGTTCGACGCTCAACTTTGGGGCCACACTCTCCAGCACAACGCCGGCTTCGACGATAACAGTCGTCAACGGGTCATTTGACCTTGCCGCGGAATTGACCGGATCCCTCAATGATCCAAATGCGGATGGCAAACTCGATCACTCAGAACTGACCGGAACCGGAAAGCTCGGATTGATGACGTTCGCGACCGGACCGTCGTCTTTTGCTGCGTTTGCGCCTCTCACGGGAGTCATCAGCGGTTTCGCATCTCTGACCGGAGTCACGGTCGCTGCCGCGGATCCGAACCTGTTCGACGGGGTTTCCCCGGACGTGACGGCGAGTTTCAACCTGACGGCCCCATTGCGGACGCAGATCCTCAACTCGTTGGCTGAGGTGGCGAACGTCGGCCAAGAGATGGCCGGGAATGCGGGACTCAATCAAGTTTTGCCGGTCATCGGGAAGTCGGTCAATGAGTTGATCACCGGCAACCCTACCGGGAAGGCCGGAGAGATCCTCGACATTCAGTCTACCGTCCAGACGTACTTCACCGCCAATGGAGACAGTTCCACGCTTGCAGGGTTGCTCGCCGTCGTTCGGTCGGCAGTGGTCGCAAATCTCGCTCCGACCACGACCGGAGATGTGACCTATGGCCCGGTTCGAGTGACTGGCGGACTCGATTTCGCGACCAAGTCACTGACCACCAGCATTGCGATCGACGCGGGGTTCGCCTCCAAAGTCACCGTCACCGGGGGTACGCTCACCTCGGAATTCGGAAGCCAACTCGATGCACTGGCAGTTTCGATCAGCGGATCTGCGGAAATCGACGCAGCCGCGACTTTCCAGGCGAATGCAACGGTTGGCATCGACCTGTCCCAGTTCCTCGCGACCGGGACGCTCGCCAGCGACAAGGTTTTCGTGCAGGTCGCGAACGCCCAGGTTTCCGGGACGGTGGCGGCAACAGGCATCGACCTGCTCGGAAAGGCCGGCTTCATCGAGGGGAGCATTGCAGGGGGGACCCTTGACCTCGACGCCACAGCAAAGATGGACGTGGCCGGAGGCAGCAAACTCACACTCGCCAGCCTCGCCATCACCCCGATTGCGAACCAGACTACGATCACCCTGACGGGGGGTCTCGACCTCGCCCTTCCGCTTGTCGTGGTAGTTGGAGCGTTCACCACAAGCGCCCCGACGATTCGCATCACAGACCCGGACCTCTTCACGAACCCGCCGGATCCGATTCTCTCTCTCGAGAATTTCGACCAGGTTGCCGAGTTCCGGGATCTCAGCCCCTACCAGATGCTTGATCTCGTCGTACGGTTCGGCGAGTGGCTGGGGAAGTACAACGCCTCGTCGGCGTTCCAGACGCAAATTCCGTTCACTTCCCAGACGGTCGGTTCCACGGTCGCCCTCGCGACCGCGTTCACATCGGAAATTCTCGATGCCATTTCGGATGTGTCGACTGACCCGCAGAAGCCTGGACGAATCCCAAAATTTGCGACGTTCGACGAACTTTTGGTCGCGCTTGCCGACGCGATCCGCCCGGACGGACCGACATATGACTGGACTTTTGACCCCCAATACGACCCCATCGCAAAGGAATTCTCGTTCCGGATCAAGTACACGACCCCGTTCGCCCCGTTGACCACGCCTTTCGCGTTCGACCTCGACTTCGGCGACCTTGGTGGGCTTTCTTCGAGCACCACGATCTCGCTCGGGGCGGAGGCGACCCTCGATGCGACGCTCGGTGTGAAACTGACCCGGCTCGGGAACCCGGTGCTCGCGGGCAGCCCGACGGTCACCTTGCCGGCGAACGGCCAACTTGGGGCCGATTCGTCGTTTACCGTCACGGTGGATGGGTCGGCGAAAACCGTCACCATCTCGAAAGCGGCGACCGACGACAATTCCTCGGTCGCGAACCTGCTCAGTGACATTCAAGTGGCACTGGTAGCGGCAGGCGTACCCGCCTCGGTGGTGGCCGCGTCCCTGGTCGGCACCGGGTCGAAGCAGAAGGTCCAGTTCGAACTGTTGAGTGGGAACACCATCCAGATCGCTGCCGCCGACACCGACCCGTTCGTGACGAAACTCGGGTTCCCCACGACGGCGGCCGGAAAGGTGAATTACGGCGAACTGTTTGTGCGGGATGTCGGCATCACCGGGAAGGTGTCCGTCTCCGCCCAGGATTTCATCGGCAAGGCTCAGTTCGGATTCGTCGGCATTGATGTAGGTTCCCCTGGCGCACCGACGCCGGACATTTTGGGACATCTCGATTTCGGCCTCCAACTTCGAGACGACGCCGACGCCACGCCGACCCGATTCTCCATCAGCGAACTGTCCAAGGCGCTCACCAGCGACATCGGGAAGGTCACGCAGGCCACGTTCGACGGCCTCCTGTCGGCGAATTTCCGAAACATCACGATCAGCGGCGGGGCGCTCGGCGTTGCCGTCAACGGGTCGGCGACGGTCACGCTTCCGAACGCGTACATGGGGTTCACGCAGTTCAACACGACGGCCCTGCCCGCGGCTGGGTCGAAATTTGACGGTGATGCCCGGTTCAACGTCACTATCCGGGACCTGACCGGCAAAGTTCTCCAGACGGCCGGCGTGACCGTGACTGCCGAAGCGATGGCCGACAATTCCACGACAGCGGATCTGATCGCGGACGTGCAAGCCGCCCTGGCCGCAGCCGGGGTCAACGCCCATGTCCGGGCGGTGGCTACCCCCGACGGAATGGGCATCTTGCTCGAATCCGTCGATCCACTCGCCACCGCCTTCACCGCGAATGGCCTTGTCATCTCGCAATTTACCGGCTTCGACGACGTTCTCGACAGTTTCCGGAACATGAGCTTCGCCGATGTCGTGCAGCTCATCGCCGACATGGCGAACAAGCTCCAAAACACATCGAACTTCGCGTTCCTGGGTGACAAGCTTCCGCTGATCGAGAAGAGCCCGGCCGAGTTGCTGAATCTGGCTGCGCAACTGGCCAAAGCCGCCGAGGACATGCAGAAGAACCCGGCCGGGTCGATTCAGCTCCTCCAGACCCGGCTCGACGACCTGCTCGGGTACACCAGCGGCGGGAACCCGATCCGGCTGGGGTGGGACGCCGTCAACAAGGCTCTTACGATCAGCTTCGTCTACATCCCCGCATCGTACTCGAACGACGTGTCAGTGAACGTCGACCTGCAGCGGCTCATCGCCCTTGCCGGGACGCCACCGGAACTCGCGAACGTCGCCGGCTTCGTCGATGTTGGCGGAAGCGGTACGATCGAAGTTGACGCAAAAGCGGTCCTCACGCTTGACCTGGGCTTGGTTCTCGGTGATGGCGTCAGCAAGGTCCGGCCGATCGTCTACACCACCTCCGGGGTGAGCCTGCTTGCCAGGGCAGGAACGACGAATCTGACGTTTCAAACGACTGTCGGCCCCCTGGGCGTGTACATCCGCAACGGCCGAGCCGCGATCGATGGCGACGGCGACGCCACCACGACCGACGACTATGTCGAGTTTCGGTACGGTCTCGATCCCGCGGCGGGGGACTTCGTTGAGATCGCGGACTTCGCGGCGAACCTCCAGCCTAGCCTGACTGGGAAAGCAGGCATTCTGCTCCCGCTCTACTCTCCGAGCCCCACGCTCCCGCTCGGTGGGGGAAACCCTGCAAACAACAAACTCGGGGTGCGAGTGAACGATCTTGTATCGTTCTACAACAACTCCCCGGTCCTTCCGGACTTGGTCACGCCCACCGTCGAGATCACATCCCTGCCGGACATTGCGAGCCTTTTCTCTGGGCTCGGCCTCTTTGACCTGCTTTCGAACCCGAATCTCGTTCTCGGTGGGATCGACAACATCCTGTCGGGAATCCAACTTTCCTTGCAGTCGGATCTCTTTTCGGTCGACTTCCCCGTCGTCGGTGATTTGCTCAAACTCCCCGGAAACTTCATCGAGGACTTCCGTCTCGGGTTACTGAGCGACCTGCGGGCGTACATCGGTGGGCTGCCGACGCTCGGCGAACTGATCGACAACATCCGGCTCGGATTCCTCGACATTCTCGGTCCGACGGGCTTCGACATCGTCCTCGACTGGGACGGGATTCCGGGTATCGACATCAACGACATTGGATTCGAACTCTCCGGAAACGTCTTGAAGTTCGACCTTCACCTTGGCCAACTCAAAAGTTTTACCTTCCCGGCCGGCTTCGACCTCGGGCTCGACGCAATCGGGCTTTCCCTCGACGCGGACGTGAATCTCGACTTCGGCTGGCAGGCGTACCTCGGCTTCGGTTTCGACGCGACGCAGGGCTTCTTCCTCGACACGACCGCACTCGGCAAAAACGGCGGGAAAGAGTTCACAATCGACTTCGCTGCGACCGTGGATGGTACAGCCCAGGGTAGGCTCGGGTTCTTGCAGATCGACGCCGCCACCATGGCCGACCCATTGAAACCGACTCAGTTTGTCGGTCAGTTCGCGGTCGACATTCTCGACACGGGAACCGGCGCTAACCAGGACGGACGACTGACCATCTCCGAGTTCAACGCCCGCGGTTCGAGCAAGTGGATCGACTACGGGCCGACCGCGAAGGCCGAGGTCAACCTCGCCCTGACCGCGAGCACGACCGGCGGCGCCATGCTTCCCAAGCTCCTCGCCGACTTCTGGCTCGACTGGGAGTTCGACCCCGGCAGCGGGATGGACGGCAAGCAGCCGAACTTCGGGTTTCGCAATGTCGGGCTCGACCTTGGCTCGTTCCTCAGTGACTTCATCAAGCCGATCGTCGACCGGGTGAACGAGTACCTCGAGCCGATCGATCCTGTGCTCGACATCATGCTCGATCCGCTCCCGGTCATCTCCGACCTGAGCGGGGAGGACATCAGCCTGCTCTATCTTGGGCTCGTCTACAACGGGGTCGATCCCGCCAAGGCGCAGGACATTGTCAACGCGATCAACTTTGTCCGGAACCTGATCACCGACATCGCAGCCCTCGGCCCTGGCGACTCGATTATCATCCCGTTTGGCGACTTCACCCTCGGCGGTTTCGATCCGCGCGGCGCGACCGATACCAAATCCGCGACGATCACGACAACCGCGGACCAGGCCAGCCTCGATGCCGCATTCGCGTCGGGGAGCGGGAAGTCGTCGTCGATCGCGAACTCGCTCCGGGACAACAGCGGCCAGGCGACGATCACCGTGCCGATCTTGAAAGACCCACTCCTCGCTTTCCAATTGCTCATGGGCCGAGACATCGACATCGTCCAGGTCGAACTCCCGGCGATCGACATCTCGTTCGAGTACGAGCAGAAGTTTCCGATTTTTGGGCCGATCGAGGGCAATGTTCGGGCCAGCTTCGATCTCTATGTTGGCGGCACGTTCGGTTATGACACGACGGGCTTCCGGAAATACCTGCGGACCGGGCGAATCACGGACACACTGGACGGATTCTATATTGTCGCCGACCCGGCTCATCCGAACGTCCATCTTGGCGGAGAACTATCTGTCGGGGCTGGGTTTAACGCGGGTATCGTGTCCGCCGGGGTCAACGCCGGCATCGGCGCTACCATCGACTTTTACCTGAACGACCCGAACAAAGACGGGAAAATGCGGGCAAAAGAGCTCGACATGATTCTCCGGTACGACGCCGAATGCCTCTTCGCCGCGTCAGGTCGAATGTATGCCCGCCTGTATGCCTGGTATGAGTATTTCTTCGGCCTTGGCGGTGACGAAATCACCATCGTCGACATCGACCCGATCATTGAGTTCACCCACGTCTGCGACATGGAACCTCGCCTTGCGGACGATGTCGGGGCGGACGGCGTCCTCCGCCTCAACGCGGGGCCAACTGCAGAAGAGCGGATGTGGGGTAACACTGAAGACGGTGACGAAACATATCGCGTCGAGGACCTGGGCGGGGGCACCATGAAGGTGACCTTTATCGACGACGAGGGATTCGAACAGGAACAAACCTTTACTGGTGTGACCTCGATCTACTTCGACGGTGGAGCCGGCAACGACTTCCTCGATTGCCGCGGCGTTAGCGTGCCCGTGATCGCGTATGGCGGAGCCGGCAATGACACACTGATTGGCGGCGATGCAGCCGACACCCTCGATGGCGGCGAAGGCAACAGCGTCCAGGACGGCGGAGGCGGGGACGACATTCTGATCGTTTCCGCGGGGTTGCACAAAATCGCGGGGGGCAGCGGTCGCGACACCCTCCGCGTCTCAGGCAATAACAACTACCAGTTCTCACAGTCTGGGTTCCAGATCAACGATTTCGTCGGTGCCTGGAAGTTGAACGTCGGTGATTCCGATGACCCGGTCGAGGCACTGGAATTGACCGGCGGCGAGGACAGTAACAAGTTCGAGTTCACCGGCTGGACGGGGGACGCGAAGATCGACGGCGCTGGCGGGGCCGACACCGTCATCGCCGCCGACAACGTCGACTACACCATCACCGACACGTCACTCGCCCGTACCGGCTTGCCGACGATCCAAATGGTTAGCATCGAAAAGACCAAGCTCACTGGCGGGGTCTCCGACAACCTCTTTACTGTCACGGGTTGGAGCGGGTCCGGAGTCATCAACGGCGGCGGAGGCATTGACACCATCGAAGCTGTCAACGACGTCGATTTCTTCCTCACCGACCTCAGCCTCGACCGCACCAATCGCAAGTCACTTTCCCTTGTGGCGATCGAGAACGCCCGGCTCACCGGCGGGGCCTCGCTCAACACCTTCGATATCACCGACTGGACCGGCACTGGCGACATCGACGGCGGCGGAAACAAGGACACGATTACCGAAGTCAACGACTTCCACTACGTTCTCGCCGACACGAAACTCTCCCGCAGCGGTGGCGGGGACATGAACCTGACGGCCGTCGAACACGCGATCTTGACCGGCGGTGACAGCAACAACGGATTCGTCGTCACCGATTGGACCGGGACGGGCATCATCTCTGGAGACGACGGCTGGAACGCGATCACGGCTTCGAATGATTCGGATTTCACGGTCACCGACGGGAAACTGAGCCGCACAGGCCACGGGGACCTGGTCCTCAATGGTCTGCAGTCCGCGATTCTGACAGGTGGCGGCGGTGCCAACACGTTCGACGTAATCGGGTGGACCGGGCGCGGGTTCCTCGATGGCCTCGGGGGCCAGGACCGAATCGTTTCTTCAGGCAACGCGGACTTCACCCTCAGCAGTCAGGGGTACGAGCGATCGACAGGTGGACGATTCGGCACGGTCAACATCGAACACGCTGACCTGGTCGCTGGGGCGGGCATCAACACACTCCTGATCGACGGCTGGGCTGGTACCGCGACGTACGACGGTGGAGCCGGGTACGATGCGGTCATCATGGCGGCCGACACCTACCAGTCCCTGTCCGACACCCGCATACTCCGCGGCGACGGTGGGCAAATTCTCATCTCAAACACCGAGCAGGGCATTTTGACCGGCGGCACACGAGACAATGTGTTCGACCTCTCAGGGTGGACTGGCAGCGGTGCGATCAACGGGTCGGGCGGCGAGGATACCCTTTTGTCGGCCGGTGACCAAAGTTTCCAACTTTCCGACACCCACTTCGGTACCTCGTCCGGCGCGAGCCTGATTGTGGATTCCATAGAGGATGCCTCCCTGACGGGCGGTGCCTCGAACAACGTCTTCGACACCACGGGCTGGACCGGTACCTCGGCCGTCAGTGGTGGCGGAGGGACCGACGTACTCATCTCCGCGGGCGATTTGGACTTCCACCTCACCTCGGGGGGGCTCACTACCAGCGATGGGGGAACCGTCCAAACTGCAGACATCGACCGGGCCATTCTGGTCGGAGGAACCGGGGACAACACATTCGTCGTCGAAGGATGGAACGGTTCCGTCACCGTCGTCGGCGGGCTCGGCGACGACACGATCGCCGGCACCTTCAACGGCGACATTCGACTATCCGACCAGGAACTTCAGGCCCAGACCGCGGGCAGCGGTCCGAAACTCGACGTGTTCGCCGTCGAACGGGCGGTTCTCAACGGCAGCCCCGACGACCAAATCTTCGATCTCACCGGTTGGTCGGGGCGAGGTGGATTGAACGGAGGTGGCGGAGCCGACACCGTGGTCGCATCGGGGGACGGCAATTTCTCACTAAACGACCGCGGAATCGCCCTGCCCACCGGCGGATTCGTCAACCTCATCGGATTTGGGAACGCGGTTCTCACCGGCGGTCTGGGGAACAACACATTCGACCTCTCGGGATGGACAGGGACCGCGAGCATCTTCGGCGCGAATGGTTTCGACACCGTCATCTTTGCGGACAACACGGACTTTACCCTCTCAGCGGGCCTTCTCCGGACCGGGACCGGTGCCGACATCTCGCTCAGCGGAGTCGAGAAGGCCTACCTTGAGGGCGGGCTTGATGACAACTCCTTCGCCATCACCGGCTGGGTCGGATCGGCGACACTGTTGGGCAACGGCGGCTCGGACACGGTCTTCTTCGGTGGCGCAACCCTCGCGTCACTCTCCGACAACTCGCTCGACGCTAACACCGGTCTGGCTGCGACCCTGGTCGGAATTGGAAGGGCCGTCCTCTACGGAACCGCGAATCCGGATACCTTCGACCTGTCCGGTTGGACTGGCCGGGCCGAGATTTTCGGCGGCGTCGGCAGCACCAACGACCCCAACGACTCCGCGGATGTCCTTGTATATGCGGGCGATTTTGACTTCGCACTGACGGACCAGACTCTCCTCGTGAGCAACGGGGCCGACATTCGCCTTACCGGTTTCGAACGGGCCCTATTGGTCGGCGGGCGTGGGGATAACGTCTTCGACCTCACGGGGTGGACGAGGAAAGTGGACCTGATCGGGGACACCGGGAAAGACACCGTGGTCAGCCAGTGGACCTCGGACGCGACGCTCACAGACACCCACTTGAGTTGGACTGACGGGCTTTTTGCCGCTCTCTTCGGAATCGAGGTGGCTCGACTTGCGGGAATCGCGAATACATCGAATCGCTTCGAAGTTTCCTCCTGGACGGGGTCTGCCGAAATTGACGGTGGTGATGGGGCCGACGAGTACGAAGTCACATTCCACGGCACCGGGTCCGGGACGGTTTCGATCTCCGACACCGGGGCGTCCGGAACTGACGTGCTGGTTGTTCTTCCCCCACCGACGGGCGGCACGTTGATCCGGACCGGCAACCGAGTGACGGTAGCCGAAGATGACGAGTGGGTCGAGTTTGCCGGCGTCGATTGGATTTCCGTGCCCTGACCGCAGCACGCATTGTTGCGAATGCTGCACATGGATCCCTATTTCAATCTCTGTGATTTTGCACCCTGGAGAGGGGTTTCGCCCATGTCCTCCCGTTCCTGGCGGTGGTGGCCGACATCGAGCAAACGTCAAACCTCGAGACGAGTCGCTGCCCGGTCCGTCCATCCGGCCCTGCTTCCGCTCGAAGACCGGATTACCCCCTCGTATTCGCCGACGGCTGGCACCTATACGAACTATGTGGCGCAGACAGGATACACGAGCCTGATTTCCGGAACGAGTTCCGCTACGGACGATGCGACTGCCTCCATCACGCTATCGGGGTCGGACAAATTCAATTTTTACGGCACCACCTACACCACGATTTACGTTAGCACGAACGGTCTTCTGTCTGTGGTCGACCCGGTGTCGTCAGCCGCGAACACAAACCTGTCGGTGACCCCGCAAAACCCTGGAATCATTGCCCCACTATGGGACGACTGGTTCTCGCCCAACACGGGAACCACGGTCTCCTACAAGGTGGTTGGCAACGACCTGATCGTGAAATGGGGACCGCTGGAATCGAATGCCGTGTCTCCACCTAACTATGGTGGCGTCTCGTTTGCTGCGGTTCTGAAGTTGAACACGACCACCCCGGGGGGCATCGAGTTCCATTACACCAACGTGATTGCCGACACCCAGTCCGGAAACCAGTCTACCGACAATGGTGCATCCGCAACTGTCGGCGTGAAACGGCCGGGAATTGCGGACTCGACACCCAGCGAGACCGAAACCCGCACCCTCGTCTCCTTCAACACGGCCGGTGGGTTGATCGGAAACAACCAGGCCATCACCCTGACATGGACCAACACCCCGCCCGTGGTCCTGGCCTCCGACCTGGTACTGAGTTCCTCCTCGATCAACGAGGGTGGCTCCGTGACCCTGGACGGTTCCTTCACCGACACCAACGACATCGACCCCCACACGGTTACCATCAACTGGGGTGATGGCTCGGCGGACACCGTCTTCGTACTTCCCACGGGAACCTCCAGTTTCACCGGGAAGTCCCACACCTACGCGGACAACCCCTCGGGTCAACCCACCGGAAGTTACACCATCACCGTGACCGTCGCCGACCTGACACAGTCCGGGTCCGCGACCAAGTTGATCCAGGTCAACAACGTCGTTCCCTTGATCAACGCCGGCTCGTCGACCACCATCAATGAGGGATCCACCTTCACCCGAACTGTCACCTTCACCGATGTCTCAGTGGATGGGCTATACACGGCGACCGTGGACTACGACGATGGCCGGGGCCAGCAGTCGATCCCACTCACCGCCGGTGTCAACTCGTTCGGGTTGAACTTCACGCCTCCGGATGATGACAGCAGTCCCTACACGGTGGTCGTCCGGGTGACGGACAAGGATGGGGGTGTCGGCACCGCGACCTTCAACATCACCGCGACGAACGTTGATCCCGTGATTGACGCCGGCTCGCTTCCGGCCGTTTCGCAACCCGAAGGATCGGTGGTCACGATTCTGCCGACCTTCTCCGACATGGGTTTCGAAAACCTAGCTTCGTCCCCCACAACCCGCGAAACCTTCACCTATGAGGTCGACTGGAACGACGGGACAGCGAAGAGCACAGGCATTGCGACCATCAACGGGACCGGCAGCGTCGGGGTTCCCACTACCGGCACGTTCACAGAGTCTCACGTCTTCGCCGACAACGGGATTTACACCGTCACTGTGAAGGTTTTTGACGACGACGGCGGAGTCGCAACTCGCACTTTCACCGCCACGATCGGCAATGTCGCCCCGACCCTGACCGTTCCAAGTTCTGGACAGGCCGCATCCGAAGGGACCGTGATCTCGTTCCCATCGCTCGGTCAGTTCACGGATCCTGGGTTCAACAATGCGTCGCTGTCCCAGGAACGATTCTTCTACGAGATCACCTGGGGCGACGGGACGGGCGTCGAAACCGGGGAAGTCGTTCCCAGCACCCAGGGCACGCGGACCCCGACATTGACCAGTGGGGTTTTCGGGGGCTCCCACACCTATGCCGACAACGGAACCTACACGGTCACTGTCAAACTCACCGACGATGACGGCGACTTTGACACCGAGACCTTCACGGTTGTGGTCGCCAATGCCAATCCCATATTGAGCGTTCCGTTAGACCAGTCCGTAACCGAGGGTGCCCTGCTTGATCTCCCCATGATCGGAATGTTTACCGACAAGGGGTTCAACAACTCGCTGGCCCCCACGACCGAAAAGTTCCAGTATTCGATCGACTGGGGTGATGGATCAGTCCAGTCGAAAACCGATGTTGCTGCTGTCACCCAGGGTTCGGTCGGCGTCGACACGACCGGCTTCTTCGGTGGCTCGCACCGATACGCCGACGACGGTGTCTACACGGTGACAGTGACGGTTTTCGATGACGATGGCGGGTCGGACACCGAGACCCTCACTGTCACGGTCGGCAACTCCGCCCCTGTATTGAATGTGACTTCGAACAAGACGATTGCGGAGGGGTCCGAGCTCTCGATCGCCCAGATCGGGTCATTTACTGACGCAGGTTTCGACAACCCATCGAATCCTGCCCCGGTTGGCCCAACAACGGAAACCTTTACGTACACGATCAACTGGGGCGATGGCACTACGGTGGACGCCGGATCAGTTTCCACCGTGGTACAAGGTAGCCCTGGAGTGTTCACCACCGGCAGTTTTGGCGGCGCACACACCTACGCGGACGATGGGTTCTACACCGTCACTGTCACCATCACTGACGACAACGGCGGTTCGGACGTGAAGACCTTCCAGGTCAATGTCACAAACGCGGCGCCTGTCCTGACAGTCGTCCCGAACCAGTCCCGGTTCGAGGGCCAACTCCTTTCGCTCACCAACATCGGCACCTTCACCGATCGCGGGTACGACAATCCCCTCAACCCTTCCCCCGGCGAGACAACGGAGCGGTTCCGGTACACGGTCGACTGGGGAGATGGGAATTTCGAACCGCTTGCCGATGCGACGATCGACAACCCCGGTTCCGCCGGTACGCCGACTTCCGGATCGTTCGATGCCTCCCACACGTTTGCGGACGAGGGAACTTATACAGTCACCGTTTCGGTTTTCGACGACGATGGAGGATCCGACAGCAAGACTTTCACAGTGACCGTCTCGAACGTCGCCCCGACACTCACTGTTGTCGGCAACCAGACTGTGGCCGAGGGCGAGGTGTTGTCGCTGCCGACGATCGGAACTTTTACGGACCCTGGGTTCGACAACCCGCTCAACCCGTTTGCCGACAAAACTGAGCGGTTTTCCTACGTCATCGACTGGGGTGATGGGAATGTCGACCCGAGTCAGAATGCGTCGATCACGACGCCCGGCTCGCCTGGGGTTTCGACGGCGGGCACTTTCGGCGGGTCGCACATTTACGCGGACAACGGTCTGTACACGGTGACTGTCACCCTGACCGACGACAACGGGGGTACGGACGTTCGCACGTTCCAGGTCAACGTCAGCAACCAGAATCCGATCCTTGCCCCCATTTCGAATCGCTCGGCGGTGGAAGGTGCCTTGCTGTCGGTGCCGGGGATTGGCTCGTTCACGGACAAAGGATTCAACAATTCCGCGAACCCTGCGGGAGAAGTCGACGAAACATTTACCTACACGATTAACTGGGGAGACGGGACCTCTCCGGATAGCACACCCACAGCCAGCGTCACACTTGGCGGGCCGGGGACAGTCACGTCGGGCACCTTCAACGGTTCCCACCGGTACGCCGACGATGGTGTTTATACCGTCACCGTGACGGTTTTCGACGATGACGGTGGCTCGGCTGTCCAAACATTTACTGTGACCGTGTCGAACGCGAACCCGCTTCTGGCACCTATTTCCAACCAGTCGTTGTCGGAAGGGGATCTCCTGTCCCTGTCCCCGCTGGGCAGTTTCACGGATGCAGGATTCAACAACCCTGGTGGTTCGCCGGCCACGGTGGAATCTTTCACTTACTCCATCACATGGGGTGATGGGTCGGCTGTGGTCGATGCACCAGTCACCGTGGTGACGACTGGTTCCCCTGGGGTGGCGACGGTCGGGTCGTTCCCCGGGTCCCACACCTATGCGGACAATGGGACCTACACGGTCCATGTCACCGTCAAAGACGACAATGGAGGATCCGCGACGCAGTCCTTCCAGGTTACGGTGGGGAACGTCGCACCCTCACTCGCGGTACTCGGAAACCAGTCGGTCAACGAGGGGGCGGCTCTATCACTGTCGGGAATCGGAACCTTCACCGACCCTGGGTTCAGCAACCCAGGTGGGACCCCCGTCACTGCGGAAACATTCACTTACACCATCAACTGGGGCGACGGGAAGTCGGATAGCGGCTCAGCTTCGTCTGTCATCAATGGGTCGCCGGGAGTCCTGACCCAGGGCAGCATCGATGGGACCCACACCTATGCCGACGGCGGGACCTACACCGTCACCGTGACCGTCACCGACGATAATGGAGGCTCGGATTCCGACTCTTTTACCGTCACGGTTTCGAACGTCGCCCCGACCTTCACGTTGAATCCAAGCCTTTCTGTCCCCGTCAACGGCACCGAAGGGACAGCGATTTCCCTTCCAAACATTGGGACCTTCACCGACCCAGGGTTCGACAACCCGCTCAACCTGTTTGCGGACAAGACGGAGCGATTCACCTACACCGTGAACTGGGGAGACGGATCGATCAACAGCACAGGGCCGGGCGTCATCACCACCGCGGGCTCGGCTGGCACCCTCACAGGGGGTGATTTCGGCTCGACACACACGTTCCTTGACGAGGGGACCTACACCGTCACCGCCTCTGTGGCGGACGACAATGGCGGGGTCAGTTCCGCTTTCACGTTCACCGTCGTGATCGCGAATGTTGCCCCATCTCTGCTCTTCCTGACCCCTTCAGTTGGGTCGCCCACGGAAGGAACACCTTTCACCCTGGCTGGCTCTTTCACCGATCCGGGCATTCTCGACACGCACACCGTCCGGGTCGAGTGGGGCGATGGGACACCTGACACGGTGGCGAACCTGCCTGCGGGAATCCTGACCTTCAACGGGCTCGGACATACCTATCGCGACAACGGGGTCTACTCCATTGTCGTCACGGTGACCGATGACTCCGGCGAGGAAGTGGTGCGAAACCAGTCCATCACAGTGTTGAACGCGGCCCCGACTGTGGTGGTTCCCTCCATACCTGACACCCGGGTCGGCCGGACGGTGTCAGTCACGGCCCAGGTTGCCGACCTGGGGACCGTCGACACCCTTACAACGACCTGGTCCGTTTCGGACCCCGTTGGGCAAGTCGTCGCGACTGGGTCGGGCATCACAGCCAGCTTCCGCCCTGTTCGAGCTGGTGCGTTCACCGTGACGTTCTCCGCCCGGGACAAAGACGGTGCCGTCACCTCGGCATCCGGAGTTTCCCGTGTCTTCACGAACGAACTTCTGGCGGCCGGTGTCGGCGGAGGGGTTCCGGCGAATTCGGTTCAGGTCTTCAACCCGGACCGGTCGCCGAAGTTTGCCATGAACCCCTACCCCGGGTTCTCGGGAGGTGTCCGCGTTGCAACCGCCGACGTCAATGGTGATGGAATTGACGACATCATCACGGGGGCCGGCACCGGCGGGGGGCCCCAGGTCAGCGTCTTCGACGGCGTAAGCGGTGCGCTCATCAGCAGCTTCGCTGTGTTCGAGGATTCGTTCCGCAGCGGCATCTTTGTCACCGGCGGCGATGTCGACGGTGACGGATTTGCCGAGATTGTTGTGTCCGCGGATCGGGATGGCGGCCCGCGGGTGATCGTCTTCCGCGGGGCGGATATCGCCAACGGGCGACCCGTAAACGGAGTGACCAACCAGGGGGTGCTCGTCAGTTTCTTCGGGATTCAGGACCCTAACTTCCGCGGTGGGGCCCGCACGGCCGTCGGCGATTTCAACGGAGACGGGTTCGCCGACATCGCAGTCGCGGCCGGTTTCGGGGGTGGACCGCGAATTTCGCTCTGGGATGGCAAGTCGCTCGCTTCCGGCTCGGCACCAGCAAACCCGTTCGCGAATTTCTTCGCTTTCGAAGAATCCCTGCGAAACGGCGCGTTTGTTGGGGTAGGCGATGTCAACGGCGACCGCGTCGCAGATCTAGTTCTCGGCGGGGGACCGGGTGGAGGACCGCGGACCCGGATTGTGGACGGGACAACCCTCATTCGGCTTGGTGGACTTGGTTCACTGGACGGAAACCTGGCATCGGCCCAGATCGGGAACTTCTTCTCTGGTGATCCTGCATCGACTGGCGGTGTGTATGTCGCGGCCGCGGATCTCGACGAGGACGGACTGGCTGAGGTGATCACGGGCACTGGCGACAGCCAGAGCGGTGTGGTCCGCGTCTACCTCGGCTCGCAGGTTCTCACGGTTCCCTCCAACCCGCCGATCGCCAACTCGCTCACCCCGTTCGACCCAGGTCTGCTTTTCGGCGTGTTCGTGGGGTAGAGGGGATTTCATCGTCTGCAATCGACGCGGCCGGGACGCCGTTGCGGACGCCGTGGGTTTCGATGAGCATCGAGGACATCCGAGCCGGGGACGTCGTGCTCAGCCGGGACGAGCACGACCCGCACGGGGCGGCGGTCGGGAAGGTCGTCGAGGAGGTGTTCGTCCGGCTCGGCCCGGTGTGGGAAATTCTCATCGCCGGGCGGGTGATCGGGACGACCCAAGAGCACCCGTTCTATGCCTGGGAGAAGGGGTGGGTGGCGGCCCGGGAGTTGGCGGCCGGCGACACGCTACTCTGCGAGGACGGCGTCTGGCGCTCCGTCGACGGGGTGCGGGACACGGGCGACGTGCAGACGGTGTACAACCTGCGGGTCGCGGACTTTCACACGTACTTCGTCGGGGCGGAGGAGTGGGGTTGGAGTGTTTGGGCGCACAACGTATCGTGCCAGGAGGTTGTCGCCGAGATTCAAAAGGTAACCGGTGTTAGTAGCCCGTTCGCCGACCCGAAGCTCGAAACAGGGTTGGCCGCAAAGATCGCCAAGAACATGACGGACTATGAGGGAGACACTCGATATCAGTCAGCAAAACGAACGCAAGCCCTCAACGATCTCGACAAACTCAAGGGAGTCGGACCGGCCACAGCGGCGAAGATTTTCTGGAACATCCTACTGAAGATCGGCGAGCGGTATCAGCAGCCCGAGAAGGGGGTGGTGCTGTCGGCGGACCGGCTGGACCTGATGCAGAAGGCTTTGTACCGCCAGGACAAACTCGACGAGTGTGTCCGAATCGTTCTCAGACCAAACTCGGATTACTACCTGTCCTCCCAAGGGCCGCACTACTTCACTGACAAAAAGGGGCGACTCGACCGTATCGAGTTCGACCTGACCACCAACAGCCTACTGAACGGGGGTGACGGGAACACGACCTGGGTGGGCAAACTTGGCCAGTTGGGGGACGTGGGTGGGCACTTGGTGGGGCGGCAGTTCAGCGGGCGGAACAGGTATCCCAATTTGGTGCCTATGAACGGCGATCTGAACGAGTACCCTCACCCGCTGAGCAACACGGTGGGCGGTGGTTACGGCCAGCTTGAGGAGATCTGGCGGCTCGCTCTCACGAAATCCCGTGACGTCAGCGACGTGTCCATTCGTCTCAGGTATGGGACCGACGACTTCAGGCCCACCTCGTTCACCCTCAGGTTTACGATTCGTGGCAACGATTTTTTAATCAGCTTTGACAATACCGGCGCTGCCCTCACCGCGCAACAGAGCCAAGTGCTCGCCAACGCGATGATTGCCGCAACTGCACCCTGACCCCGTCCGACAGCAGGAGTTCACATCGATGACCGAAGCAACCCAGCAGAAGCTCCAGAGGCTGGTAAGGGAACTCAGCCGTTTGATCCGCGCAGAGGCCGACAACCGATTAAACGTCAAGAAAACCATTGCCAAGGCGGATCCAAAGGCGGAAGCCTCGGAATGGTTATCTGCCTGCCTCGATACGCGATGGTTCAGTGAGGGTGGAGGGTTTACGGCAAAACTACGTGTTGTGCTCCCGAACTCTGATCCTTTCAGCATCCAGGTCTCATTCGACATTGAAGACGTTCTTCACAAGCTCTCGAACCTGAGGAAAGGAGACTCATCAGTGGATTGGTACGGGCTGAAAGTCATCCTGACGCCCGACGGTGTGGTCAGCAGCGAACTCAACACCGACCCAAATTGTGTGGTCGATCCGACGTGGTTCAAGTCGTGAACGCCTCGTTGGTCCGAAGGATCAGCGCGCGGTGGTGGAGGAGATGTTTGAGCAATTCGCCGGTGTGTCCTACCTCCATCTTGGCGGGCTGGTCATCCGCACCACGGAGAAACATTCATTTTACGCGGCGGGGAGCGACCCCACGGGGATCGCGGGACGACGGCGAAGCCGGATGAAGTCGCAGTGGACTGTGCGCGGTTGCAAGGGGCGTGTTTCGCGGCCGGCACCCCGTTGCGGACGCCGTGGGGTTCGATGAGCATCGAGGACATCCGAGCCGGGGACGTCGTGCTCAGCCGGGACGAGCACGACCCGCACGGGGCGGCGGTCGGGAAGGTCGTCGAGGAGGTGTTCGTCCGGCTCGGCCCGGTGTGGGAAATTCTCATCGCCGGGCGGGTGATCGGGACGACCCAAGAGCACCCGTTCTATGCCTGGGAGAAGGGGTGGGTGGCGGCCCGGGAGTTGGCGGCCGGCGACACGCTCTTGTGCGAGGACGGCGTCTGAGATGCTGACGATTTCACGGACAGTCGAAGTGCTTATTTTGTGGCCGCGACCTGGGTTTCGAACTGGTGCGGGGTCAGGTAGCCGAGCGATGAGTGCTTCCGCTCGAAGCGGTAGTACCGCACATACTCGCCGACGATCGCACGGGCCGACTCCACACCCTCATAGTCGGCTATTGCCAGTTCCCGCTTAAGGGTTCCCCAACACGATTCCATGAATGCGTTGTCATAGCAGTTGTCCGCCCGGCTCATACTTTGCAACATCCCGGCCCGCTTCAATACAGATCGATATAGTGCACCTGGTGATTAGCACGCGAAAGGAAAACACGATTAGCACGCGAAAGGAAAACACCGT
>CAZKIQ010000019.1:0-105780 GCA_964552815.1 uncultured Alcaligenaceae bacterium | reverse complement strand
GTTGTGGGGTGGTGAGGTTGTGGGGTGGTGAGGTTGTGGGGTGGTGAGGTTGTGGGGTGGTGAGGTTGTGGGGTGGTGAGGTTGTGGAAATCGGATGCCAGTGTAGGAAATTGTAGGAACTCCTCCGGTTCCGGGCGGGCCGTATCATGATCCCGGTCGTTTGGAGTGTCCGGACCTGCCCTCTACGGAGACACCGATGCTGACCCGATTCGTATCCGCCGCCATCGTGCTGGGGTTGGCGGTTTCGCCGGCCCTGTCCGCCGATGCCGGCAAACCCGCCATCACCGGCCAGACTCAGCCGATGAGCAAACTGCTCGCCGACCTTAAGATGATGGCCAGGCTCGTCGCCGGCGACGAAGCCGTCAAGTCCATCGACGACGGCATCAAGGAAAACCTCGGCGAAAAGGGCTTCACCGGCCTCGACCTCAACCGGCACTTCCTCGGCTACGGCGACCTCGACGAGAACGTCGAAAAATCCGGCGGCGTTCTTCTCGTCCCCTACACCACCGAGGACGACTTCAAGGATTTCCTCGGACGAATCGGGAAGGGCACAAACGAGGTCAAACTCGTCCCTGTGGAGAAGAACAAGGGTCTCTTCAAGTTCACCTCTAAGAAAGAGAAACAGGAGGGGGACCCGGAGATCCACGCCCGCTTCGCGAACGGGTATTGCTACTTCGCCATCAACGTTCCCGTCGAGAAATTCACGGCCGAATCTCTGATTGCCCCGAAAGACCTGCTCGTCGGCAGCGACACGGGCTTGCTCACCTACCGGATGCACTTCGACCGCATGCCGCCAGGCCTGAAAAAGAAGGGCTTCGAGATGATCGACCAGGCCGTGGCGTCGATCACCGACAACGAGCGGGCACCGGAAGTTTCCCGAAAAGCGGCGAAAATCTTTGCCGGCTTCGTCAAACGAACCGGCGACCAGATCCTGACCCAGGGGGACATGGCCGGCTACCGACTCGTCCTCGACCAGGCGAAGTCGGACATCGCGATCGAGGCCTGGCTTGCTGGAAAGAAGGGAACGGATCTGGCCAAGGCGATCGCTGAGCGGAAGCCGTCGACGAACCAGTTCGCAGGCCTGCTGAGCAAGGAAGCCGCCGCCGGGGTCACCCTCCAGCTGCCGCTTTTCGCACCCGAAATTCGGGAACTCGCCGTCATCGCCCTCGAAGAAGGGGACAAGGCCCTGGCGGCAACGCAACCCGACGCACCCGAACTCGTGAAGGAACTCTTCTCCGAGCCGTTCAAGGGACTGGCCCGCACCGTGAAGACGGGGGAATTCGACATCGGCGCTGCGGTCATCGGCCCGGACAAGGACGGCCACTTCAACTTCGCCGCCGGCATGAGCTACGTGGACACCTCGAAACTCGAGAAACTCCTCCGCGACTTCATCCGGATCATGCCGGAAAAACAGCGGAAGCACATCGTCGTTGATGCGGGCAAGGCTGGGGAAGTCGCGATCCACGAGATCAAGCCGGACATCCTGCCGCCACGACCGGACGGGAAGGAACTTCCCCCCGGCTCCGCGTATGTCGCGTTTGCCCCGAAGGCGATCTACGTCACGTTTGGCCCGACCGGAATGCAGGCGATGAAGGACGTCCTCGCGGCAAAGCCGGCCCCGGCGAGGGCATTCGATGTGGTCGTCAACCCGAAGCGGTTCCAGAAACTGGTCGCAACGTTCGACAAGAACGCCGGCGACCAGATGGCGAAACTCCTCGGCACCGAGGACGAGGCGTTGTCGATGTTCTACGTCGAGGTCCTCAGTGGCGAGGAACTTCGCATCCGCATCGGCGGGAACCTCAAGGTTTTGCCGAAAATGATCGGCGGAGCCGTCGGAACGCGTGCCGAGGCGACCTTCCAACCGGTCCCCCCGCCGCCGGTGAGGAAACAATGAGCTCGATCTGAGCAAGCCTCCCACCGGCGAGATCTCTCGCCGGTGTTTGATTTCGGCGAACCCGGTCACGCTCCGAAATGTCTGTGCGCTCAGAAATAGAGGAGCAGATATGGGCTGGGCAACAGAGGCGGCTCGAGAGTTGGAAGCTGGCCGGGCCGTGAAAGTCCGGCCGATCGGAGGATCGATGCGCGGTCGGATCGAGAGTGGCCAACTCGTGACGCTCGTGCCGGTGGATTTCTCGGACCTTTCGGTCGGAGATGCGGTTTTCGTCCGCTGGAAGCGATCCCATTTCCTTCACCTCGTCAAGGAACTTGCAGAGGACCGGGTTCTCATCGGCAATAACCTCGGCCGAACCAACGGCTGGGTTGCATCGCACGATGTACTCGGAAAGGCAGTTGCGGTTGAGGATTGAGCGGCCAGGTGGTCGCCACCGCATCACGAGGGTGCCCCGGCGAGACTCGCAGCCATGGTTAGCCCGACGCGTAAGCGAGGGATTCGATTCCGCCCTCGCTTACGCGTCGGACTAGCCCGCGTCGGGCTAACCCGCGTCGGGCTAACCTCGGCATCCTTCAACTTCACCACCGCATCACGGCGGTGCCCCAGGCGAGGCCGGCACCGAAGCCGCTGAGGCAGGCAAGCTGGCCCGGGCGGAGTTTCCCCTCCGCGATTGCCTCATCCAGGGCAATCGGAATGGAGCCGGCGGAGGTGTTGCCGTACTTCTCGAGGTTGTTGAAGACCTTGGAGCGGGGAATTTTCAGGACATCGATGCCGGCGTTGATGATGCGGATGTTCGCCTGGTGAGCGACATACAGGTCGACATCGCCGGCGGTGAGCTGGGCGGCCTTCAAGACGTCCTGGATGGTGTCGCAGAGGATGTCGACGGCCCAGCGGAAGACGGCCCGGCCGTCCATGTACATGAAGTGTTTGCCCTCGGCGATGAGTTCTGCGGTCGGGGGTGTCCGGCTGCCGCAGGCTTCGCGTTGGAGCAGCGGTCCGCCACGGCCGTCGGCTCCCATGCTGTACGCCAGGATTCCCTGATCCGGCCGACCTTTCTCGAGAATCACCGCACCCGCCCCGTCGCCGAAGAGGGGGTAGGTTTTGATATCGTCCGGGTTGAGGACGCGGGAGTTGGTGTCGCCGCCGATGACGAGGGCGCGATCGCTGGCCCCGCTGACGATGTACGCCGCCGCCGTGATGAGAGCGTACATGAAGCCCGCACAGGCCGCTTCCACCTCGATCGCCGGGCCAACGAGACCGAGGCGGTCTTGCACCAGGCACGCGGTCGACGGGAAGGACATGTCCGGCGTGAAGGTGCCGAGAACGAGCAGGTCGCAATCCTTCGCGGTGAAGCCGGTCCGGGCAAAGCAGTCGACGGCGGCTTCGACACACAGGTCCGACGTCGCCTGGTGGGGCAAGGCGTGACGCCGTTCGAGGATGCCGGTCCGCTTGACGATCCAGTCCGAATCGAACCCGAGGCGGGCGTGGAGGTGGTCGTTGCTGACGACGGCATCGGGGATGTATTTCCCGGTGCCGACGACCCGAACTCCCATGAGAGACCGGCACTTCGGCCGCGGCGATGGTCGATCGCTGCTCATCTTCGCCACCCAGAAAACGCGGACCCTGGCCGGAAGCAACCTCGCGGCTAGGTGAGGATTATATTCGGATACCCGGTCACTCGGCCCGCATTTCGCCGCCGCTCGAAAGGAAGGCAAGCTGCGCCGACACCACCGCCGCGGTCGCATCGATCCGGGTGGTTCCGTCGGTTGGGGAAACGTGCACGCCACCGAGGAGGAACCGCGTGCGAAAGGATTTCTCGAAGTGGTCTGCCGACTCGTCGGTGAACTGAAGCCCGCGGGCGAACTGCAACGCATCCACGGCCGCCCGGCGGTAGGTCGCGTAGCGGGTGAGATCCCCGGTCGATCGCGTCAGTTTCACGGCGTGGCACAGACCCATCGCGCAGACGGCGGAGTCGGCAGTCGGCTCGCCGGTTCCGGCCTGGAAGCCGCCCATCCACGACCGCTGGGCCGAGTTCGCCGCCGTGTACTGCTTCTCGCAAAGCCAGTCCGCCATCTCGAACGCCGTCAGTTTGACGGGATCATCCTTCCCTGCCCCCGCACATTCCGCGAACGCGGGCAACATCGTCGCGGCCAGCATCGGGCTGGGCTGGGACTGGAAGTACGCCCGGTAGTACGTCGCCGACTTCGACACTGCCTCCGGCTTCCAGGCCTGCGGGGTGATCCGGTTGCTGACCGCGATCGCCTCCAGGGCCAGACCCGGGTAGATCGCGATTCCCTCGGGATCCACCTTGGTCGGCACGTCCGTTTCCCCGTCGACGTAGTGGACGGAGCCGTCGTTTCGCAGACGTTTCCGCAGGAATCGGCACAGCGACTCGCCTTCCGCGTGCATCTTCGCATCCGGAAACTCGAACGTCGCGAGTGCTAGCATTGCCGCGAACCCGACCCGGTTGCACTTGTCCGACGGGGCGATCGGCATCCGGCACGTCGGATCCTGGGGGTCCGGCTTGGTGAGGGTCAGCAGCACGAGAACCGCTTGCGAGGCCCGGGTGGCGAGTTTCTCGTCGCCGGTGAAGCGCGCCGCCCGGGCCAGCGCGAGGGCCGCACACGCCTGACGGAGGTCCGGATCCTCGGAGATTGCGATTTTGAGCGTCGGGTTGATTCCGGGGAAGAACCGACCATTGGGCTGGTTCATCCGCCAGAGCCAGTCGGCACCGGACCGCATGGTGTAGATCGCTGCCACGGTTTCCGCGGGGAATTTCCGCAGATCCTGGAATCGCGCCAGGGGTGCGGATGCGGCCACGGTTGTGGTCGCGGAGGCTGGCTGGATCGGTTGTGCGGGGGGATTTCCCGTCACCGATGGGGGCAAGGGTTGCGGCGTCTGGGCCAGCAGCAGCGGAATCGCCACGGCAGTTGTGACGACCACGAGGACGACCGGGAAAAGAAGGGTTCCAACTCGACGCATGACCCGAGCCTCCTTGCCCGAGAACGGGAATGCCCATGAGTTGAAAGAAAATCGTCCGCAGAATCAACCCCGTCCTGGGTCGCCGAAATTCGGAGGTGCAGCGAAGTGTTCTGTAGAGGACTGCATTGAGAGGGGTAATTCCGGCTTCTGGCTAACGGCTGACCGCAAATTGCTGGAAAGCGAAACGGTTCGACTTTTCCATTCCAGCAAATAGCGGTTAGACATTCGATGTTCGCTCGAACCTCCAGAAAACTTGAACCGGAGGTCATGGGGACGACTGCTGCATCGGGAAAAACGCGATTCTACCTCCCGACTCCCGACCCGCCGCTGATGCTGTGGATCTTGCCTTCGAGCAGGTTCACCAGTTCTTCTGGAAGTGGGGCGTATTTCAGCCCGTTGCAGTAGGCTTGGCCCTCGTGAGTGATCCACCAGAGGAACTCGGCGATCTCCTTGCCGTTGCCACGGGGCGGGTTGATGTAAACCATGGCCCACACTGTGCCGCTCACGGGGTAGGAGTTGGCCCCGGATGGGTCGGTGAGCGAGAAGCGGAGATCGTTGGGGAAATCGTCCTTGAGTACCCCCGCCGCCGAGGCGGTGACGGACTCGAAAGTCGGCGAAGGGAATCGGCCTTCTTTGTTCTTGATCCGGCCGTACCGCAGGCCATTGGTCACGGCATAGCTCAGTTCGTTGTACCCAATCGCACCGTTGGTCCGGGTGACGACTTCGGCGACGCCATTGTTCCCCTCCCCCTCCGATTGACCCTTGGGCCACTTCGGGGCGGTGCTCTTGGGAATGGTCGTTTTGAAGTCCGGATACACCTTGCCGAGATATTCCGTCCAGATGTAGGACGTTCCCGATTTGTCCTTCCGGTGGACGACGACGATCGGCAGGTTGGGCAGTCCCGCGTCCGGGTTGAGGGCCTTGATGGCCTCGTCGTCCCACTTCGTGATTTTGCCCATGAAAATCTGAGCGAGAATCGGCCCGGTGAATTTGAGTTGTTCCGTCAGCCCGGGCACGTTGTAGGTCGGCACCACCGCCCCCATCGCGAGCGGGATGTGCACGATCTGGCTGTGCGTGGATTTCGCCTTGGCCAGCTGGTCGTCGGACATGGGGGCGTCGGAACAGCCGAAATCGAGCAGTTTTTCCGTCACGCCGTCGATTCCACGTCCGGAGCCGAGGGGCTGGTAGGAGATCTTGGTCCCGGTTTTCTTGAGGTAGACCTCGGCCCACTTCTGCATCAGCGGGTCGACGAAAGACGAGCCCGCCCCGTTGAGAACGATCCCGTTCGGGGCGACGCCCGGACCCGGGTCGGGTTCGGTCGTGGGGGTGGTGGCGGGCGTCGGCTTGGTGTCGGTCGGTTGAGCCGTGCCGTTGCCTCGGCCGAGCATCAGGAATGCGATGACGCCCACAGCAATCAGAGCAAGACCGCCGAGCCCGAGTCCGACCCAAAGACCTGTTCGCGATTTCGTTTCCGGTGTCAAACGTTGGGTCTGCATCAGCCCGGAAAGCTCGGCGGCAGTCAGTTGCGACAGCAGTTGTGGGGGGATGTGCGGGAAACTCGCTGGTGCGGTGGGGTCGAAGCTGGGCATCGGGGTCCCACCCTGGGGCGTTCCCGCGATTCCGGGCTGGCGGAACCCACTGCTCCCCCCCTGCCAGGGGCCAGACGGAAGGGCCGGGTGTCCGCCGGTGCCGTGCGAATAGACCGGTGGGGTGTTTCCGGCCGTGCTGCCGCCGGGGCGACGGTTGGTGTTGATTCCGGTCGGTTGGTCGGCCCCGTTCGGGGAAGGTGTGACGGAATCGGCACCCGACAATCCGAGAACCGCCGCCGAGGGGGGCGAAGAAATCCCGAGCTGGTAGGTCGACGGCTTGACTTTCGGCATCTCGTGAGGGGGCGGTGCGGGAAGCGATTTCCCCGCGAACGGTGCCAGGGCGGCGACTGTTTCCGCAGGTGTTTGGTAACGCTCGTCGGGTTTCTTCGCCATCATTTTTTCGATGACTTCGATCAGTTCGTCGGGCACATCCGAGCGGAAGTCCGAGATCGCGGGTGCGTTCTTGGTCTGGTGCCAGAGCAATTTCTGCGTGACGGATCCCTCGTCGAACGGGAATCGACGGAGAAGGAGGTAGTACATGGTGCAGCCGAGGGAATAAATGTCCGCCCGGATGTCGACCTTGGACGAGTTCATCGCCTGTTCGGGGGAGATGAAGTCGGCCGTGCCGAGGATGCTTTTCTCGTCAAATTTCTGGGTCAGGTTCTCGTTTTTCGCGCTGTCGAAGAAGCGGGCCAGACCGAGGTCGAGCATCTTGACCGTGCCGTTGCGGTCGAGGATGAGGTTGCCCGGCTTGATGTCGCGGTGGATGAGGCCGTGCTCGTGGGCGTGCTGCAGGCCGAGGGCAGCCTGGCGGACGTACTCGGCGGCTCGCTCCACGGACAGTGGGCCATGGTCGGCGACGAGCTGGTGAAGGTTGGTCCCGTCGACGTATTCCATCACCATGAACGGGGTCGCGCCGGCCTTGTCGACGTCGAAAACCCGGGCGATGTTCGGGTGGTCGAGGGCGGCGGCGGCCCGGGCTTCCCGCAGGAACCGCTCGGTCGCACCGGGCATCGAGGCTCCGCTCATCTGGAGCAGTTTTACCGCGACGAGTTTGTGCAACATCAGGTGCTCGCACAGGAGCACCCGACCCATCCCGCCTTCGCCGAGAAGCTCGAGGATCTTGTATTTTTCGGTGAGGAAGAAGCCGCGGTATCGGCCGCGGAGGAGTTGCCGGGCCTGGAACGGCGTGAGGAGCCGTTCCCGGACGAGTTGGCGGGCGAGCGTTTCCGACGACAGCAAGGAGCCGTCGCTGGAACGGGCCCGGTCGAGGAGCGAGTTGAGCTTGTCCGCAGGGAGAAGCCCGCTCCGCTCGGTGAGGGCGACGAATTCGTCGGTCGTAATCGGCGTCGTCATAGCAGGCTCGCACCGTCTGCTGTTATGGCGAATCGGAAGGATCCCGGAGCCTGACGATTCTCAAGGCTCAGAGTATCCTCAAAGGCCGCTCCCAATCGTGAATATTCCGGGAAGGTTGCCTTCTCGACCGTCCGAACGATCGGAAAGATCGATCCTGGACGCAAACCTTTCCGAGGTTCCAGACTCACTTCTCGACGCGGACGAAGAGGTTGCGGAG
This sequence comes from uncultured Alcaligenaceae bacterium, assembly GCA_964552815.1. Lineage (GTDB taxonomy): Bacteria > Planctomycetota > Planctomycetia > Gemmatales > Gemmataceae > CAYUHJ01. The sequence continues at coordinate 97,745 of CAZKIQ010000019.1, read as the reverse complement.
ATCCACACCCATCTCCGGGATGAAGCGGAGCTCGCTCGGCGTCTTGGCCTCATCCGCGGAGACGGTGAAGGTTGCCCGGTGCCAGGTCCCCGGTTTTCCCTCGGGCTTGAGGGTCTTCCCGGATTCCCCGAAGCGGATCGCGAAGGTGTCGCCGGTCCGTTTCGCGGGGAATTTGTAGTCGAAAATGACCTCGCAGGGCCCGAACTTCTTCGCGGTTACGAGGGGTTCCTTCCCGGTCGGCCGCAACACCCCATCGGTTGCTTTCCAGGAATCCTGGCCGCTCGCCCAGCCGGTGAAATCGAGCCCGGTGAAGAGGGATACCGAGCCGTCCGCTACCTTGGCCAAATCCTCCGGCTTCGGGTTGGTCGAGGGGAGCTCCTTGATGCGGATGTTGCGGAAATGGCACTCCGCCCCCTCGGATTCGAGGGCGAGGTACCCCTTTCGGGGGGTGCACTTCGACACACCCGACACTTCTTTCCCGTTGACGTGGAGCTTGATGACGCCATCGTTGGCGATGACCTTGTAGTGGTTCCATTCGCCGGCCCCCTTGACGCGTTCCTCGCTGGGCAAGCAGCGCTCGTAGCCCTTGGGGTGCGGCCGATCCGGTTTGCAGTGGGCACCCCAGATGGAGAAGAGGTCCCCGTGGCTCGTGTACCAGTCCCCTTTCCCGTTGATCAGGACCTGCACCTCGATGCCGCGGGTGTACGGTGTTCCGACTGCCGGGAGCGGATCGCCCCACACGAACAGGCCGGAATTCGCCATCTTTTCCTTCTCGACGTGCATCCACTCGAGTTCGAGTTCGAAGTTCTCGTACTGCTTTGCGGTCCGCAGGAAGCCGGTGGGCTTGCCGGTGGTCACAATCTCGTTGTTCTTCACGAAGAACGTGTCGGGATGGCAGTTGACGTTGACCCATCCATCGAGGGATTTCCCATCGAAGAGCGGCACGAATCCGTCTGCCGAGGGGTCCGCGGCGGGAGCGGGGAGGAAAACGGCCGCCAGGACAATAGCGGTGATGGTGCCGCAAACCGCGGCAAAAGAGCGCGACATGGTCAGGCTCCGGTCGGGAGAAGATCGGGGGCGGGACGGGGCGATTTTACGGCGCTGCCGAGAAAAGGGCGAAACGAAATGCACGCCCCATCGCGACAGGGTACATCCCGATTCTCTGAAGGATACGGATTTGGCACCTTCCGGTTTGTCGTAGCTTTTGAAGTGAGTGTTGCATCATCCCGTCACTCGCGGGGTGAGTGACGACTTTCGAGAACTGCGTCGACCTGCCAGAACACGGGTCGGCGCAGACATGCGGTCCGAGTTTCCGCTACACTTCTGCCCCGAACCTGCACCGGGGAACGCGAATGGCCAAGAAACCCCGCAAGAAACACGTCGATTTCGTGATCTATCTCGTCGTGCGGACGCTGGTTTGCGTCCTCCAGGGGATTCCGATCGCGTGGGCGGCGGGCTTCGCGAACCTGTTGTCGACGGTCGCCTACCGTGTCGATCGTCGCCATCGCAACGTCGCGGCCGAGAACCTCCGATTTGCCTTCCCGAACCGCTCGCCGACGGAAATCGACAGTCTCGTTCGCGGGTGCTACCGCCACTTTTGCACGCTTCTCGTCGAGATGATCCTGCTGCCGCGGAAACTCCGGGTCCACAACTGGCGGACTTACGCGACACTGGTCCGGCAGGGGCCGGTGCTCGACGGCTTGCTCGATCGCCGGCCGATGCTGATCGTGACCGCCCACTTCGGGAACTGGGAGATGGCCGGCTACGTCCTCGGCGCCGTCGGATTCCGCACCTTTGCGATCGCTCGGGTCCTCGACAACCCGTATCTCGAGGACTTCCTCAAGCGGTTCCGCCAGGCGACGGGGCAGACGATCATCGCGAAGAAGGACGACTTCGACCGGCTCACGACGGTGCTGGCCAACGGCGGGAAAGTGGCGACGCTCGCGGATCAGGACGCGGGCCCCAAGGGTGTCTTTGTGGATTTCTTCGGCCGGCCCGCGTCGGCGCACAAGGCGGTCGCCATGATGGCGATGGCCTACCACGCCCGCATGGTGGTCGTCGGAAACCCCCGCGTCGGCAGGCTTCTGGAGTACGAGGTGGTCTGCGAGGATGTCATCGACCCGGACGAGTACGCCCGCCGGCCGGACGCGGTCAAGGCGATCACCCAGCGATACCATGCAGCCGTGGAAAGCCTGATCCGTCGCCACCCGGAGCAGTACTTCTGGCTCCACCGCCGGTGGAAATCCCAGCCAGCGGTGCGGAAATCGAAACAGGCCGCGTAGCTTCCGATTTTCGAGGACTTCGCGGAATTCCCGGTCACCCCACGATCGGCCCGTACTCGATGGGGTCGATCGCGTTTGCCTTGGCCCGGTTCACGGTCCGCCAGTCGTCGGCCAGGATCCCGCCGGTGTCGCCGCTGTTGGGGTTCCAGCTCCAGTAGGTCCAGCTCATACCCTGCGGTTGGCCGGTGGTTGTTGTGTCGCCGAGGTAGTCGACGAGCGTCGCCAGCCAGACCTGGTCGCTGGTCGTCTGATACTTGGTCCCGAATTCGCCGAGAAGAACCGGGGCGATTTCCTGCTTGTAGAGGTAACCCCAGTTTGCGTCCCAGACGGCGGCGAGGTTGTTGGGGTAGCTCGATGCGGAGAACCACGGCTGCTGGTAGACGGACGCGGGGTAGTCGTGCGGGGAGTAGACCAGCCGGCCGGCCACGTCGAGGCGGACGGGGTACTGCCCCGCGGCGGAGAGGTTGCCGCCCCACCAGTAGTATCCGCTTGGCCCGCTCTCGACGCCCTCCACGACGATCAACCAGTTCGAATTCACCGCGAGAATCGCATTCCCCGCCCGTTCGGCCGCCAGCCGCCAGTCGTTGATGCCTCCGGTGCCCCACGTGGCCGGGCCGTGCGGCTCGTTGTGCAAATCCGCACCGATGACCGTCGGATTGTTCGCGTACCGGCTGGCGAGCATGGTCCAGTCGGAGATCCACCGGGATTCCGAATACGCGGACGTGTACCACAGCCCCGACAGTTCCGCCCCGGCACCCGCGTCCGAGCGGTGGTGATCGAGCATGATCCGCATCCCGATTTCCCCGGCATACGCCACGATCTTGTCCAGAATCTGGATCCCGGAAAGCCCTTGCAAATCCGGGTTCTTCGAGAAATCGATCCCGTTCGGGATGCTCCCCGCGTCGAAGAGCTGGTTCGAGAACGGCAAACGGATCGTGTTGAAGCCCTCCTGCTTCATCTGGTCCATCATCTCCTTGTAGCCCCGGGTCCAGAGCCCGTGCGGGGCGTAGTTGGTGCTCTCGAACCCGAACCAGTTGACCCCCGCGATCCGGACGGGTTGCCCCTGCGAGTTGATGATCTGATTCCCCGAGGTGCTGAGCCACCCCGCCGCCGCCGGCGTGGGTGTCGGAGTCGGCGTGGGTGTCGGAGTCGGCGTGGGTGTCGGAGTTGGAGTTGGTGTCGGTGTCGGTGTCGGTGTCGGATTCTGAGTTCCGACGGTGGTTCCGTTGAAGGTGAAGTTGGTCGGCGTCGCCGCGGTGCCGCTCGCCTGGAACCCGAAGGAGACGCTGGCTCCCGGTGCGATCATGCCATTGTAACCGGCGTTCTTGACGACATACCGCGTCCCGGCGTGGCTCGCGATGCTTCCGTTCCACAGGTTTCCGATTGCGAAGCCGGCGTCGAAACCCACGCTCCACCCGGAAATCGCGGTCGTGCCGGTGTTCTTGATCGTGACCGTCGCGGTGAAGCCGGTGTTCCAGTTGCTGTCGACCTTGAAGGAAACCTGCGTCGAGGAGCTTGGAGTCGGGCTCGGCGTGGGAGTCGGAGTTGGAGTGGGTGTCGGTGTCGGTGTCGGTGTGGTGCCGCCTTCCCAGCCAAGTGCGAACCCGGTGGGGGTGGTCGACGCGGTTCCGCCGCTTCCGAGGAACCCGATCGAAACCACCGCCCCCGGGTTGAGCGTGGTGTTGTAGTCGGCGGGGCCGATCTCGTAGCGCGTGCCGGTGTGGCTGACGACCTTCGCGTTCCAGATCTGGCCGATGCTTCTGCCGAAATCGAAGGAGAGCCGCCAGTCCTTGATGGAGCTTCCCTCGTCGTTGGTGAGTCGGATCTCCCCCTGGTATCCGGACCCCCAGTCGTTGGTGAGGGAGTAGCTGGCCATGGGCGTGGCGTCGAAGCCGGCCGCGGGAACGATGCGATCGTCGAGCGAGGTCAGAGAAAGGCGAGTGGAACGTGTGCGAGACATGGCGTCATCTCCGGAGGTGGTGCGAGTTTTCGCACCACCTCATTGCGTCGGAGATGACCAGATCTAACGGATGGTTTCGAAAATGGGGGAAATCAGCGACCAGCCCGGCCGGTGGTGACGGGTGCGTTGCCGAACGCTTCCTGCCGACCGCGTTCCGTGAGCCCCCACCCGCCGGTGACGATGTCGAACCAGGCACAGTTGATCAGCGGCCAGAACCGGCCCAGCGACATTCCCAGCCGCTCCGCCAGGCGATCGCCATGCGTCGGGCCGTGTTCCGCGAGGTAGTCCGCGATCCGTCGACGATCGCCGTTGGGGTCTGACATGTCTGCCTCCTGCTTCGGGTCGAGAAACGCCCACCCCAGGAGATCGACCATCCGAAACTTTGGCGTGACGGGAAACACTTCCCGGACGACGCCGACCTTGGTCTCCCGGCACCGCGAACCGACACGACTCCTACCCCCGGAACCGCAGGCTCGGTCGCGGGATCGCACCCAGCCCGGCGAATCCTCGAAAGAATGGCGGATGTGGGGGCTTCCCCCTCCCGGTGGTTTGCGAATAGTAAAATTCATCGAGCGGCCGACGAACCGAGCCGCAGATGACCGAGACGCCGGGAGTTGAAAGCAATGCCTGCCGAAACGCTGGAATTCAAGGCCGAGTTGAAGCAACTGCTCCACCTGATCACGCACTCGCTCTATTCCGACCGCGACATTTTCCTCCGCGAACTGATCTCGAACGCGTCGGATGCGATCAACAAGGTCAAGTTCGATTCCCTCTCCAACGAGGAGAAACTCGAGGGGAACCGCGACTGGAAGATCACCATCACGCCGGACCCGACCGCCGGGACGCTGACCATTTCCGACAACGGTGTTGGCATGTCCCGCGAAGAGGTGATCGACCACCTCGGCACCGTCGCAAAATCCGGGACCAAGGCGTTCGTGGAAGCCCTCAAGGCGAAGCAAACCCCGGACGCACCCGGGCTGATCGGCCAGTTCGGCGTCGGCTTCTATTCCGCCTACATGGTCGCCGACAAGGTCACCGTCCAGACCCGCCCCGCCGGCGGTCCGACCCTTGGTGTCCGCTGGGAATCCGACGGGCAGGGCAGCTTCACCGTCGAACCCGCCGAGAAAGCCGACCGCGGAACCGACGTGATCCTCCACCTCAAGGAGGACGCCAAGGACTTCCTGGATGGCTGGCGGCTCCGTTCCCTCGTCAAGAAATTCTCCGATTTCATCGAGCACCCCGTGGTTCTCGTCACGGAGGAAGAAAAAGACGGCCAGAAGGAGCGGAAAGAGGACACGATCAACTCGCAGAAGGCGATCTGGCTCCGCACGCCGCGGGAGGTGACGGCCGACGAGTACACCGAGTTCTACAAGCAGATTTCCCACGACCACCAGTCCCCCGCAAAGGTGCTGCACTTCAACGTCGAGGGGAAAACCGAGTTCCGGGCGCTCCTGTTCATCCCGGCCCACCGGCCCTTCTCCTTCGACTTCGAGGACCGCAAGGGCGGGCTCAAGCTCTACGTCCAGCGCGTCCTGATCATGGACCGCTGCGAGGAAGTGCTTCCCGACTACCTCCGCTTCGTCGTCGGAGTGATCGACTCCGCCGACCTCCCCCTGAACGTGTCCCGGGAATTACTCCAGCAGAACCCCCACCTCGATACGATCCGCAAAAACGTCGTGCGGAACGTCCTCTCCGGCCTGGAGGGGCTCAAAAACACGGATTTCGAAAAGTACCTCGCCTTCTACCAGGGACTCGGCAACACCCTCAAGGAGGGCCTCGCCCGGGACTGGGACAACAAGGAGAAGGTCGCCGACCTTCTGCTATTCGAGTCGGACAAAACGGAAGCCGGGAAGTACACGACGCTGGCCGAGTACGTCGAGAAACTCCCCGAGGGGCAGGACGCAATCTACTACCTCGCCGGGGAAACCGTCGGGCAACTCCGGCACTCGCCGTATCTCGAAGCGTTCCGGGCCAAGGGGTACGACGTCCTCTTCTCGACCGACCCCGTCGACGAGTTCGCGATTCCCGCACTCCGGGAGTACAAGGGGAAGAAGCTCGAACCCGCCGATCGAGCCGACGTCAAACCCAGCGACGGCGACATCTCCGAGGAGGTCAAATCGAAGTTCGCCAACCTCCTGGCGGCCCTCAAGGTCAAGCTTCCGGAAGTCGCGGACGTGAAGCTCACGAAGCGGCTGACGGAAAGCGCCGCCTGCCTGGTCGCCGACGCGCACGGGATGTCCGCCCACCTGGAGCGGATCCTCAAGCGGTCCGGCGACGATCGACCCACCGAGAAACGCGTCCTTGAACTCAACCCCGAGAACCCCGCCGTCCTCGCGGTGCTGGCCGTCCACACCAAGGACCCCGCCGACGCTCGGCTCGACGACTTCGCCCGGCTGCTGTTCGAGCAGGCCGTCGTCGCCGAGGGATCCCGAATCGCAGACCCCGTGGGCTTCGGGAAACGTGTGAGCTCGCTGATTGCAGCCGTCGCGGGCGGTTGAACCGGCACCTCCGGCAACGCCCGTGACCGGGAGCGAGTCGATTCCCGGAATCGGCTCGCTCCCGGGATTTTGCGAGCCGATCACCTTCTGAGGTGTGGTAGAATCCCGACTTCACGCGAAATCTCCCGCCGGGCCGGCCGAGGCCGATATGTCCCTTCCCCTGCTTCTGATCGCCGCCGTCGCCGGGTTTTCCGGGGTTTTGCTCGCATTCCGCTGGTCCCGTCCCAAAACCTGCTGCCGATCCGCAACACCTCCCGGCACCGTGGCGGAGTGGCAGGTCAGCGTGGTCGCCAGCCTCCGCGACGCCGAGGAGATGCTCGACCGCCTCGAAAATTGCGGCGTCGTCGAGCGGGAGCTGGAAACGCTCGGCCACAACCGCTTCGCCGTCCGCTGGCGTTGATCCTCATCGCACTTCCCTTTTTCCGCCCCATTTTCTGTCCGGCAGAAACTGATTTCGCGACTGACTCAGTGGAAATGTTTCTTTGGGACCTCGGAACACCGGCAGACGACAAGAATCAGTCTTCATACAGAATTCACACGAGATTCGTTGCTGCCGAAGTGCTCTGGGTCTACAAATTCCGCATTGGCTCCTCATCGGGCGCTCACAGTTAGCGTCCTCCTCACCGGGAGCCTCTCAAAAAAGTAACACCGTCGGTGGGGATTACCCCCTTGCCGACCCCCGACGGGGAAACGTGCCAGTTCGACTTCCGCCCTTCCCGGGAGTCGTTTCGGATTGGCCCAGTGTGGCCGCGTTTTCATCCAGAGGGATTTATGAGTTCTCATTCTCGAATTCGTTTGGCGTTTACTCTGATCGAACTGCTCGTGGTGATTGCGATCATTGCAGTCCTGATAGGGCTGCTGCTGCCAGCGGTTCAAAAGGTCCGCGAAGCTGCCGCGAGGGCAAAGTGCCAGAACAATTTGAAGCAACTTGGTTTGGCTTGCCACAACTTTGAAGGTGCCAATCAGAGATTTCCGTCTGGTTATGTCCAGTATCAGCAAACACCGACACCGGCGGCGGGCACAGGATACCGCTACTACGGCTCAACTGTCTTTGCTTTTATTCTGCCTTACATCGAACAGACCGCCCTCGCTGCGAATTGGGTTTACGCTACTGGTGCTCCCGGTGGTAACGGGATTGATGTTTACAAAAATCAACTTGACTCGGGAGGCAATCCGACGGTTAACGCTCCCTCTGCAACGGTTATCTCTACGTATGTATGCCCGTCTGATATATTCAAAGAAAATCCTGTTCGCTTAACTTACACTGGCAGTTCACTTACTTCCTATGCGAACAATGCTTACTTTGCTCAAACCAGTTACGCTGGCTGTGGAGGTACCCAGGGTTACTACCCCGGCGCACTCTCGGGAGATGGAATCTTCAACGTCACCGGCCCTCAGGGTTATCCATTTAATCTTCAGCCGACCCGAATCAACGATGTCGGGGATGGACTGAGTAACACGATTATGTTCGGTGAGAAATTCCACAAAGATGACGTCTATGACTCCTACACGAGTCACACCCAAGGCTATAAGCTTGGCATGATGGGTTCGTGGGGCTGGTCCGCTGGCAATTATGGTTCGCAAATTCTTGGCAACGGTCGCCCTTACAGCACATCAGTGACCACCAAAGTGCTGAACTACACGATACCCGCCGGCACCACGTCCAGCTTCAACGTGACGAATACACGGGTTGGCATGTTCGGAAGTGGGCACACGGGTGGTGCGAACTTCTGTATGGGCGACGGCTCGGTCCGATTTATTATTGATAGTGTCAATACGACAGGATTTGCCAACCTCGCTATCCGTAACGACGGCAACGTGATTCAGGAGTGACCAAATTGTTTTCGGTGGCTTCACCTTCTCTATTCTTGAGGCAGAAATGCGGGTACCTGGACAGCTAGTAGCTCTTGGCTTTGCTATGGCTTTCTTGCTGTCTGGGTGCAGCAAACCCCAACCACCTATCGGTGAAGTCGAGGGGATCCTCACTTTAAACGGCAAGCCCTTCTCTGATGGCGCTGTTGTATTCATGCCAGAAGCTTCTTCGGAACCTTCAATGTCCGCCGTGGGGCTCACAGATAGCGAAGGGAAGTTTGTTCTTCGTCGCCCAGACGAAAACAAGGATGGGACTTACACCGGTACCTATAAAGTTGTCGTCGAGGACACCAAAGCATTGGAAGAATTATCCGCCAACTTTCGACATCCGAAAAAGTACGCATCTGTGTTGACGACCACTCTCACTGTTGAAGTTAAACCTGGAAAGCAGTCCATTCAGCTTGACATGCGGGGTCAGCCAGATGCGCCGATCCGAAGATGAAGTCTCAACTCCTATCGATTTCTGGAGCGAGAATGGTTCGGTGCATTCTGCTTCTGACCTCCGTTGCAGGTTTAGTCGGCTGTTCCGGGGCCCCACAGCCACCTCCGATGGAATTAACACCAGTAAGAGGTGTGGTTAAGCTCGATGGGGAGCCTCTCCCGTTTGCAGACATTGCGTTTGAGCCAAGTGATATGGGAAGCAACTCGGAAAACGTTGCGACTGGTATCTCTAATGAAAAAGGTCAATTTAGTTTGACCACCAAAGGCTCTGCAGGGGCGGTCCCGGGCAAATTTCGGGTGTTTATTAGGGAATCCTCGGTCCCGGACGATGTGTTTGGCGATCGTGAGAAAGAAAAGGAACATTTCGAGAGTCGAAAAAATCGTCCGATTCCAAAAAAGTTTTCGAGTAGGAACACTTCGGATGTGGTGATCGAAGTCAAACGCAACCAGGATGAATACATCATCGAGTTGTCTCGATCAACCTCAGCCATCGGTCCACCCTCCACAAAACGTGGTTCTGATTTCACGCCGAACACAAAGAAATGATGGTGGCTCCCAGCTAATCGTTCGATGCGTACAATTCCGGACGTCGCCCCTGACGGACGGAACCGATGCTGCGAATCGATCTTTCTGCATCCCCCGTTGCATCGCTGGCGTTTGATCCGCTCTCGGGTGCGCTTGCGACCGGCCGGAAGGATGGGACCGTTTGGATTCTCGATCCCGCCGGGGATGGGCATGAGTTGCAGGGGCTCGCGAATGTGGGCTCGGCCGTGTCCGGGTTGGCGTTCCACCCCGCCGGCGAACTCTTGCTCGGGTTGCGGTCCGCGGTCGTCGGGTTAACCGGTGAGCAGTCGGTCGAGAACCTGCCGGTGCGGGCGAAGGCGAAGGAATCCCCGATTTCCCTCGCGGTCGTGTCCGACAAACTCCTCGCGGTGGGGTTCGGGGATCCGCCGCACGCGGCCTGGGGGCACGTTTCCCTGTTTGAGTATCCGACCGGGAAACTCCGACCACCCACGTTCACGGAACCGCACGGGGTGCGGGCGGTGACGGCCCATCCGCGGTCGAAGACACTCGCCTGGTCCAACGGCAGTCGTCGGGTCACGGTGCGGGACATCACCCGGCCGGACCCGATCCAGTTCAATCTTTCTCACGTCAGCCCGGCGATCGCGATTCACCCGGACGGCAACGTCGTCGCGGCGGCGATCGGCTATGACGTGGCCATTCTCGATGTTTCCCGGAAACAGCAGCGGGCGACGATCCGCGGGCACGGCGGCACGGTGGCGGCGGTCGCGTTCTCGCCGGACGGGCGGACCCTGGCGACGGGGAGCTGGGACAAGTCCGTGCGGTTCTGGGAGGTCGGCAGTTGGGCGGAGCGGTCCGCGTTTCGGTGGGAGATCGGTCGAATCCTGGCGCTGGCGTTCTCGCCGGACGGCACGCGGGTCGCGGCGGGTTCGGATACGGGTTCGGTGCTGGTGTGGGACCTGGAGTAAGCCGGGTGATTCCGGGTCAGTTCTGATTCTCGGGTTCCGCGACCATGCGGCCGTACCGGGCGAGCAGCATCTGGACGGCCTGGATGGTCTGCCACTCGTTGAAGCCGAGCTTGACCTCGGTTCCTTCTTCGTTGGCCTCGATGTTTTCGACGGAGGAGGTGAGGCCGCGGTGGAGGTAGTCGAAGATCTCGGCAATGCGAGCCGCCTGGGCTCCGGAGAGTTTCACGGGTAGGGGCGGAATATCCTCGTCGCGGGCTCGCCATTCCGGTGCCGGGGGAAGCGGGCTGGAGACGGCGTCGTTTTTCCGCACGGGGGCGGGCGGTGCTGGCGGGGCGGCGACCTTGCTGCTTCCCCCGGCGGCGGCGAGCTCGTCGGCTCGGATCGTCTGGGCTCCCCCCTGGCTGGCGGGTGCGGCGGATTGCTGCCGCCGCGCCTCGATTTCCTCCATCGTGCCGAACAGAAGCATAGTCCGGCCGATCGAGAGCTGGTCGCCGGCCCGGAGTCGGCGGATCTGGATGGTCGCCCCGTTGACGCGGGTTCCGTTGGTGCTGTCGAGATCGGTCAGGATGATGTCGCCGTCCTCGGCCTGGACCTTGGCGTGGTACCGGCTTACGCGTTCGTCGTTGAGCCGGAGGACGTTTCCTTCTTCCCGGCCGATGGTGACGGGAACGTTGAGGTCGCGAAAAACCCGACCCTTGTCGACGCCTTCCAGAACGAGAAATGTGACGGTACGCATCGCTGTCCTTGAGTCGCGTCGGGTGGGGCGGGGCCGGCCGGCTCGAGAACGGCCTCTACTCTCAATCCTATAGCACAAGTCGCTCACGGCGTCGGTGATCGGCCCAATTTCCAGACAGTCTCATCCAAGATTGTGACGCATTCGCGAGGCGGAATCAACTTTCCACGGCAGTTTGCGGTGGAAGCGGGGAAGTCGGTCGCAACAATGCCTGTCGAACCATCTCCCGGGAATCGGGCGTCCCCGCCGGCACAGTGACGAGGCCGGGCAGGTGGCGGAACCACGTCAGTTGCCGCTTCGCGAACTGACGCGTGTGGGTTTTGATCCAGACCACCGTCTCGTCCCACCCCATTTTTCCATCGAGGAATGCGAATATTTCGCGGTACCCGAGGGCCTGCCCCGCTTCCTTCCCGATTGGTCGCGGCAGGTTGCGAAGTCGGCGTGCCTCGTCGACCCAGCCGGCCGCGAGCATCTGATCGACGCGGGAATCGATCCGCCGATACAGTTCCTCGCGTGGCCATTCCAGCACCACCGCGGGGATCGCCGGGAGCTCGGGGGAATCCCAGGTCTGCTGGAATTCGCTGATCGGTCGGCCGGTGACCCGGTGTACTTCGAGTGCCCGCACGACCCGGCGGACGTCGTTGGGGTGGAGCCGACTCGCCGATTTTGGGTCGACCTCGGCCAGCCGGGCGTGCAGCCCCTCGTTGCCGATTTCCCGGGCGAGTTCCTCGAATTGCAGGCGGACTTCCGGTTCTGTCGGTGGGCCGTCGAATAACCCGTGAAGCAGGGCCTTGAGGTAGAACGGCGTCCCCCCGACCAGCAGCGGCCGTTTCCCCCGGGCTCGCATCTCGGCACACGCCGCCGCCGCGTGGTCCAGCCACCACGCCACGTTGCCGGATTCCCACGGATCGAGCACATCGACAAGGTGGTGGCGGACACGGGCCAGTTCCGCCGGTGTCGGTTTCGCGGTGCCGATGTCCATGCCGCGATAGACCGTCATCGAATCCATCGACACGATCTCGGCGTCGATCGATTCCGCGAGTTCCAGTGCCACCGCGGACTTCCCGGACCCGGTCGGCCCGGTGAGAACCAGAGCATCGGCAAACGCAGACGGCGGCGGAGGCATGGTGATGGTGCGAGTTCCGGCGGATCATCCCCGCGGCGTCAGGCGGGCGATCGCTTCCGCCGCCGCCGGCCACTTCGCGGTCAACTCGGCCCGCGTTCCACCAGTGTAGTCGACGTAGTCGAAACCCGGAGCCATGGTTGCCCCGAGCAGCGAGAACCCGTGCGGCCCCTGCAGCGGTCGCGAACCCTGCCACACCCCCGCCGGAACCACTGCTTGCGGGACCTGACCCGCCAGCAGATCCCCGCCCAGAACCAGGGTCGCGGTTGACCCGTCCGGGTGGAGTTGGAGCATCTCGACCGGATCGCCGAGGTAAAAGTGGAACCCCTCGTCTCCCGGCAAAACGTGCATCTCCGACACGCTCCCCGGCGAGAGCAGATAGTAGATCGCCGTCCCGATCGACCGCAGCGACGGATACCCCGGAAAATCCAGTTTCCCCGTCGACCGGTACGTTTCCCGGAAGAATCCCCCCTCAACGGGGTGCGGTTGAAGCTTCAAGATGCGAACGACATCGTCGACGGTCATGGCGGGACTCGGGAAGGTTACTGCATCAGGTCAAGAGGGCTCTTGATCAGCCCCGCGTCTTGAAGGTCGGGGAAGAAGGTGGCGAGGGAGCCGGTCGAGCGGAGGGGGCCGCTGCCGTCGCCGTCGCGGATGAAGAGGCTGCGGATTGCGACCTCCCCCGTTTCCTCGTCGAGGCCCTCGAATTCCGAGATTTCCACGACGTACTTTGCCTTCTTTTTGATGATCGTCCCGTCCGGCTGCGGGATCTGGATCGTCACCACCCGCAGTTGCACCACCAGGTCGATCGCCGACGCGATCATCCGGTTGATCGAACTCACCGGCAGTTCCGGGTTCGCTTCCAGACACATACTCTGCAACCGCAGCACCACGTCTTTCGGAGTGTTGGCGTGCAGCGTCGTCAGCGAGCCGTCGTGGCCCGTGTTCATCGCCTGGAGCATGTACAGCCCCTCAGCCCCCCGGCATTCCCCGACCACGATGCGGTCCGGTCGCATCCGCAGGGCGTTCTTCACCAGGTCGGAGATGAGCACTTCCTTGGACTTCTCGTCGTTGGAGGTTTTCTTTCGCGTCTGGAGGGTGACGACGTGGATCTTCTGCAGTTGCAGTTCCGCCGTGTCCTCGATGGTGACGATCCGCTCCTTGTCGGGGATGAACATGCTCAAGCAGTTGAGGAACGTCGTCTTCCCGGAGCCGGTTCCGCCGGCGACGAGGACGTTGCGGCGGTTGATGACGGACGCCTCGATGAAGTTCCGGCCGGCCAGGCTGATCGACTTGAACTTGTAGACGAGGTCGTCGATGTTGAGCCGTTTCCGGGGGAAGCGCCGAATCGTGAGGCACGGCCCCTTCAAGGCGAGAGATTTGTGCACCGCGTTGACCCGGCTGCCGTCCCCCATCATCGCGTCGAGCAGCGGCATTTCGTCGTTGAGGACGCGACCCGCCTGGGCCGCCACCTTCTCGATGACCGATTGCGTGCTGGAATCGTCGAGGAAGCGGATCCCCGAATCCTCGATGGACCCGCCCTTCTCGATGAAGATGTGGTCCTTGTCGACGACCATGATTTCGGAAATGGTCGGGTCGTCGAGCAAATCCTCGAGCGGACCGAAGCCGTAGTTGAGGTCCTTGATTTCCTTCTTGACCCGCCGGAGCGCGAGGTACCGGCGGGTCTGGTAGGACGGGGCGTCGCGGTTCTTGAGGAGCTCGTACCAGTAGCCCCACATGTCGTTCTTGACCTTCTTCATCTTCGCGGTCAGGTCGTCGATCTTGTCGAGGCCCAGGGCCATCTTCGCCCGCAGAACGAGTCGGCCGAGGTCGTCTTCTCGGGCCGGGTCGCGGACCTTGAGTTCCGACCAGGAATCGAAATACTCCCGGCTTCGGAGTTTTTGGGCCTGCTCGCCGGCCTCTTCGCTGAGCTTGCGGATCAGTTCCGCCCGGACGCAAACCCCGGCGAGGTGGTTCCCGACCGGCGTGTGGGTCGAATCGTCGGAGGGGAACTCGTGCCGACCGCGGGCGAGATCCTCGATCCGCTTCTCGAGCGCGAGCAGATACTCGCTGCTGTATTCGTCCCCCTTGTCGACCCCCGGGCCGGTCAGGAGTCGGTTCAGTTCGCGGTGGAGGGAAACGACGAGTTCCGAGGCCTGCCGATCCATCCGGAGGTTGTCGTCGGCCCGGGTCTGGAGTTCCTCGTTGTCGAACTTGACGGTGATGAGGTACTCGGGCCGGTGCTCGAGTCGGACGATCCGGCCGAGGACGCGGACGAAGTGCTGGACTTCCCAGGTTTTGGTGCGTTGTTCGCGGGCCCCGTCGCTTTCGACGATGGTGTCGATGACCTCAATTTCCCGGCCGTTGAAGTTCCAGAATTTCCACCCCTTGCCGGAGCCGTCGTTCTCGAAGGCCCCGACCTCGCTGCCCACGAGGGGGCTGGGGAGGAAGACGTCAGCCTGGGGGTGGTTGCCGATGCGGACCGGGTTTCGCCCCGGGGGAACCTTGACGGTCTTGGTCCGCCGGGTGTTGAGGTCGATGATCTCGAACTCCATGGGCGAAACCTCGGCTCGGAATCCGGTTACACGCGGGAACGTGCCGGCGTGCCGGAACTTCCCGTGTGGGGTCAGACAGCGTGGAAATCACTTGTCTTTCGGTGTCTCGGTTGTCGTGGTCGAGCCGCGGACCTTCTTGTGCGGGAACTCGAGGCCGATGATCAGCGGGCGGTCGCCAGGCCGTTTCGGACGGGCATTCTCAAGGTCCCGAGCGGACTGGTCAATCAATTCCCCGTTGTTGTTGACCCGAACCGCGAGCACGATCGATCGGGGTTCATCGCGGGAAACCCCGGAACCCGGAGCATCGCCCAGCCCGACGACCCGGAACGGACCCACGAGCCGGACCGATTGGCCCTTGGTGATCGTGGTGTCTTCTTCTTCCGCACCGCGGGCCGCCACGACGACCATCACATCGTCGGAGATTCTCAGACCCGGGACGATTTTGCTCTCCGGGACGGAGATAGTGAGGCTCGTTTCCCCTTCGCGAAGGTTGCGAACCGCGTCGGTGTCCATCTGCCGGACGTCGGCGAAAAGGAGGATTTCCCCCTTCCCAAGCTCCCGGTTGACCCGGCGTTCGAACACGATCCCCCGCTGTTCCCAGGGAATCGCGGAGCGGAGGATCGCCTGGTCCGCCCGGACGGAGATGGGGACAAGCATCGAGGCGGCGATCGGCGTACCGGGGCGAATCGTGTCGTTGACCGACACCAGTTCGATGGGCTTGATGCTCGATCGGACCGCGAGGAAGTTCATCACCCCCGCGAGCAGGCCCAGGCCAATCGGGATGAGGATTGCGAGTTTGTTCATCGGGCTGACCTCCGATTCGGGAGGACGGATCGAGGGGTGGTATTAGATCGATGTTACTCGTGACCGGGAACCGCGGACACAACCGGTCGGGAAAAAGGAGGGATCTTCACAGACACTTCGGGGCACGCGATGGTGCTATCCCGCGACGACATTCCCGTCCGCGTCGAGGCCCCAGATTCCGTGCGTCTGTTTGATCTCACACTGGTAGAACGCCTTGAGCATCGCCCGGGCCTCCTGGATTTCCTGATCGAAGCGGGAAACCTCGCCGGTCCAGCGGAGTTCGCCCAGGATCTTCCCTTCCGTGCTGAAGCCGGTCTGGACGAACTTGAAGATCGGCCGCATCAGGTACTTGTCGTCCGAGGAAAGGCCCATGACCTCGGCGATCTCGCGGACCCGGCGGGAACCATCGGGGAATCGCGACGCCTGGACGATCACGTGCATCGCCGAGGCGACCTGCGCCCGGGCCACGTACACGGGCATCCCGACATCGTTCATGAGACAAAGGGTTTCGAGACGCGTCAGGGCCAGAAGCGGGGAGCTGGCGTGGACCGTGCTCAGAGCCCCGTCGTGGCCGGAAAGCATTGACTGGATCAGGTCGAGGGCTTCCCCCCGCCGGATTTCGCCGACGATGATCCGGTCGGGCCGCATCCGCAGGGAGTTGACGAAGCAATCGCGGATGGTAACGGCCCCCTTCCCGTCCGGACCGGCGGGGCGGGCTTCAAGGTAAACCACGTGCGGCTTGAGGAGCCGAAGTTCGGACGAGTCCTCGATCACAACGCACCGCTCGGAATCGGCGATGGATGCCGAGAGGGCGTTGAGGAGCGACGTTTTCCCGGACCCGGTGCCGCCTGACACGATCACATTGTGGTGCGACTTCACCATCAGATCCAGGTACTCGGCCGCCATCGGAGTCAGCGAGCCGAACTGGATGAGGGTGTTGAGGTCCCAGTTATTTTCCTTGAATTTCCGGATGGTGACGCAGATCCCGACCCGGCTGATCGGCGGCATGATCACGTTGACGCGGTACTTGAACGGTTCCGGAAGGCGGGCGTCCATCGTCGGCGTTTCCGCGTCCACGTGCCGCTCCACGAACTCCGCGAGGTTCAGGACGGCGGCACCGAGGGAATACTCGTCGGGGAACTCGACGCCGTGGGCCCGCTCGACTTTCCCTTTCCGCTCGATGTAGATGTCCTTCGGGCCGTTGATCATCACCTCGGAGATGGACTCGTCTTCGAAGAGGAGATGGGCGACGGGCCGGAAGAAGAAGCGGAGGGTTTCCCCGTACAGGATGTCGCGTTTGGAGGTTTGCTTGTCGGGTTTTCGAGACTGGGATGCGTCGGCCATGATGGCCGCGGTCCCGGCGGAGGGGGCGGGTTTCGCGGCGGGTTTGGGCGAGCCGTTGGGCTGGGCGGCAGTGGCCATGACGGATCCTCGGGAGGGTCACTCTCTCGGGGGCAGCGGCGTTCCGGCGGGTCGAGGCATCGGGGCCACGAGATATTTTTTCGGCGGCTGGACCGGGGTGGTCGGCGGCGGCGGTTTGTCCTTCGCCTTCGCCTCGGTCGATTCCGTTTTCTTCGTCGCCGGCGCCGAATCACCGCTCGGGATGGCGAAAATGACGATGCCGATGACGCCAATGCCCCCGATCAGGAGGAGGTACTGCATCCACTCGGGCATCTTCTTTTTCCCACCGTCCGCCATCGGGACGGCCATCGTTGGCGGTGGGGCCGGTGCCGGCGGGAGCGGCTTGGCGGGTTGGGACTTGCTCCCTCCAAATTCGGCAGAGGCTCGCTTCGAACTTTTTGCACCCGGCGGCTCGAAACCGGGGCTCGATCGGCTGGGAACCGCGGGGGAAAAGGTTGCACTCCCCCGGGTCGGTGTCGGTGGGGGCGGGAGTGGTGCCGGGGCCGGCGCGGGTGCGGCATCGTCCATTCCCGGGCGACGCGCCGGCATCCCCCCGAGTGGTGCGAAGACGGGCTTGCCCACCTCCGGGGCATTGACGCGGTCCCCGGCGAATCCTTCGAAGACTCCCGAGGTTTCCGGGGCTGCGGGGGGAGGTGGAGCGGCCCCCATCGGTGCCAGCGGGGCCGGGGCGGAATCGGTTCCCTTTTCCGGCATCCCGGAGACTTGCAGCGTCGAGGGCCGGGGGATCGCGGGGGAACTCGGACCGGCAGTGGGTTTCGGAGCACTCCCGGGCCCGTCCTTGGATTTGTCCTTCTTGTTCAGGGCGTGCGGGAACTGCCGACCGCAGTGGGTGCAGGTGATGGTGACGGCCAGGCCGCGGCTCTTGGGGTCGAACTTGAACGCGGAAGCGCTCGTCTCGATGGAGACGGACTTCTCACACATCGGGCAGGCGGTCGTGATCTTGACCACGGGAGAATCCTGCTTCGGCGGTCTGGGTTTGGGTGCGAAATCAACGGTTTCGGCGAACGATCAGGAGCGGTCGGTCCGGCGTCGAGCGGAGGGGCCGGCCTGGGACATCTCCAGGAGCGTCTGCTCGGAGCCGATCGCCCGGACCAGTTCGAGGAGCCGGATGTCTCCGGGCCGAAGTTTGGAGGCGACTGCTGCGTATTTGTGAGCCCGCTTGATGTCCGCGAGCCGGGCCTCATTCGGGCGGCCCAGATCGTTCGCCTGGGAACGAGACAGCACCGCCAGACTCTCGGCGATAATCGGGTCGTTGGGGTTCTGGCGGTACAGTTCCTTGAGCACCCACCGGGCGTTGTCGGCGAGGTTGACGTTCCACAGATACGCGGCGAGGTCGAAGAGCGCGGGGGGATCCCAGGGGGACATCTTCAGGCGGGTGGCGAATCGCTCGAGATCATCGACATCCCCTTCTTCCCCGCTCGGATTGCCGTCGATCGCGGGGCCACGAACCGTCACCGGGCGGGCGATCGGCCGGGTTTTGACGTGCTCATCCTGCAGCCAGGCGCACAACCCGAGGGCTCGAAGCTGGAACTCGTTGCCGCGCTCGGCCCGGACCGTTGTGGTCGTCCACTGCGTACGGGCGGAGGTCGTCGACGACGGCTGGGCTGATTCTGGCTCGGAATCCTCGGCGAAACCGTAGTTGTCTAGCGGGTCTTCCCCCTCGCCGGGTGCCTCTTCCTCGGCGTACCCGAAATCGAGCGGGTCGAGCTCCTCGTAGCCGACCGTCAGTTCCACATCCCCGAGCCAGACGGATTCGCCGCGAACGAGGGGTGCAGCCAGGACCGGATCCTCGGACCCGAACCGCCCAAACCCGGCTTCGGTGAGGGCGAAGAGGTGCCAGCGGTTGTCCACCACGACAAGCATTGCGTGGTGGGCTGCCAACTGTGTGTCCGCGGCGAGAACGATCTGGCAGGAGGAATCGGTCCCAATCAGCGCGTACTTGATCGCTGTGGAACGAGCAATTTCCGTGTTCCGGAAACGAACGGTGACGGTGCAGGTCGAGGCGGCGGGGGCGGCGTCGGGAAATTCCTCACTGGAATCCGACGTGCAGGTGCTGACGATGAAGCTCTTCTGGCCGAGGGAAAGCTGGTCCCCCGTCGAGATCAGCGTCGGTTCGTGGACCGGTTCGCCGTTCTGCTCGCACGATCCGGGCGTGATCGGAACAATCACCCACTTCGGAGGGACCGGGCCCAGAACCGCAACCAATGTGCGGGAGCCGTCATCCGACCGCTCGTATGCGGGAGTCGGACGATTCAGCGGTTTGAGCGACTTCGAACTCGGACTGTCGGTCAGGGTCAGGGGCATACCCGGCTCCGACTCGGATCTCGGCTGTGTATTTTGATTCTAGCGGGATGAGTAGGCGGGTCAACGAATCCCCGAGACCAGGCGGAAGATCCCGACGGGAATTCCCCGGGTTGGCCTGACCTGTCAGTGTGGGAACCGACACTTCGCTTCCCACCGACGCGGCTGAGTCCAGCTTGCCAGAAGTTGGGGACGACGGGACAAAGCAGTCTTTCGTTTGGACTTCCGGCCTGATGGGCCGGTTCTCTCAGCCCAGGCCGAAGGGTTCCCGAAGACCTGGGTGCTCGATGTGTTTGACACGGCCCTGTCGGGGCCCATCAGGTGAAACTTTTCACAAGCCAAGAACCCGAAATCAACCCAGGGTCATCCCGGCGAGGAAGTCGCGATTTGTCTTCTGCTTTCCGAGTTGCTTCAACAACAGGTCCATCGCCTCGACCGGGTGCATGTCTGAGAGCACCTTGTGGAGGAGGTAACTGAGGCGGAGTTCCTCGGCGTCGACGAGCAGTTCTTCCTTCCGCGTTCCGGACCGGTTGACGTCGATGGCCGGGTAGACGCGGCGGTCCACCATCCGGCGGTCGAGGTGGAGTTCCATGTTCCCGGTCCCCTTGAATTCCTCGAAAATCACGTCGTCCATCTTGGAGCCGGTGTCGATCAGCGCGGTGGCGAGGATCGTGAGTGAGCCGCCTTCCTGGATGTTCCGGGCGGCCCCGAAGAACCGCTTGGGCTTGTGCAACGCGTTGGCGTCGAGCCCGCCGGAGAGGATCTTGCCGGAGGTCGGAACCTCGGCGTTGTAGGCCCTCGCGAGGCGGGTGATGCTGTCGAGGAGGATGACGACGTCGGTGCCGTACTCGACGAGCCGCTTCGCCTTCTCGATGACCATCTCCGCAACCTGCACGTGCCGGGATGTCGGCTCGTCGAAGGTGCTACTCACCACTTCGACCCGCGGCCCCTTGACCGTCCGGGACATATCCGTCACTTCTTCCGGCCGCTCGTCGATGAGCAGGACGATCAGGTAGCACTCCGGGTGGTTCACGATCATCGCATTGGCGATTTTCTGCAGCAGCACGGTTTTCCCGGTTCGGGGCGGGGCGACGATCAGGCCGCGTTGCCCCTTCCCGATCGGTGTGATCAGGTCGACGACTCGGGTGCTCAGTTCCGAGGGGTCGACCTCGAGTTTGAAACGCTTGTCCGGGTGGAGCGGGGTCAGGTCGGAGAAGACCGCTTTCTGGGTGAGCAGATCGGGGTCGTGGTAGTTGATCGCCTCCACGCGGAGGAGGGCGAAGTAGCGTTCCGCTTCCTTGGGTGGTCGGATCTGGCCGGCGACAACGGCCCCGGTGCGGAGCCCGAATCGGCGGATCTGGCTCGGCGAAATGTAGATGTCGTCCGGGCACGGGAGGTAGTTGTAGTCCGGGCTGCGGAGGAACCCGAAGCCGTCGGGGAGAACCTCGAGGGTTCCCTCGCCAAACATCAGGCCGTTCTGCTTCACGCGTTCCTTGAGGATGCGGAAGATCAGATCCTGTTTTTTGAGCCCGGCCCATTCCTCGCGGGGGAGACGGTCCTCCTTGGCGGCAGTCTGAAGCTGCGCCAGCGTCATCTGCTGGAGTTCGGTGATGTAGGTGCTGCCACGCTTGATTTCCTCGTAGCGGGAGTTGGTCTCGGCGTCGAAACCGGACTCGTTGGGGTCGACGCGGTTCTTGGGCAGTGCCGCGGCTGGCCGGGATTCGGAAGGTTTCGCCGATTCCCGCGGTTTCGAGGGTTCTGCCGGTTTGGAAGCTTCTGCGGTCGAAGGAGCAGCCGGCGTCGGTTCCGGATTCGCGACTGGTTCTGACAGAGTTTCGGCGGCGGGAACCGGGTCATCGATCAGGCCGGCACCGAAGGCGACATCGTCATCGGGACCCGAAGTTGGAGCAGCCACCGCAACCGGCGCAGCCACCACAACCGGTGTCGGTTCCGGTGCGGAGGTTTCCGCAATCGGTGTGGGCTCCGGGGCGGGATTCGCCGGTGTTTCCGCAACCGGCTCCGAGGTGACGACGGGAGAAACGACCTCCTCGACAGGGGCTGGGGTTGGGGCGGGAACCTCGGGCGGCGGGGCGGGTGGTTCGGCCTTGGTACGTGAGCGAGGCTTTGCCGCGGAAGAGCGGGTCGGCTTGACCTCGGGTTTGGCGTCGGCCATGGGAGAAGTCCTCTGCGGCCCTGGGCGGGCCTCGGTCTCGGGCACGTGATTCCGTCAGTGTGGGGGAATTCCCCACGTTTCGAGCAGCGAATCGACTTGTTCTTGCAGTTCCGCCAGTGTTCCGTCGTTGCGGATGACGGCATCCGCACGGGCCCGTTTGACCTCGGTCGGAAGCTGGGCAGCTTCCCGGGCGGCGAGATCCGACTCGGTCCAGCCGCTCCGTTCCGCGAGGCGGGAGATGCGGAGTTCCCGCGGGGCGTCGACGTAGATCAGTTTGTCGCACACGTCGTTCCACCCCGCTTCGAGCATGACGGCCGCATCGAGGACGACGAACCGGACGGCCGGGTGCGACTGTCCGGCGGCGATCTCGGCTTCGGCATGTTGACGTATTACGGGGAACACGGTCGACTCCAGAAACTTGCGCTGGATCGGGTCCTGGAAAACGACTTCCGCAATGGCCCGGCGGTTCGCGGTTCCGTCCGGTTTCCGGACCTGTTCCCCCCAGCGGTCGACGAGTTTTCCCAGGACTTCCGGCAAAGCCAGCACCTGGTGGCCGATCTTGTCGCAATCGACGACTTCCCCCCCGCGACGGGCAAGTGCCGCAGCGACCGCCGATTTTCCAGCCCCGATCCCGCCCAGCAGGCCGAGGATCGGCTTGGGGTGGGTCATGGGTTGGTGCCGGTTGGGGGAGATTGCTGTTGAAGCAGAGACTTCAGCCTCTCCACTTCCGCAGCGAGAGCGTCGGCACGCGCTTTTTCGGCTTCGGCCGCCGCTTTTTCGACAGCGGCGAGCTCTGCGGCAGCGAGCGCTTTTGCTTCCGCGGATGCGACTTTTGCTCTGGCGTCGGCTGCGGTGGCTTTGGCAATTTCTGCGTCGGCCCTGGCAAGCTGAATTGCTTCGGACCGAGTCAGAATCAAATTTCCCGTTTTGGAGTCAATCAGTCGGAGGATCTTCCCTTCTGCCCGCATTCGAAACCCCAGTTCGCTTTCGACTTCTCCGTTGCTTGATCGAATTCGGCGATAGGCCCCGTCGTGAAGTCGGTAGGCCTTCAACGGCGAACTCAGGTGCATCGCTTCTGGGTCGAAAAGCACGTATTCTCGCACGCCAAGCTGTTCGTAACGGTGGTACTTTCCTTCCTCGTCGTCTTTCCAGGTGCCAGCGGATGCCATCTCAAACACGATTGCCGGAATGGAGCCGTTCTCTTGCCAGCTCAAGAACGAGCGGCGGTCGTGATTTCCGACTCCAGGGACGACCATAACGTCCGGTGCGACGCAGACAGCCGTGTCGCCTTCCTTCCAGTACCAGAACATGTCCGAAGCGATGAAAACGTCGGGCCGGTCGCGGAAAAAGTCTTCCAGAGCCTGGTGCAACAGGATAATGGCCTGGACGTGAATCCCAGTCTCGGCCATCGGTTGCCCATCGCTGCTTGGATACTCGATTGTGTCAGTGATCACGGACGCCATCACACGTCCTCCCCTTCGAGCCAGTTCACCCCGGCGACCACGTCGACCTTTAACGGAACCTCCAGTTTCATCGCCCGAGACATTTCCTCCCGGACCAATTGGGCCACCGGCTCTACCTCGGACGGCGGGCACTCCAACACGATTTCGTCGTGGACCGTCAGCAGCAGTTTCGCTTCGAGACGCTCTTTCTGCAGTCGGCGGTGGACGCCAAGGAGGGCGAGCTTCATCAGGTCGGCGGCGGAGCCCTGGATCGGCATGTTGATCGCTTCCCTGGCGGGTTGCGTCCGCATCCGGAAGCTCGATCGGACATCGCGGTCGCTGAGGTTGAAGCGGCGGCGGCGGCCGAGCAGCGTCTGGACGTAGCCGGTTCGCTGGGCTTCCGCGAGCAGGCCGTCCTGATACTTCAACACCTTCGGGTAGCGGGCGAAATAGTCGGCGATGAACTTTTCCGCGTCTTTTCGCGGCATTCCGAGGCGGATTCCCAGGCCGATCGCGGACATTCCATAAATGACGCCGAAGTTCACGGTTTTCGCCACCCGACGTTGTTCCCCCGTCACCGCGGCTTCGGGGAGCTTGAAAATCTGGGCGGCGACCCGGCTGTGGATGTCCGCGTCCTCGGCAAAGGCGGCCCGCAACGACTCGTCCCCGCAGAAATGCGCGAGCAGTCGCAGTTCCACCTGGGAATAGTCCGCGGAAACGATCCGCCAGCCGTCGCGGGGGATAAATGCCTGGCGAATCTGCCGGCCCTGTTCCGTGCGAGCCGGGATGTTCTGCAAATTCGGGTCCGAGGAACTGAGCCGACCTGTCGCGGCGACGGTCTGGTTGAAGGACGTGTGCAACCGGCCCGTCCGGAGGTTGATCAGCGCCGGAAGGGCATCGACGTAGGTGCCCTTGAGTTTCGCGACCTGGCGGTGCTCGATGATCTTTTTCGGCAAGGCGTGCCCGAGGGCGGCGAGGCGTTCGAGGGTTTCCTGGTCGGTGCTGGCGTCTCCGGTGGTGCCGGTCCGTTTCTGGACGGGGAGCCGCATCTCGTCGAAGAGGATTTCGCGAAGCTGTTTCGGCGAGGCGACGTTGAAGCTTCTTCCCGCGAGGGCGTGGCACTCCGCTTCCATTGCGTCGAGTTGCTGCTGCATTTCCCCGGAAAGTCGGGTCAGGAACGGGACGTCGAGGCGGACGCCGTTGTATTCGAGTTCGGCGAGAACCTCGACGAGGGGAATTTCGAGATCGTCGTAGAGCTTGCGAAGGCCGGCGGGTTCCAGTTCCGGTTCGAGCTTCGCGGCAAGCCGGAACGCGGCGTCGGCGTCCTCGCCGGCGTACTCCGTCACCTTCGCGACCGGCACCTCCGCCATCGTCACCTGCTTCTTCCCCTTCCCGATCAGCCGGTCGATCGGGATGTTCTCGTGCCGGAAGTACCGCCGGGTGAGCTCGTCGAGGTTGTGCATCCGCTCGCCGGCGTGGAGCAGGTAGTCGGCGATCATCGAATCCCCGACGATCCCGCGAAGCTCGACGCCGGCCGCCCGGAGCACGAGGCGGTCGTATTTGATGTTCTGGTTGACCTTCCCGACCGCCGGATCTTCGAAGATCGGCTTGAGGACGGCGAGGGTTCGCTCCGGATCGAGCAGCGGTTCCCCCGCCGGCCCGCGGACCGGGAGGTAAAACCCCTTCCCCGATTCCCAGGAAAACGCGAAACCCACGAGATCCCCACGAAGCGGGTCGACGTGCGTCGTTTCCAGGTCGAAGACAAACCGTTTCTGCTGGCGAAGTTCCGCCAGAAAGGTCTCGAATTTTTCGGGTGTGTCGATTGCGGAGTAGGTGCCGTTCCACTCGTCGACCGGTGGAGCCTCTGTTTCCGTGGAAGCGTCATCCGCGGGAAGATTGGCACCAAACTCGAACTCGGTTCCCGGGGTTGGCTCGGCTTCCTCGAGCTGGTCGAATAGCGACGTCTGCCCTGGCCGGGGTTTGCGGGGCTCGCCGATCGGGGGTTGGGGGGACTTCCCCTTTCCCCGATCGGGTGAGGGGGAACCGGCGGAGGATCCGGAAGAAGACCCGATCGTTTCGAGAATCGCCGCGTTTTTCTTGGCTCCGCTGGCGGTCAACGTGGTCCGGACGCGGTTGGCGAAGCCGCGGAATCCGAATTCCTGGAAGAGTTCGAGCAATTTCTGGCCGTCCCAGTCCCGGCGTTTCCACCCGACCCAGTCCATCTCGATCGGCACCCGGGTGTCGAGTCGGACAAGTTTCCGGGATTTCTCCAAGGCACCGTCGGCGATCGCCTTCTTGAGCGCATCCTTGAGCTTCGGCCCGCCGACCTCGTCCGCGTGGGCCACGAGATTGTCCAGGGTTCCGTACTGCTGCAACCACTTGGCAGCAGTTTTGGGGCCGCACCCGGGGACGCCGGGGACGTTGTCGACGGAATCGCCGACGAGTGCCTGGAAATCGACGACCTGAGTGGGTTCCACGCCCCAGTCTGCCTTCAATCCGGCGGCGTCGAGCGCTTCCCACTTCCGGAGATTGAGAATCTTCACCTTGTCGGACAGAAGTTGCCGACAGTCCTTGTCGCTGGTGCAGAGGTTGACGGTGAGCCCGCGTGCGGCCCCCTCGACAGCGAGGGTTGCCATGACGTCGTCGGCTTCGAACCCCGGCAGTCCGAGGACCGGAATCCGCATCGCCTCGAGAATCTGCCGGATCATCGGCTCTTGTGTGATCAGGTCGTCGGGCGGCGGCGGTCGGTGGGCCTTGTATTCCGGGAAAAGCTCGTTCCGGAACGTCGGCCCGGCCATGTCGAAGGCGGCGATGAGGTAGTCGGCCCCGTGGTCGTAGAGGGACATCAGGGCCCGGGTGACGCCGAAGACGGCATTGGTCGGCCGGCCGTCTGCTGCGGACATTCCCCCCAGCGGAATCGCGTGGAACATCTGGAAAATCAGGCCGTGCGCATCGAGCAGGTAGAGACTACCGGCGGTTCCGATGTTCGGTGTTGGCGGGGCGGGGTTCACGCGGTGGGCGCCCGGAGAGGGTGGAGGTTTGAGGTTGGAATCAGATCTTCCGGCAGGCCATCGAATCGCTGGAATTGAAACGACGCGGACAGATCTGTTCGGGCGGGCGTTTGACGATGATGACTGAAGTTTACGGCGTCGATACGGGGGGTGTCAAGGGTGGAAGGAGACAACCCGCCCCGGGAGGAGTAACCAGGTACCCTGGGGTTCGAGCGAATAAGCCGGAATCGCCGGTTCGGGGTCACCTCAGCGGGTGAAACCAAATTCTCCGAGGGTTGGAGCCAATAGCTAAAGTCTAACAGCGACTCGCTAGAATGGGAAAAAGTCGAAACCTTTTGAATTCCGGCGATTAGCTGTTAGTCGGAAGCTCACGCGATGCTCACACCCCAGAAAATTTAGCTGCACACCGGTAAGCCGGCCGCTCGGCTTGGGCTTGACCGGGCTCGCCGGGCGGGGGATGCTGGGCGGTGGAACCCTGCAGTTGGAAGGAATCTCCCGATGCCGGACTCTGTCCTGAGTGGCCGAGAACTCGATCTGATCACGCTGTCCGTGCTGATCTTCCTCCCGGCCCTGTTCGCGCTCGGGCTGTTGTTGATTCCATCCCGGTTCCGGGAACTGATGCGGTGGTGGGCGCTCTTCGGAACCGCCGGGACCTTGATCGTCGGGCTGTGCATCCTCATTGACTACCAGCGGCTGCTCGAGTCGTACTCGGACCGCAGCACCCGGTCGATGTACCACCCCGGAACGCGGCTCGACACGCGATCGGACCAGCAAATCAGCGACGCCGCCCAGGCCGTGCCGCGGGCATACAACAGCTTCGATTTGCTCACTCGCCGGGCGTGGGTTGAGCGGTTCGACATCAACTACGCCATCGGCGTCGACGGCATTTCCCTGGCGATGGCCCTCCTGACGGCGATTGTCTGCCTCTTCGCGGTGGTCGCGAGCTGGAACATCGAGCAGAACCTGCGTGGCTACCTGATGCTGCTGCTGACGCTGGAAACCGGCGTCCTCGGGGCGTTTTTGGCCCTGGATCTCTTCCTCTTCTACGTCTTCTACGAGGTCATGCTCTTCCCGATGTACCTGCTCGTCGGTTTGTGGGGTGGGCAGCGGCGGAAATACGCGGCCGTCAAGTTCGTGCTCTACACCCTCGGCGGAAGCGTCGGCCTCCTCGCGGCGATCGTGGCGTTGTACAGCGTCGATGTCCGCGATTTCGTGGATCAGGGTGTTGTGCAGGCCCGTGCTTCGGATGCGAGCCGCCGACCCGGGGTGACAGCTGACGTGGAAGTCCACACCTTCGATGTCGTCACGCTCTCGAAAGTGGGCCGGGCGGTGATGCTCGTCCTTTCCGGACAGGAGGATCGCCTCGGCGTGCGAAAGCAGGCGGCGGAGGCACCACTCACGGACGACTCCTCGCGGGAAGTGCGGCTGTTCTCGCCCGGAGTCGACCGGGAGGCGGCGATTGCGCGGTTGAAGTCGCAGCCGATCTGCTCGAAGCAGTCGCAATACCTGCTGTTTGCGCTCCTTTTCCTGGCGTTCGCCGTGAAGGTGCCGGTGGTTCCGCTCCATTCCTGGCTCCCGGATGCGCACGTCGAAGCACCGACGCCGGTGAGCATGATCCTGGCCGGGGTCCTGCTCAAACTCGGCGGGTACGGGCTGATCCGGTTCGCGTTCCCACTTGCACCGTGGGCGGCGGCGGAACTGGCGTGGTGGGTCGGGCTCGTTGGCGTCGTCGGGATCCTCTACGGTGCACTCGTGGCGATGGGGCAGACCGACTTCAAGAAACTGCTGGCCTACTCGTCGGTTTCGCACATGGGTTACGTCGTGCTCGGACTGGCTGCTTGGTCCGGCGGGCCGGGCGAGTACTGGGAAATGGGCGTCAACGGGGCCGTCTTCCAGATGATCGCCCACGGAGTGACGGCGTCCGCGCTCTTCTTTGTGGTCGGCGTCGTCTACGAGCGGGCCCATCACCGGGAAGTCGATCGGCTCGGCGGGTTGACCGAGCCGATGCCGGCATTTGCGGGGGTGAGTGCGATTCTGTTCTTCGCGTCGCTCGGGCTGCCGGGGCTGTGCGGTTTCGTCGGCGAGTTCCTGGTGATGCTGGCGGCGTGGAAATTCGCCCCCGGTCTCGCGATTGCCGCCATTCTCGCGACGATCCTGACCGCTGCGTACCTACTGTGGACCTGGCAGCGCGTCTACCTCGGCGTCAACCCGGCGACCGCCGCCTTCCCGGAAATGACGGCCCGGGAAGGGGTCGTCCTCCTAAGTTTCGCGCTTCTGGCGATCGTGCTCGGCGTCATGCCCGGGTTCCTGATCTTCCAGTGGGTCGAGCCGAGCGTGCAGGGGTGGGTCGACGTCCTGGCCCGGTTGAAGTAGGCTCGCCACTCGCGATGGCCGTAGTCTCATCTCGGCGCGAACACTTGACCGCGGCACGGCCGGGCCGTAGGTCGTCATCAACGCTTGTCCGCGTTTCCACTTTCGAATCGCCCCGAGATCCCCATGCGACTCGCGTTGTTCCCGGTTCTTTTGGCCCTTCTCGTGGGGTGTTTGAAAGCGAAGGATTCGCAATCGACCGTGCCCGATGCGTTTGTCCCGCCTGTTTCGGACAAGTCGACGAAACCGGACACCCCGGATACGCCCAACCCACTGGTGGCGTCGTACCGCAAAGCCTCGGTCTTGAATCTCCGGCAGATCGGGCTGGCGACGAGGAATTACACGGACACCTATTTGTCGACCCCGACCAATGGGTACGGGTTTCCCACGCGTTCCGACAAGGTTCTGCTGAGTTGGCGCGTCATGCTCTTGCCCTTCATCGAGCAGGGAGACCTTTTCCGCTTGTTCGACCTCAACCAGCCCTGGAATTCGCCGGGGAACAAGCGGCTGATCCCGAAAATGCCCAAGATCTACAAACCCGTCCGGGGTTCGGCCAAAACCGGGGAGACGTACTACCGGGGTTTCACCGGACCGGATGCGTATTTCGCCGGCAATCGCGGATACACCCAGGAGAATCTCGGAAACGGGGGGAACATCCTCATGGTGGTGGAAGCGGCCGAGCCCGTAATCTGGACCAAGCCAGACGACTTGCCCTTCGACACGTCCAAACCGCTCCCCAAACTCGGCGGCGAGTTCGATGGCGACTTCCACGTTCTGATGGCAGACGGATCCGTCCGCTGGGTGAAGAAGAACTTCAACCCCGAGGCATTGAAGGATGCAATCGTGGTCATCGGCGACAAGAAACTCGCTGGTGAGCTTGGCAAGATCGTGAAGCCGACGAACTGATTCCCTGCACCTGGAGGTTACCCATGACGAAGTGGACTTGTCTTGTGATCGTCGTTGCCCTCGCGGCGGTCGTGGTTGCGACCCCGGCGTCGGCCCAGATCGGCCCCCGCGTCGCCGCCGATCGGGCGAAATCGGCGAACAACCTCAAGCAATTGATGCTCGCCGTCCACGCCTATCACGATGCCTACCAGCGCTTGCCGGGGAACATCACCGACAAGAACGGCAAGGTCCTCCTGAGCTGGCGGGTGAATTTGCTCCCGTTCCTGGAACAAGAGGCCCTCTACAAGCAGTTCAAGCTCGACGAACCGTGGGATTCCGAGAACAACAAGAAACTCATCGAGAAGATGCCCAAGGTGTTCCTCCCGCTCGCCGGGAAGGCGGACAAGGGGGAAACGTTCTACCAGGCGTTCTCCGGAAAGGGCACCTGGCTGGAACCCGGCAAGAACCTGGCCCTCACCGGAGTCCAGGACGGCACTTCCAACACGATCGCCATCGTGGAGGCGGGGGATCCGGTGGTGTGGACGAAACCGGTCGATCTGCCGTTCGACGCCGACAAACCCCTGCCGAAACTCGGCGGCATGTTCGGCGGCGACTTCCAGGCCGCGACCCTCGACGGGGCCGTCCACCGGTTCGGGAAGACCGCGGACATGAAGGAACTCAAGAAGGCGATCACGGTGGCCGGCGGTGAGACGATCGACTTCGATGCCCTCAAGAAGTAGCCGATTTCGCCCCACGGCCGGCCGCGGTGGGAACCCGGCCGGCCCGACCGATCGGCATGTCTGCGTCCGTTTCCCATCCCGCTTCCGTGTCAGGATCGACCCATGTCCTCCCTTCGCGCCGTGGCCCTCCTCGCGTTCCTCGCCTGCATCCCCTTGCTCGTCCTCGCCGAGGACAAACCCCGCCCGGCGGAACCCTGGTTCGTCGACGACGAGAAACTCTTCCAGGACTTCGCCGAGAAATCGGAGGCACTCGCGACAGCCGGGAAGTGCCTGGATTCGGACCAGATCAAGAAGAAGATCGCCACCGATTTCACCTGCAAGCTCGAACCCACGAAGCCGGGGGAAAAGCGGCTCGACCCGGAAGATGTCTACGAATCGGCGTTGCCGAGCGTTTTCCTGATCGGGTCGGTGATGAAGGAAAAGAACGACAAGGGGGAAGAAGTCTTCGCGGACGGCCGACTCGGGACGGCGTGGGTTCTGTCGGCGGACGGCGTGCTCGTCACGAACTGGCACCTCTTCGACGAAATCACCACCAAGGAGTTCTTCACGGTGATGGACCACAAACAGTCGGTCTACCCGGTGACGGAGATCCTGGCGGTCAACAAGGTCGCGGACATCGCGGTGTTTCGGGTGGCGGCAAAGGGGTTGAAGCCGCTGCCGCTCGCGGAGAAAGCCCCCCGCGTCGGGGCATGGGTGGGCGTCCTCGGGCACCCCGGCGACCGCTACTTCACCTTCACCCAGGGCACTGTCACCCGCTACGCCGAGGGCAAAGTCGACAACCAGACCGAGAAATGGATGGCCATCACCGCTGACTACGCGTACGGGTCGAGCGGTTCCCCGGTCCTCGACCGCACCGGTGCGGTCGTCGGGATGGCGGCACTCACAGAGAATTTGGACTATCCCGTGGAAATGCCGGTCGAGGAGAAGAAGGACGCGAAGTCGAATCGGCGGTCCCGGAACGAGAAACCCAAGCCGGAGAAGCCGAAGCCCGAAAAACCGAAGGAGGAGAAGCCCGCAGCAGCCGGATCGCTTCTCCAGATGGTGATCAAGCTGACGGTGCCGACAAGCGAGATTCGGAAACTCACGTCGAAATAGGTCGGCATTGCCTGATCCACCCGGAGGGGTGTGCTGTCAGGTTTTTGATGACGCATGAAGTGTCGGATTATTCCTCAGGGGAATCGTCGCCCCAGTGCGCGTCGGATTCTCCGGCAATTTTTGCGAAATCCGCGCGAAAAGCACATGCAGAGAAGTTTGCTCCTTCGAGAAGTGTGGATTACATTTCCGCTGTCGGGGGCAAGTTCGCCCCAGCCACAAACACCCGACCACACACCGCCACAAAATGGGGAGGGTTTCCCTTTGGAGATTGTCACTTACAACCTCGCCGTGCTCGCGATTGCCGTGATTTACTACGCTTGGCGGGATGCGTACATCGCCCGGCAGGTGAAGGAACCGGTCGCGAACCTCAACGAACGCGTTGCGTACATGCTCTGGGTTGCGGCTAACCGCACCTCGTGACCCGGCCGAGCCGCCCGGTCGTTCACGACGAACCGCTCGCCGCCTCCGCGGGGAGCGGTTCGTTTTTTCCCCCGCCTCTTCGCCACCCGCCATCTCCCACGTAGGATGAGCAACAGCCCACCCGAGAACGGTCCAGGTTCCTCCACGATCGGAATTTCGCGTTCCGGTTGCAACGTGATGTCTCGATGCTCACCAAACGAATCATCCCTTGCCTGGACGTGGACCGCGGTCGGGTTGTGAAGGGGACGAATTTTGTCGGCCTTCGCGATGCCGGTGATCCCGTTGAGGTCGCCAGGCGGTACGAACAACAGGGAGCGGACGAGCTCGTTTTTCTCGACATTTCCGCCAGCCACGAGGGTCGGGCGATCATGGCGGACATCGTCCGACGGGTCGCCGAGCAAATCTTCATGCCCTTCACGGTGGGCGGCGGCATCCGCACCCTCGACGACGCGACCCGGCTGATCCAGGCGGGCGCGGAAAAAGTTTCGTTGAACTCGGCGGCGGTCCGGACACCGGCACTCATCACCGAGGTTTCGCAACGGTTCGGCCGCTGTGCGACGGTCGTCAACATCGATCCGCGCCGGGTCCAGCGGGACGGGCAAGAAGTGTGGGAGGTCCACATCAACGGCGGGCGGACGCCGACCGGCCTCGAAGCCCTTTCCTGGGCAAAGGAAGTCGAGCGACTCGGGGCCGGCGAGATCGTTCTGACATCCATGGATGCGGATGGGACCAAGAACGGCTACGACATTCCGATGCTGGAGGCGATCGCCCGGTCGGTGAGCATTCCGGTGGTGGCGAGCGGCGGGGCGGGGAACCCGGAGCACCTGCGAGCCGCTTTTGCCGCCGGTGCCGACGCCGCCCTCGCCGCCAGCATCTTCCACTACGGCGAATACACCATTCCCGAAACCAAAGCCTACCTCGCCCGGAACGGCATCCCCGTGCGGGAAGTCTGAGGTCAAAGGTTCCTCTTCCTTCTCCCCGGGTGACACCATGACCCGCCGATTCCTGATCCTGGTACTCGCGTCGGCCGCACTGTTCCCGCTGCTCGGGCTCGCGGACAAGTCGTTGGAAGGGCGGGCTTGCCGATCGGTGCACCTGGGGTACTCCGCCCCGGAAGCGGTCGCATTCTACAACGAACTGACGGTCGCACAATCCGCGGAAGGCTCCTATTTCATGGCCTGCGGCTGGGATCGCGGGTATTTCGGGATCCAGGAACTCGACAAGGGAAAGAAAGTCGTCATCTTCTCCGTGTGGGACACCGCCGAGGGGGACGATCCGCAGAAAGTTCCGGCGGAGAAACAGGTCAAACTCGTCACCAAGGGAACCGATGTCCGCACCGGCCGATTCGGGAACGAGGGGACCGGCGGACAATCCTTCCTGACCTACGACTGGAAAATCGGGGACACCTACCGATTCCTGGTCACCTCCGCCATCGACCCGGCGGACTCGAAACGGACGGTGTACACCGGCCACTTTTTCCGGCCCGAGAACAAATCCTGGGAGTTGATCGCCAGTTTCTCCTGCCCCAATGGCGGGCGAAACCTCGGCGGCTACTACTCCTTCGTCGAGGATTTCCGGCGCGATCGCGTCTCGCTCACGAAAACCCGGCGAGCCAACTTCGGGAACGGGTGGGTCAAGACCCCCAACGGAGAATGGGAAGCGATCACGCGAGCCCGCTTCACCGGGGATTCCAACCCCGCCCAGAATATCGACGCGGGGCTGGAGAAGGATCGCTTCTTTCTCGCGACGGGCGGGAAGACCGAGAATTCGACGACGAAACTCAAGGAGCGGATCACCCGCACTGCCGAGCCCGGCAAACCGCCGGTGGATCTTCCGAAATAAGATGTGCCTGGGGTGCGACTCTCCCGCATCCGGTTCTGCGTTCTCGTGTGGTTGTCGATTTCCGGAGGAGAGACCATGCATTCCGAGGCCCAGGCCGCGCTCGGAGCGGATATCCGTTTGCTCGGGGACCTGCTCGGCCGCACCATTCGCCGACTGGCAGGCGAGCCGGCGTTCCAGCTTGAAGAAGAAGTCCGGGCGGCTGCGAAAGATCTGCGGGCCAACCCGTCACCGGATTCCGCTCGTCGACTTCGCGATCGGCTGGAGTTGCTCGACGTCCCGGCACTTCGCGGGCTGATCCGGGCGTTCTCCGTCTACTTCGACCTCATCAATCTCGCGGAGCAGCAGGCCCGGGTGCGAGCCTTGCGGAAGCGGGCCGGGAAGTCCGAGTCGGTGACGGCCGAGACACCGGCGGCGGCCCTGCGGCAGATTCGCGAGCGGGGAATCGGAGCGGTGGAGGTCGCCGAGCACCTCGGTCGCGCCGCCGTCGTCCCCGTCTTCACGGCCCACCCCAGCGAGGCCCGCCGGCGGACGATCCTCGAGAAACTCGCCGCCATCGCGAACCAGCTCGACCTCGTCGAGTACACACGCCTCTCGCTCCCCGATCAGGCGGCCGCCGTCGCGGAAATCACCGAGGAAGTCGAGGCGCTCTGGCTCTCCGACACCGCCCGGGCGACCCGGCCCACCGTCCTCGACGAGGTTCGCCAGGTGCTCGGCGTCGTCGAGGGTCGCCTCTTCCACGTCGTGCCCCAGGTCTACCGCGAAGTCGAGGACGCCCTCGCGCGGATCTTCCCCACCGTTGTCTGGGATGTCCCCGCCTTCCTGAAATTCGGCTCCTGGATTGGCGGCGACCGGGACGGCCACCCCAACGTCACCCACACCGTCACCGCCGAGGCGATCCGGCTCCAGCAAGAGACCGTGCTCCGCCAGCATCTGCACCGCGTGGAGGATCTCTGGCGTCGACTGAGCTACTCGACGCGGTTCGTCACCCCTGGTGCGGCGTTCCGCGAATCGCTGGCCCGGGATGCGGAACTTTTCCCGGAAGTGTCCGCCTCCGCCCACGAGCCGTACCGCGCGAAGTGTCGGTACATCGAGGCAAAGCTCCGGCGGACGCTGGAGCATGTTCGCCAGAATCCGCTGGAATGGGCGAAGGAACCAACTCCTCCGCCACCGGGGGTGTATGTGGGCCGGGATGCTCTTCTTGCCGATCTCCGGGCGATCCGCGACGACCTGCTCCACGCCGGTGCGACCGCGGCGGCAGCCGGCGCAATCCGCGACGCGGTCCGCATCGCCGAGGTTTTTGGAATCCACCTGCTGACACTGGACCTCCGCCAGCACAGTGCCCGACACGCCTCCGCCCTCGCCGAGGTTTTTTCCGCCGCCGGTACCTGTCAGAACTACCTCGAACTTTCTCCCGATTCCCGTTTCGAGATTCTCGCGAAGGAACTGGCCGGCTCGCGTCCCCTGGTTCCGACGCATCTCCCGTTTTCCCCCGACACCGTCGAGGTGATCCAGACGTTCCGCACGATGGCCGCCATCGCGGAGCAGCAGTGCCCGGAAGCCGTCGGAACCTACATCATCTCGTCGACCACCGAGCCGGCCCACTTGCTGGAGGTGCTGCTGCTCGCGCGGGAAGCTCGCCTCTTCCGGCCCACGGAGGGTGTCAGCCGGATCGACGTCGTCCCGCTCTTCGAGGCCCTGGAACCGCTCCGCGACGGCCCCGCGATCATGGCGAAACTTCTGGAACTGCCCGTCTATCGCCGACAGCTCGAACTCCGCGGGAAGCGGCAGGAGGTGATGATCGGGTATTCCGACAGCAGCAAGGAGAGCGGGTTCCTGCAGTCGGCGTGGGCGTTGTACCGGGCCCAGGTGGAACTCACGGAACTCGGGAAGTCCGCGGGTCTCTCGGTGGAATTCTTCCACGGCCGCGGCGGGGCGATCGGTCGTGGCGGCGGGCCGGCCAACCACGCGATCCTCGCCCAGCCGCGCGGCACCGTCAACGGCCGGCTCCGGATGACCGAGCAGGGGGAGATGATCGCCGACCGGTTCGGCCACCCCGCGATCGCGGAACGCCACCTCGCGCAGGTCCTCAACGCGGTCCTCCGCACCAGTTTCCCCGGCGGCGATGAGCAACCCGACCCCGCCTGGCTCGCCGCCCTCGACGCCCTCGCCGAGTCCGGCCGACGCCATTACCGCGAACTCGTCTACGAGAACCCCGACTTCCTCACCTACTTCGAGCAGGCCACCTGCATCGGTGAAATCTCCGGGTTGAAGATCGGCTCCCGCCCCGCCCGCCGGAGTGCCGCCAAGAGCATCGACCAGCTCCGCGCCATCCCCTGGGTCTTCTCGTGGATGCAGAGCCGGCACACGCTGCCGGGGTGGTACGGGCTCGGCAGTGCCGTCCGGGAGTACCTCGCCGGCGACCCCGCCCGCCTCGGGATGCTGCAAGAGATGTATCGCCGCTGGCCTTTCTGGAGTACGCTGATCGACAACGCCCAGATGATCCTCTCCAAGGCCGACCTCTCGATCGCCCGGCTCTACGCGGATCTGGTCGAGGACACCGCCCTCGCCGACCGCATCTTTGGGAGAATCGCGGAGGAACACCGGTCTTCCGTCGACGCGGTGTGCCGAATCACAGGGCAGGCGGACATTCTCGACCGCAGCCCGATCTTGAAGACATCCATCGAGCGGCGCAACCCGTACGTCGACCCGCTGAGCTTCGTGCAACTCGTGCTGTTGAAGCGGCTCCGCTCCGGTGCGGAACCGCGTGAGGAACTCGAAACCGCCGTTCTGGAAAGCATCAACGGAATCGCCGCCGGCTTGAAGAACACCGGCTGACCCTGGAGAAACCCATGAAGCGATCGATCGCGGTGGCCATTCTCGTCGGCCTCGTCGCAGCCATCCCCGCCGCCCCGGTGCCGAAGGAACCCCACTACGGCCCCGTAACAGCCGAGCAGCGGAAGGAATCGATGGAGAAATTGAAACAGATCGGGATCGGGATGCAGAATTATCACGATGCATGTATGAATCTCCCACCAGACTTCACATCGAAGACTGGTAAACCACTACTAAGTTGGCGTGTTGCAATTCTTCCCTGGATAAAAGAAGGGGAACTCTACAACCAATTCAAACTGGATGAGCCCTGGGACTCGGAGAACAACAAGCAGCTCATCGAGAAAATGCCCAAAATCTACGCCCCGATTCGAGTCAAGGCGAAGCCGGGCGAGACCTTCTACCAGGCCTTTTCCGGGAAGGCCTGCTGGTTACGGCCCGGTGAGAAGCCGTTCACCCTCGCCACAGTGAGGGATGGCACCTCCAACACGATCGCCGTCGTCGAGGCCGGGGAACCCGTGATCTGGTCGAAGCCCAGCGACATCCCCTACGACCCCAAGAAACCCATGCCCAAACTCGGCGGCATGTTCAACGGCGAATTCCATGTCGTGTTTCTCGATGGACACGTTGCGAAGTGGACCGCGAAGGAAGAAGTCCTCCGCGGTGCGATCACCCCGGATGGTGGGGAAACGCTCGAGTTCCCAGATTAGGTGGGAATCCCATGGCCGAACGTGCCCGTCCGTCGCTGATTGACCTCGTCGCGGTGGCGATCAGTCCCGTGCTGATCATGGGAATGGTCGGCAGCCTGACGTTTTTCCTCATCGAGGTCCTGTACGCCGGGCAGTACTCGGGCCGGCTCGTCTACACGATGTTTTTCTTCGTCGCCGGGGCGGTGCTGATCGCGCGAATCAGCATCGAGATGGGTTCCCGGCAGGCGGGGTTGTACGCCCTCGGTCTCGGCGGGGCCGTCTTCCTCGCGATGCTCTCCTACGTCGAGTACCCCAACCCGACCCTCCGCGCCGTCGGACCCCTGATCAACCTCGGATTGATGGCCCTCGTGTGGTGGTCGGCGAATCGCCTCACCTGGGATTGCACCCACCTCGACGAGGATCGGAAAGCGTCCGGTCGCGGGTTGCTCGTCGCCGCGGGGTTGGAGGAATCCCCGGATGCGGAGGAGCCCGAGGCCGAGGGATCCGCGAAGAACCCCAAGAAACGGGCGAAGAAACGCTCGTGGTTCGAGCGGTTCCAGGCGTACCGCGAAGCCCAGCGGAAGAAACCGCACACGCCCGGAACCTGGGTCGTCTACCTCGGCCTCGCCGCCCTGCCCGTCTTCGCACTCGGGCAGTCGCTGATTTCCCCGGATGACGTCGAACGGCGACGGGCAACGTTCCTGGAAATGGCCGTCTTCGTCGGCTCCGGGCTGGGGTTGCTCGTCACGACGAGTCTGCTCGGGTTGCGGAAGTACCTCGAAGAACGGGGAGCCCGCGTGCCCACGGCGATGACGGCAGGGTGGCTCGGGCTCGGCGTCGTGCTGATCGTCGTCTTCCTCGGGGTGGGGGCGTTGCTGCCGCGGCCGCACACCGAGACGCCGTGGTTCGGGTTCGACCGGGCCGGGAAACAGGACCGATCAGCGTCGCGGAATGCGATGGTTCGCGATGGTTCCGCCGGCAAAGGCGAGGGAGCGACCGGCGGGAAGACAGAGGCCGGGGACGGTTCCAACACCGCGAAGGGGGGCAAACCCGGCGGACCGGCCGGCGAGAAAGGAACCGGAAACGGCAAGGGAAACCAGGACGGTGGCAAGTCCTCCGGCAACGGGAAGAGCGGCGACGGAAACGGGAAAGGGGACGGCGAGAAGAAGTCGGCCGGCGGCTCTCGCGGGGCCGACGGCAGCGGTTCCGACCGTGGCGAGGCCGACGGCAAGGCGGCCAACTCCGATGGCGGCGATGGCTCCCCGAGCGGGGCGAGCCGGATTTCTTCCGCGATTTCCAGCGTCGCGAATGTCGTCAAGTGGATCGTGTGGATCCTGATCGCGCTCGCGGTCCTCGCGGGGGTGGTCCTCTTCGTGCTCCGCTGGCTCGCGCCGTTTACGGACTGGGCTCGGAACCTCCTCGACTGGCTTCGCGGGTTATTCGGGGGCCGGAAGAAGGTCGCGAAATCGCGGGAATCTCTGGGGGAATTGGCGCCGGTGACGGCGGTTCGCCCGCCGCCGTTCGCGAGTTTCTCCAACCCGTTCGAGGACGGCACCGCCCGTCGGCGGGAACCTGGGGAACTGGTGGCGTACACATTCGCCGCGTTCGATGCGTGGGCGTGGGAGTGCGATCTTCCCCGGGAACCGCACGAGACTCCGACCGAGTTTGCGACTCGCGTGGCGAGGGAG
Source organism: uncultured Alcaligenaceae bacterium (assembly GCA_964552815.1). Taxonomy (GTDB): domain Bacteria; phylum Planctomycetota; class Planctomycetia; order Gemmatales; family Gemmataceae; genus CAYUHJ01. Next base: position 59,080 of record CAZKIQ010000019.1, on the reverse strand, counting down.
CATCCGGAACTTGCGGGAAATGCGGGACGGGTCGCAGAGTTGCTTGCGAGATCGCTCTACTCGAGGGCCCCGCTCCCGGCGGAAACACCCCGAGTTCTTGCGGCGTTCTGGAAGGACCTGGAACACGCACCCGTCGCGGCACCGGCTTCGTGAGAGAGGTCCGGCATGGCGACTGACACCGCGTTGTCACTGCTCCTCGATCCGTCGGTGCGGCCGGTCGCGGTCGGGACGGCGCTGCTCGGAGCCATCACCGGGGCGGTCGGGACGTTCGCGGTGGTCCGTCGGCAGAGCCTTGTCGGAGATGCGGTGTCGCATGCGGCTCTGCCGGGTGTTGCGATTGCGTTCCTCGTGGGCGTTCGCGAGCCGGCCCTTCTGGCGGTCGGGGCGGGCCTGGCCGGGTGGGTCGCGATGGCAACGGTCGGGGGGATCACCCGGCGGACCCGGATTCCGTTCGATGCGGCACTGGCGGGGGCGCTCGCGGTCTTCTTCGGGTTCGGGTTGCTCCTGATGACGTACATCCGGAAGTGGGTGCCGGGGGCCGCCAATCACGGGCTGGAACGGTACCTGTTCGGGCAGGCGGCCATCTTGCGGGAGAGCGATAGCTGGGCGGTCGCCGGGTTTGGCGGGGTCGCGGTCGGCACGCTCGTGGTTTTCTGGAAGGAACTCAAGGTCGTCGCATTCGACCCCGATTTCGCGGCAAGTCTGGGGCTTCCGTCCGTCTGGCTCGACCTGCTTCTGACGACGCTGGTGGTGGTCGGGGTGGTGATCGGGCTGCAAGCGGTTGGGGTGGTGTTGATGAGTGCGCTGGTCGTGGCACCGGCGGTGGCGGCCCGGCAGTGGGCCGACCGGCTGGGCGTCGTGACCTGCCTCGCCGCCGGGATCGGAGCGGTTTCTGGCGTCGGGGGAACGCTTCTGAGTCACATCCTGAGCGAGCGTGGGCGGGCGATTCCGACCGGTCCGACGATCGTTCTGGTGGGGACCGCGTTTGTGGTGGTTTCCCTCCTTCTCGCGCCTCGCCGGGGGATCCTGTGGAACCTCCGGCGGCGGCGGTTACTTCCGCCGGAGTTGCCGGTGGTCACGCCCCGACGAGTTGCCGCAGAACGTACGGCAGAATCCCACCGTTGAGGTAGTAGAGCACCTCCTGGGGCGTGTCGATCCGGCAGACGACGTCGAACTTCAACGTGGAACCGTCGCTTCGCTTGGCGGTGATCCCGAGTTCCTTGCCGCTCGCGAAGTTGGACTTCAAACCGTCCACGAGACCGGCGATGTCGTAGACCTCTTCGCCGGTGAGTCCGAGTGAGGCGGCAGTTTCGCCGGCCTTGAATTGCAGCGGGAGGACGCCCATCCCGACGAGGTTGCTGCGGTGGATCCGCTCGAAACTCTCGGCGAGAACCGCCTTGACGCCCAGGAGGGTAGTGCCCTTGGCGGCCCAGTCGCGGCTCGATCCGGAACCGTATTCTTTTCCGCCGATCACGAGGAGCGGGGTTCCTGCCTTCTGGTACTGCATGCTGGCGTCGTAGATCGACATCTCGGTTCCGTCCGGGAGGTGTCGGGTGACGCCTCCCTCGACGCCAGGGACGAGGAGGTTCTTGAGGCGGACGTTGGCGAAGGTGCCGCGCATCATGACTTCGTGGTGGCCGCGCCGGGCTCCGTACTGGTTGAAATCGCGGGGCTCGACGCCGTGGGAAATCAGGTACTTCCCGGCCGGCGAGTCCTTCTTGATGTTCCCCGCCGGCGAGATGTGGTCGGTCGTGATGCTGTCCCCGAGAAGGGCGAGGACGCGAGCCCCGGTGATCTCGTGGACCGGCGGCGGCGTCCGGGTCATCCCCACGAAGTACGGCGGATTTGCGATGTACGTCGACTTCTCGTCCCAGGAAAAGAGACTGCCGCTCGGGACGGGGAGTGCCTTCCAGTTCTCGTCGCCGTCGTAGACGGAGCCGTAGATCCGGCGGAAGGATTCCTCCTTGATCGACTTCCCGATCACCGCCTGCACCTCGTCGTGGGTCGGCCAGATGTCGCGGAGGAAGACGTCCTTGCCGTCGGACCCGGTGCCGATCGGCTCGGAATCCCAGTCGATGTCGACCTTCCCGGCGAGGGCGTAAGCGACGACGAGCGGGGGGGCGGCGAGGTAGTTGGCCCGGACCTCGGGGTGGACGCGGCCCTCGAAGTTCCGGTTCCCGCTCAGGACGGCGGACACGACCAGCCCCTCGCCGGTGATCTCCTTCGAGATCGCGTCCGGGAGCGGGCCGGAGTTGCCGATGCAGGTGGTGCAGCCGTACCCGACGACGTGGAACCGCAGGGCTTCGAGGTCTGGCAGCAGCCCGGAATCCGTGAGGTAGTCGGTGACGATCTTCGACCCCGGGGCGAGGCTGGTTTTGACCCAGGGTTTCGAGGAGAGTCCGCGGGCGACGGCTTTCTTCGCCAGCACCCCGGCGGCCACCATCACCGACGGGTTGGAGGTGTTGGTGCAGCTCGTGATCGCGGCAATGACGACGGAGCCGTCGGAGAGGTGGGTTCCGTTGAGTTTCGTGAAACCGGCGTCGCTGCCGGCGAACGCGTCGGAGGCGGGGGTCGGTCCGACGGCGACGACGGGCAGCGATGCCTTCGCCTTGGTGGCCGCCGCCTTGAGTTTCGGCAGGACTTCGTGGAAAGATTTCTTCATGTCCCGGAGTGGGACGCGGTCTTGCGGGCGGGCGGGGCCGGCGAGGCTCGGTTCGACGGCTCCGAGGTCGAGTTCCAGCGTGTCGGTGTAGGCCGCTTCCGCGGTGTTGGCGTCGTGGAACATCCCCTGCTCGCGGTAGTACGCCTCGACGAGGGCGATCTGCTCGGCGGTTCGGCCGGTCGTCCGGAGATACCGGAGCGTCTCGGCGTCGACGGGGAAGATCCCGCAGGTCGCACCGTATTCCGGGGCCATGTTGGCGATCGTCAGGCGGTCGGCGGCGGGAAGCTGGGCCAACCCGGGGCCGTAGAACTCCACGAATTTCCCGACCACGCCCTTCTTCCGCAGCATTTGGGTGACAGTGAGCACGAGGTCGGTCGCGGTCGCACCTTCCTTGAGGTGGCCGGACAGCTTGAAGCCGATCACCTGCGGGATGAGCATGCTCACCGGTTGGCCGAGCATCGCCGCTTCCGCCTCGATCCCGCCGACGCCCCAACCGAGGACGCCAAGGCCATTTACCATCGTGGTGTGGGAATCGGTGCCGACCAGCGTGTCCGGGTAGGCGACGCCTGCTTCATCCACGAAGACGACACGGGCCAGGAACTCGCAGTTGACCTGGTGCACGATCCCCGTTTCCGGCGGGACGACCTTGAAGTTCCGGAATGCGTTCTGCCCCCAGCGAAGGAACGTGTATCGTTCCTGGTTTCGCTCGTATTCGAGCTTGGTGTTGTGGGCAAACGCCTGCGGGGTGCCGGACTCGTCGACCTGGACGGAGTGGTCGATGACGAGTTCGCACGGGACGAGTGGGTTGATCTTGGCCGGGTCGCCGCCAAGGGATCGCATCGCATCCCGCATCGCGGCGAGGTCCACGACGCACGGGACGCCGGTAAAGTCCTGGAGCAGCACCCGGGCCGGCGTGTAGCCGATCTCCGTGTCCGGCTCCGCCTTGGGGTTCCACTGCGCGAGGGCCTCGATGTCCTCCTTCGAGACGGACAGGCCGTTCTCGGTTCGCAGGAGGTTTTCCAGAAGCACCTTGAGCGAGAACGGGAGCTTCTTTGCCTGGGGGAAAAGTGTCTCGACCGTGGACAGGCGGAAGATGGTGTAGGTTTTGTCGCCGACGGTCAGAGGGGCTTGCGCGCCGAAGCTGTTCGAGGACATGCCGAGATTCCTGGGAGCCGTGAGGTCTGATGGAGGTATTGTAAGAATCCGTCGAGCGGGTCGAGCCGATTCGCGGGTTTCGAAGTGTGCCTGGATCGGGTCGAGTTCAGTCGGAGAATCCGGAAACCGCGGAGGCGAAACTCGCCCCGATTCCTCGCGTAAGTACAATTCGCCCTGAGAATCGCACGCTTCCCCGCGAAAGGATCTGTTGCAATGGCCACACCCACCGCCGACATCGGATTGATCGGCCTCGCCGTCATGGGCGAGAACCTTGTTCTCAACATGGAATCCCACGGCTACACCGTCGCCGTCTTCAACCGGACCACCTCGAAGGTCGATGATTTTGTCGTCCACGGCCGCGGCAAGGGGAAGAAAATCATCGGCTGCCACACCGTCGAAGATCTGATCGCGAATCTCAAGAAACCGCGGAAAGTGATGATCATGGTCAAGGCCGGGGCGGCCGTCGACGCGGTCATCGACGAGATCGCACCCCTGCTCGAGCCCGGCGACATCCTCATCGACGGCGGAAACACCCACTTCCCCGACACCACCCGGCGAATGCGGGCCCTCGCCGACAAAAAGATCCTCTACATCGGCACCGGCGTTTCCGGCGGCGAGGAAGGGGCCCTCAAGGGACCCTCGATCATGCCCGGCGGCGACCCCGCTGCCTGGCCCGCCGTGAAGCCGATCTTCCAGGCCATTGCCGCCAAGGTCAAGGATACCGACGGTTCCGACGCCCCCTGCTGCGACTGGGTCGGACCCGAGGGGGCCGGCCACTTCGTGAAAATGGTTCACAACGGCATCGAGTACGGCGACATCCAGCTCATCTGCGAGTCGTACCAACTGTTGAAGGATCTCGCCGGGTACAGCCCCGCCGAACTGCACAAGGTCTTCGCCAAGTGGAACACCGGCCCGCTCGACAGCTACCTCATCGAGATCACCCGCGATATTTTCGGGTTCACCGACCCGGAAACGGGCAAGCCGCTGGTCGACCTGATCCTCGACACGGCAGGCCAGAAGGGAACCGGGAAGTGGACCGTCGACGCCGCCACCGACACGGGCACGCCGCTGACGCTGATCTCCGAGGCGGTTTTCGCCCGGTGCCTGTCGGCGGAAAAGGATCAGCGCGTTGCCGCCTCCAAGGTTCTCGCCGGGCCGACGGCGGCAACAGTCACCGACGTTGAGCAGTTTATCGACGATGTCGAAATGGCCCTCTACGCGAGCAAAATCGTCAGCTACGCCCAGGGTTACGCCCTGATGGCGGCCCAGGCGAAGGACTCGGGATGGACCCTCAACAACGGGGGAATCGCCCTGATGTGGCGGGGCGGCTGCATCATCCGCAGCGTCTTCCTCGGCAAGATCAAGGAAGCGTTCGACAAGAACCCGGGGCTTCCGAACCTGCTGGTCGACCCGTATTTCGCCGCGGAACTGGGGCGAGCCCAGGCCGGCTGGCGGCGAGCCGTCGCCACCGCCGCGATCAACGGCATCCCCCTGCCGGCGATCTCCAGCGCCCTCGCCTACTACGACGGCTACCGCACTGCCCGCCTTCCCGCGAACCTACTCCAGGCCCAGCGCGACTACTTCGGCGCCCACACCTACGAGCGGCTCGACAAGCCACGCGGCAAATTCTTCCACACCAACTGGACCGGCCGCGGCGGCACCACCGCCAGCACGACCTACAACGTGTGAGAGCAATTGCCGAGCCGCGGAATTTTTGGGAGGGCGAGGCCTCCGCCGAGCCGTGGTTCGTCTGCCGAAATTGCAGTTTCCCTGGGGGAAATCGGCTCGGCAGGAGCCTCGCCCTCCCGAGAAGCTATGACCGGTTCGTCTTCGCGCGAGGGGTCTCCCGTGTCCTCGTTGCTGGTTGAAGCGTACGAGAAACTGCCGCAACCCCGGCCCAACGATGATCCCGACCTCCTCCAGGCCGGGATGCAAAGCGCCATGCGCGAATTTCGGCAGGAAGTGGAGTCGCGATACAGCGAGGGGACGCTCCAGCGACTGCTGCAGACCTCGCCGGACGTTCTCGCCCGGAGGGCCGCGACGCTGGCTCTGGGGCTCTACGGAACGTTTGCCGGCTCGAACGCAGCCCTGGCGACCGCCCTGCACGACGACGATCTTCTCGTCCGCCGACTCGCGGCCGACTCGCTCTGGGAAGTCTGGTTTCGCGGCAACGCCCCGGATCACGGCTGGCAGCTCCGCCAGGCTGCCAACCTCCCGGACTTTGCCCAGGCCCTCGCCGCCTTCGACGACCTCATCCGCGAATACCCCGACTTCGCGGAAGCCTACAACCAGCGAGCGATCCTTTTTTTCCGGAGGGGAGAATACATCCGCTCGGTGGCGGATTGCGAAACGGTTCTGCGATTGAATCCGCACCACTTCGGGGCCGCCGCGGGGATGGGGCAGTGCCTGCTCCGGTTGAACCGGCCCCAGGCTGCCCTCCGCGCGTTTCGCCAGGCGGTCGACATCCACCCCGGTCTGGACGAGGTGGCCGACGCGGTCCGTCAACTGGAAGCCGCACTCGGAACCGACCCCCGGGATCGAGAGTAGCACCACTTGCTCTGACTGATCCGTTTCCTTCGAGAAGACGATGCCGTCTCCGATTTACTCGCCTGGCCCGAACCCGAGATCCGTTCGAACCGCCGATGGGCAGGTGGTGCCGATTCCTCCGGATTGGATCCTCGTTCCCCCCGGTGATCCAGCCCTGACGCGACGCATCAAGGCCGCCGGCGAGCACTTTACGGTGGCCGAGAAGAAGGGTCGGAAGGTCTTCTCGCGTGGAATCTGGACGTCAGCCCAGACGGTCGAGCGGATCCGGGCGGAGCTGGAAGCAGAGCGATCGACGGAGAGTTTCGCCCGGAAAAAGCAGGCCGACGCGACGCGTCGTCAGAAGGCTCAGGTCGAGTATGTCGAGGATTTCCTCGGGGCGGTGCTGGCGTATCTCGCGTTCCACGAAATGCATGCCGAGCTGGCAAACCGTCTTGCCCGTGCGGTGACAGATCATGCGACACCAGTGGGAAGCGGAACCGTCGCGCGGACGAAACGGATCCCGATCGAGCAGCGGGCCGAGGCCGCCGTCATCGCCTGGATGAGGCACCAAACGACGGCTTACGACCGGATGGTGATTCCCCGGGCGAAGGGCCAGCGGCGCGAAATTCGTCGGATGCTCGCCCAGCGGTCGAAGGAAGTCCTGGGGCTCTATCGAAGGGGCGAAGTGCCGGGGGAGTCGTGCCCGTTGAAGCGGGCTCTGAGCAAGCCCATGAATCGCGGGGAAATACTGGATCCCGAGTTTCCCCAAGACTCGGACCGCTCGTCGAGCCAGTCGGCGTAGACGGATTCCCTTGTGGATTTTGGCTTTGCACTAACACCGACACTTGCACTATCACTGCTCTCATCGGAAGAAGCAGTGACAAGTGTCAGTGTTCGTGTCAGTGCAGAAGGAAAAGTGCCAACAACCCGGCGGAGACCTCTGACACTCGTGGCTACTCCTTCGCCCGGCGGAGGTACTTGCCGTCTTCCGTTTGCACCACGACGAGTTCCCCCTCTCCGATGAAGGAAGGAACCTGGATTTTCAGGCCGGTTTCGAGCGTGGCCGGCTTGGTCTGGGCGGCGGCCGTCGCCCCCTTGATGCCCGGTTCCGTTTCGACGATCTTTAACGTCACGGTTTGCGGCAGTTCCATCGAAAGTGCTTTGCCGTCGTAGAACGTGATCTTGCAGGTGTCGTTTTCCCGCAGGTACGGCATCATGTGTTTGACCATGTCCCCGGACAGCGTCACCTGGTCGTAGGTTTCCTTGTCCGAGAACACGTAGTCGTCGCCGTCCTTGTACAGGTACTCGTAGTCTTTCGTTTCGAGGAAGACGACGTCGACCTTGTCGTCCGGGTGGACGCGCTCATCGGTGATGGAACCGGTCGTGAGGTTCTTGAGCTTGAGATACAGGATCGCCCGCCAGTTCCCCGGCGTGTTGAGGTCCCGGTCGAGGCAGTAGAAGAGGGTGCCGTTCATGTTCAGCACCATCCCCCGCCGGATGTCGATCATTTTGGTCGATGCCACGTCGCGTCCCTCCCAAAACGGCATTCTCGGGCCGTGCTTCGGTTCGATCACATGGAAATCAAGGTAGCAGATGCCCCGTGGAGCGAGAAGCCCTCGACGCCCCAGGAGAGGGTGGCAAGTGGTCAAACTCCTCTTCCCGGATCGCGGCGGCGCTTTACAATCGAGACATCGACCGTGCCGGCTCGGAACCCGCGGCGGGGTAGCTTCGCCCGGGTTCGCGTCTTTTCGCCTCCGGAATCGGTCGAAATTCTGGGATCGGGGCCCGCAAGTGTGCGACCGCGACATCCGCCTTGGCGGAGCCGGTTGCACCCCCTTGAATCCCGTGTCCCGGCACCGTCCGGGTTTGTGAGGGTCACCCGTGGCCAGGAAAAACAAGACCAACAAGAGCATCGCCAAGCGAATGAAGCGGACCGGAACCGGGAAAATCAAGCACGCCATTCCCGGGCTTCGCCACCTCAACGCCCACATGACCGGCAAGCGGAAACGCCACCTCCGCCGGAAGGGGCTCGTCCCCAAGGCCCTGGTCAAGAAGTTCCTCATCGCGATGGGCGCATACTGAGCGTCGGCTCGCCGGGTTTCCGGTTTCCCCGCACACACACCACGGAGTGATCGATCATGGTTCGCGCTGGAAGTGGGAAGACGCAGGCCGCCCGCCGGAAGCGTCTTCGCCGACTGACCAAGGGTTTCCGCCTCAGCCGGCACAATCTGCACCGGCAGTCGCTGGTGACGCTGATCCGGGCCCGGGTTTACGCTTTCCGGGATCGCCGGGTCAAGAAGCGGATGTTCCGCAGACTCTGGATCATCCGCATCAACGCCGCCTGCCGGATGCGGGGGATGCGTTACAGCGAGTTCATCGCCGGTCTGCAACGGGCGTTCGTGATCCTCGACCGCAAGTCGCTGTCCGAGATCGCGATCCACGACCCGGCGACGTTCGACAAGCTCGTCGAGCTCGCGAAGGCGAACCTGCCCCCCGCCCTCGCCGCCCAGCACGCGGCGAAGAAGTCGTAGTCGATTCGAGTTTGTTCGTCGTCGGCCGGGGCCACCCTATTGCGGGGTCGCCCCGGCCGACGGCGTTTTCGCGATCTTGTCCAGGATTCCGTTCACGAACTTCGGCGAATCCGCGGTCCCGAACCGCCGGGCCAGCTCGATCGCCTCGTTGATGATGATCGGCGCCGGCGACTTGTCCGGCTGATGCAGCAACTCGAAGGTTCCCAGCCGAAGCACATTCCGGTCGGCCGGCAGCATCCGGGCCAGACGCCAGTTCTCCGCCGTGGCCGTGAGAACGGCGTCGATGGCGGATTGCTGGGCGAGAACACCGTCGTACAGTTCGAGCGCAAACGTCTCCAGATCGGTGTCCGTCAGGCGATCCTTCGCGAAGCGGGCAATGTGCTTCCGGGCGATGTTGGTTGGGTTCTGGTCTTTCTGAAACAGCAACTGGAGGGCGACTTCGCGGGCACGGGATCGACGGGCCATGGCAGTCTCTGGGGCGACACGAACAAGGTACCGAGAGGTACTTTATCCTAGGGCCCGTTTCGCATCCGGGGCGAGGATTGTCGACCATTTTGGTGAGGTTTAGACTTCGCTTGGTCCCGTGATCGCATTCTCCGTACAACGTCCGGATTCCTTCTCCTGCGGAAACCCGAGCATGTCCACCCGATTTCGCGTCGTCATTGCGGATTTCATTGCCGATGATCTGGTCCCGGAACGCGAAGTTCTCGGCGACCTCGCCGACGTTGTCGCACTGGATGCGTATTCGGAGGCAGAACTCGTCGGGCGGATCGACGATGCGGATGCGGTCATGCTCTACCACAACTTCTCGATCGGTCGGGAGACGATCGCCCGGCTGACACGCTGCAAGCTCATCGTGCGGTGCGGAGTGGGTTTCGACAATGTCGACCGGTTCGCGGCCCGGGAACGGGGCATGCCGGTGGCCAACGTGCCGGATTACGGGACGGAAGAGGTCGCCGACTCCGCGATTGCCTTGACCCTCGCCCTGACCCGCGGGACGCACCTCTACAACTCCCGACTCCAGCGAAGCCTCGGCCCGTGGTCGCACCTGCAGGCGGCACCGCTGAGCCGGCTTCGCGGTCGGGTCTTTGGGATCATCGGGCTCGGGCGGATCGGCTCCGCGACGGCGGTCCGGGCCAAGGCACTCGGGATGGATGTCGCTTTCTACGACCCCCACAAGGCGGACGGGTACGACAAGTCGCTGGGGGTTCGCCGTGTGGAATCGCTGGCGGATTTGCTCGCGGAATCGTTCGTGGTCAGCATCCACTGCCCGCTGACGGAAGAAACCCGGCACATCATCGACGCAGCGGCAATCGATCGGATGCCGGTCGGCAGTTTCCTCGTCAACACGGCCCGGGGTGGGTGCATTGATCTGTCCGCGATTCCGCCGGCGATCCGATCCGGGAAGCTGGCCGGTGCCGGAATTGACGTGCTTCCCCAGGAACCGCCCCCAGCCGACCACCCGCTGCTCCTGGCGTGGCGCGACCCCACCGACCCCTGTTTCGACCGGGTCATCGTCAACCCCCACGCGGCGTTCTACTCGGTCGAGGGGCTGACCGATATGCGGGTCAAGGGCGCGGAAGCGTGCCGGCGAGCGCTGTTGGGCCAGCCGCTGCGGAACATCGTGAATTAGATCGGCTTCCCGTTTGGGGGCAGGAGTGGGCTCGACGCGTTAGCGAGGGTTGTTGAAATCGACTCGACCAATCGGCGGCTGAATAGCCCGAGGCGGAAGCGAGGGACTGAAATCAACCCTCGCTCACGCGTCGGTCTAACCGTCTGGCCTGGGTCAAACCCCGGAACCTTCCTTCTCGGCCAGCACGGCCAGTTCCGCCAGGCGTGCTGAGGGAACCCCGACGCGGTCGAAGCACTCGGCGACGATGCTGTTGGGAACCGTGAAGAGCGTGATGAGGAGGTCCATTTGCGTGAACAACTGCCGGCCGCTGTCCTTTGCCCGGGCCCAGGCATCGCGGAGAACTCGGATGACGTTGTCGGAGAGGAATTCGCGGTTGAGGAGGAGAGGGGGAACGGGTTCGCCGTCCTGGTCGAAGAGATCGCGGAATTGATCGAGAAGATTTCCGAGATCGGCCCCGAGTCGAGAGGCCCAGTTGAAGACGACGGGATCCGGTGCCGCGAGCAACCCCATGAAGAGGTGGGGCGTTCGCACACTGTCCCAATTTGTCGCCCGGGCGTGGGACAGTGATTCGCGAAGTGCCCGAGCGGTTGGCTCGTCGGCGATGTCCGGCCGAAGCCGGCCGCTGATGACGAAGATGTCATCACCCATGTGATCTTGCATCGGGCCACGCCTAGTGGAAGGAGCGGACGCCGCAACCGGCCACGAACCGACGGCATTATGGCACGGCCGGCGGTCACCTGCAAGTCGTGGTCCCAACACGCGGATCAAATTCTTCTTCAACCCCGCTTTTCCCGGCCAACGCTGGCGTTCTTCCCGCAGCGGGGTAAAGTCGGGGCACAACGCATTTTCCGCAGAGGTTGCGATGGCCGACCCGAAGCCCGGCGAATTCCGCTACGACTACCCCCGCCCTGCCCTCACCGTCGACCTCGTCCTTGCGACTCGGGACAGTCGGCCGCGAGTGCTGCTGATCAAGCGACTTCGCGAGCCGTTCGCGGGAAAATGGGCACTTCCCGGGGGATTCGTCGATCAGGGCGAAACGCTCGCCACTGCCGCCCGCCGGGAACTCAAGGAGGAAACGGGGGTCGACATCTCCGACATCGAGCAACTCTACACAGCCGGCGACCCCGGACGGGACCCCCGCGGCTGGACCGTCAGCGTCGCATTTCTGGCCCGGGTGGACGCGAAAAAGGTCAAGGCGAAGGCGGCTGACGATGCCGCCGACGTCGGGTGGTTCCCGCTCGATGCCCTTCCGGAACTCGCCTTCGACCATGCGATGATTCTGGCCCGTGCCCGCAGCCGCATCGCCGACCGCGAACCGTGAGTGGGATCGCCGACTCGCTCTGCGAGTCGTTTCCACCGCTACTCCCGCGTGATCGTCTCGTGCAGGTTCAGGATCGCCCGGCAGACGCTGGCCCAGGCGGCGAGTTCCGTTGCGGGAATGTCGGCCGGGTTCGGGGCATCACCAACCGCCAGGATTTTCTTAGCCGAGTCCGGGTCGGCCGCGAATTGCTTGCGGTGCTTCTCCACCAGTTCGACGAGGATCTTGACCTCGGGTTCCGTCGGCTTCCGCGAGGTCGCCTTCTCGAAGGCCCACGCCACCCGGGATGCATCTTCGGCCACCCCGTGCTTGACGACATTCCCGGCGAAGACGCGGGCGGCCTCCACGAAGACCGGGTCGTTGAGGAGGACCAGCGCCTGCTGCGGGATGTTGGACCGTGGCCGTTCGCAGGTGCATTCCTCCCGGCTCGGGGCATCGAAGGCGAGCATCGCCGGGTGCAGGAACGTGCGTTGCCAGTGGGTGTAGATTCCCCGGCGGTAGAGGCGGTCTCCCTTGTCGTTCTGCCATTCCCGCGTGGGGAAGTTGAGGGCGGCCCAGTAACCCGGCGGCTGGTACGGGAAGACGCTCTTACCGCCGACTTTCTCCACGAGCAGCCCGCTGATCGCGAGGGCGTTGTCGCGGATAAACTCGGCGTCGAGGCGGAACCGGGACTGCCGGGCGAGGAGGCGGTTGGCCGGGTCCCGCTCGCGGAGAGCCGCAGTTTCGAGCGACGATTGCCGATACGTCGCGGACATGACCAGGAGTTTGAGGAACTTGCGGACATCCCAGGAATCGCGGAACTCGACGGCGAGCCAGTCCAGCAGTTCCGGGTGGGAGGGCGGTTCCCCCTGCGAACCGGCTTCTTCGAGGGACTTGCTCAGGCCGGTCCCGAACATCAGCTTCCACAACCGGTTGGCTGTCACCCGTGGTGTCAGGGGGTTGTCAGCGGAGACGGTCCAGTTCGCGAGATCGAGTCGGGTGTAGCGCTTGGCCTTGTCCGGAAGGGGCGGAAGCGGCGGGAGGAACTTCGGGGTGGCGGGTAGTAGCGGGTCGCCGACCGGTTCCAGCCAGTTGCCGCGATTGAAGATCCGCACGGTTCGCGGGTTGCCCGAGGTGGTGATCAGGACCCGGGCGAGTTTCGCGTCGACGGCATTTTTCGCGTTCTGGGCGGCCGCGACCGCCTCCCGCTCCGCTTTGAGCTCCGCCGCGTTTTTTTCGGCAAACTGCTCCAGTTTCCGCAGATGCTCGGGCTTGCGTTGCTCCGGGGGAAGATCGAGAACCGCCTTGATGTCCGCGGGAATCTTCACGTTTTTCGGGAGATTCGCGAATTCCTTCACCGACTTCACCAGCGATTTCGCGGCCATGTCGAGCTTCGCGTTGGCGGCCGCGAGGTCGGCCTCCGCCTGCTTCAGGGCCGCAATCTCCTCCTCGGACCCGACCGGCATCCCCGGTTCCCGCCGACCGATCGCCCCCTCGGAGACGTCCGCAAAGAAGGCGGCGAGCTCGTAGAACTCCTTCTGCTTGAAGGGATCGAACTTATGGTCGTGGCACTCGCTGCAGAGAAGCGTGCTGCCAAGCCACACGGCCCCGTAGTTGCGGACGCGGTCGGCGGAGTTCTTCGCCTCGTACTCGCGGGCCTGGGCGCCGCCTTCCTCAGTGGTTTGCAGCAACCGGTTGTACCCCGTCGCGACCTTCTGCCACATCGTCGGGTTGGGCAGCAGGTCGCCGGCGATTTGCTCCCGGGTAAAGTCGTCGAACCGCTTGTTTTCCTGGAACGAGCGGATGACGTAGTCCCGGAATGGCGACACGTTCATGGGGTTGTCCGAGTGGTAGCCGATCGAGTCGGCGTAGCGGACGAGGTCGAGCCACCACAGGGCGAGCCGTTCCGCCTGGGCCGGCGTCCGGAGCAGACCATCGACGAGTTTCTCGTACGCTTGCGGGGACGGGTCCGCCACGAATTTCCGCACCTGCTCCGGGGTCGGCGGCAGACCCGTGAGGTCGAGGTAGAGTCGGCGGATCAGCGTGACCTTGTCCGCTTCCTTGGACGGGGAAAGCCCCTCTTTTTCGAGCCGATCCAGGATATAGGCGTCGACCGGGTTGCGGACCCAGCCGGCGTTTTTCGGCGTCGGCACCGCCGGCCGGGTCAGTTTCGCGTACGACCAGTGGTCGGAATACTTCGCCCCATCATCGATCCAACGCTTCAGGAGAGCGACCTCTTTCGGGGACAGCACCGGTTTCTTCGACTTCGCCGGCGGCATCATCTCCGCGGAGTCCTTGGAAAGCACCCGGCGGACCACCTCGCTCTCCGCGGATTTCCCGGGAACGATCGACTTCGAGGCGATCGCCGCCTCCCGCACATCCAGGCGAAGCTCCGCTTTCCGCGACTTCTCGTCCGGCCCGTGGCACGCGTAGCACCGCCCCGACAGGATCGGTTTGATGTCTCGGTTGAAGTCCGGTGGCTCCGCGGACCGGGCGACACTCGGCAGCAACAGCACCGGAACGATGGCAACAAGGGAGAATCGCATGGGCTGGCTCGGCGAGGAAGAGCAGGTCGGCAGTTCTGGAAGTATACCGGATCTCGCCGGACGCTCGCAACCATCTCCGACAGAATGCGTGCACCGGGAGAATCGCAGTTTTCGCCGAGATGTGCGTTGAGTGGGCGAGTCTGGCTAACCGCTCATCGCTGGAATGCAAAGGGTTCGATTTTCTAATCCAGCGAATAGCTGTTGGTCATTAGCGGTTAGCTCGAGCCCTTGGTTTCCCCCTCTGGCTCCTGGTTTTTCGGCACTGACAGGTCAGGGGCTTCTGCGGGGTCGGGTCGCATCGCCGACGTTTCCGGAAGCAGTTCCAGCCCCAGGTGGGCCCGGGCCTCGTTGACCCGCTTCATGAGGTAGAGCCGCGTCTGGAGGTGGTCCGCGAGAATCTCGGGGGGGACGGTGATGGGTGTGGAGTACCCGAGGCGGATGAGTCGCCGCCACTCGGATTTTTTGTTCCGCGTCGGCGGGCCGTCCTTGAAGGAGAAGTAACTTCCCCATCCTCCCTCGACCCAGCAGGCGACGACCGGGGTGTCCGGTCGGTCGCGGAGGATGTGCCAGACGCCTCGCCCGAACCGGCGGAGGGGAACTTCTTCCGTCCGGCGAAGGTAACCTTCCGGGAAAATGACGACGCACCTCCCCGCATCGAGAGCGTCGACCGCTTGCTGCAATTCCGGTGCGTCCTTCCGAACGGCGACCTCCTGCACGCGAATCGTGTCGTAGATGTAGACCATCAACTGGCGGATGATCGGCTTGTCGAAGAAATTCGCCGTCATCATCGCGGTGAGCGGCCGGGGCGTGTTCTTCGCCAGGAAAAGCGGGTCGAGGTAGGCGGCGTGATTGCAGATGAGCAGCACCGGCCCCCGCATCGGAAACGCAGCGATCCCCGGCCCCGCCCCACGAACCTTGTACCGGGGTGCGAGCAAGAATTCCAGCGACGTCTCGATCAACGCCCGCGGTAGGAGCAGCCAGGTGACCAGCGTCAACAACCCAGTCAGGATCGCGAGGATGTGGAGAAAATAGCGGAATCCCTCAAGCGAATCGGAAACGAGAACCTTCGCAACCAGTAGCAACCCCACCATGGCCAGCACGTAAACGATGCCGATTCGGAAGTACGTCCCGAGAAACCGGGCCGACGCCGCGATTATCACCCAACCGAAGAAAGCGTGGGGAAAGCTCGCCAGTGGATTCCACAACAACTCGCAGATCGCGACCAGGAACCACGCCAGCGACGCATACGGAATCCACCCGGCGATCCGGTACGGGTGCTTCCGCAGCGCGACGAACACCACGGCCGCCAGCATTCCGACCAGAAACCCATCTATCGAATCCGGGTCATGCGAAACCGTGATCCTGGCAGCGATCATCAACCCGACCGCTCCGAGCACGAACGCAATTTGGGCCGTCAGCAACTGCGGAAACGGCACCGCCGGAGGGTAAGATCGGACATCGCGAGCAGTCATCGTCGCACCGGGAAAACAGGGGGTGCCGGTGATTCTACAAGCGAACCCCTCGCCGGCCGACCGCGTCGATTCTCAGGGCGATTCTCCCGCGCTCCGCTAGATTACATCGACGGAGGTTGAGACATGCACGGCTGGCTGGTCATCGACAAGTCCCCCGGAATGACGTCCCGCGATGCGGTCAACCGCGTCCAGCGGTGGTTCCCCCGCGGCACCAAGATCGGCCACACCGGCACACTCGACCCCCTCGCCACCGGCGTGCTCGTCCTCTGCATCGGTTCCACCACGAAACTCGCCCACGTCGTGCAGGGAATGGGGAAGGCATACATCTCGACGTTCCGGCTCGGGGCGACGAGCGACACCGACGATGCCGATGGAACCGTCACCGTCGACCCGACTGCCGTCGATCCGGGAGAAGCCCGCGTTCGTGAGGTGCTAGCGGGTTTTGAGGGGACGATCGAGCAGCTCCCGCCGGCATACTCGGCCCTGAAGGTGGACGGTCGGCGAGCGTACGACCTTGCGCGACGGGGCACAGCCGTCTCGCTCGCCCCCCGGCCGGTCCGCATCGACACGGTCCGGCTCCTCGCCTACCAGTGGCCGTTCGCCGAAGTCGAGATCGAGTGCGGGAAAGGAACCTACATCCGCTCGATCGCCCGGGATCTGGGGGCGAAGCTGGGGGTTGGCGGGCTCGTCGCAACCCTGCGGCGAACCCGCGTCGGCCCCTTCTCCGCCGACCAGGGAGTGTCGGTCGACGTCGAACCAGTCGTGGGACGGGCGAAGCTGCTTCCGCCGGACGTCGTGATGGCCTAATGATCCTCCCCTTCGGGAACCCATCACGGTTCGATCGTGATGGCCTTCTCGCGAATCATCTGATTGATGATTACAAGCTTCCGATTGATATTGAGGACATTCTCCATCTCAATGGTGTGCCCATTGGCGCCTCCTGTTCGAATCAGCAGGTCACCGGTGCCAAACCCAAGGACCCAGTGGCGGAAAATGTCGTTGCGTTTCTTCTCCACAATGGCCCCTTCCGATTGCATGACGATCTCGCTGTCGCCCACCTCGCGGACGTATCGAATTTGCCCCTGATCGAATTCGATGTAATGAGCGCGATCATAGAACATGACCACCACGACCCACGCGAGAAACAGTGGGATCGCAATCGCCAAGTAACCGGCCGCATTCATGCGGATGTCGAGGCCACCCAGAAAAAGCAGGATCGGCGTCCACCAGTCCAACAGGGCGAACGTCACCACCGCAATTCCGAGCAGGGCGAGGGCCACCATCGAAACCAACCCGCGAAGCAAGATGGTGCTGGTAATGCCAACGAAGAACAGAGTGGCGACGAAGATCACACCGAGATTGTTATTGCTCGAAACGGTCATACTCGGTTCGTGGGGTGCATTCTCCACCGGTGCGAGGGGAATATGGGTTCCCGCCGGCGCGACGATGACATCATGGGTTCCCGGATAACCTTCCACCGTGCGATCGAGGGCGATAGAGGAGCCGTCGGGGACGACCGCCATCTGGTTTCCTTCGATGTAAGTGACGGTGGCCAGGACAAACGACACGAGCCAGACCGGCCACCAGTACAGGAGGTTGGAATGGCCGTAGACGATCAGGAAATCCAGTTTCTTGACGCCTTCCGGCGGGTCTGAACTTCCCTGTGATTGGGAAGGTGGAACCGGTTGGACAACAGGGGCCGGGGCATACCCGGGAGGATAGCTAGCCATCGACAACCTCGCGGTTGGTGGGAACGCAAGTTCCGAGCCGGCGGGAAGGACGGCGCCTGTCAGCGTGCCGATTCCGGGCTCGTCGGACGTTCCCTTCCCTGGGCAAGGGGCATGCCGCAACCCGGCAGAAGCGCAGCAGTTTTCCCCCGTGCCCCCGCGGATTGCCCTCAAGTCAGCCCTTCGATAAAGTGCTGGGACAACCGACGGAGTTCGCTCATGCCCCAAATCAAGATCTGGAAAGGGGAGATCCAACGGAATCTCCTTCCGAAGGTGTGTGCGGTCTGCGGTGAGCCGACCCACCTCACCAAGACGCGAACCTTCGTCTGGACTCCGGGCTGGATCATCCTGCTGATCTTCGTGGGCTGGCCGATTCTGATCATCGTGTACCTGATTCTGCGGCGAAAGATGGTCGTCCCGGTTCCGGTCTGCGAGTACCATCAAGGTCACTGGTTTCGCCGGTCGACGTTGCCGGGTCTGGCAATCTTTGCCACCCTGGTGTTCGGGATTGCCCTCGCGATTTTCGTGGGGCAGGCCATCCCGAACGGGGAGGCCGTGACCGTGGTGATGCTGGCCACACTTGCCGGTTTGGTCGCATCGGTGATCTTCGCCGGGGTGATGCAACGGCGATGCATCCGCCCTGCGGAAATCACACACGACACAATCACGCTTCAGAGCGTCCACGAGGAATTCATCGCGGAGCTGGAAGAGGACCGCGAGCGTGACGAGGAAGAAGAACGCGAGTGGATCGAACGCCGCGGATCACGTTCTCGCGAATCCGAGTGACACCGGCATGTCGCAGATCGACCGCAACGTTCTCGAGCAAGAATTCCACGACCGTCAGGCGGCGGAGCGGGCGGTGACGTTTCGCGAGCCGGGCGATTGGCTCGTCGACGAGGACGAGTATCTCGGGCACGAGACGTGGATCCGGCCCGCGTTCGCGAAATTCGGCGATCTCCGCGGGAAATCCGCCCTCGATTACGGGTGCGGGCACGGGATGGCGGCGGTCGTGCTCGCCCGGCGGGGGGCAATCGTGTCGGCGTTCGACCTTTCCCCGGGGTACGTTCGCGAGGCGGAAGCCCGGGCGGAGGCCAACGGGGTCACGGTGCGATTCTCCGTCGCGGACGGGGAGAACCTGCCGTATCCGGACCAGTCTTTCGACGCGGTGTGGGGAAACGCGGTGCTGCACCACCTCGACCCGGACCGGGCGGGGGCGGAGTTGCACCGGGTGTTGAAGCCGGGCGGAATCGCGGTCTTTTGTGAGCCGTGGGGCGGGAATCCGCTGCTTTCGTTTGCCCGGCAGCGGCTGCCGTACCCGGGGAAGCACCGCACGCCCGACGAGACGCCGCTCACCCGCGGGGCGGTGGTCCGACTTCGCACGCATTTCCCGGAACTCAGCGTTGAGTCGTTCCAGTTCCTCGGGATGATTCGCCGGGTTTGGCGTCGCCCACCGGGGCTGGCGCGGTTCGACGCGATCGACCGGTGGTTGCTTCGGCGGGTTCCGGGTATCGGAAATTGGTGCCGGTACGTGGTCCTGACGCTGCCGCGACGCTAGAATGCGTGTCCGCGAATCGTGCGATTCGAGATGTCGCCATGAGCTCCGCCGATGCTGCCGCCGCCACGCCGCCCCCGCGTGCGTCGCAGGCTGCGCTGGCGGGATTCGCGGTGCTGATGCTCGTGGTCCTGGGTTTCCGCAGTTTCGGAATCAGTTCCTCGCCCCGGCCGACCGACTATCAACCCGCCGCCGCCCGGTACGCCGTGGACCTCAACTCCGCGGATCGGCAGGAACTGATGCAAGTTCCCGGGCTCGGGCCCAACCTCGCAGATGCGATTCTGACGCATCGCCGGGATCGCGGCCCCTTCCTGGAAGTCGAGGATTTGCAGGGCGTCAAGGGGATCGGCGGGAAAACCGTCGAGAAGATCCGGCCGTTTGTGACGGTCCACCCGGTGGAATCCGCGGGTTCCCTTCCGGATCGCCCGGATCGGTCCGAGCGGCCGGTAGAGCGGTTGGAGCGGAAACCGGTGGCGGCTCCGGTTTCAAGTGTCTCCACCGGCGGGAAAATTCAGCCCGGCGACGCTCCGATCGACGTCAACTCCGCCGACGCCGCCACCCTCCAACGCCTGCCGGGAATCGGACCGACGCTGGCGAACCGGATCGTCATCTACCGCGACACCGCCCCGTTCCGCTCCCCCGAGGACCTTCGCCGGGTCAAGGGGATTGGGCCCAAAACCCTCGACGCCCTCCGGCCATTCGTGGTCTTCCGGTGAAGTTCACCGAGCCTTGTGGCCACGGTAGCGGCGGATCAGGGAGTTCGTTGACGAATCGTGCTTCAACCCCGGCTCCGACTTTGCCTCCAGTTCCGGGATGATCCGCTGGGCGAGCTTCTTACCGAGTTCGACGCCCCACTGGTCGAAGGAATCGATTCCCCACACGATTCCCTGCGTGAAGACGGCGTGCTCGTAAAGGGCGACGAGTTTGCCGAGCACCGCGGGGGTGAGCTTGTCCGCGAGCAGCGTGTTGGAGGGTCGGTTCCCCTCGAAAACGCGGTGCGGGACGAGCCAGTCCGGAGTTCCCTCGGCCCGCACTTCTTCCTCGGTTTTGCCGAACGCGAGTGCCTCGCTTTGGGCGAACAGGTTCGCCATGAGTTGGTCGTGGTGCCCACCGAGCGGGTTGAGGGTCTGGCAGAAGCCGAGGAAATCGCACGGGACGAGCCGGGTTCCCTGGTGGATCAGTTGGTAGAAGGAGTGCTGCCCGTTGGTGCCGGGTTCCCCCCAGTAGACCGGCCCGGTGGCGTAGTCGACGACCTTCCCCGCGAGCGTGACGTGCTTGCCGTTGCTCTCCATCGTGAGTTGCTGCAGGTACGCCGGGAACCGCTTGAGGTACTGGTCGTACGGCAGAACCGCGACCGTCTCGGCACCGAGGAAGTTCGTGTTCCACACCCCGAGCAGCCCGAGCAACACGGGAAGGTTCTTCGCGAACGGGGCCGTCCGGAAGTGCTCGTCCATCTGGTGGAAGCCGGTGAGCATCTCGCGGAAGGCGGTCGGCCCGACAGCGATCATCGTGCTCAGACCGATCGCGGACTCCATGGAGTACCGCCCGCCAACCCAGTCCCAGAACCCGAACATGTTCGCGGTGTCGATCCCGAACTTCGAGACTTCCTCCGCGTTGGTCGAGACGGCGACAAAGTGCCGGGCGACGGCAGCGGGATCTTTGAGTTTCGCCAGCGACCAGTCCCGGGCCGTGCGGGCGTTGGTCATCGTTTCGAGGGTGGTGAACGTCTTCGATGCGATGATAAACAGCGTTTCCGCGGGGTCGAGGTCGTGGGTCGCCTCGGCGAAGTCGGTGGCGTCGACGTTCGAGACGAAGCGGAAGGTGAGGTCGCGCTGGGTGTAGTGCCGGAGCGCCTCGAAGGCCATGACGGGTCCGAGGTCGGAGCCGCCGATGCCGACGTTGACGATGTTTTTGATGGGTTTCCCGGTGTGCCCGAGCCACGCACCCGCCCGGATGCGGTTGGCGAACGCGTTCATGCGATCGAGGACCGCGTGCACTTCCGGCACGACATCTTGCCCGTCGACGATGATCCGCGTCCCCGGCGGCGTCCGGAGGGCGATGTGCAGAACCGCTCGCTTTTCCGTCTCGTTGATCTTGTCCCCGCGGAACATCGCATCGATCCGGCCGCGCAGCCCGACCTCATCGGCGAGCTTGACGAGCAGTGCGATCGTGGCGTCGGTGATGCGGTTCTTCGAGTAGTCGAGGTACAGTCCGACGGCCTCGAGTGCGAACCGGCTACCGCGATCGGCGTCCTCGGCAAAGAGTTCGCGGAGGTGCCGGGTTCGGATCTCTGCCAGGTGCTCCTTGAGCGCCACCCAGCTCGGCAACGTGGTCAGTGGGGAATCGGACACGGGTGCACCTCCGGGATCGGGAAGATCGCTCAGGGATTGTGTCTATCGACTTTGCCGAAATCGACAGTGGCCCGGATTCGGAGCCGAGCTGCTCGAAGCACCGCTCGGACGCTCACCGTTTGATTCGCAACCCGCGGCCGGCGAGGACGGCGGCGACCTCGTCGCGGGAAATCCAGGGCAAGTCGCCGGGGATGCTGTGCTTCAATGCCCCCATCGCGGCACCCTGGAGGACTCCCTTCTCGAAATCGCCGTCGAGAATGCCATCGATCAGCCCCGCGGCGGCCGCATCACCGGCACCGAGCCGATCCACGATCTCCACCTCGTACCACGGCGACTCGTGGAACTTCCCCTCCGCAAGCCCCACGACCGAGAAGCGGTTCTTCCACACGAGGTTGGTTTCCCGTTGCACCCCGGCGACCATCCGCACCCCGAACGTTTCGATGAGCTTCGATGCGGATTCCCGAAAGTCCGCGGCAGCGATGCCGAACAATGCCTCCGCGTCCGGCTGGCTTGCGATGAGCAGATCGCACGCCTTGAGGAGTTTCCGCATCGTCATGCCGGCGTCCTCCGCCGACCAGAGCGTGCTGCGGTAGTTGAGATCGATGCTCGTCGAAAGCCCGGCATTCTTCGCCGCCCGGAGGGCCCGCAGCGTGGCGTCGGCCATCCCGGGGCCGAGTGCAGGCGTGATGCCGGTCACGTGGAACCACTTCGCGCCGGCGAAGATCGCCTGCCAGTTGAACATTCCCGGGGATGCCTTGGCGAACGCGGAATCCTTGCGGTCGTAGACGAGCCCGCTGGCGCGCGGTGCTGCACCGAATTCGAGGAAGTACAGTCCGCACCGGCTGGAATCGTCGGCGAACTGGATGTGCTCGTCGGACACGCCCGCTTCCCGGACGCGGTTCGCCACCAGTTTCCCCAGCGGATTGTTGGCGACCCGCGACACCCACGCCGCCGTACGCCCCAGCCGGACCAGCCCGACGGCCGTGTTGAGCTCCGCCCCGCCGATCTCGATGTCGAAGGAGCGGGCCTGCTCGATCCGCTGGAAGTGCGGCGGGGCCAGGCGAACCATCGCCTCCCCGAACGTGATGATGTCGTGCGGCATTCTTGCGAGGTTCCCGCCTGGCGAAGTTCCAGAAGTTTCCGAAGGTCCCGAGATCCAAATTTTCCAGACTTCCCGGTTCGGGACAATCTCAAGAAATCCGTAAAATTCGCCGATGCGAGTCAGTCTCCGCTATCGGCTTCTTGTTCCACTCGGTGTCCTGCTCGTCGGGGATGCTTTCGCCACGGCATGGGCGGCATCGAACGCGGCCCGGGATGCGGAGCAGCAGATTGCCGGGCAACTCCGGGCGGTCGCGCGGACCCTCACGGAGCCGCGGACGTTTCCCCTCACCAACCGCGTACTCGAGCAGATGCGTGGCCTGAGCGGGGCGGAGTTCTTGCTCGTCCGGGCGAACGGCACCACCGAGACGACGTTCTCCGATCGCGAAATCACGCCGCCGTCGGGAGTGGAATCGGCCGACCTCACCTCGGATTCGCTGGAGCTCGGGCCGCCGGTCCGTGTCGCGGGAAGCGAGTATCGTGCTCTCCGGCTCGCATTGCGGAACCACCCCAACGAGGGGGGAACGCTCTACATCTTCTATCCGGAATCCCAGCGTCAGACCGCCGTCGCAGACGCGGTCCGGCCGCTGCTCCTCCTCGGTGGAGCTGGCGGACTCGTGGCCGGCCTGCTCATGACGGTGGTGGCCAACCGACTCGTCGCCCGCATCCGCGAAGTCGATCGCCAGACCCGCGTCATCTCCGCCGGCGACTTCCGACCGATGCCGCTTCCCACTGCCAACGACGAGCTCCGCGACCTCGGGGAATCCGTCAACGAGATGGCCCGCCGACTCGCCGAGTTCCGCGATGCCCTGACCATGACGGAACGGGTGCGTGTGCTCGGGCAGTTTTCCGGCGGGCTCGCCCACCAGCTCCGCAACGCCGTCGCCGGCGCGAAACTCGCGCTCCAACTTCACGCCACCGAGTGCCCCGCCTCCGACCGCGAACCGCTGGATGTTGCCCTGCGACAACTTGCTCGAGTCGAGATGATCGTCCGGCAGTTCCTCGACCTCGGCCGACCGGAAACGCGGAAACGGGAACCGTGCGACCTCGGGGAACTTCTTTCTCAGGCGATCGCGCTCCTCGGGCCACAGTGTCGGCATGCCGGCACGACGCTCCGCTGGGAGCCGCCGCAAAAACCGGTCGTGTTGCCGGGGGATGCCGTGCAGCTCGGCCACCTTCTCGCGAACCTGCTCGGAAACGCCCTCGAGGCGGCCGGGCCCGGGGGAAACGTCGAGGTGCAGATTCGGGAAGCCGGAGAGGAAGGGGTATCCGTCGAGATCGTCGACGACGGCCCCGGACCTCCGCCCGAGATCGCATCGCGACTCTTCGATCCGTTCGTGACGGGCAAGGAGCAAGGAATCGGGCTGGGACTCGCGGTCGCGAAGCAGGCGGTCGACGCCCACGGGGGAACGCTGACGTGGGAACGCCGCGACGGGCGGACCGTCTTCTGGGTGCAATTCCCGGCCGCGGGCAACGAGAAGTCGCCGCGATGAGTCCGACGCGCAAGCGAGTACACCCGCTCCACGACAATCGGCTCGATTCGCGAGTTTCGTCAACGAGGAAGATGGAATCGCGATTTTGTCGGTCGCCGCACACCGACGTCTGGGTTTCTTCGGAATCCTTGCTCGGTCACCTGGTCAGAGAATCAGGCTGAAGAGAGTCGATAGAGAATTGCCAAGCCGCGAAAGTAGCCGGTGGTCATGGAAGAAATTTGATCAAACGATCGCCTTTCGCCCGTTGCTCGGCGTCCACCCTTCGTGCGAAAGAGGCAGCAACAAGATCCCTGGATCTCGAAGGTGAGATCGGTCAACGGAATCAAACCGAACCCCGGTGGAGCGAAATCCGGGTACTGGAATGTGTCTCCCCGGAAATAATAGCCAGGCACCCATTCCACAGGCTGATTCGCGCGGATCTCTTCGACCGCTCGGCTTGTGAAATCGGACTCGATCTCCTCCGTGAGGAAATCAAAGAGGCTATCGAATTCCCGGGATTCTAGCTCACCGACCTCCGCGAAGTACGTGAACTTCCCCTTCGAGGGCTTTCGGAGTTCGAATGTGAGCCAGAGTTTCGTGATGGTCGTCGACTTCTCGGGCATGAGAAAATTGGCAGTATAACTTCTGGGTAGTGCCGGAGTGTCGTTCGCATATCGATACACTTTTTTTCTCACGACCCGGGCCAACGCGGAGTAATGCAACTCCCGTTTCGAGAAGGTTGTGATGTAACACACACCATTGAGATGGCAGCGAAAAATTTTCACTCGTGAGATGACCAGACTCACGATGATTCCCAGGAACACACTCACCACAAGTCCAAGAAACAAAATCAAACCGAGTCGATCCTGCCGACTCGTAATTCCCGAAAACACGGCGAAAATAGTCGCAGCAATCCCCAGGCATACCAAGACTATCCCGTAGCCGACGAGCGTGGTTCGATCCAGGGACTCATCTCGTTGGAACAATATGGGGCCAAGACCATCTTGTTTCGTAGACATCAGACTGCTCCAGAAAGACCAGGCAGGTGTTGTCAATCTATCGGACTCGGGAATCGTTGCGATGTTGCACGTGGCGTTGTGGGAGCCGGAGATTCCGCCCAATACGGGGAACGTCGCGCGGTTGTGTGCGGCGACGGGGGCGACGCTGCATCTGATCGGACGGCTGGGGTTCCGGCTCGACGACAAGTCCCTCAAACGGGCCGGGCTCGATTATTGGGATGCGGTCGAGGTCGTCCGGCACGTCACGTTTCCGGAATTCGAGCAATCCCTGGGGGACTCCCGAATCTGGTGCATCGACAACCCGGCGGAGAAGTCGTACACCCGCGCCGAGTTTGCGGACGGTGACTGTCTCCTGTTCGGGAGCGAGACACGCGGGTTGCCGGCGGGGATCCGGGAAAAGCTTGCCGACCGATTGCTGGGGATCCCGATGCCCACGGGCCGGGTGCGGAGCCTCAATCTCGCGAACTCGGTGGCGATCGTGCTCTACGAGGCACTTCGCCAAACCGAGCGGTGGTAGGAAGTCCGTCTTCCGGCAGGATGTACAGTCACACCCCGGATTGCCCGCTACTCTAGAAGCATGGTCACCACGGCGACGGTCGACGACCGCTCCACTCCGCAGATTGTTTTCTTCGGGCCCGCCCGGTCCGGGAAATCGTCGCTTCTGGATGCGTTTCTGCGTCTGGCGGCGGGGGTGGATGCGGACCTGGTGTCGCTCTCTCCGCATTCCCCGGGTGAGTATTTCCCCCATTTCGTGAGAATCGAGAATCCCGCGGTGGCAGCGCTGGCGGGTGGGCCGGTCGTGGTGTGCGACTCGGATGGTCGGGCGGCCGGGGAACTGCTGTGTCATCCGGACACGCTGGCGCGTCGGAATGCACGGGGTCCGCTGGTGGATGCGGTCCGCTCGGCGGATGCCCTGGTTCTGGTCGTGGATGCGGCGGATTCCCCGGAGCAGGTGGACGCGACGTTCCGGGCGTTCGGAGACTTCCTTGGGTCGCTCGAAGAAGGCCGCACGTTCGGCCGCGAGGTCGGCGGGCTCCCCGTCTTCCTGACCCTCGCCAAGTGCGACGCCCTCGCCAGGCCGGGGGACGCGCCGGGGATCTGGCTGCTCCGGGTTGATCGCCGGGAGGCGGAACTTCGAGCCCGGTTCGAGGACTATTTCGGAACCGCCGTCGCCGAGGAAGGATCGCGGTTTCTTCCGTTTGGGAGCATTGATCTCCACCCGATGGCGACGGCGATCCGCCTGCCGGACGGTCCGGGGTTCGAGGCTTACGCCGATGACGACGGCACGTTCCGGGTCGGCGATCTGGTGCAGGAGGTTCTGCCGGCGGCGCGGGAATACCGTCGGCGGGTGATGGCGGCCCGGAAACGGTTGCGGGCCACCGTTGGCGGCGTCGGCATTCTCGTCGGGGCGATGGTCGCCGCCCTCTCTTTCTTCGCTCTCGTCGGCGGTTTCGGGCCGGTCGATGCACTTTCCCAGCGGATCCGCGATTTCCGCGCCCACGAGGCACCGGCCTCCGTCCGACTCTCCGATCGCAACCTCGCCGGGTATCGACGGGAACTGGCGGAAATTCGGCAATCCCTCGGTTTTCCGTCGTTGCCCGAGGATTTGCAGAAGTTCGTGGAACAACGCCTCAGCGAGGCGGATGCGTATCGCGACTACCGGGCGAAGTTCCTCCCTCCGCGGCTCGGCCCGGCGGATGTCCGCACCCAGGCGGAACTCGACGCCCTGGAGAAATCCCTTTCCGGCGAGCTTGCCCCGCCCACGGAGTACGCCACGGCCTGGTCCGGGACCGAGGCGGTGCGGTTGCACGATAAGTGGAAGACCGACGCCCGCCTGATCCGCGAGGCGGAGAGCCGACTCCACGACTGGTATCGCGGCCTGATCCGGTCGGCGAACCAACTCATGCTCGCGGAAAAGCCCCCGGATTACGGCTGGCGGACGCAGGTGGAGACGCTCCTTCGCCAGGCCCAGGCACCGCCATTCTCGCCGACCGAGACGATCCCGGGCTCCCCGGGCGTTTCCGTGAGCGGTGGCGATTCCCTCACCTACGCCCCCGCCTTCGCCTTCGACCGCATCGATCTCGCTCGTCGGGACTGGGAAGACACCCGGGAACGGCTCGGAAACCTGCGGAGTTTCGCGGACGCGCTCGGGTTGACGACTGGCCCCGGCGCTCCACCTCCGGTTCTCGATTTCCCGGAACCGTCCGGTGACATCGCGGTGTCACTGGCTCTCGGGACGTCGCGGATCGAGAAACTTCGCGAGTCGTATCCGGGCCACACCTCGTGGGGTTCTGCGACCTTCCCGGACCCTGCCCGCCGCTGGCTCGACCCGCGATTGCGAGCCGCCTTCGAGACTGGCAGCCGACACGTCCGCCGGATCATCGCGGAGCGACTCGTCGCCGATCGGCCGCAAGACTGGGCCCGGCTCGCGGACGGTCTCCTCAGCGAGGCGGCCATGAAGGATTGGGGTGCACTGCTGGGCGCGATCCGATCCTGGGCTGACCCGGCGGTTGCGGTGGCGGATCCGGTCGCGCAACTGGCCGAGTTTCTGCGGAAGGATCGATTCGAGGCGACCGTGAAATCGCTGGAAGTGACGGTCCCGGACGACCTTCTCGACTATCGGGCCCTTCCGGCGGGGAAACTCGTGGTCCGCCATACACCGGCGGGCGGGGAACCTCGGGAGTATCCGTACCGTCAGCAGGGGGACGGGGTGCGAGATCGGCCGGTGACCGTCTTCCGGTTTACACCCGACGGTCACCCGGGTACTCTGACGCTTCGACCAGGTGACGAGGTGATCGCCACGCTTCCGCTCCGTTCCGGCGGGCAGGAGTATCGCCTCGTCTGGTCGGGTGGCCGGTCGGCGGCGTACCGCTGGGATGCGCTGGGACAGCCGCCCGTGCTGGAGAAGGTCGGTCCGCTGCCGGCTCCGGTTCGCGTGCCGGGAGTGAAACTCGAGGGGTTCCCAACCGTACCGGGGTTGTTACCCGACGTCACAAAGAAGTGACGGAAACTTTGACCTTGCAAGGATTCGCCATGCACATCCAGGACATTTTCCGCCGGCACCCGACGACGTTCAGTTTCGAGTTCTTCCCCCCGAAAACCGACGAGGCCTCCGCGGAATTGTTCCGCAACATCGCCTCGTTGCAGGCACTCGTGCCCTCCTTCGTCTCCGTGACCTACGGGGCCGGCGGCTCGACGCGGGAACGCACCCACGACCTCGTCTGCCGAATCCAGAAAGAAACCAGCCTGACGGCGATTTCGCACCTGACGTGCGTCTGCCACTCGCTGGAAGAAATGACGGCGATTCTGGACCGGTACGCGTCCAGCGGGATCGAGAACGTCCTCGCCCTCGGTGGGGATCCGCCGAAGAATCTCGCGAATTTCGACCGCTCGAAGGACGCGTTCCGGTACGCGGAGGAACTGGTGCGGTTCGTGAAATCGCGCACCACCTTCGGTGATCCGCGGGGTTTCGGGGTCGGAGTCGCCGGGTTCCCGGAAGGGCACCCCGGCACCCCGAACCGCCTGCAGGAACTCGACCATCTCAAGCGGAAGGTCGACGCCGGGGCGGACTACATCTGCACGCAACTGTTCTTCGACAACCGGGACTTCTACGACTTCCGCGAACGCTGCGAGCTGGCGGGGGTCAAGGTGCCGATTCTGGCCGGGATCATGCCTGTCACCTCCAGGGGAGGCATGGTGCGGATGGCGGAACTGGCGGCCGGAGCGAGGTTCCCCGCGAAACTGATCCGCGCTGTTGAGCGGTGCGGAGGGGATGACGCAGCCGTCGCGCGGGTGGGCATCCACTGGGCGACCGAGCAGTGCCTGGATCTCCTCGAAAACCGCGTCCGGGGAATCCACTTCTACACGCTCAACAAATCCGACGCGACCCGGCAGATCTACGAGAACCTCGGAGCCAAGGACTCCGTCGCCCTCGGAGCATGAACGTCTGCGCCAGTTCAAGAGTTCCAAGTTTCACTGTTCCAAGTTTCCTCCCGCTCTCCGCTGGCCCCGGCGGGGAGAGGGTGAAATCCTTTCTTCCTGGGGATGTGGGGATTTTCGCGGCAGGAACGACTTCCAACTTCCTGAAACGTGAAACTCTGAAACTTGGAACTTCGCCCGTTGGGCAGCGATCACTTCGCGTAGAACGTGAGGTAGAACATCAGCAGCAAGGAAGAGACGATCGTCATCGTGCAGGTGATGGCGGCCGACGTGAACCATTGACCGGCCGCGTTCTCCGGAACGACCTCGCTGGCCAGGCGTTTGCGAAAGTCACGCTCGAATTCCTGACGGAATTCCAGGGCGGGGTGCAGCAACCGGACGGTAATGTGCTGCAAACCGTAGAACGTCTCGATTTCGAGGATCGGTTTCCCGTCCGACCACCGGTTGCCGTACCGGTCCGGGTTTGTCCCGAGCCCCGTGAGAACCTCATCGATGATCGCCTCGGCCCGGGGTCGGTCGAGGTTGTAGACGGACAGGCACAGCCGACGGGCGATCAACCCGAGCCCCGCAACGCCCCCCACGACCAGCAGGTATCCGCCGGCAACCGCCATCCACGCGGTTTGCTCCCGTTCCCACGCCGATTTCAACTGCTCCCAGTTCCCCCGCCCGGCGAACCGTGCGTTGGACTGCGTCGAGTAGATCAGCAGCGCACCGCCAAAAATGATGAAACCGGAAAGCGACCCGAGAACCGCGACAAAATCCCAGGTTCCGTCCACGACGGTGGGGCGTTCCCGGCGATTGACGACGCCCAGCCAGAGAAGGTAAAGCGACAGGGGGGTCAGGCAGAAGACGGCACACGCACACAGGATGGCGATGACGGGGAGTGACAAGGGACCGACTCACGGTGTCGAGCCAAAGGTGTCGCAACTCGAAAATTGTATCGGATTCCGAACCCGCGGGGAGATCAACCCGCATCGTCCCGGCCGGGTCGGTTCCGTTTCGCCCGTTCCTTCGCCTTGCGGAGCCGCTCGAACGGGTCGTCGGATTCCGGTTCCGGCTGACCCTGCCTCGAAGTGGGTGGCGGAGCGGAGGGAGCAGTGGCGTCCGGTGTGCGTGCGGCAAACTCGTCGGCACCGGCCGGGGCGGCGTCGGGCGTTTCCCCGGTTGGTGTGAATCGGCGTGCCGCCCGCGACCGGTCGATTGTCTCCACGACGGCCTGCTTCCGCTGCAGCAACCGGCCGAGCGACGCGGTCTCCCCGTCTTCCATCGGTGTCGCCCGCAGCGCTGCCCACACCCGCCGGGACGCCGTCACGATCTCCGCACGTTCCAGCGAGATCCGTCGAGTCGCGACGTCGAAGACGAGCAGGAGTGCGGCGGCGAACACCAGCCAGAACCAGAACGGAAGCAGCGCCCGCACCGCCTCCGGGGCCGGCCGGAAAAGGTCGGCTGTCGCGACGAGCTGCTTGAGGTCGGCAGGATCCTCGGTGTGGAACTGCCCGCCGGAAATGTCCGCCAGTCGGCGAAGAAACGGCGTATTGCTTTCGAGGTCGGCGAATTCCGGGGAATACGGCACCGTGATCCCGCCGCGAGCCGCATCGTAGACCTCCATCACCGGGTTGCCGTCCTTGTCGCGGACGAGCTTGCCATCCGGCCCGATCTTCGGTCGCTGTGCCTGGACGTTGACGAAGTAGGAGCCCGCTTCCTCCGCCGTGAACTCGGCCTCGTACATCCCCGCACCCCGCGGTTTGAACTCGACCGTCGGCGGCTTCTCCCCGGGGCCCGGCGGTCGCGGCAACGTCACCCGCCCCTCCAGCGTCATGCCGCCGACCGGCTTGTCCTTCTCGTCCCGAACATCGGCAATCACACGAATTCGACCGTCGCGATACTCCGTGATCAGCGTCAACTTCCCGCGTTCCGCCTCCCGCATGGCCCAGTTGACGGACTGTTCCCAGAACTTCTGGTAGATGTCCGAGCCGACCCATTCTTGATCCCAGTACCGTCGGTTGCTGTCGGGCTGGGTCAGGGCGTCGGCCGTGAAAGCGACGGCTTTCCCGAGCCCGTATCGCCAGGACGCGAGCACCGGGAATCGCTGATCGAAAACCTGCGGTCCTTCGATCTGCATCTCGACGAGGGGGTTTTCTTTCTTGGTGGTGCGGACAAATCCGTGAAGCCGGGGGAGGTTGTTGGGCAGCCCCTCGGTTGGGCCGCCGCGGACCTTCAACTGCGGCTGGAACGGTTTGTCGTAGATGAACATCTGGGAAACGCGTCGGCTTTCCTTGATGTAGATCGCCGGCAGCTGGTTGGGGTTGGTGACGTCGTAGAAGTTCCCTTTCTGGCCCCGGCCGTCGGTGGTGCCCTCGGCGATTTCCTTCATGCGGGACTTTTCCGCCCCGCCGTGGGTGGCGACGCCGACGGTGGTGCAGGTGATTCCGTTGGCCGCCATCTTCGCCACCGCCGCCTTCCCCTGGCCGGCAAACTGCGGGTCGCCGTCCGAGATCAGGATGCAGTGTCGGACGGAGAGGTTGTGCTTCGGATCTGCAAGGGTGTCCGCCGCCGCCTTGAGGAACGGGTCGAAGTCGGGCATGTCGCCGGGAGACATCTTGTCGACCTTGGCGAGGAGTCGGTTCTTGTCGTCGCCGACGTCCTGGAACGGGATCTGCCAGTTGACGCCGCTGTTGGCTCCGAAGAGGCCGTAATCTGCGACGCCGACCATGTCGTTGGGCCCGAGCCGCTTGATTGCGAGCTTGGCGATCTCCTTCTGCCACTTGTTTCCGTCGGCCATTTCCGAGGCGTGCATGATCAGGACGAGCCCGCCTTTGCCCGCCGCCTTGAGGGCTTTGATTTCGCAATCGACCGGGAGTGCGGCCTCGATCGGGGTTTCCTGGTAGCCGCCGGGCCCGTAGCTTTCCGGGCCGCCGACCATCACCAGGCCGCAACCCTGGTCGTAGACCGATGTGCGGATCGTCTCCATTTGGTCGCCGGAGAACCGCTCGGCGGGGACGTTCGCGATGACGATGCAGTCGAAGTTGCTGAGGAAGACGCCGAGATCCCCCTTGTCCGGGGGAAGTTTGTCGGCGGCGAGGCGGTCGACGCGGATCTTCGCCTTCCGCAGGGTGTCGATCAGGTACTGGTGCGGCGACATTCCCCCGACATTGTCGTCGAGAAACAGAACCCGACGCTGGCCGCGAGACACGACCGCCGCGGTGGCCCGGTTGTTCGCGGGGCGGTCACCGGGAAGCCCGGCGACGATGTCGCTTCCATCGAGCTTCGCCGATCGGACGGGCGTGAAGGTGGCCCGGTAAGAGAAAGCGGAATCTCCCTGCGGATCCGCCCGGTCGCGGAACCGGAAGACGTTGAGCCCGGGGAGCAATCGCACCAGTGGCGGCGGTTTCGATTTGTCCAGAACCTGGGGGCTTTCCTCGATCTCGACGGCGAGGTCGTCGCCGATCCCGACCTTGAGGAGTTCGAGCCGGCCGTCGACGATGCGGGCCGGGTTCGCGTTGCGGATCAGCACCCGCACCGGCAGCCGGGCCCCCTGGGTCGCTCCCTGCGGGGCATCGACCGCCTGGATCAGAACTTCGCTCTCGTTGCGGTACCCCGGGGCGAGGGCGATGACATCGATGGGAATCCCGTTCTTGCGGGCGATGTTGGCCTGCTCCTCCGCGTTGCCGATGTTCTCGTTTCCGTCGGAAATCAGGACGATCCGCCGACCGGTCCCCTCGGGGAAGGAAGCAAGGGCGAGCTTCAGAGCGGCGGCGATGTCGGTGTAGGTTCCGTCGATCGGCCCGGCCATCCGCTCGTCGACGGGCATGGTGAGGACGGCCGCGGGGGGAAGTGCCAGCCGCGGTCGCCGACCGTACAGGATCAGGCCGACCTGGTCGTTGCGGTGCTGGACGCCCCGTTTCGCAACGGATTCTTGCACGAAGTTCCGCACCGACTCCCACCGCCGGTCCACCGCGTCGAGGGCCGGCCGGTTCGGGTCCACGTCCTGAGGGATGCTGTAGGAGCGGTCGACCACGAACAGAACCGTGACGTACTCGCTGGTTCGCTTCACCCGCGGCTCGGCGAGGGCCATCGCCAGCAGGGCGATTCCCGCCGCCCGGGCTCCGACCGCCACCCACTTTCGCACCGGCCCCAACCCGGACAGGCTCTTCCGACTCATGAGGACGACAACGGGTACGAACCCGAGCAACGCGAGCCATTCCGGCCGCACAAATTCGAGGTAGCGGATGGCCCGGACGATGTCGACGACCGCGCTTCCCAGGGCCTGGACCGCGAGCCCCCCGACGCCGAGGGCCGCGATTCCCGCCAGAAACACGGCAAATCGGAAGGACCACGCCCGGGAAAAAACGAGGACGAGGATCGCCATCGCGAACCCGACCGCCGAGATCGCCGCCAGAAACGCGGGAAGGTGGACCGTCGTTTCCCCGATGTCAACGATCCCCAGTCGGGGGAGAAACGATCCGCCGCCGAGAAGTGCGAGGAAAACGCCGGCCCACCACTGCTTCCGAGCCGCGCACGCAACGGCCGCCGCGAGCAGCGTCAGTGCCAGCCAGTTGGTCGCCGCGAAGTCGAGCATGGAGTTCCTCGGCAAACTCGAAACCCGCGGGAAGAATCAGAATCGCACCCGTTGTACCCGGTGGTTCTCCGTGTCGATCACATGCACCCGACCGAACGAGTCGACCACCAGCGCCCACGGTTCTGCCAGTTCCCCCGGCCGACGCCCCGGTTTTCCCCACATCCCCAGCGATTTCCCGTCCGCTGAGAATTTCTGGACGCGGCCGTTCCCCCGCTCCACGACGTACAGATCCCCCTCCGGCCCGAACGCGAGGTCGTAGGGGTAACTCAACTCGCCCGGTGCGGCTCCCGGCTTCCCGAATTCCCTCACGAATTTCCCGTCCCGCGTCAGCACCTGGATCCGGTGATTGCACGCATCTGCGATGTAGAGCAACCCGTCCGGTCCGAGGGCGAGGGCCCGCACGCGGTTGAACTGCACCGGCCCGCTGCCGCTCTCCCCCCAGTTTGCGACGAACTTCCCGTCCGGGGTGAGTTTCGTGATCCGGTCGGTGAGGCTGAACTCGGAGACGTACCAGAACCCGTCGGAATCCTGGACCGCGTCGGAGATGTAGCCAAACCGTCCCGGTCCGGTGCCACGTTCGCCGCCGAGTTTGCGCAATTCGACTCCGTCCGGCGAGTATATCCGAATGCAGTGGTAGTGGGAGTCGCAGACGACGAGATTCCCGTCGCGATCGGTGCCGAGCCCGCTGGGTCGGCCGTTGCGGAAGTCCGGGGTGGTCCAGGTGAAGCCGAGGTGGTTTCCGTCGAGGTCGTAGACCTGGACGCGGGCGGTGAAGTCGACGATCCAGAGTCGGCCGGCCCCGTCGATGGTGGCAGCCCGCGGGCGGGCCAGGTCCCCCGGTTGCACGCCTCGCTTCCCCCAGACGAGGTCCGGCCGGCCCGACACCCCCGGCGTGCCGACAGCCAGCACCCACGCCGTCAGGAGCAGGCCGACCGCGATCACGACTCCGACCAGTTTGCGAACCACGACTCACCCACCCAGCCGGCGGACCGCCTCTGTCGCATCCCAGTACTTGGGGTGCCCCGAGAACGCGGTGACCGCCTTGAAGTATTTCTTGGCCGACTCCGTCTCCCCCTTCTTTTCGTGCGCTTCCCCAAGGCGGTAGAGCGTCTCCGCCCCGCTGCGGGAGTAGTTGCGGTAATCGTTGAAGCAGGCGATCGCGAGGTCGGGGCGGTCGAGCTCGTCGAGGTACATGTCCCCGAGGAGGCGGGTCGCCTGGTACCAGGCGGTCTCGTCTTCCCCGGAACCCCGGGGCATTTCGCGGATATCCTCGAGAAGCTTGAGTCGCTCGGTCGATTCCCCGAGCCGGCCGCGAAGTTTCGCCTCTGCGAGCATCGCCGCCTGCGACGAGGGTTGGGCCGCCCGCGCCACCCGGGCGAGGTGCAGCCCCCACGCCAGGGTTTCCGCATCCGCGTCGGCCGTCTCCACGACTTTGGCAGCGGTCCGGACGCAGTAGTCGACATCGAACCAGCGGGAAACCTGCTCCCGCACGGCCGCGACTCGGTCTGGTTCGACGGAGTAGTAGTACTTCTCCCGCCGGGCCTTGAGGTCCGCGTCGTTCTTGGAATGGAGCAGTCCGCGCTCGGTGACCAGGAGCGCGTTGAGGACATCCCCGGATTTCTCGTGGAGGTCAGCGAGTCGGCGGAGTGCCTCGACTTCGTTGTTTCCGGCCTCGATGTACAACCGCCAGTCGGCGATCGCGGCCTCGAAATCCCCCCGGTTGGCGGCATCGTCGGTGAGCCGGCGGAGGGCGGAGGTGTACAGCGTTTTCTGGTCCGCTGGCAACTTCCCCGCCCCGACCTGCAACCCGGCTCGCTTGACCTGCTCGAGGTAATTCCGGGCATAGTCCGGTTGGCCCGCAGCACTCGCGAGGTCGGCGAGCCGGGTGAAGATCGACGGGCCACGGGCCGGCAGACCCCGACCGGCGATCCGGAGGTACACTGCCCCCCGTTCCCGCCGGGCCGGGTCCGGATCGTCCGCGAGCGCGAGGCCCAGCTGCTCCGCCAGGTCGTAGTTGAACTCGGCCGGCGGCCCCGATTCCGGCGAGACCGAGGCTGCAAACTCCGCTTCCGTCAGGCCCTCGTACGCAATCCGCTGCAGTTCCACCGCCGACCCGTCGCCCGGCGACTCCGCCAGTTTCCGCTCGATGGCTGCGATCGCCTGGATCCGCCGACCGGGCTTGGCGAGTTCCCCTGGTCCGACTCGTTTTGCAATTTCCGGGTGCAGTCGAACCGCCAGATCCCACGCGGGGAAGAGCGTCTTGGCCCGGACCCCGGGATCGGTGTAGGGCGTCTCCGGATCGAGCAACCGAGTCAGGGCCGCGGCGGCACCGTCGAAATCTTTTGCGTGGGTCAGCGCCACAGCCCGTAGGTAGTCCGCACGCGGAAGCAGGGCCGGCTTGTGCCGCTCGACCAGGTCCAGGAGCCGCAACGCTTCCGCCCGCTGCTCCGCGGTCGGCGGGCGCTCCCCGACCAGTGCATCCGCCGCGATTGCCAAGGAAATGTCGAAGTTGAGCAAGCCGACCGTCCGCTCGTCGAGTTTCGTGACGTCGACTTTCCGGTGAAGTGCGTAGAGCCCCTGCGCGGCGAGATCGCTTCCCCGGTGGATCTGCAACGCCCGCCCGAAGCACGCGATCGCCTGGGGAACCCGGCCGAGGTACATGTACCCGAACCCACGGAGGTTGTGCTTGAAGACCCGTAACGGCACCAGCCACGACGTCGCATACACGAAGTACAGCGTCACCGGGATCAGAAACGCGGCCTTGTCCCCGAGCATCGGCAGGTTCGTGGCGAAGCGGAGCAGGTAGAGCCCGACGCCGAGCCCCGCGGACAGTGCCGCGATTTCCACCTCGGATTCCTCCGTTTCCCCGCAAAACGTGAGGACGTAGAAGAACGGCAAGCCCGTCAGGATCACGATCGCGAATTCCCGCTGGGCTTCGAGAGTCTGCAGCGACGGAAGGGCTTCGAGGTAGGAGACGATGAGGTAGACGAGCGCTCCGCCGATCCCGAGTCCTAGGCACAGCCGCCAGAGCCGATCCTGGACCTGGATCACCTGGTGGAATCCGAACCCGAGTACGACCCCGGCGAGGGCACAGTATCCGAGCCAGTCCCGGTCGGGCGGCGGGTCGGTGAGGGTGGTAACTCCGACGCCCAGCCCACCGATCAGGCCGGCGTAAATCAGCACCGGGCTGTCGAGGAGCACCATCAGCAGGAAGCCGAGGGGATTCCCCCCGGGTCGGTAACCGCGAAGAATCTGCTGGAAAATGCCGGCCAGGACGCCGATTCCGAGCCCGCCGGCCGTCCACCCCACCACCTGGAAAAAGACGTCGCGCGGCGGTTCGATCAGCGCGAGATACGCCCACAGCCCGAGAAACAGGCCCTTGGAGAGGTACTCGACTCGAACCGCGTTCATGCCCGGCCACTCCGGAAAGGTTCCACAATTTGCGGGGGA
This sequence comes from uncultured Alcaligenaceae bacterium, assembly GCA_964552815.1. Classification (GTDB taxonomy): domain Bacteria; phylum Planctomycetota; class Planctomycetia; order Gemmatales; family Gemmataceae; genus CAYUHJ01. Next base: position 22,071 of record CAZKIQ010000019.1, on the reverse strand, counting down.
ACGGTGTGAAGATACACAGCCAGGACCACGTCTAACAGGTGCCCCGCCTCCGGGAAAGTGACTTCCGGGGTCGGAACTGCTGTCCGCCGACCGGGTTCAACCGTATAGTTCGGCGTGTCGGCAGTCGAATTTATGACTTACCTGGGGAGGTTTGTACCGATGGTGCGGAAATCGGGTCTGACGGCGGGATTCTTCGCGGCTGGCGTGGTCTGCCTCTTGGCAACCACCACGGGCGTCAATGGGGCGGACGGCAAGTTCGCCAGCATCGACACGATCATGAACAAGTCCTTCAACAAGAAAAAAGGAGCGGTTGCTACCCTTCCGGCGGCCGTGAAGGCGGAAAAGTGGGACGAGGCGAAGAAGATCGCCGACGGCCTCGCGAAGTTCGCCGCCGACCTTGGCAAGAACAAGCCGCCCAAGGGGTCGGCGGATTCCTGGAAGAAACTTTGCGATGAGTTCGCTGCCCAGGCCAAGGGTGTTTCCGACGCCGTCGCCAAGAAAGACGCCAAGGCCGTCACCGACGCCATGGCCAAGTTCACCGCGCAGACCAACTGCAAGGCCTGCCACGAGGCTCACCAGGAGTAAGGTCCAGATCGGCGTGCAGGTAGCGGCCCCTGGCGTAGAAGAAACCGGGATTTTCGCCCGCTAGCCGGTGATTGATCCCGAGCGGGGTTGAGGGAAACCAGAATCGGACCCTCTCCCCGTGAAAAGAGTGTGGCGGGAGGAGGCCGGGTCAGCGAGAGAGGACCGGAGCGGCAAAAACACGAACCTGTTGTTGGGCGGTTCGTTAGCGGCCGAGGGTTTTCTCGAAAATCACGAGGTTCGCGGCCCGGTCGGCGTCCCAGCGGATCCCGACGATGTCGTAGCCGAGTTCGATCGCAAGGTGCAGCATCGGGCGGTGTTGGTTGTAGCACTCGAGCCGGATCGTCTCGTAGTTATGCTGGGCGGCCCACGCCTGGGCCGCTTCCATCAACTGGGATCCGACACCGGTGCGGCGAGCCTCCGCGAGCACGCCGTAAAACCAGGCGAAATACACATCCGGTTTGAGTTCGAAGCCGAGGAAGAACCCGACGGGACGGTCGCCAAGCCGGGCGACCATCTGGAGGATGTTGTACCGACCCAGATACCGCCGACGGAACGACTCGATGTCCCGGTGTGGGCGGAAGATCTGGTTGTAGAGTTCGACAATTCGCGGGAGTTCGTCCATCCCCACGACGTCGATGACGGCGTCGGCCATGGGGGTCTCGCTCAGCGTTCGGGGCGGTAGAGGCCGGCGACGATCTCTTCCCAGGACGGGACGTTCCAGTTGGCAACGATTTCCCGGGCGGCCTCGGGCGTGACTTGCTCCTCGCCCACGACGCTAGCGGGTTCCTCGTACTCGTTGGTGTCCTCCCAGCCTTCCTCGGATTCCCCGACAGCTTCTTCGCTTTCCTCCTCGGAAGCCGCGGCGGGAACGGGAGTCTCGCCACCCGCTTCGCCGGCGCCCTTCTTCTTCCGGCGACGGCGTCGGCGACGACGTTTCTTCGGCGTTGCTTCCCCGGGTTCGCCTTCCCCGACGCCTTCCGTTTCCTCGTCCGCGTCCCCCTCGTCGTCGAGTTCCTCGGAATCCCCGGACTCGGTCGATTCCAGCACGACTTCCTCGCCTGGTTCGAGGTCCGGGTCGCCGGCTTCCTCGCTGCTCGTGAGTTCGACGAGGTCCTCGTCGGAGTCCTCGGGTTCAGGGGGCGGAGTCGATCGGGAGGAGGAACCGGATTCGAGTCCGAGTTCCTTGGCGAGGTCGGCCCAGCCGTCTTCTGGCGTTTCGGTGGTGTTCATCAGTGATCGTCGGTGTTCGGGGCCCGGTTGCAGTCCTGTCGGCAACTCGGGCGTACGGCCAATTTAGCAGTCGACGGCCGATTCGGGAACGGCGGTCGGCACAACCCAGCTCCGAACTGCGGTTGGGCGGTTGCCGATTGCGAGCGGAACCTCCACTACCCGGTCACCCGGCTCGGCACCGAAGCTCTCCACGAGGTCGCCCACCAGCGGTCCGCCTGGCAGATCTTCCCGGTGCAGAAGGAAAAGGTCTGGCGTGGATTCCGCCATTCTCGCAAGGAGTTCCTCGGCGAGCGTTTCGGGCACCGTCAGACCCGGCAGAATCCGCCCGAGGAAATCCGCGACGGCCTGTTCCAGGCATTCCCGGGGCGGGAGAACGTAGAAGGTCGACATGCGGCGGTCTCGCGTGGGGGAGGACGCGAGAAGAGATCGGCGACGCAGGGGGGGCATCCACGCTCGGGAAGCGTTCCCGGCATGGCGAGAGCGCAGGGGAGGGCAGCGGAATCGGCAGCATCCCCCCCGTCGACACCATCCGACCTCATCGGGGTTCTGTTTCGTCGGCGAGTTCGATAAGACTAACTGGAACGAGAACCGTTTCCCCGAGGCAGAAATGGATATTTTGCAGCACGCCGACCCCGACATTTGGAACGCGATTCAAGCCGAGCGGGCCCGGCAGCGGTTCGGCCTGGAGATGATCGCGTCCGAAAATTACACTTCGAAAGCGGTGATGTCTGCCCAGGGTTCCGTGCTGACAAACAAGTACGCGGAAGGGTACCCCGGGAAGCGGTACTACGGCGGCTGCGAGTACGTCGACATTGCCGAGAAACTCGCGATCGACCGGGCGAAGAAGCTCTTCGGGGCCGAGCACGTCAACGTCCAGCCACACTCCGGGGCCCAGGCGAACATGGCCGTCTTCCTGGCGGCGCTTCAGCCTGGCGACACGATCCTCGGGCTCGACCTTGCCCACGGCGGGCACCTCACCCACGGGATGAAGCTCAACTTTTCTGGAAAATACTTCCACGTCGCCTCGTATGGCGTCACGCAGGACACGCACCGCATCGACTTCGACCAGGTCGCGAAGCAGGCCCGGGAGCACAAACCGAAGCTCGTGATTGCCGGAGCGTCGGCGTACCCCCGGCTCATCGACTTCGCGAAATTCGCCGACATTTGCTCCGAGGTCGGGGCGAAGTTCATGGTCGACATGGCCCACATCGCCGGACTAGTTGCCGCCAAACGCCACCCGGACCCGGTTCCCCACGCCGATTTCGTCACCTCCACGACGCACAAGACCCTCCGCGGCCCCCGGGCGGGGATCGTCCTGTGCAAGGAATCGTGGGGGAAACCGATCGACTCGGCCGTCTTCCCCGGCATCCAGGGCGGCCCGCTGATGCACGTCGTCGCCGCCAAGGCCGTCGCCCTCGGGGAAGCCCTCCGACCCGAATTCGGAACCTACATCGACCAGGTGATCGCGAATGCGAAGTGCCTGGCCGAGGAACTCGCCCGGTCCGGGTTCCGCATCGTTTCCGGCGGCACCGACAACCACCTGATGCTCGTCGACGTGACGCCCAAGGGAACGACCGGCAAGGTCGCCGAGCACGCCCTGGATGCCGCGGGGATCACGGTCAACAAAAACATGATCCCCTACGACCCCCGCAAACCGCTCGACCCGTCCGGCATCCGCGTTGGCACCCCCGCCCTCACCACCCGCGGCATGAAGGAGCCCGAGATGCGGCAGATCGCGAAGTGGATCTCCGACGTCCTCGCCCGGCCCACCGACGATGATTTGCTCTCGCGTGTCCGCGGCAGTGTCCACGAACTGTGCGAGCACTTCCCCGTGCCGGAAGACGCGGTCTGATTGGGGTCATCTACTCGAGGATGCGAACCGTAACGGACACCCCGAACCCAGGCAGCAACATGAACGCCGGGCCGATGATTGGACTCCTCTGCTGCCTGTCGGGGTTCCTGATGGGCTGGCTGCTTTTCGAGATCCTGCTCTTCCGCGTTTCCTGTGCCCTTTGCGGGGTGCCGCTGCCGTCGATGTTGCGTTCCGTGGGCATCGTGTTGATGCTTCTCGTCGCACCGATGTTCCTCGATGCGATCCTTTTTGCCATCCTCACGGAGGCGTATGCAGCGTCGAAATATCCCCTCTGGGAAGCGGAAATCGTGCTCTTTTTCCTCGCGCTGCCGGTGCACCTTGTGCTTTGTTCGGCCGTCCACGCACGGATGATGCAGGTCCGCGTTCGCGAATGCTTCGGCGTCTGGTTCGTGGAGAAGTCGATCAAGTTCGCGCTGGTGCTGCCAATTGCGGGGCTTTCGATCCTGATCCTGCTCTCCGCCCCGGCGAAGGGGTAATCACGCCGCCCGAACCGTGGGCATCGAGAAGCCGGGAATCGCTTCGCGAACCGTCCGCAATCCGTCGGCGGTCGAACGGAATGCCTTGGGGCCGAGCACGCTGCGAGCCTTGAAGCGGTCGAGCCAGATCCGCATCGGCCGGGGGTCGCGGTCGTCGATCTGGGCGGCGGGCAGACCCTCGACCAGATCGGCGTCGAACCCGAAGATGTGGGCCGCCAGCCGGGCGAACGTGAATTCCGAGTGCTTTTCCGACCCGACGAGATGGAATGTCCCGGTCTGGCCGAGTCGGCCGAGTTCGATTGCTGCTGCTGCCAGGTCACCCGCAAACGTGGGTTGGCCGAACCGATCGGTCGCCGCCGTCACCCGATCCCCGGTCAGGATCCGACCCGCCAACCCGCGATCGCCGGCCCCGAACACCCAACCCGTCCGCAGAATCAGGTGCCGATCCGGAAGCAGGCCCCGAACAATCCCCTCGGCCTCGACTTTCCCGGTGGAAAATTCCCCCGTCGGTGTGACCGGATCCTCTTCCCGCCGGGCTCGGTTGCAGTCCCCGAAAATACCGTCCGACGAGAAAAGCACCAGCGAGCCGCCGTGCCGGGCGACCGCTCGCGCGACCGTTGCCGTCCCTGAGACGTTGATGTCCGCGTGTTCGCCGGCAAACTGCTCCGCGTAACTCGGGCACGACACCCCCGCCGCCAGGAACGTCACGTCCGGTTGATAGTCCGCGATCAACTCGTTGACAGCGTCCGGATCGCGCACGTCGAGGGGGGCACATTCCGAATCCGGCGTCCGACACCATGTCCCGAGGTGGGGCAATCGCCGCTCCGTGCAAACCTCCGCGAGGTGGGAGCCGATCAAACCCGTGCCGCCAACGATGAGGAAACGCATCAAGAACCTCTGTTACGTGGTCGAAATCCGGGCCAGTCTCACGCGGCCCGGCGGGCGACGTCGGCGGGAGGGGCATCGGGAAAGGCGATGGAGTGCGGCAAGGTGCGGAACCACGCGAGGGTTTCCGCCGCCGCCCGGGAGAGTGAAGTCGCAGGCTCACCGAGGACCGTGCCGACCGGCCGGGCGTCCTCGTCGCCAAAGGAGATCGTCACCACGGCTGCCAGCGCCGCCAGAACGTCGGTGCCTGTGCACATCGGCCGGCACTCGACCCGAAACTCGTCGGATTGCATGTCGAGTTCCGTGTGCGACGACAGGGCCGCCGACTCCGCAACTCGCAACAGGCCCCGGGCCGCATCCGCCGCGTACAGGTGCGGCGACGAGTACTCGACAAACGTCGCAGCCGGCAGGGGCAACCCCGAGAGCAACGCCCGGGCCGCACGCGGAACCAGCCGATTCCGCCGACGATCCCCGCCACCGTAGACCGTCGGAAGTTTCGGAAGCACAATCGAAAACTTCGCTTCGGTTGCGAACCCGACTCCCACCGATTCTCGGAATCCGACGCCCGCTCCGAGCGGCACAATCACCTGCCCGGTCGGGATTGCTTCCCGGGCTGCCGAGTAGATCGGCAGGTCGAAACGGGCCGGGTCCGTCGCGTCCCCCGCGAGGTGGAAGACGGTCTCGATCTCGTGCAGCGCCAGAATTTGCTGCATCCGCCCGCGGTCTTCCACCCGGCCACGCAGAACGCGGATCGAGTTGAAGAGCCGATCGCGGAAGAGGTCGGAAGGGGACACGCGATCGCGGACCAGTCCCGCGACGGTCGCCCCCCGAGCGAGCAACTCGCGGACGACCCATGTTCCCAGGAACCCGGTGCAACCGGTGACCAGGGTGCGGCGGTTTTGCCAGAACTTGTCGGGGAAGGCCATCCGTCCGCCCCTCCATGGGCCTCGTGATGGATCGTCTCGGATGCGATTCGAAACGATTGTTGGGGCGAATCGAGACGCCGACGGTCCGTGCCGGCCGGTTCGCGAGGTGAGTCTACGCCCGACGAGCTCGTGCCGTCAACACAATTTCCGGGAAGGTGCCATTCTCTCACCCGCGCGTGGACTGCCGCAGCCGGTCCCACATAAAGAGTGCGGTCACGGTTTTCGCGTCGCGGATTTCGCCGGTGAGGCACTTTTCCACAGCTTCTTCGAGGGAAAGCGTCACCGGCTCGAGTTGCTCGTCCGCTTCCGGGCGGGGTGGGCCCGGTGTCAGATTCTCCGCTAAAAAGAGGTGCAGTTTCTCGTCGAGAACGCCGGGGGAAGCGTACAGGAATCCGCGGTACGTCCACTTCTGGGCCGTGTAGCCGGTCTCCTCGGCGAGTTCCCGGCGGGCGGCGGCCTCGAGTTCTTCCCCGGGTTCCAGGGTGCCGGCCGGGATCTCCCAGAGCGTTTCCCCCAGAATCCACCGGTGATTCCGCAACAAACACACGTGATTCGCATCAATCACCGGCAGAATCACGACCGCTCCAGGGTGCAGCACAGCATCCCGGCGGATTACCGTGCCATCCGGCGCGGTCATCGTGTCGACCGCGACCCGGATCCGCCGGCCGACATGGACAATCTCACGAGCCATCGAGTATCTTCCTTCGTCGTCGCATTCATTGCGGCACTTCCGGTGCGATGATAGGATGGCCGGGGAAGACCGACAATCCGTCCGACACCACGGCTGGGTGGGCGATGCGCGATCCGATGAGTTGGGCCCTCCCCGTTTTCCGGGCGTTTGGCATTCAGGTCCGAGTCCACCTGTTCTTCTTCGTCGTCACGCTCGGACTTTACCTCCGCCAGGTGACCGCGAAGGATTCGATCGTTTCGCCCTGGGATGTCTTCGCCTTCACCGTCCTGCTCCTCTTCTTCATCATCCTGCTCCACGAGTTCGGCCACTGCTTCGGCGGGCGGGCGGTGGGTGGGGAAGCGAACGAGATTCTGATCTGGCCCCTCGGCGGGTTGGCGTTTGTGGATGTTCCACAGACGCCGCGAGCCCATAACATCACGGTGGCGGCGGGGCCCGGGGTCAACCTGGCGATCTGCATCCTCACCGGCGTCATCATCTGCGGGGCCGGGTTTCTGCCGAAACTCAACCCGATTTCCAGCCCTTACGTCTGCGAGATGACCAACTACCGCGAGGGGCGGACCTACTCCAGCGAGTACGGCATTCACCTCTACAAGCCGGGCACCGCCGAGGAAGCAAGCGTCCCCTCGACCACCTGGAACACCGCGGTCGAAGCCATCAAGAGCGGGAAAACCCAGGCGGCCCGAGATGCCTTCATCGCCGCCCACGTCGACTGGGCCGTCGCCCCGTCCTGGCTGGTCTGGTTGCAACGCACCTTCTGGCTGAGTTGGGTCCTCTTCCTGTTCAACCTCATCCCCGCTTACCCACTCGACGGCGGGCAGTTGCTCCAGGGGTTTGTCTGGGCCCGGTCGAACTATCGCCAGGGGACCGTTGTCGCCTGCTATTCCGGCTATGTGGTCGGCGTCCTGTTCATCATCGGCTCGATCGCCCTGAACGAAACTCTTCTGATGGGCCTCGGATTGTTCATGTTCTACGAGTCGTTCCGTCGGCTCGCGGCCCTCGATTCGGAGGAAGGTGCGTTCGGCTACGACTTCTCGCAGGGGTACACCAGTCTCGAGCGCGACGACCCGCCGCCGACCCGGCCGAAACGCGGCAACTGGTTCAAACGGTGGATGCAAGCCCGAACCGCCCGCCGACTTCAGCGCGAGGCCGAGCAGCGCGTCCGCGACGACGAGCGGATGGACGAACTTTTGGACAAGATCGCAAAAACCGGCAAAGCGTCCCTCACCGACGAGGAACGCCGATTCATGGAGCGAGTCAGCGCACGCTACCGGAACCGGTGACCCGCAGTGTCTCAATCACTCGCCAAGGTGTATATCCACGCGATTTTCTCCACGAAGAATCGGGACCCGTTGTTGGGAAAGGATTGGCGTCAAGAATTTTTCCGAGTCCTTGGCGGAGCGGCAAACAACCTCGGATGTCAAATCCTGATTGTGGGCGGCGTGGTGGATCACGTTCATCTCCCTTTTCAACTTGGGCGGACGATCACAATTGCCGACGCGATCGGGAAAATCAAATCGGCGTCGTCGGCGTGGGTGAACCAGACACGGGAGTTGCCGACTCTGTTCCGATGGCAGGCGGGATATGGGGTGTTGTCGGTTAGCCAATCTTCCGTGGAATTGGTGAGGGACTACATTCTTCATCAAGAGGAGCATCATCGAAGAATCTCGTTTCAAGACGAGTTCCGTGAGTGGTTGCGGCGATATGAGATGGAATGGGATGAGCGATATGTCTGGGATTGACGGATTCCGGAGGTTTCACGCGAACGGCCCTTTCAGGGCCGATGGATTGTCGGATCATGAACCCAGGGCTTCGCCCTGGCTAACAGAACGACCCCGTTGGGGTCGAGAGCCCTGAAACTAGAAGATTTCGGGCGTCCAATGGCGGTTCCCGGATTTCAGCCTGAAAGGCCCGTTCTGGCAACCACGGACGAACCCTTGGATCATGTACCTAGGGTGAAGCCCTGGGTTGGAAGAACGACCCCGTCAGGGTCCAAGAGCCCGAAACTGGGAATGCTCGGGCGTCCAATGGCGGTTCCGGGCTTTTCGGCCTGAAAGGCCGTTTCGGTCAGCCCAGGGCGAAGCCCTGGGTTTGGCGCGACAACCAAACCCCGGCCTGAAAGGCCGGTTCAAAGCACCCAGCCCCGACGCTGGGGTTCGAACTGGAAGAGGATCGAACGTGTCGAAACTGATCGAACCGCGGACGTTGAGGGGGTTTCGCGATTACGCCCCCGCCCTGATGATCCCGCGGGAACGGGTGCTGGAGACCGCTCGCCGGGTGTACCGCTGCTACGGCTTCGCCCCGATCGACACGCCGGCGATGGAGTACGCCGAGGTCCTGCTCGGCAAGGGCGGCGGCGAGAACGACAAGATCGTCTACCGATTCAAGGACCACGGCGACCGCGACGTGGCCCTCCGGTTCGACCTCACCGTCCCGTTCGCCCGGTTTGCGGCCCAGACCGTCCCGCAACTCGGCGTGCCGTTCAAGCGGTACGCGATGGGTCCCGTCTGGCGCGGCGAGAACACCGGCCATGGCCGATACCGCGAGTTCTGGCAGTGCGACTTCGACACCATCGGCACGACCGCGAACGCCAGTGACATCGAGGTGGCACTCGTCATCAACGACCTGTTCACCGCTCTCGGGTTCGAGCAGTTCGAGATCCGCGTCAACAACCGGCTCGTGCTGAACGGGTTGCTGGAATCGCTCGGCCTCGCGGAGAAGACGGCCCCGATTCTGCGAACGCTCGATAAGCTCGACAAAATGGGCCGCGAAAAAGTGATCGCGGAAATGGTCGAGGTTGCCGGCGTGACCCCAGATCAAGCGGGGAAGGTCCTGATTCTTGCGGAAATCGGCGGTTCCAACGTGGAAATCCTGGACCGGGTCGAGAAAGAATTCGGAACCAACGAGCGAGCCGCCGACGGTGTTGCCCGGCTCCGTGAACTCCTCGCTGTCGCAAATGAAGCCGGAGTTCCCGACGGCCGCATCCGTATCGACTTATCCATCGCCCGCGGGCTCGATTACTACACCGGCACGATCTACGAAACCTTCCTCCTCGGCGACTACACCGACGAAAAAGGCAAATCCGCGAAACTGTCCGGCTTCGGCAGCGTCTGTTCCGGCGGGCGGTACGACAACCTCGCGAGCCTGTACACGAAGCAGGTTCTGCCCGGCGTCGGGGCGTCGCTCGGCGTCGACCGCCTGCTCGCCGCGATGGAGGCGATGAAACACCCGTGGCTCGGTGGCCGGTCCACCCCCGCGGACGTGCTCGTAGTGCAAATGGACGCGACCCGCCTTGCCGACTACATGCGAATCGCCGCCGTTCTGCGGAACGCGGGCATCCCGACGGAGGTCTACCCGGACGCGACGAAGAAGCTGAAAGCCCAGTTCGAGTACGCCGACAAACGCGGGTTCCGGTACGCCGTCATCGCCGGCGGCGAGGAGTTTGCTGCCGGCGTCTGGAAGGTCAAGGACCTGGCCAAGCGCGAAGAGCGGACGCTGCCCGAAGCGGAGCTCGCCGGGTCGCTCCGCAACGGGGGGTGACCTCGATCACTCCCACAACGCGAACGGAACCGGGAGCAGAAAGGCGTGCTGCTCGTACAGGCTCGGAATTCCCCGCCAGGCCAGGTGCTGCGAGCCGAAGACGATCAAGACGTAGAACGCCGACACCGCGAGCATGAAGAACCGCGCCGACCAGCGGAAGGTCCAGTGCCGGGGTCGCTCCCGTTTCGCGGCACGCGAGTACGCGAACCCCAGCATCAGGCGGGCGGGGAACATGAACGCCAGGAATACCAGGCTCTCCAGAAACACAAGGTCCTTCGGAATCGCCTCGATCTTCATGAGGTAAAGCGGCACCGCGAAGAGCAGGTGGAAGAAGAACGCGATCGCGAACAGGATCGGGGCCTTCCGGAAATCCGCACGCACGGACCCAACTTCCCGGAATGCCCGGAGCCGGTTATCGCGGGCGAATCGCGTCTGCAGAAACGGGACGTAGAGCACCACAATCGTCAGCAGAATCGCCCCGAGAACGCCGACCCCCGCCACCTTGTGCCCCTGCCCGAGGAGCAGCAGCGGGAAAGCGAGCCAGAGGAATCCGCCGACGAAACCGCGCACACCGAGCCAGAAAAAATACGGCAACCGCATCGCCACGACGGTGTCCCACAGGCCGTCGCGGGCTTCGCGGTAGAAGTTCCCGTTCCAGATTCGCCGGACAATCCAGACCGCATTGAAGGGCCAGAAGAAGTACCGCAGCTTCCCGCCGCGTAGAAGCGCCGCCGAGATGTGTAGCGCGAACAGAACTCCGACCAGGGTCAGCGCGAATTCCCACTGCCCCGCGATCCGACCGGAGGTGTCGATGATCCGGGCCGAGGATGCCGCAATCGACAACGCCCACACGGGCAGCCAACAGATCCCGCACCCGAGTGCGATTCCCCCGATCCGTGCGACCCGCCGAATCCCGATGAATCCGTCGCGAAGCCGGCCACTCCGGGCGATCCGCCCCGCCGATTCCAGCAGGTACCCCAGGGTCAGGAACTGCCCCACCGGCACCGCGGAAAGAATCGCCAGCCCCATAATCAGGGCCGCGAGCCCGAACAGCCACTCCGTCACCGATGCGATGAAATCCCACACCAGCCGGACTCGCGATCGCTGAGGAAACACCACGACCGGCTCGCGTGGGACATCCGGCAATCGCTCGGCAACCACCATCTGGGCGATCGGCGGCCGGGTCAACAAGGGGGCCACGGGAATCGGCTCGAGCGGTGTTGCAACAGGGGCGGACATGGGCCGGTCCGATCCGGAGGGTGAGGAGAATCGATGCTGGCTCACCGCGAACTACCTCCTGGACCTCGGCGAAGTTTCGCGAACCGGAAACTTGAAACGCACTTCCCCGCCCAGAAGTATTGTCCGCAGACCCGCTCTCCGAGGGAATCGCCCATGTGGGCCCGCAACCTGCTCTTCCTCGCCGTCGTCATCGCCGCCATCGGAACGCTGCGAGCCAGCCTGTTCCCGCTGTATCAGCCGGTCCGAACCGTCCCCTTCGACCCGGGCCCGACGACGGACGACGACTTCCGCCAGGTCGTGAAGCAGGTCGACGACAGCTTCCGAGCGACCTGGAAATCGCGGAACCTGACGCCCGCCCCGCGAGCCGACGACCTCACGATCGCCCGCCGCCTTTCCCTCGCGATGACGGGAAGCGTGCCGTCACTGGAAGAAATCCGCCAGTTCGAGAAACAACGTGCGGAGCACCGCCTCGACGGCTGGGCGACCTATCTCCTCCGCGACCCCCGGTTCGGCGACTACTTCGCAGAGCGGCTGAGCCGGGCGTATGTGGGCACGGAAGAAGGTCAGTTGATCGCATACCGCCGGCGGAAATTCCTCGCCTGGCTCTCCGAACAACTGCTCACGAACCATTCCTACGACGCGATCGTCCGCGAGATGATCGCCGGTCGCGGACTCAACACGGACAAGCCCGCGGTCAATTTCATTGCTGCCACCTACACGGACGAGAAGAAAGCCCCCGATCCGGAGAAGCTCGCGATCCGCGTCTCCCGTGCATTTCTCGGCCTCCGGCTCGACTGTGCCCAGTGCCACGACCACTTCCTCGAACCAACCTGGAAACAGACTGATTTCCAGGCCCTCGCCGCCTTTTTCGGCCAGACCCGTCAGGTGGTCACGCACATCTCAGACGGAACCGGCGAGTACGAGTTCGAAGATCGCAAGGACGGAAAGAAAATCGCGATCGCCGAAGCCGTCCCGTTCTACCCGGACTTTCTCCCGGCCGAGGGTACCCGCCGGGAACGGCTCGCCGCGTGGGTGACGGACAGGCGGAACGTCTACTTTGCCCGGGCCACCGTCAACCGCATCTGGGCGATGATGTTCAACCGCCCTCTCCTCCGGCACGTGGAATCCCAGTCCCTCGACGAGGAAGGCCCGCCCGCCCTGGCCATCCTGGCCCGCGATTTCGCGAACCACGACTACGACCTCCACCGCCTGATCCTGCTCATCGCATCGACGGAGGTCTTCCGCCTCGACAGTGCCGCGGAGCAGGAACTCACCACGGAACACGACGAAACCTGGGCCGTCTTCCCGATTTCCCGGCTCCGACCCGAGCAGGTCATCGGCAGTGTAATCCAGTCCGCGTCTGTGCAAACGATCAACCGCAATTCCCACATTTTCACCCGCCTTGCCCGCTACTTCCAGGAGCGAGACTTCGTCAAACGGTACGGCGACCCCGGCGACGACGACTTCGAAACCGGCGAAGGAACCATCCCGCAGCGGTTGCTGATGCTCAACGGGAACCTCGTCAATGACAAGGCAAAAGAAGAAATCATCAACGCGTCGACCCAGATCGCGGTGCTGGCCCCGGACGACGCCTCGGCCATCGAAGCCGCATACCTCGCCGTGCTAACCCGCCGCCCCTCGGACCGGGAATCGAGCCACTTCACTGCGAAACTCTCCCACACCCGAGGCGCCGAACGCCGCCGCCGCCTCGCCGACCTGTACTGGGTCCTGTTCAACTCCACGGAGATGTCAACGCTCCGGTAACCATCAAGAACCCGACCCTGCCTCGCCAGGTCGGACGGGTACCACGGCTAGCGGTGAAGCGGGGATGCCAATAGAATTCCAAAGGGAATCGCGACCTAACCCGAGAAGCCGATTACCCTGACAAGCGCCGCAACCAGAAGGGTTCAGCCGGCTCGGCGGTGGATTTGCAGCGTGCCAGTGCGAACAGAGTTGAAGGCACCGGTCTGTTCGCCGTCCGGTCTATCGCGAGATTGAGGGTTCGCATGCATACAGTCAAATACATCCACTGGCAGGAAGACGATGCGTGGCTGGGGTACTTGCAAGATTACCCCGATTACTGGACGCAGGGAGAGACGCTCGATGACCTCATCGAGCATTTGAAGGATCTGTATCTCGATCTGAGCGGCTGAATAGATTGACTTAAGTCGCGACCACAAGGGAGAGGCCGGCTCAGCAGGCAAGTCGCTGACCTTTCAGCAAGATATTCTATTGTTGAAACGGCCGCTTCCTGGCGGTCGCGGCTCTCGATGACGGAGTTTCTTCCACTATGCCTCATTCTGTGGACTTCACGGACCTTCTTGAATACCTTTCTCGAATTCCAGCGATTTCGCCGATCAACTCGTCCATTGGCCCTGCATCAAATGCAGAAAGGGGATGGCTCATCAAGTTTCGGATTGATATCGCACATCCCGAAGCATGGGCTACGGTCATGGATCTCGGATATGTTGTGAACTGGATCTCGGTTGCGAATCCGCTCCCTACGCGGTTTATACCTGTCTCAGCACCGCCGGACATGAACGGGGACGATCCAGCGACATTACTGTGGTGGATCATCGAATGCTGGACACCAGAATTCACACCCTCTGATATTGCCAAGGCGATGAGAACGAACTTGGTCCGTTACGCGGAACCGGGTGAGTTGCCGGATGAATCAGATAATGCCGCAAACTTGTAGACAGTTTCAATCGAAACCAAGATAGGAAATCACATATGCCATTCCACACCCACCGCTTCCCGAACGGCCTGCAACTCATCGGCGAGACGATTCCCTCGTCGCGATCCTCGGCCGTCGGGTTCTTCGTCAAGACCGGGGCGCGCGACGAGACGCCCGCCGAATCCGGGGTGTCACACTTCCTCGAACACATGATGTTCAAGGGGACGCCCCGCCGCTCCGCTCTTGATGTCAACCTCGACTTCGACCGCATCGGGGCGAACTATAACGCGTACACGTCCGAGGAGAACACCGTCTACTACGCGTCCGTGCTGCCCGAGTATCTGCCGAAGGCCGTGGATATCCTTGCGGACATCCTCCGGCCCAGCCTGCGGCAAGACGACTTCGACACGGAAAAACAGGTGATTCTCGAAGAAATCAAGATGTACGAGGACGCCCCCGGGTCGATGGCGTGGGACAACGCCCGGCGGATCCACTTCGCGAACCACCCGCTCGGGAACAGCATCCTCGGCACGACGGCCAGTGTCACCGCACTGTCACGCGACCAGATGCACGCCTATTTCGAACGTCGCTACGCCCCCGGGAACGTCCTCGCCGTCGCGGCCGGGAACTTCGAATGGGATCGGCTGATCGACATGGTCGGCAACGCGTGCGGCAACTGGACCCCCGGCGAAGGCGGACGACCTGATGCCGGCGAAACCGCGGGGGCCGGCGGCGTCCACACCATCACGAAAGAAGGGACCGCCCAGCAACACGTTATGCTTCTGAGCCCCGGCCCCGCCGCGGAATCCCCCCTCCGCCACGCCGCCGCCACACTCGCCGTCGCCGTCGGCGATGACTCCGGCAGCCGGCTCTACTGGGCCCTCGTCGACCCCGGCCTGGTCGAATCCGCATCCTGCGGCGCGGACCAGTCCCACGGATGCGGCACCGTCGTCACCTCCTATTCCTGCGACCCGGACGACGCGGCCTCGAACCTCGATATCGTGCGGAAACTCCTCGCGGACGTGCAAAAGAACGGAATCACCGCCCAGGAACTGGAGCAAGCGAAGAACAAAATCGCGAGCCGGGTGGTGCGGGCCAGCGAACGGCCGATGGGCCGAATGCGGTCGATCGCCGGGGCGTGGCTGTATCTCAACGAGTACTCGGACGTGGACAAGGAACTCGCCCGGTTCGACGCGGTTTCGCAGGAATCGATCCGCGAGTACCTCGACCGATACCCGATCGACCGTGCGACGGTCGTGGGGTACGGCCCGCTGGTGGGGTTGTAGGTTCTGGAATCAGGCCGAGTTCGAAGCCATCCGATCGAAGAGATCGACTTCGGTTCGACTGCCCACAACGAGTGGGACCCGCTGATGGATCGCATCTGGTGCGATGTCCAGCATCCGGCGCCGGCCGTCGATGGCCCGGCCGCCGGCCTGCTCGGCGAGAAAGGCGATCGGATTCGCCTCGTAAAGTAGGCGAAGCTTCCCGCCGGTCGCGTCGGCGGTTGGCGGGTACAGAAAAACGCCGCCTCTCAGGAGGGTCCGGTGGAAGTCGGCGACGAGTGAGCCGATGTACCGCAGGCCATACTTTTTCCCGAGCCCACCCCGCCGCAGAGTGTCGAGATACGCCGAGTAGATCGGCGGGAAACTGTCTCGGTACGCCTCGTTCACGGAGTAATAACTTCCGTGCGGCGGCATCCGGATGTTCTCGTGGCTGAGCAGATACGCCCCGATGGATGGGTCGAGGGTGAAGCCGTGCACGCCGTTCCCGCTGGAATAGACGAGCATCGTGGATGAGCCATAGAGGATGTACCCGGCGGCGACCTGGTTGCGGCCCGGTTGCAGCACCCATCGAGCCGGGTCCTCGCGACCTTCCGTCGGGCACCGCAGGATGGAGAAGATCGTGCCAACGCTGACGTTGACGTCGATGTTGGATGACCCATCGAGGGGATCGAATACGACGGCGTACTTGGCCCCCGGCGTGCCGTAGTGGACGGCGGTCAGGCGGTCGTTCTCCTCGGAGGCGATCAGGCCGATCGTTTCCTTCCAACTGAGCGATTCGATCAGCGTCTCGTTCGCGAACACGTCGAGTTTCTGCTGCACTTCCCCCTGGACGTTGACCTCGCCAGCGGACCCGAGAATGTCGGATAGGCCCGCCTGGCGGACGCGGGCGGCAATCATTTTGCTCGCCAGAGTGAGCCCGGAGAAGAGCCAGGAGAACTCGCCCGTCGCGTTGGGAAACCGCCGTTGTTCCCGCATCACGTGTTGCTGCACGGTCAGCAGGCTGGGGTTCGTCGGGTGCGGAAGGCGTTCGATCTCGATCGGAGAGGCATTGGCCATGGAACCCTCGGAGTGGAGGCGGTCACTTCCGTTTTTTCTTTTTGCGATCGCGGCGGTCGGGGCGATCGCCGTCGCGGGGTTGCTGGGGTTCATTGCGGATCTGGCGGGTCGTTTCGGCGGCGGCCTGCATTTCCTCGAGTTTGGCCTTGAGCTTCGCCCGCCAGCCGGTCAACGGCCTGGGTTCGGTCGGCTTGACGGGTTTGCCATCCGCGTCGGTCGTTCCTTTATCGATTTTGGGCTTGGGGATAAACTGCCGTTCCGTCAGAGCCCACAAGGTACCGCAGATGAAGTAGATGCAAAGCCCGGCCGCCACCTTGTAGAAGAAGACACCCATGAAGATGATCATGATCTTCATCATCTTCTGTTGCATCTCCTGCTGCTCGTCGGTGGGCGGGGGCAGTGTAAGACGCTGATGGGCGTAGATCAGCGCCACCGATAGCAGAGGGAGGATATTGAAGTACGGCCCGAGATAGATTGCACCGCCCAGGTTCTCCGCCCGGCTGATCATCGGAATCTTTTCCGACCACCACAGCAACATGTCCGGCGCGGCCAGGTTTGGCATCCACAAAAACGGTTCGAGCCGGAAAAACACGCTTTCCTGCAGGCAGAAGTACAACCCCATCAGGATCGGCATCTGGGCGAAGAGCAGCACGCAGCCGCCCATCGTCGACAGCGGGTTGACGCCGTGCTCCATCATGAGCTTCGTCTTGGCCTGGTTGTAGGCGTGGAAATCGTCCTTGTACTTCTCGTGAAGCTTGTCCAACTCCGGCTTCAAGGCTTGCATCGTATGTTGCATCTTCATCATCGATGCCTGCTGCTTCCGGCTCGGAAGAAGCAGTAACATCCGAATCAGAACCGTCAGGAGTACAATATCCAGCCCCCA
Organism: uncultured Alcaligenaceae bacterium; assembly: GCA_964552815.1. Classification (GTDB taxonomy): domain Bacteria; phylum Planctomycetota; class Planctomycetia; order Gemmatales; family Gemmataceae; genus CAYUHJ01. The sequence continues at coordinate 4,730 of CAZKIQ010000019.1, read as the reverse complement.
GACCGGGATGTATTGATGCAACCCGCCCAGGATCGAGTGCATGAGGTTCGTGAAGAAGATCACCAGGTCCGCCCAGAAGATCGCGTTCGCGAATCGCCCGAAGAAGTTCGGGGAATGGTGGTCCGTCAGTGTTCGCAGGGTCAGTTTGTCCTGGTAGCGGTTGACGAGGTTCGGGTCGACTTCCCAGTCCGGGTGTTGCCGATCGTTGCTCATCTGCTGGAGCAGGCCGACTTTCACGGGGCCGCTGTAGATCAGATACTGGTGCGTGAGTTTCTCGCCGGGGGCGAGGTCCAGAGGAGATGAGACGGTGCGGACCGTGATGTCGGCGAGGAACATCTGGTCGACGGTGTCCCAGGGGTGGGGTTCCCGGGTGGCCCGGGCGGATTCCCACGGGTTGGCGGCAGCCGGCGGGGCAGTGTCATCGACGGCGATGGCACTGGCGAAATATTGCGTGGCAACCGCAGCGTACTTCAACTGATTCTCACCGCGCACGATCCGGTCGCCGCCCGCCATACGCTGGATCGAGGCCGCGTCCTCGAAGGACCGCTTCATCGCCCCGCTCGGCGTCTGCCAGCCGATCATCGCATTCCGGAACGTGGATGTGTACCACTCCCCCTCGATCGGTAATCCGTGCGGGCCGACGATCTGGTAGCGGAAGATACCCTTCCCCTTCGCCCGGCCCTCCTTCGGGATGATGTCGAGTTTGAAACCGATGTGGTAATCGCGTTGGCCGAGCGTGAAGGTCTTCCGAAGTGTCAGGAAATACGGGGCTGCAAGGTCGGTTTCGAAGACCACCTGCATTTCGCCGGCGTCGGTTTTCCCGTTGGAGACGAGCTTCCAGTTCCGGTTCGCGAGTTCTGGAGAAGGGTGGAGATCGTTGAGAATCTCCGCGTCGTCCGGATTGCGGAGTGGGTCGTCCTTCGCCGGGTAGTGGAGGATTGTGTACGACGCCTCCGAGAGTTTCCCGCGCAAATCCGGGTCTGTAACCGGGCCGGGCACCAGGTCTGGCATCGGCGGTTCGTGAGCGAGCGAGTGGGGGTCACGGGGTTGGAGCACGCCCGGAATCAACCGGAGAGGTTGCGGCTTCCCGTTGTTTCGCACCTCGAGCCCGAGCCGGTTGGCCTCGTCGAAACGGGTGAGGGTGAGTTGCTGGACCGCTCCGCCGCGGGTCGTCAGCAGGGCAGAGGTGTAGAACGACGGGTCGCCGAGGGCGATCAGCGTGGGGGGCTCGGAGACGGTGGGTTTCGGGACAGGGTTGGTCGGTTCCTTTTTCGGCTCGATTTTGGGCGGTTCCGGGCGGGTGATCGCCGGCCAGTCGAGGGCGGGTTTGGTGTCGTAGACCATTCCCCCCGCCAGCGCGAGAATGGTTTCCCGTGGAACCATCGGCGGCGGTGGGGCGGGTTTGGGCGGTTTCGGGAAGAAGGTTTTGTCGATGTACCACCACGCGAGGCCGAGCCCGATCGTGAGGACGACAAAGAGAGCGATATTCTGGATATTCTGTCGCATGATTCCCGATTGGAGCGAGGGCCCGGGGGACGAGAGCCGGGCCGTATTCGGTCATCGTATTGACCGGGGGAAAACACAAAAGCCCAGCCGGTTCCCTCTGTGGGCTTTTCGTTCAGAGGAGGATGAGATTTCGACGGGGTCGGGATCATTTCCGCTTCGTGATGCCTCACACCTTCCGCAACGCGATGGTGAGCGGGTGGCCGTCGACCTTCTTGTCGGCGGCGGTGAAGCCGTCGGCCGGCGGGGTGTCGAGCCACGCGACCGCCTGCGTTTCGCCGGCGATCGTGTCCCGGTGGGCGGCGATCGCGGACTGTAACGGCTCCGCGGTCGTGCCGAGGTAGAGCGCGATCTTGTCCGCGACGTCGAGCCCGGCGTCCTTGCGGGCGTCTTGGACGAGGCGAACTACCTCGCGAGCCAAACCCTTTTGTTTCAATTCGTCTGTAATGCGAATATCGAGTGCATACTGCGTGCGGTCACGATCTTCCAATCCGACATGTCCCGGCGGGGGGGCAATATCGAAAAGGAAGTCTTCGCCCAGAAGTTCAACGCCTGCGAACTTGATAGAGCCCTCTCGTTGCACCTGCTGCTGAAACCCGCGTGGATCGTGAGTTGCCAACTCAATCTCGGCATCACGAAGTCTTGCTCCGAGCTTGGCCGCAGCAGACTTTTTGTTGAGTTTCATAGTCCGAGTTAGAAGTTCATCTCGTGGCGGACCTTCGTCACCGTTGACCATGTCTGGAACGTGAATCTGGACGTCTTCAACATTCAGTTCCTGTTTGATGTCTTGATAGAAACGGTTCCACGCTTTGAAGCTCTCGCCACTCGGTTGGATAACAAGCTTTGCAAGTGGTTGTCGCACTTTGATCTTCGCTTGATTTCTCAGAGCGTTGCCCGCGCGAGTGATTTTGAGTACCCAATCCATGACATCAGACAATTCAGCGTTCTCAGCCTGCTCGTCCGCTTGCGGGAAGTCCGTCAGGTGCACGCTTTCCACGTCGTTCGACGTGCGAAGGTTCTGCCACATCGTCTCCGCGAGGAACGGGACGACCGGCGCGATCAGCTTGCAGAACGTCGTGAGCACCTCGTACATCGTCTGATACGCGGCGAGTTTGTCGCGCTTCCCGGCATCATCCAGTTCCGCGTTCTTGCTCCAGAAGCGGTCACGGTTGCGGCGGACGTACCAGTTGCTGAGCCGGTCGTCGACGAATTTTTCCGCCTCCAGGCAGAACGTCGCCACGTCGTACTTCTCGAACGATTCCCGGGCCGTGCGGATGAGCCCTTGCAGGTCGCTGACGATCCACCGGTCGATGTCCGGGCGGTCCTTCACCGGCACCGTTTCCGCGGTCGGGTCAAACCCGTCGAGCCGGGCGTAGTTCGCGAAGAAGGCGTAGCAGTTCCAGAGTTTGATGACGAACTTCGCGCGCACCTCGTTCGCCGTCACCGGGCCGAAGTTGAGGTTCTTCGCGGGATCATGGCGACAATACATCCAACGGCATACATCCGCACCGAAATCTTCCGCCGCCACGTCGAACGGGATCGAGTTCCCCGCGGTTTTGTGCATCTCGTGGCCCTTCTCGTCTTTCACGAGTCCGTGGCCCAGCAAATTCTTGAACGGCGGTTTCCCGTCGCTCATCATCGTGGACATCGCGAGGAGGGCGTAGAACCAGTTGCGGAACTGGCCCGGGAAACTCTCGGTGATGAAGTCCGCGGGCCGCCAGTCTTCGGGCATGGTGCTGTACGCGACGATGCCGGCGTCGAGCCACGGGTTGCCCACGTCCGGAACCCGGGACATGAGGTTCCCCGTCCGCGGGTTGCGGATCTTCACCTTGTCGACGAACGGCCGGTGCGGCGTGTGGCCGTCGAACTCGTCCCAGCCTTCGACGGCGCGGGCTTGCAGTTCCTCGCGGGAACCGATCACCTCGAATTGCGTCGGGTCCGCGTCATCGACCCAGATCGGCAGCGCGAGGCCCCAATAGCGCTTCTTCGAGATCATCCAGTCGCCCATATTCCATAACCAGTCGCGTTCCCGAGCCCGGCCGTTCAGCGATTCGGGCAGGAACGTGACCTGATTGACGACCTTCATGATGTCGCCGCGGAAACCGTCCTCCGTGTTGCGCGGCCCCATGTCGATGAACCATTCATCCACGAGCCGATAGAGCAGTTCCGTCTTGCACCGCCAGCAGTGCGGGTAGCGGTGGACGTAGCGCTCCGTCGCGAACAGGCGGTCGCGCTTCTTCAACTCCTCGAACACCGCGTCCGCGGTGTTCGGGTCGTGGGCGACCTTCCCCGTCAGGGGACCGAAGCCGGGGAGGAACGTGCCGGACTCGTCCAGCGGCGCGACCGGCGGCAGGCCGTTCGCCTTGCCCCAGGCGAAGTCGATCTGCCCGCATCCGGGGGCCGTGTGGACGATGCCGGTGCCCTCGGTGTCGGACACGTCCTTGCCGCCGCTCACTACACGGTGGGACGCGGCAGCGGTTTTCGGCGGGCACCAGCCGTTCGTTTCCACGACCTTCGCGACTTCCTCCGGGTAGCCGAAGGCGTGGTTCTGCGCCGGCAACTCGTCGAACGGCCCGACGTACTCCCAGCCGAGCAACTCGGAACCGGGGACTTCGCCGTCGAGGGTGAAGCCCTCTTTGCCGGCCTTCGACTTGAAGTGTTGCTCGATGCTAGACAGGTGCGGGACGCCCTCTAGCCAGTCCTTTTTCTTGCCCTTCGCGCTCCGCTCCGAAGACTCCGCGTCGCGGCTAAACTCGTCGTCGGTGGATTCCATCCGGTTGAGTTTGAACGCCCCCTTCGCGACGTAATACACTTCGCCTTTCAGCTTCACCCGGATGTATGTCAACTCCGGGTTGATCGCCGCGCCGACGTTGCTGGTCAGCGTCCATGGCGTCGTCGTCCAGACGAGGAGGTTCTCGCCGGGGCGGTCTTTCAGCGGCAGTTTCACGAACGCGCTGCGGTGCTCGACGAGCTTATAGCCCTCTTTCATCTCCTGTTCGGAGAGGCCGACGCCGCAACGGCCGCACCACGGCATCACGTCGTAGCCGCGGGTGATGAGTTTTTTGCCGTGGCACTTCTTCAGGAACGCCCAGATCGTGTAGTTATTCTTCTCGGACATCGTGAAGTACGACTTCCGCTCGTCCGGCGTCTTCGCCCAGTCGTCGTCCGTGCGGGTGAAGGGATGTTTGATCGAGACCGCCAGCGTTTCGCCGCGCGCGTTGGCGAGC
>CAZKIQ010000018.1:0-108309 GCA_964552815.1 uncultured Alcaligenaceae bacterium | reverse complement strand
CACTCGGGGCACTTTACGCGAAGAATCGCCACGGCAACACTCCGAACCGCTGACCGGGAAGGGGAGATTTCTGGGGCGACAAGGCCGGCGAGTCGGCCAGTGGAGAGTTTACCCGCCCGACCTGCACTTCGGAACACCGCTTCCTACCGGAATTTCCGCGGATGCGAGAGGTCGGTCCGTCACAGAACGCCCTTGGTGGATGGCACGCCGGGGGATCGCGGGTCGAGTTCGACCGCCTGCCGCAACGCCCGGGCGATCGCCTTGAAGGTTCCCTCGATGATGTGGTGCGTGTTTCGACCGTGGTGCAGAATCACGTGCAGATTCATCAATCCGACGGAAGAAACCGCCCGCCAGAACTCCTCCGCGAGTTGCGACGAGAAATTCCCGAGCAATTCTGTCGGCACGTCCGCCTTCCAGACCAGAAACGGCCGACCGCTGAGGTCGACGGCGGCGGTCACGAGTGTCTCGTCCATCGGGACGGTGGCGTCGCCATACCGGCGGATGCCAGCCTTGTCCCCGAGTGCGTGCACCAACGCCTTCCCGATGCAGATGCCGACATCCTCGACGGTGTGGTGGGCGTCGATGTGCAGATCCCCCTCGCAGCGGACGCGGAGGTCGAAGAGACCGTGCCGGGCGAGGTGCGTGAGCATGTGGTCGAAGAATCCGACGCCGGTGGAAACGTCGGCGGTGCCGCGGCCATCGAGGTCGAGGGTCAGGTCGATCCGCGTCTCCGCGGTTTCGCGGCGGATGGTGGCAGTACGCATCGGAGAATCTCGTTTCTCGATCACAGAATCGCGCGGAGTTCCCGGAGAAGCTTGTCAATTTCCGGGTTGGAGCCAACGCTGATGCGAAGGCCGTCGCCGTAGTCGGGGTAGCTCATGTAGCGGACGAGGATCTTGCGGCGTTTCAACTCCTCGTAGATCGGCTTCACGGGGCGGTCGGTTCGCCGGCACCACACGAAGTTCGCCTCGGACGGGGTGACATCGAAGCCGAGGGCGGCGAGGGCGGCGGTCAGGTGGCCGCGAGTCGCAAGAATCTGCGATCGCAGGTCGGCGTAGTATGCCTGGTCCTCGATCGCCGCGGTGGCGGCCGCGAGGCTCAGCACGTCGCAATTGTAGGAATCCTTGACTTTCCCCAGCTCCCGGATCACCGCCGGGTCGGCAACCGCGAACCCGAACCGGATGCCGGCAAGGGCGTAGAACTTCGAGAAACTCCGGGTGACGACCACATTTCCGGGCAGCGTGGAGCGTGGAGCTTGGAGCGGGGAGCTCGATCCGGTTCTCGTTTTGGGTTCCGCGCTCCACGCTCCGCGCTCCGAACTACTGAGGCCGTTCCACTCGCAGAAGTCGGCATAGGCCTCGTCGAGGACGAGCGGGCCGCGGATTTCCCGGGCGAGGCGTGCGATTTCCTCCAGCCGCAAGGCGGTTCCGCTCGGCGAATTCGGGTTCGGGAGGAACGTCAGATTCGCATTCTTGATCGGCCAGGGGTTGGGGAGCTGCCAGTCCGCGGAGAACGGGACCATCTCGAATTTCGCACCCTGGATCTGAGCCAGGGATCGGTACAGGACGTAGCTCGGTGTCGGTGACGCGATCAGGCCGCCTTCCGGGACGTACGCTCGCGTCAGGATCGTCAGGATGTCGTCCGACCCATTGCCGATCAGGATCGCGTCCGGGTCAACGCCGAGCAACTTCCCGGCGGATTTGCGGAACGCGTCTCCCATCGGCGACGGGTACTTGCGGAGCATGTCCCCGGTGAGGGTGGCTCGAATCGCCTCGAAAACCCGCGGCGACGGCGGATACGGGTTCTCATTAGTGTTGAGTTTGACGATGTCCGGGTCATTGAGCTGCTCGCCCGGCACATACCCGGCCATCTGCTGGATGTTGCTGCGGATCATTTTTTCGAGGCACCGGCGGGGACTTTTTCCGGCTTCGGTTTCGGTCGCTTCTCGGGGCCGCTGTCGTTGGCGCGTTGCTCGACGCTCAGGGCGTGGGCGGGGAGGCCTTCCTTGTTCGCCAGCAGCACCACGTCCGGGGCGATGTCCTTGAGGCCGTTGCGGGTGAAGCGGAGGACGCTGGTCCGTTTGCGGAAGTCGTTCGCGCTCAGGCCGCTCGTGAAGCGGGAGGTGCCGCCCGTCGGGAGGACGTGCGACGGACCGGCCGCGTAGTCGCCGAGCGCGACGGGGGTGAAGGTGCCGAGAAAGATCGCACCGGCGTTCTCGATTTCCTCCGCGACCGCGTACTCGTCCCGCGTTTGCACGTGCAGGTGCTCCGGGGCGAGCATGTTGACGCAGTCGATCGCCGCCTGCTTGTCCGGGGCAAGTACGAACGCGCCGAAGCGTTCGAGGGCGTCCCGGGCCAGGTCGCCGCGGGAAAGCTTGGCGAGCCGCTTCTCCAGGGCTTCCTTGACCTCGTCGAGCAGCGGTTCGTACCACGTCACCAGGACGGAAACGCCCGGCGAGTGCTCCGCCTGGGCGATGAGGTCGAGGGCAACGTAGTGCGGCTGGGCGGAATCGTCGGCGATGACGACGATCTCGCTGGGCCCGGCGATGCAATCGATGGCGACGGTGCCGTAGACGAACTTCTTCGCCAGGGCAACGAACTGGTTGCCGGGCCCGACGATCATGTCGACGGCGGGGATTCCCTCGACGCCGTAGGCGAGGGCGGCGATGGCCTGGGCCCCGCCCATGCGGTAGACCTCGGTGATGCCGAGTTCGTGGCAGGTTGCGAGCATATCCCGGTTGTAGGCCCCGGTCTCCTTGGGTGGCATCGCGACGGCGATGTCTTTCACGCCTGCGGCCTGGGCGGGGCGGACCGTCATCAGCAGGGTTGATGGGTACGCTGCCGCCCCACCGGGGCAGTAGACCCCGACGCGGTTCAGGGGCCGATAGCGGAGGTGCAACTCGTAGGAACCGGAAACGCGAAGCTCCGCATCCCGGTGCATCAGGCCGGACTGGAACGAGTCGATGTTGTAGCAGACCCGGCGGATCGCATCGAGGAAGTCGGGGTCGGCGGCGGCGTGGGCTTCCGCCAGTTCCGACGGTTTGACCTTGATCGCGTCGGCCTTGAGCTTCACTTTGTCGAACGCTTCGGAATATTTCAGAACCGCGGCGAGGCCATCGTCGCGAACTTCGGTGCAGATCCGCTGGACGGCCCGGGCAGGCGGAAGGTGTTCGCCGAAGACGGTTTGCGTCAATTTCTTCGATTGCGGCGACACAACTTCCGCGTCGATCTTGAACTGATCGCGGAGTTTGGCGAGTTGTTGGTTGGCGTTGTTGGCCGACAGATCAATTCGCCGCAACTTCAGGGCGGGCATCGGGTTGACTCGATATGTGAACTCGGCGGAACGTCCGGAGGGCGGAGACGCGGCCGAGAAAGATGGGCCGGAAATCCCGACCAGTCCGGTAAACTCTCACACTCTGTTATACGGAAACGTGATTCGCCTGCAAGCTTCCAGCGGGGTCGGCGGGTGGATTCGAGCCATCCAGGCTGCGCGTTTCGCGGAATTTGCGGGGGGAGTTCCATTCGCCCCCGGGTACTCTTGCCGGGGTTGGAATCAAAAAACCGCACGATTCCTGGAAGAATCGTGCGGCCGGCGTGGTTCGCGACTCGGTTCGAGTCAGGGCTTCGGAGCCGGGGTCGGTTTGATGTGCTTGAGCAGGTTCTTGCCGTCGGCGTTGCCGGAGTTCAAGAGTTTGCTGTTATCGTTCGCGACCGGAGCGGTGCCGGGCTGGTGGTCGGAAGAGAGGTAGAGCCCGAGGCCGAGGAGAGCGGCGACGGAGGCGGCGAGCGTCAGGCTGCTGCGAGCGGGCTGGCTGGCAGCGGGTTGCAGGGCCGGCCGCACAGAGGTCGGCTCCGCCAGGGTTGCCGTGGCCCGGCACACAGGCCACTCGGCCGGCATCTGCCGCTTGAAGTAAGCGGACAGCATCCGGTCCAGATCGTCTTCGGGGGGGAGAGTATTCGTGTTCATGGCGTCTGGTTCACTCCAAGGGCGGTGAGTCGTTCGGCGAGTCGTTGTCGAGCCCGACTCAGCCGCATGTGGACGGCGGTCACGTTGATTCCCAAAACGTCCGCAATTTGCGGAGCGTCGTAGTCGAGGCCATACCGGAGGGTCAGGATGTCCCGGTCGGCGGGGGGAAGTTCGTCGAGCAACGCCCGAATCTGGGCGAAGCCTTCCTCCCGCTCCATGTTGTCCAGCGGTTGCGATTCGCCGGACCGGACACCGTTCATCACCTCGGGCGGTTGCGTTCCGTTTCGGCGGAACGAACTCTTGGCATTATCTTCGGCCAGATTGCGGGCGACTCTCAGGAGCCAGGCCCGCGGATTCTGGATTTCTTCGCCGACTTCAATTTGTTTCCACAGTCGCAGGAACGCTTCCTGCATGATGTCTTGTGCGAGTTCCGCGTCCATCCAGCGGGAGTAAGACAGCGCCCAGACTTCCCGACTGTGCCGATCGTACAGTTCGTCGAACTGCTGTCGGCGTTGGCGGTTCACTTCCGCCTGTTGCTCCGCCAGTTTTTCCGCCTCTTTATCCAGCTGTCTAGCCGCGGCGGATCGCGGATCGGGCTTCATGGTTCGGCTGCCAGTTCTTTCCCACAGAGCCCGCTCACAGAGAAAACGAGCGGGTCCTGTTATCCTAACCGAATCTCGGTGGAACTCACCCGGTTATCACGAGGTTGTCCCGGTGCACGAGTTCCGCGTAGGGCAGCTTTCCCAGCAGTTCGGCGATCTGATCCGTGTTCAACCCCGCGATTCGGGCTGCATCCGGGGCGGCGTAGTTGGTCAGGCCCCGTGCGAATTCCACGCCTTCCGCGTCGCAAATCGAGACCACATCACCCTTTCCGAAATCCCCCGCTGTCGTCTGCACCCCGACGGGAAGCAGACTTTTCCCCTGCGTCGCGACGGCTCGACGAGCTCCGGCGTCCACCGTGATAACGCCTTTCGGGCGGGCCGTGAACCCCAGCCAACGCTTCCATGCCGGCATTTCATCCGAGTGGGGCAGAAACAACGTTCCAACCGATTCCCCCGCGAAAATCGCGTCCAGAATCGAATCCCGAGACCCGTTCGCCATCACGACCGGCACACCCGCTGCGGTCGCCACCCGGGCCGCCCGGAGTTTGCTCCGCATCCCGCCCGTCCCAAGACTGCTCTTGGTGGTCCCTGCCATCTCCGTGACCGCCCGGTCAATGTGGGGAACCGTCGACACCAACTCCGCCGACGGGTCCGATCGCGGGTCGGCGGAGTAGAGCCCATCGACGTTCGTCAGAAGCACCAAAAGCCGGGCTTGCAACAGATTCGCGACCATCGCCGCCAGGTGGTCGTTGTCCCCGAACTTGATCTCGGCGACGCTGACGGTGTCGTTCTCGTTGATGATTGGCAGGCAGGCGTATTCGAAGAGCGTGAGAATGGTGTTGCGAACGTTGAGGTACCGGGGTCGGCTGTCAAAATCGCCCGCGGTCAGCAGGAGTTGGGCCGCCTGCACCCCGTGCGGGGCTAGGCTCTCCTGATAGAGTTGCATCAGGGCGGACTGCCCGACAGCGGCACAGGCTTGCAAATGTGGGAGATCGACGGGCCGTTTCCCGAGGTTCAACTTCCCGACACCCGCCCCGATCGCCCCGGAACTGACGAGAACGACCATCCGCCCGGCCTGCCGTAACCGGTGGACCTGATCGGCGAGGGACTGAATCCGTTCGCGGTCGAGTCGGCCGGTCGGATCCGCGAGGACGTTGGTGCCAACCTTGACGACCACGGTATCGGCTTGCCGAAGAATCTCGGCTCGCACGGAATCTGCCATCTTCCATCCTCGAAGAAAAGCGGCTCGGCGGGAGCCTCGCCCTCCCGGAAGAAACGCGATTCGGCGAGCCCCGTTCAGGCCCTCCAAATGTCGATACTACTGGGAGAGCGAGGCTCCTGCCGAGCCGCTTTTCTTCCGGGAGGGCGAGGCTCCTGCCGAGCCGAGAAGCCAGCGTTATTGATGAAGCTTCTCCTCCAGCGGAAGTGCGGCTCAGCGGGAGGACTTGCTCTCTCGAAACCACCCGAGCCGCTGCTGGAACTTTTTGTTCCCGCGATGATCAAAACTGCTGGAGGAATCGGAGGTCGTTGCCCCAGAAGAGGCGGATGTCGTCGATCGCGTGTTTGAGCATCAGCATCCGCTGGGGGCCCATTCCGAAGGCGAAGCCGGTGACCTTTTCCGGGTCGTAACCGCCGTGTCGGAGAACCGTGGGGTGGACCATCCCGGCCCCGAGGATCTCCAGCCAGCCGGTTCCCTTCGTGAGGCGGTCGCGGTTCGGGTCGTCCTTCGGCCAGTCGATGTCGACCTCGATGCTCGGTTCCGTGAAGGGGAAGTAGCTGCTGCGGATCCGCACCTGTCGCTCCGGCCCGAACATCCGGCGGGCGAAGGCGGTCAGCGTTCCCTTGAGGTCGGCCATGGTGACTCCCTCGCCGATCACGAGCCCTTCTACTTGCAGGAACTGGATCTCGGAGCGGGTGCTGATCGCCTCGTTGCGGTAGCACATCCCGGGCAGGATCACCCGCACGGGGTTGGGGGCACACTCCCGCATGACGTGGATCTGGCCCGGCGAGGTGTGCGTGCGGAGGATGGTGCCGGGGGTGTTGGTGAAGAAGGTGTCCCACATGTCCCGGGCGGGGTGGTGCGGGGGCATGTTGAGGAACTCGAAGTTGTACTCATCGGTCTCGACTTCTCGGGATCGGTAGACCTGGAATCCCATGTCCGTCAGGATGGCGTAGATCTGGCGGAGACTTTGCGTCGCGGGGTGGATGCGGCCGCGGGATCGGCGTCGGCCGGGGAGGGTGACGTCGAGCGGGTTCGCGGACAAGCTCGCGAGCAGGGCGGCTTCCTTGGCGGCAGCGTGGGCCGTCTCGTACGCCGATTCGAGGACCACCTTGACGCGGTTGACTTCCTTCCCGTACGCCGCCCGCAGGTCCTTGGCGATGACCTTGAGCACCCCCAGGGCCTCCGTCATCCGACCCTTGTCGCCGAAGTAGCGGGTCTTCCACGCGGCAAGGGATGCCTCGTCTGTGGCGGTTTGCAACTCGGCGAGGCCGGTTTTTTCGAGATCGGCAAGAGAATCGAGTGACATCGCGGAAATTCCAGGTCTCGGGCCGTGCGGAGATACCCGGAGAAGATACGCCGGGCATCGCGGAACGGACACGGGACCCGGAACCGGGTTCGTTGCTACTCGCGGACGGCGCGGGTAAACGCTTCGCGGAGGGATTTCGTGATCGGCCCCTGTTTCCCGCTCCCGATGACACGGTCGTCGACCTTCGTGACGGCGATCACCTCGGCCGCGGTCCCGGTGAGGAACAACTCGTCGGCGATGTAGACATCGTGCCGGGACAGGTTGCACTCCACCACGGGAACCTCCTGTTTCCGGGCGAGTTCCATCACGAAGTTCCGGGTGATCCCTTCGAGAATGCCCGCGTCGATCGGCGGGGTTCGCATCACGCCATTCTTGATGACGAAGATGTTGTCCCCGGTGCACTCGGCGACGTCGCCCTTGTGGTTGAGCATGATCGCTTCCAGGCACCCGGCCCGGATCGCTTCCATCTTCGCGAGGATGTTGTTGAGGTAGTTCAGCGATTTCACCCGCGGATTGACCGCGTTCGGGTGGTTGCGGATCGTGCTGGCGGTGATGATTTCCAGGCCGTTCTCGTAAAGTTCCGGCGGGTAGAGGGCGATGCCGTCGACGATGATGATGACGTTCGGCTCGCACTTCCGCGGGTCGAGGCCCAGGGTTCCGGCCCCACGGGTCACGATCAGGCGGATGTAGCCGTCCGTGCGGTTGTTGACCTTCACCGTCTCCTCGACGGCTTTCGTCAGTTCCCCGGGGGACATCGGAATCTTGAGGTGGATCGCCTTGGCGGAGTCGTAGAGCCGGGCGATGTGCTCGGCGTGCTTGAAGACCTTTCCGTTGTAGACGCGAATCCCCTCGAAGACGCCGTCGCCGTAGAGCAGGCCGTGGTCGTAGACGCTGATCTTGGCGTCGAGTTTGTCGAAGAGTTTACCGTTGATCCAGACTTGCGTGCTCATCGCGCACTCGGGGTTCCGGGAACCGTGGGAAAGACCGGTAGCGGAATTGTAGCAGATCCTCGGACGACCCCGATTCCCGGAGACTCACGGATGCTGTTCCGCGCGATTCCCCCGGGGTGCCTCGATCTCACTTCTGTTTCGGCTTGTCGAGGAGGTGGTCGAAGAGCCAGTGCTTGCTCGAGAGCAGAATCACGTCGCGGGTGTCGGAGAGCATGGTCTGGTAGGCCTTCAATTTCTGCAGAAACTCGTAGAATTCGCGGTCCCGGGCGTGGGCGTCGTTGCGGATGCGGTCGGCCTCGACGTCGGCCTGGCCCTCGATGAGTTGCTTCTTCGCGCGGGCTTCCGCCTCGATGGTGCGGGCATCTTTTTCTGCAGCACTGAGGATATCCGCGGCCCGTCGCCGACCCTCGCTGTCGTAGTCGGCCACCTTCCTCGCCCGCTCGCTGCGGATCCGCTCGGCAATGCTCGCCCGGACCGCCTCGGGGTAACTGAAGCGCCGCACGCGCACGTCGACGATCTCGATGCCGTACTCGGTTCGCACCTGCTCGCGGAGGGGATCCGTGGAACCGTCTTCCCCGAGGAGCTGCCTGCGAAGCCGTTCCGTTCGCGCGTCGATCTTCGACTCGTCGGCGACGGCAATGAGGTCGTCGAGGGGGAGGGTGCTGACGAGTGCGGCGAGCCGGCCGTTGACGCGCGGACCGAGGATTTTCCTGGCCTGCTCCGGGGTGCCGACCGTCCGCACGAACCGGTCGGCGGCCGCGGAATCGGGGATTCTCCAGGTGAGGAACGCATCGACGGCGAGCGTTTTGTCGACGGTTTTGTTGGCGGCGTCTCGCGTGAGGGACTCGACTGCCGGCAGGTCCATCGCCTGCAGTCGGCGGTCGATCCGCTGGACGGAATCGATCGGCCACGGAAACTTCACATGCAACCCCGCATCGGTTGCACCATCGAGCGTCGCAACCGGCTCCCCGAATCGGGTGACATACGCGAATTCCGCGAAATCGACGGCGTACAGCGTGGTCCGGAGCCACAACAACGCAGCGATCGGAAGCACGACGTAGAGCAGAAATCGTCGCATCTTGGCGTCTCATGGGTCGCGCTGGTCGGGGCCGGACGGTCGCGGGAGGGCGGGCACCGGAAGCCGCGGAAGGTCGGGGTCCATCAGGAGCAGGTGGCGTTTCCCCGGCAAGTTGTCGGCGTCGATGAGGATCTTGTCCCGCCCGCGGAGAACCTGCACGGCGGCCTCGAGGGTCAGGCGGAACTCGGTGAGGGCACGACGGTCCGCGAGAAGTTTCTGCCGACGTTCCGACAGATCCTTCTCGACGACGGCCAGCAGTTCCCCCGCACGCATTCGCGATTCTTTCTCCGAGGCCAGCTTCGCTTCTTCCGTCGCCGGAAGTTTCGATCGTGCGTCCGCCCAGGCGAGGAACGCATCGCGAGTGGCGGATGCGTCCGCGATCTTGCGGGCGGCGTCGGCGTCGGCGGTCCGCACGAGACGCATCGCGGTTTCTTCCGATTTCTGCCGCAATTTCTGGGCGTCTGCCTCCGCGTCGTTGACGGCCCGGTCGCGCCGCTGGATCGCTTCTGCCACCGCGTGGTAGGAGGCGACCACCTCCTGCGGTGGGTGAAGGTCGTGAATCGTGAGGCCTTCCAGCCGGACGCCGAGCCCATCCGGGGAAACCTCGTGAAGTCGGCGGGCGAGTCGCTGGGCGGCGTGGGCTTCGAAGGTAGCCCGGTTCGCGGTGAGCAGATCCAGGAAGGATTCCCCGGCCGCAAGTTCCCGGAAGACGGATTCCGCGGTTGATCGGATGACGGAATCCACATCCGACGCCGAGAAGAGATAGTCGCGCGGATTGGCGACCGTGTACCGCACAGTGGCGAGCAATTCCACGAGCGAACCATCTCCCGTGGCCAGGAGCGACTCGTCGGACACCCGCACGACATTGTCCGCGTGTGCCGCCGCCCACGTCATGGCCGCGTCGGATGTGGCGCTTCCCGGCCGACGGAGTGTCTGCTGGGTTGCCCGGGCTCGTGCCAGTTCTCGGGCTTTTTCCTCGGGCAGGAGCCGGAACCCGATCTCGACGGTGCGAATTTCCGCGGGCCGGACCTTGCTGACGGTCTCGATCGGCCAGGGCCAGCGGACGTGCAAGCCGGGGGCGAGATCCTCCCGCACGGCCCCGAATCGCTGGACGATCCCGACTTCGCTGGCGTGGATCTGGGTAAGCCCGGAGGCGATCCAGAGAAGCACGCCGACACCGATCGCGATCGCACCGATCGATTTCCACCGATGCGTTGCGGCGTGGAGGAAGTCGTCGAGGTGGACGGTCGCCAGCCAGCGATCGAAGTCGCGGTAGCCTTCCCGGACCCGGCCGAGCCGCGAGCCGGGGGGGGCGGTCCGCTCGAATGTGAGCAACCGCATCGAATTGAGGAGGACGGCAAGGGACCCGAGTTGGTGGTAGATGACGCCGGCCAAAGGGGCCCGCTCGAACCACTCGGCGGAGGGGGCGAGGATCGGCCAGAGCCAGCCGATGGCGACGACACCGACCAGATTGACGCCGAACCCGAACCAGATGATGTTCTGCCGGATTACACGCACGGTTTCCCGGGACAGCCGCACGAGCATCGGCAGCGGGCGGAGCGGGTCGCCCATCATGACGATGTCGCCGGCGGCCGCGGCAATGTCGGTCCCGGAACCAATCGCGATTCCCACGCGGGCCCGGGCAAGAGCCGGCGCGTCGTTGATGCCATCCCCCACAAACGCGGTCGCACCGTCGGAAACGACTTCCGCCTTGTCGCCGGGTAGAAGCTCCGCGCGCACCTCCGTCGCAGGGAGTTCCGATGCGACCGCTCGCGCAGCCGGTTCCCGATCGCCTGTCAGGATGAGGATCGGGGAGATTCCCATCTCGCGAAGTTCTGCGATGACCCCGGCCGCCTCGGAGCGGGCGCGATCGCGTGCCCCGATGGCCCCGAGAATGACACCATCGCGAGCAACGAGCAACCCGGTCTGCCCCGAGTCGTCGAGGCGAGCGATGATTTGCGAAACCTCGTCGGCGACCGGAATTCCCAGGGTTTCGAGAAACCGCCGAGTCCCGACCGCGAGCGAGGATCCGCCTGCCGTGGTCGCGGTCACTCCGCCGCCGGGGTGTGCCTCGAACCGGGAGACTTCTTCCAGTGACAGTCCTCTGTCACGCGCGGATTTCCCCACCAGTTTCGCGAGCGGATGCTCGCTCCGAGATTCCGCGATGGCGGCGACTCGCAGCAACTCATCCGGATGCGTCGATGCGATCGGGTGGATTTCGCCGAGTTCCAGTTGCCCGCCGGTGAGAGTTCCGGTCTTGTCGAACGCGAACGTGGTCACGCTCCCGAGTCGCTCGAGTGCCGATCCTCCCTTGACGAGGATCCCCGTGCCGGCGAGTCGACCGAGAGCGGCGACGACGGCAGCGGGCGTGGCGAGGACGAGCGGACACGGGCACGCGGCCACCAGCACCGCGAGCGTGGGATACAGTGCCAACCGGGCGGCCACCCGCGTTCCGATCGCCGGTGCCTCGGAGGTCGCCGGCCGGGAGTGGTACCACACATGGAATGCAAACGTGATCGCCGCCAGGGCCAGAACCGCGGGCAGGAAGTAGCGGGCGAGGCGGTCCGCGAGTCGCTCGGCCTCCCCCTTGTCGCGAATCGCCGTCGCCGTGAGGTCGATGACCCGGCCTGCCACCGTCTCGGAGGCGACCTTCCTCACATCGACCGTGACCGATCCGTGCTGGACCACCGTCCCGGCCAGAACCACATCCCCCGGCCCGACATCCCGGGGCAAACTTTCCCCCGTCAACGCGGACGTGTCGAGCGCCGTGCGACCGTCGAGAACCACGCCATCCGCGGGGATCTTGCCCCCGGGCTTGACAACGACGCGGTCGCCGACCACCAGTTCCGTCGTGAGAACACGGGTCTCCACGCCTTCCCGAAGAACCCAGCACCGGGTCGGGAACAACTCGGCAAGTCCACGGAGGGCTTGCTGGGTCCGGTCGAACGTGGCGGCTTCCAGGCACTCGCCGACGAGTCCGATGACGACCACCTCCGCGGCGACAAGCGGTTCCCCGAGCAAAATCGCGGCGATGCAGGCGATCGCAATCGCCAGATCCGCACCGATCTTCCCGACGGCAAGTTGCTCGAGTGACCCGTACAGGACTCGGGCGCCGCCCAGAACCGCGGCCAGTAACGCGAAGCGAAACCCCAGAAATTCCCGGCTCGCCCACGTCGGCAGATCGAGCCCCAGCCCGCGAAACCACACCGCGAGTGGCGGCCAAACATCCGCGAACACGAATGCGACCAGGAGCCCCGTGAAGCCGTACAGCACCGCGTTCGACCGGGGTCGAAAAGGAGATTCTGCGGCGTCGAATTCGCGGTGCATGGTCGGGGTCGCCACGTGGTACTTCGCCGGGATCCCCGGTATTCTGGGAGGTATGTCCCTCCGCGTCTCAAATATCCGCCTGCCGGTCGAGGAACCGGAAGCGAACCTGACCCAGCACCTCGCCCGGGCGATCGGCGTGACGCCGACCGACGTGGCCGGCTGGCGGATCGTCCGCAAGGCGCTCGACCTCCGCGACAAGCGGCGGATCCAATTCGTGTACAACTTCGAGGTCGAACTTCCGTCCGGCGAGGATCGCATTGCCGCTCACCGATCCGCGGCCCAGGTGGAATTCTTCGACGAGCCTCCGTTCGCGATGCCGGTATCGGGGACGGAACCGCTGCCGCACCGGCCCGTCGTCGTCGGTTCGGGACCGGGCGGGCTCGTTTGTGCGTACTTCCTCGCCCTCCAGGGTTACCGGCCGATCGTGCTCGAACGCGGGACGATCGTCTCCGACCGCATACGCGACGTGAAGCGGTTCGATGACGGCGGCGAGTTCCACCCGGAAAGCAACTACCTCTTCGGGGAAGGCGGGGCCGGCACCTTCTCCGACGGCAAGCTCACCTGTCGCGGCACCGGGCCCGACGTCCAGCGCGTCCTCGAACTTTTCGCCGAGTGCAAGGGGCAGCAACCCGGGAAGCCGAGCATCCTCTACTACCACCGGCCCCACCTTGGCAGCAACCGGTTGCCGGCCGTCGTCAAGGCGATCCGCCAGCGCATCGAGCAACTCGGCGGCGAGGTCCGGTTCCTCACGCGGGTCGAAGATTTCCTCTTCGACGACACCGGATTCCAGGGGGTTGCAACCTCGTCCGGGTTCGTGCCCGCGTCGGTGGTGGTGCTGGCGATCGGCCACTCCGCCCGCGACACGTTCGAGGTGCTCGCCCGCCGCCGGGTGCCGATGACGCAGAAACCCTTCCAGTTTGGCGTCCGGGTGGAGCACCCACAGGAACTCGTCAATGCGGTGCAGTACGGCCCGAAAC
This sequence comes from uncultured Alcaligenaceae bacterium, assembly GCA_964552815.1. Lineage (GTDB taxonomy): Bacteria > Planctomycetota > Planctomycetia > Gemmatales > Gemmataceae > CAYUHJ01. The sequence goes on along the minus strand of CAZKIQ010000018.1, from coordinate 94,881 downwards.
ACGCGGAATACGAGGCCCGGCTCGGGAACGCGGACTACTCGCTGGTCGCGCACGGTTCGCACGATTTGTTCACGTTCTGCATGTGTGCCGGCGGCTCGATCATCCCGAGCGTGTCGCAGGTCGGGTACTTTGCGACCAACGGGATGAGCCTGTCCAAGCGGGACTCGGCGTTCGCGAACAGCGGGCTGGTGGTGACGGTTCCGGTGGAGGATTTTGGCGGCTCGGATGTCCTGGCCGGGGTGCGGTTGCAGGAACGCTTCGAGAAACGGGCGTTCGAGCTTGGCCGGGGGGACTATGCCGCTCCGGTGCAGTCGGCCCGGGATTTCCTCGCCGGGAAAGTGTCGGCGACGGTTCCTGCGTGCAGTTACCCGCGTGGGAAGGTGGCGGCGGATCTGCGGGAAGTGCTGCCCCCGGTGGTTGCGGAGGCGGTTGCCCACGGCTTGCCGCAGATGGATCGGCGGTGGGCGGGACGGTTCCTTCGCGACGCAGTCCTCGCCGGCCCGGAATCGCGGGGCAGCTCTCCGATCCGCATCGACCGCCATCCGGAATCGCGCGAATCCCCGGGTATTCGCGGACTCTTCCCGGTCGGCGAGGGAGCGGGGTACGCTGGCGGCATCGTCTCCGCCGCCGTCGATGGGTTGCGAACCGCCCGGGCCATTGTCGCCCGTTACGCCCCCGTCGGCTGATGCTTCTTCCCCGCTTCGTTGGGCCCGACGAGCGACCGCTCGATTCCTTCGCCTCGCACGGTGGGGCCTCCGCCCTGCACCGTGGGGCGATCCACGCCGGTGATGAGGCGGGCGGCGCGGTTTCGCGTGATGTAGTTCCAGAACCACTGGAACATCACCAGGATCCGGTTCGAAAACTGCGCCAGATACAGGATGTGGATAAACAACCACGCCAGCCAGGCGAGGTAGCCGCTGAAGCGGAAGCCCATCGACTCGGCAACGGCCCGGCCGCGGCCGATCGTCGCCATCGTTCCCTTATCGACATACCGGAACGGGCGAGGGGCGGTGTCGCCGCGAACTCGGCGGGAGATCAGGTCGGCCACGTACCGCCCCTGTTGCATCGCGACCGGTGCCAGCCCCGGCAAGGGCTTGCCGTCCTCCCCCATTTGCAGGGCCAGATCCCCGACAACAAAAATGTTCGGATGCCCGGCAACAGAGCAATCCGCACCGACCGGAACCCGCCCAGCCCGATCGCATTCGACATTCCCGAGTGCCCCGGCCAGCACCTTCCCCAACGCGGACGCCTTGACACCCGCCGCCCACACGAAAGTCTCCGAATCGACCCGACCCTGGATCGACCCCTGCTTGTAGATCACGTGATCGGGCTTGACGTCGGTCACGTGGGCGTGGTTGATGACCTCGACTCCCATGCGGACCAGCGATTCCTGGGCCTTGCGAGAGAGCTTCTCGTGGAATGCGGAAAGGACGCGGTCGCTGCCGTCGATCAGGATGACGCGGGCGGTGGCGGGGTCGATGGCGCGGAAGTCGGGCCGCAACGTGTGCCGGGCCAGTTCCGAAATGGTGCCGGCCATCTCCACCCCGGTCGGCCCGCCGCCTACAACCACGAAGGTCATCAACCGTCTCCGCACCGCCGGGTCGAGTTCGCGCTCCGCCCGCTCGAACGCGGATAGCACCCGTGCCCGGATTTCCGTCGCGTCTTCGATCGTCTTCAACCCCGGGGCGAGCGGCTCGAACTCGTCTTTCCCGAAGTAGTGGTGCGTCGACCCCGTCGCAACGACGAGCGAATCGAAGGGAAGTTTCTCTCCGTCACTGGTGTGCACGATCCGGTTGGCGATGTCGAAACCGTCCGCCTCCGCGAGGAGCACCCGAGTGTTCTTCTGTCGACCCAGAATTGACCGCAACGGGGCCGCGATGTTGGCCGGCGACAGCCCACCGGTCGCGACCTGGTACAGAAGCGGCTGGAAAAGGTGGTAGTTCCGACGATCCAGAAGCGTCACCTCGACCGGGGCTCGGCCCAGAGCCCGGGCGCAATAGAGCCCGCCGAACCCGCCGCCGATCACGACCACACGGTGCTTCCCGCCCTCGCCCTCGCTCATAGCGTTTCCTCCGGTGATTTTGCGGGCATTGTATGGTTCTCCGCCCGGTTCGCCGCCCTTTGCACGAGGCAGAGCCCGACCGCCGCGAGCGGAACGATGACGACGAAGTCCGTCTCGACAAAGTTCCAGTAGAAGACCAAAGTGGCGGCGAACATCGTGCCGGAAATCAGGAAATACCAGGCGACCGCGATGGTTCTCGCGGTCGGTCCGCCCCACCCAGAGCGCAGCCTCGCCGCGGTCGGGATGGCGACCGCGAGAAGCATGACGAGGTCGAAGGTCCAGGATCCGTAGGGCGACGCCGCCATGGATGCGAGAACCAGCCAGGGAATCGCCGTCGACCAGTCCCACGATTCCCGCTGCCGATACCAGAAACCAATCGAAATCACCGCAAGAACCGCGAACGGGATCAACTGCACGACTGCCGAGCCCGGCACCACCTTCCGCCGGGTTGGCAGTGGGATTTCCTCCGGTTGCCGGGCGACATCGGAGATCGATCCCCCGGTCGCGACAAACTCCCGGAGGAAGGAACCGAGCGTCGGGCTCGGCACATCCGCGGGCTTGTACGGCATCGGCGGATCCGCCCGACCGGTGAGGACATCCCGATACCACCCCGGCACCCGCGGATTGACTGCCGTCACCACCAGCGATGCCGTCAGCAGCACCCCGGCTCCGGTGAACACGGCGACCCGCGTGAACCGAGATCGAGTCGCTTCCAGAAGCAGGATCACCCCGAAAATCCCGAGCAAGTGCGGCTTCCACGCCGTCAGCGCGAGCGCCACCCCCCCAAGTACCGGCCGCTGCGCCCGGGCCGCCATCGCGAACCCCGCCAGCCCGAGCAGACAGACCGGTGTCACCTGAGCCATCATGATCACGATCAGCGTCGGCCCGAAACCGATCGCCAACCCCACTGCGATCAGGCGATCGCGGTCCTGCCCACCCTCCGATTTCCAGAACAGAACCGATGCCAGAAGAATGCACCCCATCTGGAGCGCGATCCAGAGGAGGTAGCCGACCGACACGGGGAGCATCCCAAACGGCAGGCTCAGGAGCAACGCGAACGGAGGGTGCCAGCTAATGATCGGCCACGAGAGTTCCGGGTAGACGCGTTTCTGGAGATCGTGCAATTTCGTCGCGTCGTACGGGTTCTCCCCGTGCACCGCGAGGTAGCCGGTCGACCAGAATTGCAGGTAGTCGAGGGGAATCGTGAGCCCGCCACGGACTGCCGCTGCTTTCTGCTCCCGGGCGTCGATCTCGGCCTGATCGACACCGCCGGCCTGCCCCGCGGCATCCCCGGCCAGACCCGTCAGCACCAGGAGTGCGAATCCGAGATGCCGCCATTTCGCCATCGCACGCTCCGGACGGAGTTCCCCGGTCTGACCGCTCGCCGATCCTGGGTAGAAGGGGTAGTTCCACACAAGTTCCGGGCGGTTGGCTACCTGATCAAACTTCCAGATTCCCCGACTTCCTCGTTTCCCGGCCGGGGTTGACCCGGCGATTGCCGCCGACTTACCATGTCGGCCCGACGGGCCACGGACACGGAAGATCCTCTTTCCCGGCCCGCGATCCACACGGACGTGCCGATGCCGACCATCAACAAGTCGTTCCTCCTCAAGCTCGTCCTGACGACTGCCCTACTCGTCGGGTCCCTGTTTGCGGTCCACGCGGTGCAAGCTCGCCGGATTCCGGATGCTCTGAAGCGGATGGCCGACCGATCCGCGGAGCAGGGAAAATCCGATGCGGCGATCCACTTTCTGCGGCAGTACCTCGAATTCGCCCCCAATGATGTCGATGCCCGGGAACGGCTCGCGAAGCTCCTCCGCGATCGGCTCGGGCCCAACCAGGATCCCTCCGACCTGATCTTCGTGTACGACAAAATTCTCCGCGCCGACCCGTCCCGATCCGCGGTTCGCCGGGAGGTTCTGATCCGCTGTCTGGACATCGCCCGCTACTCTGATGCAGAATCTCACGCCGAGATACTGCTCCAGGAATTTCCGACGGATCCGGATCTGTGGCAGAAACTGGCAGCCGCCCAGGCGGGGTTGCAGAAACCGGACGCGGCGACGGCCAGCTACGAGAACGCGATCAAGCACGACCCCACCGATCCGGTCGCATACGAGCGACTAGCGCAGTACCACTGGCGCGATCTCAAGCAACCCGCGGAAGCCCGGAAAGTCCTGGATCGGATGGTCGCTGCGATGCCGCTCGAAGCCCGGCCGCTCGTGACGCGGGCACGCTTCGACCTGTACGCCGGCGAATCCACCACCCCCGCCCGCGATGTCATGCCCGACCTCGCCAGGGCTCTGGAATTGGACCCGGAAAACGCGGATGCCCTCCTCCTGATGGCGGAGCAGCACCAGAAACGCCGGGAACTGGCGCTGGCACACGACTGCCTCGCAGCCGGGGTAAAGCTGCACCCGCAAGATGTCCGACTCGTGCGGTCACTGGCCTGGCTCGAACTCAACCGTGGAAACCTCGGCTCCGCGGTCGCGATCCTCGAGGAAGGGATGACACGATCCCGCACGGGGATCGATCTGCTCGGCCCGCTCGCGGATCTACTGGTGCAACTCGGGGAAACCGGCCGCACGGAAGAGATCATCGCCCGCCTCGAACGTCGCCCGGAACGGACCGCCAAGCTCCAGGTGAAGTACCTCAAGGCCCGCGTCGCGATGCGGCAACTCCAGTGGGGCCCCGCGATCGAGCTTCTGACCTCGCTCCGCACCGACGCCATGGGAATTCCCGGCCTCGAATCCCAGGCGAACCTGCTACTCGCGATGTGCTTCCAGAAACAGGGGGAAACTGAGAAAGAGCAGGACACGTTGAAGCTGGTCCTGAACAAGGACCCGAAATCGCTGCCGGCCCGCGTCGCGCTCGGGCAGTCGTACCTCAACATGGGCCGGTTCGACGACGCTCGCAAGGAGTACCGGGCCGCGGTCGATTCGCCTTATGCCAATGGGTCGACTCACGCCACGCTCGTCCGGCTGTGGATGGCCCAGCTTCGGGCGGTTGGGGCTGCCTCCCCGCGGGACTGGCAGGCCCTCGAAGATGTCGCCCGGAAACTCGCGGACCCGAAAGTGACGCTCTTTGGCCCCGGTTCCACGGAAGGTGTCCGCCTGCTCGCGGAAGTCGTGGAGGCCCGCGGTGATGGCAAGCGAGCCGCCGCGATTCTCCGTGCCGAGTGCTCGCGTCGCCCGGCCGACACGAAGTTGTGGGCCGCCCTCGCTGACAACGTGACCGACCTCGCCGGGGTCGGCGTTGGCCTCGGAATCATCGACGAAGCCCAGGCTGCGACCGGTGACGGTGCCGACCTCCGGCTCGCCCGCGCGGACCTGTACGCCCGCGACCCGGCCCGACTCCGCCCGCTCGACCAGCTCACCGCCCAGATCGACACCTGGCCGGACGGTGAGCAACTCCGGCTTCTGTACGGCCTCGCGGAGATCGCCGACCGACTCGGCGACGAGTCCCGGACGCTCTCGATCTTCCAGCGGATCGCCGCCCGTCGACCCGCCGACCTCGCCGTCTGGGAAGCCCTCGCGGAACGAGCGATCCGGGCCGGGAAGACGACGATCGCCACCGACGCGCGGGCCAACTTGGAGAAGCTCGACCCCACCGGAAAGTCCGCATCCCTCTGTACCGCGTGGTCAGTGATCGCGTCCGGAAAGGCCGACGACGCCGGGGGGGCGATCGAGAATCTCGTGAAGAACTTTGGATCCACCCCGGACCGGGCGGAAGCGTGTGTCGCCCTCGCGGAGCTTCGCACCCTGGCCGGCGACCGGGCGGCCGCGTCGGCGTTGCTAGACCGCGCGGTCCGTCTGGAACCGACCCGATTCGGGCCGGTGCAGGCGTACCTCGCCCACCTGGCCCGCCTCGGAGGTGCCCCGCTCTCCTCCACCGTGGCCCGGTTCGCAACCGACCACCGCTGGGCCGGTGAGCCGTTCCGGCGAGCTGTGCAAATCGCGGCACTCCGAGTCGAGCGGGAACCCGCCAAGCGTCTCCTCGACGCCGCCCGCCCGTACGTCGAGCACCGCCCCAGCGGCCTGGGGTGGCTCGGCGACTGCTACCTCGCCGTCGGCAACCCGACCGACGCCGCCGACTGTTTCCGGAAAGCCACGATCTCTCCGGTCGCGAATGCGGACGACTTCCTCCGCCTGGCCGTCCGCTCCGCGGAGATGGGCGATCCCGCCGCCGCGACGGCAGCCATTTCCACCGCGAAAAAGGCTCTCCCCGCCGGGCTGTACCTCCAAACCGCCGCGGCGTTCGCCGACTCGCCCGCCGCCGCGAAGGACTGGCAGCCGACGCTTGCCAACGCCGCGGAACGCCGGACTTTCACGCAGGCCCGACTTTCCCTGAAGCTTTCCCGCTTCCAGCGAACCGAAGCCGTCGATTTGCTGGAAGGTTTCCTGAAATCCCCAGACACAACCGCTTCCGATGCAGCCTGGGCTCGGCGGAACCTCGCGATGCTCCTCGCCATCCGCGGCGGTGCGTCAGACCGCACCCGAGCGATGGAACTCCTCACCGAGGCGGGCGAGAAAATCGGGGAAACCGCCGACGAGAAACGAGCCTCCGCCGCCGTTCTCACCGCCCTCGCCCGTTACCTCGACGGCTCCGAGCGGACCACCGTCCTCACGAAAGCGACGAAGATCCTGACGGAAATCGTCGAGATGACCAAGTCCCCCCGCGACGGTTTCCTCCTCGCGCAGGTCTACCGGGCAGCCGGCAACCGTGCGATGTCGACGGCAGTCATGAACAACCTCCTCAAGGCGGACCCCAACAACCTCGACTTCCATCTCTTCTGCCTCGAAGAGGTCGTCGACGCCGGCCAGATGGCGGTTGCGGAGGCGTTTGCCCAGCGGATCCTTGTCCTGGCTCCGACCGATTTCCATGCGGTCACGGCGGTCGCGAAATTCGAGTGCAAGGCCGGCCGACCCGATCGCGGCTTCGCCCTCGCGGAGGGGTATGTTCGCACCGCCGACGCCACCGCCGGCGACCTACCCACCAAGACGGCCCGCGCCGCGGAACTCCTCGACCAGCTTGCCCGACTTCCCGGCGTGAAGCGGACCGAGATCGCCCGGAAGATGGTGCAATCCGCCGTGGAAAAGTACGATGGCCTGGCCCCAACCCGACCGGAAGCAGTCGTCGCCGCCGCCGGGCTCCTCGCCGCTGCCGGCCGACCCGCGGATGGCTTCGCGTTCGTGGAAAAGCACGGAAAATCGCTGACGCCCAAGCTCCGGGCCGCCGCCGGCATCGCCATCCTTCGCTCCAGCGAAGGTTCCGAGCAGCAGTTCGCGACCGTCCGGAAATGGCTCGACGAAGCGCTGGCGATCCAGCCGGATTCCAACACCCTCCGGCTCAACGAAGGGGAATTCTTCGCCCTGAAGCGCGACTACCCCGCCGCCGAGAAGGCGTACCGCACGGTTCTCGACCGGGATCCGCGGAACGTGGTCGCGCTCAACAACCTCGCCTGGATCCTCGCTCCTCGTCCGGAATCCGCGAAGGACGCCCTGGCCCTGATCGATCGGGCGGTCTCGGAAATGGGCCTGACCGGGGAATTGCTCGACACCCGGGCCCGAGTCCGGATCGCAGCGAAGCAGTTCGAGCTTGCCGAGCGGGATCTCCGGGAAGCTCTGACTCAGGAGAAAACGCCGCTGCGGATGTTCCACCTGGCATTGGCGAAGCAGGGGCAAACCCCGCCGCGGGAAACGGAGGCCCGCGACGCTTTCCGCCAGGCCAAGAATCGCGGCCTCGAACCGGCGATCGTCCACCCCGCCGACCTCCCCATGTTCCGGGTTCTCGAAGCAACCGGGGCAAACTGACGGTTGGCGAGGAACAATCCGGGAATCGCACCTCCGCGGGAACGACTCGCGGAGGTGCACAACTTGCCGCCCTTTCCGGTCTGTGCCTACCCCGGAAAGCTGTCCGATTTCGCTCGCGGAATGGGTGGAAGAATCCGTCGCCTCTGCGTTGTCAAATACCCGCACTTCTCGAGTGCGAGGCGGATCCCGTAACGTACGCGGCCGCATTCACACCGTATCCCCCTTCGGCCGATTCTCAACTGCCGCACGCTGCCGATCGCGACAGTCCCACACCGCTTCGATGCTCCGGTTCCCGTGGTGCGGATCACCAAAGCATGGTGAGGTAAGTTCGGAGTGACCCGAACAGTTCGGTGCGGTGTCGGTCAAGACGGCGGATTTCGGAAAGTTCGGCCGGCAAATCGGGGAAAGTCCCAAAATCAAGACCGAGAGTCCAAGATTCGGGCGGGGAGTTTGGGTAAGATCTTCCTGACGTCGCCCTCTGATCGGAACTCGGAGCCTCCCCCATGATCCGCCTTGATGCGCCGCGGGCCGTCTCCTTTTGCGATGAGTTCTCCCGCCGGGACTTCCTCCACGCCGGGGCGATCGCTCCGCTGGGTCTCGGGCTTTCCGGCTTCTTCGGTGCCCAGGCCGCGGCGAAAGAAGCGGGGAAAGCCTCCGAGCCGGCCGACGAGGATGTGAATTGCATCTTCCTGTTCCTTGTCGGTGCACCCAGCCAGCTCGACACCTTCGACCCGAAACCCAAGGCCCCGGCGGAAGTTCGCGGGCCGTTCTCGGCGGCGAAAACCAAGGTTCCGGGGATCGAGATCTCGGAAATCTTCCCGGGAACGGCGAAGCACACGGATAAAGTTTCGCTGATCCGATCGCTGTATTACGCCGGCAACGCGGTGCACGACTCCGGCCACCAGGTGATGCAGACGGGTCGACTTTTCTCCGGCGGGATCGAATACCCGAGCATGGGCTGCGTCACCGGCTACCTCAAAGGAAGCCGGGGGGAGGTGCCGCCGCACGTCTTGCTTCCTCGACCGATCGGTCGAACCGGGGGGAACCTGCCGCACGGCCACGCCGCCGGGTTCCTCGGCAAACCCCACGATCCGTTCGTGCTCAACGCCGACCCGTCCACGCCGAACTTCAAGGTCCCGGACCTGCTGCCGCCGGACTATGTCACCGGGGTGAGGGCGGATCGGCGGAAGAAACTCCGCGATGCCGTCGAGGGGGGCATCGCCTCGTTCGAGGGGAACACGGCCGCCCAGCAGATGGACGAGAACTTCAACCTCGCCTTCAAGCTGATGTCGTCACAGAAGGCACGGGAAGCGTTCGATTTGCAGAAGGAACCCGCGAAGGTGCGGGAAAGGTACGGGAAAACACGATTTGGCCAGAGTTGTCTGATGGCTCGCCGACTGATCGAAGCGGGCGTCCGATTCGTCACGGTGAATATGTTCGAGACCGTGTTCGACGAAATCACCTGGGACATCCACGGTTCCCGGCCGTTCACGGACATCGAGGAAATGTCGAAGCTGGTGGTGCCGAACTTCGACAAGGCTTTCTCCGCCCTGATGGATGACCTCGCGGATCGGGGTCTTCTCAAGACGACGATGGTGGTGGCCACTGGTGAGTTCGGCCGGACGCCGAAGATCAACCCGGCCGGCGGTCGCGACCACCACCCGGGCGTCTGGACCATGCTCATCGGCGGCGGACCGATCCAGGGTGGCCGGGTGGTTGGCGAGTCGGATGAACTCGGGTATGCCCCGAAAACCCGTCCCGTCACCCCCGGGGAAGTCGCCGCCACGATCTACAAGGGCCTCGGGCTGGACCCCCACCGCGAACTGACCGGACCGCAGAACCGGCCGATCCCGCTGACCGACTTCAACCTCAAACCGATCGCGGAATTGTTCTGAGAGGGGGGTGTGATGAGCGCGATTCCGCAACCCTCATTCGAGGCACTCAAGCGACTCCCGACGGAGGATGACCTTCCCTACGACGACGGTGAGCCGTTGGAAACCGCATGGCACCGGCCGGCGATGAACGTCCTCATCGAGTGCCTGGAATATCACTGGCGGGACCGCAAGGACTTCTTCGTCGGCGGGAACATGTTCATGTACTTCGGCCCCGAGGGCGTCTTCAATAAAGACTTCCGCGGCCCGGATTTCTTCGTCGTCCTCCAGGTCGACCACGACAAGCCGCGGAAATCGTGGGTGGCCTGGCAGGAGGACGGCAAACTGCCCAACGTCATCATCGAGCTGTCGTCCGAGTCGACGGCGATGGTCGACCGAGTTGCAAAGTGGGCACTCTATCGGGACCGTTTGGGAACGGGAGACTACTTCATCTACGACCCCGAAACCGCACGAATCGACGGCTTCACGCGAGCGAACCGCGGGATCGAACAGGTCTCGGCAAACCGCGGCGAGCGGGTCTTTAGCCCGCAACTCGGACTCTATTTTGGCTCCTGGGACGGACTCTTCCAGGGCCACCACGACACCTGGCCACGGTTCTACGATCTCGACGGCAATCTGGTCCCCACCTTCGGCGAAGCCGCCGCCGCCGAGGCCGCTGCCGAGAAAAAGAAAGCCCTCGCCGAGAAAAAGAAAGCCCTCGCCGAGAAAAAGAAAGCCCTCGCCGAGAAACGGAAAGCTCTCGCCGAGAAGAAACGCGCCGAGACGGCAGAAGCCGAACTCGCCCGCCTCAAGGCCGAACTCGAAGCTCTGAAAAAAACGAAACGATCCCGGTAACCCTTTCCCGAGATTCGCGACATGCTCCGCTCCCTCGCGATCCTTCTTCTTGTCGGTTCGCCCGCATTCGCCGGCGATCTCCGCATCCTGCCCCCCGACGTCACCTTGACCGGGCCCAAGGCGTCGACTCGATTGCTCGTCGTCGAGCAAACCCGTGATCGCGCCACCGCTGAGGTGACCGATTCCGCAAAGTTCGCCACCTCCGATGCCGGCGTCGCAAAAGTCGATCCGGATGGAACCATCCGCCCGGTCGGTGATGGCGACGCCACCATCACCGCGACCATCGGGAACCGCACGACCACCACGAAAGTCCGTGTGGTTCGATTCAAGGAACCGTTCGAGTGGACCTTCCGCAACCACGTCCAGCCGGTGCTGACGCGGACGGGTTGCAACCAGGGGGCGTGCCACGGAGCCCTCGCCGGGAAGGGGGGCTTCAAGCTCTCGCTTCGCGGCTACGACTCGCCGGCGGACCACTTTGCGATCACCCGCCAAGCCCTCGCCCGGCGGGCGGACACCGCCAACCCGGACGACAGTCTGCTCCTCAAGAAGGGGGCGCGAATCGTTCCGCACGGTGGCGGCACCCGCTTCGACCCCGACATGGACTATTACCGGATCGTCCGCGAGTGGATCGCCACCGGCGCGATCGGGCCCCGGGAAACAGACGCGAAACTGCTCGGAATCGAGATGTTTCCGCGGGCCGCACTGCTCCGCCCGAAGCAGACACTGCGGGTCACGGTCCGGGCGACCTACTCCGACGGATCGCAGGAGGACGTCACCCCGTTCGCGAAATTCGTCTCCAGCGAAGACCAGGTCGCGACGGTCGACGAGGACGGGAAAGTCACGGTCGCGGGGCACGGGGAAGCGGGGATTTCCGCCAGTTTCGGAACCCGAGTCGCCGTCATTACCGTGACCTCGCCGTTCGAAAACAAACTGGACGCATCAGCGTTCGCGAATGTTCCGCGGGCGAATTTCGTGGACGACCATGTCGTCTCCAAGTTGAAGCTTCTCAACTTGCCCCCCTCGCCGCCGTGCTCGGATGCGGAGTTTGTGCGTCGGGCGTATCTGGACACCTGCGGGATCCTGCCGCCCCCCGCGGAGGTGACCGCGTTCCTCGCCGACACGTCCGCGGACAAGCGGTCGAAGCTCATCGACAAGTTGCTCGATCGGCCGGAGTATGTGGACTACTGGTCGCACAAGTGGTCGGACCTGATGCTGGTTTCGAGCCGGAAACTGCCGCAACCCGCGATGTGGTCGTTCTACCGCACGGTCCGGCGTGCCGTCGCCGACAACCGGCCGTGGGACCAGTTTGCCCGCGACATCCTGACCGCTTCCGGCAGCACCCTCACCAACGGGGGCGGGGCCTACTTCGTGCTCCACAAGGACGTCACCGACCTCGCGGAATCGACGGCCGTCACGTTCCTGGGGATGTCGATCAACTGCGCCCGATGCCACAACCACCCGCTCGAGAAGTGGACGCAAGATCAGTACTGGTCTTTCGCCAACCTCTTCTCCCGCGTCGGCCTCAAGGATGGTGCCCGGCCCGGCGAGGTGATTGTGCGGGCCCTGCCGGAGGGGGAAGCACTGCACCTTCGCCGGGGAACCGCGATGATGCCGACCCCCCTCGACGGCAAGGCGACCTCGCTCGAGGATTCCGCAGATCGGCGGGAGAAACTCGTCGAGTGGATGACTTCCCCGGAGAATCCGTTCTTCGCGAAGGCGGCGGTCAACCGGATCTGGCGGAACTTCATGGGCCGCGGATTGGTCGAGGCGGAGGACGATGTCCGCGAAACGAACCCGCCCACGAATCGGGAATTGATGGACGCCCTGACCAAGGATTTCGTCGCGCACAAGTTCGACATGAAGCACCTGTGCCGGACCATCCTCAACTCGGCGGCGTACCAGCGGTCTTCGAAACCGTTGCCCGGAAACGCGGCCGACGATCGCTTCTACTCGCGATACCTCGTGCGTCGGCTTTCCGCGGAGGTGATTCTCGATGCGTACGCCGACATCGCCGGGGTGCCGACGATGTTCGACCAAGTGACGGTCGGCAGCAGCGGCGGGACCGCGAAGTCCGGCAGCTACCCCAGCGGCACCCGGGCGATGCAGCTTCCCGATTCCCAACTCGTATCGCGGTTCCTCGATGCGTTCGGCCGGGCGGAGCGCGTCCAAACCTGTGCCTGCGAAAAAACCACCGACGGCAGCGTGACCCAGGCCCTGCACCTCAGCAACGGGAAGACGCTCAACGAGAAGCTCCGCGACCCGAAATCCCGCGTTTCCGGGTGGATTGCTGAGAAACTCACCGACGCGGCGGCCGTCGAGAAACTGTTCCTTCTCGCGCTGTCTCGTTCCCCGACGGACGCGGAGCGGAGGCGGTTCGTGGAAGTGCTCGCCGAAGCGGGGAAAGACGGCCCTCAAGCTCGCCGGGAAGCGCTGGAAGACGTCTTCTGGGCGGTCCTGACGGGGAAGGAATTTTTGTTCAACCACTGAGGCGGGTCATGATCTGCCGCGGATGTGCTCGGGAGTTCCATCTGTGTGATGTGATCGACGGGATGGGATATCCATCAACCCCGGGAACTCTCCTCGTTGGTGGGGTCGCATTGACACTCCTCGGGATTGGGCTCTCGCTGCTGGGATGGTGGCTTGCGTGGGTGCCGCTGCTGATTGTGGGCCTATCCTTGGGTTTTGCGCTTCCCCTGGCGGTCTCTTACATCCCGGACTCTGTATCCGTCTATCGGGCGAACAAAGCCGGGCACTGTCCAGGCTGTGGTCTAGACAACGGTCTCCGGTTTTGGTCGAGATGATGGAAGCTATGCGTTAGCGATTAGTTTCTCGGCGAATCGCAAACAACTCCGACCGATATTTGGAACGTGAACATTTGCTTCAAACTCGGAACTACACCATGCCCCGATTCTCCCTCGCTGCTCTCCTCCTGCTAACCGCGTCCCCCATTTTCGCGGCACCTCCGCCGGTGACGGCCGTCGCATACCGCGATGACGGCAAGCTCCTCGCCGCCGGGACGCGGGGGACCGTCCAACTCGTCGACCCGGCCAAGGGGGAGGTCGTTGGCGAACTTCCGGGGCAAACGTCGCGCGTCACCGGGCTCGCGTTCTCGAAGGCGGGGCTGCTCGCGGTCGCCAGCGGAGATGCGGGGAAGTCCGGGATCGTCCGGCTCTATGACCTCGCGGCCGGGAAAGGGACGCCCACGAAACCGCTGGCGGAAATCTCCGCCCACAAGGACGCCATCTACGCCATCGCGTTCGCCCCGGACGGCCAGACCCTCGCGACGGCCGGGTACGACCGCCTGATCCACCTCTGGGATGTGCCCCCGAAATCGGAGCCCCGGCGAACCCTCAAGGACCACAGCGATTCCGTCTACAGCCTCGCGTTCCACCGGGACGGCAAGCTGCTGGCGTCCGGGGCCGCCGACCGGGCCGTGAAGGTGTGGGACATCACGAGCGGGAAACGGCTCTACACGCTCAGCGACCCAACCGACTGGGTCTACGCGGTGACGTGGTCGCCGGACGGGAAGCACCTGGCGGCCGGGGGCGTCGACAAGTCGATCCGCATCTGGACCGCCGATGCCGAGGGGGGGAAACTCGTCAACTCCGCGTTCGCGCATGAGTCCGCGGTCACCCGGCTGATGTTCCCGAAGGACGGCTCGTCCCTGGTTTCCGTGGGGGAAGATCGGGTCGTGAAGGTGTGGAACCCCGCGAAGCTCGTGGAATCCCGCGTCTTCCCGGCCCAACCGGACACGATCCTCGCCGCCGACCTCCGACCCGACGGCAAACTCCTCGCGGTCGGCCGCTTTGATGGTGTGCTGCAACTGCTCGATTCCGCGGGGAAACTCGTCTCCGCCCCGCTTCCGGCGAAACCCAAGCCACCGACGGTGACGAAGGTGACACCGGATGCCGCCACCCGGGGCACGACCACTCGTTTGACAATCTCCGGAACCGGCCTGGACCGGGTGACCGGAATCAAACCGATTCCTGGAGTGCGGGCGAAGGTGCTGGAATCCGAGCGAGCCCGCAACAGGCTCGATCTCGAGGTCACTGTCTCCGAGGATGCTCCGGTCGGTGCGGAGTCTCTCGTGCTGACCTCGGATGCCGGGGATACAGCACCATCCCGCCTCTGGATCGACCGCTTCCCAGCCGTCGCGGAAACCGGCAACACCGACTCCGCCCGGGCCGCGATGCGGATCGCCCCACCCACAACCGTTGTCGGAATGCTCGACCGGGCCGGCGATGCCGACTTCTTCCGATTCGACGCGAAAGCCGGCGACCCGGTCGGCGTCCAACTCGTGACGGGCGTCGAGCGCAAGGATTTCGACCCTGTCCTGCTCCTGGTGGACGACAGCGGAGAAGTGCTGGCCGAGGGATCGACCACGCTCGGCTACGTCTTCCCGAAGGCAGGCACGTATGCCGTCGGGGTCCGCGATCGCGAGTACCGTGGCGGGAAGCTCGGCTACCGCCTCCAGGTCGGACCCGTCCCCGTCGTCACCGGGATCTTCCCGCTCGGCGTTTCCCGCGGAAAGGAGACGGACATCCGCATCGTGGGGGTGAATCTCGATGGAACCCGGGAACTGTCGGCAACCGTGCACCCGCCCGCCGACGTCGCACCCGGAACCCGGATCCCCGTGAAATTGCGGATGCCGATGTCCGACCTCGTTGGAGTGCGACCGGAAGTCGTCGTCGGTGAGTTCCCGGCCACCCTCGTCACCCGCGATTCCGCCACGCTTCCCGCAGTCCCCGGCACCGCCGATGGCCTGCTCGAACGACCCGGAGCCGTCCACACGATCCGATTCTCCGCGAAAAAGGGGCACCGGCTGATCGTGGAAACCCACGCCGCCCGGCTCGGCTCGCCCGTCGACTCTGCCATCGAGATCATCGATTCCACCGGCAAACCCGTCCCCCGGGCCACACTCCGCACCGTCGCCAAGACTTACACTACCCTCCGCGATCACGGCTCCACCAACCCCGGCATTCGCATCGAGACGTGGAACGAACTCGCCGTCGACGACCTGCTCTTCTGCGACGGCGACCTGATGCGGATCCGGGCACTCCCCCGCAACCCGGACGACGACTGCCAGTTCTACCAGGAATCCGGGAAGCGGCTCGGGTTCCTCGACTCGACGCCGAAACAGCACGCGATGGGGGTGCCGTTCTACAAGGTCGAGGTGCACCCGCCGGAGGCGAAATTCCCGCCCAACGGGATGCCGGTCTTCCGGGTGGCGTACCGCAACGACGACGGCGGGCCGGGGTACGACAAGGATTCCCGCGTCTTCTTCGACCCCCCCGCCGACGGCACCTATGCCGTCCGCGTGACCGACGCCACCGGTGCCGGCGGACCTGCCCATGCCTACCGCGTCACGGTCCGCCCGCCGCAACCCGACTTCGCGGTCCGCTTCTCCCCCGGCGACCCCAAGGTCTGGCGCGGCGGGGGCGTCCCCATCTCCGTCACCGCCACCCGCATCGACGGCTACGACGGCCCGATCAACCTGGAATTCGCCGACCTTCCCAGACCGTTCTCGGCCCCGAAGTCGAGCATCGAACCCGGGCAAACCACGACCGCCCTGACGCTCTCTGCGGGGGAATCGGCGAGCACCGGGAAGTTCCCCACCCTCAAACTCGTCGGCTCCGCGGTGATCGACGGCAAGAAGATCGTCCACGAATCCACCGGCGGGAACCCGACCCTCCTCGAACCCGGCGACCTCGCGACCGCGACGAACCTCTCCGAGGTGTCCCTCAAACCGGGTGGGGAAGCCCGGCTGATCGTGAAAATCCAGCGGCGGAACGGCTTCCAGGGCCGCGTCCCCCTCGATGTTCGCGGCCTCCCGCACGGGGTCCGCGTTCTGAACATCGGGCTCAACGGAATTCTGATCAACGCCAACGAATCGGAACGCGAGATCGTCCTGTTCGCCGACGAGTGGGTCAAACCGATTGACCACCCGATCGTCGTGCTTTCCCGTGTGGAGAAGAAGGGAACGGAACACGCGGCCCCGTCGGTGCTTCTCCGCGTCAAGTGATTCCACGACGGGGAACGTCGAGGAGCCCAGAAATCCATACGATCGCAACATCCCCACTCCCCGGAGGTGTTGCCATGTCACCCATCTGCCTCGCCCTTGTCACCGCCTCACTGGCGGCCCCGCCGACCCCGTTTGCCGAGGGGTTGAAGAACCCCGAATCCATCGTGGTCGCACCCAACGGCAAGGTGTACGCCACCGTCATCGGCGAGTTCGACAAGCCCGGCGACGGCGGAATCGTCATCCTCGAAAACGGAACCGCGAAGCCTTTCGTGCAAGGCCTCGACGACCCCAAGGGAATCGCTGCCCACCTCAAGTTCCTCTACGTGGCCGACCGCGACCGGGTCGTCCGTGTCGACGAGAAGGGCGTGGTGACGCAGTTCGCCCCGCGAAACGCCTTCCCGCAAGATCCGAAGTTTCTCAACGATGTCGTCATCGATCCGGAGAGCGGGATCGTCTACGTCTCCGATTCCGGCGACCTCAAGGGCAAAGGTGGTGTGGTGTACCGCATAACCCCGAACGGGCAGGTCTCGGTGGTCACGGATGCATCCAAGATTCCCGATCTGCACACGCCCAACGGCCTGGTCATGAACGGAGCCTCTTTCCTGATGCTGGCCGACTTCGGGACGGGGAACCTGTACCGCGTCAAGATCGCAGACGGGACCGCCGAGAAGGTTGCAGACGGCTTCGGCGGCGCGGATGGCCTCGCCTGGGATCCGCACGGTCGGCTCTTTATCTCGGACTGGAAGAACGGCAAAATCTTCGGCATTCCCCGCCCCGGCGAGAAACCCATCCTCGTCGCCGAGGGGTTCAAAGCGTCGGCGGACATCTGCTACGACCCCGCTCGCAAGCAGATCCTCGTCCCCGACATGACGGCGGGCACGCTCGTCGCGGTGCCAACCACGATCCCGGGGTGGGAGGTCGATGACACGCCGCTGTCACTGGAGGTCGTTCCCGCTTTCGCGAACATCAAATGGACCGGATGGTCGCCGGAAACCGAGGATGGCCGGGTCAACCAGTTCCGCCCGATCGTCCTGACCCACGCCAACGACGCGTCCGGCCGGACGTTCGTCGCCACCCAGCACGGCGTCATCCACATCGTCCCGAAGGACTCCAAGGCAACCGCGTCCAAGGTTTTCCTCGACATCCGCTCGAAAGTGCAGTACGACGACAAGTCCAACGAGGAAGGATTCCTTGGCCTCGCGTTCCACCCGAACTTCAAGACCACGGGGGAATTCTTTGTCTTCTACACCCCGAAGAAAGCCCCCACCCGCTCGAACGTGATCTCCCGGTTCCGCGTCTCGAAGACGGACCCGGACGTGGCCGATCCCGAGTCGGAAGAGGTTCTGTTCACGTACTCCGATCGCCCGTTCTGGAACCACGACGGCGGCACGATCGCGTTCGGGCCGGACGGCAAACTCTACGCTTTCCACGGCGATGGCGGGGCGGGGAACGATCCGTTCGACAACGGCCAGAACCTCTCCAACCCGCTCGGCAAGGTCCTCCGCCTCGATGTGGACAAGAAGTCCGGCGGGAAGAACTACTCCGTTCCGGCCGACAACCCCTTCGTCGACCGCAAGGGGGCCCTGCCCGAAATCTGGGCGTACGGATTCCGCAACGTCTGGCGGATGAGCTTCGATCGCAAGACCGGCACCCACTGGGCCGCCGACGTCGGCCAGAACCTCTACGAGGAGATCAACCTCGTCGTCAAAGGGGGGAACTACGGCTGGAATCGCCGGGAAGGACTGCACCCCTTCGGCGCTCGCGGTAGCGGACCCGCGAAGCAGTTCATCGACCCGATCTGGGAGTATCACCACGACTTGGGCCGATCGATCACTGGCGGAGTCGTCTACCGCGGCAAGGCCTTCCCCGAACTCGACGGGCAGTACCTCTACGCCGATTACGTCTCGAACAAAATCTGGGCGTTGCAATACGACGCCGCCAAGAACCGCGTCGTTTCCAACCGGCCCATCAAGGACCGCAACCGGCCCGTGCTTTCCTTCGGCGAAGATGAGAACGGCGAGGTCTACGTCCTGAGCGTGGCCGCCGATGGGAAGGGGATCTTCACGCTGGCGAAGAAGTGATCCCGGGATCCCACGTTAGATCGCTTCCCTGGATCGGGTAAACTGTTTCGGGGAAGCGTCTGTTTCGCGGGTTGGGGTTTCCATGCGAATCGCGTTTGTGACGGCCGGGGCGGCGGGGATGTTCTGCGGCAGTTGCATGCGGGACAACACCCTCGTCGCCGCCCTCAACGCCGCCGGGCACGACGCGATTCTCGTTCCCACCTACACACCGATCCGCACCGACGAGCCCGATGTCTCCACGCCGTTCGTGTTTTACGGCGGGATCAACGTCTACCTCGAGCAGAAGTTCTGGCTCTTCCGGCACACCCCGCGATTCGTCGATTGGTTGCTCGCCCGGCCGTTCCTGCTCCGCTGGGTTTCCCGGTTTGCCGTCAACGTCGACTACGGCGATCTCGGCCAACTCACCGTCTCGATGCTCCGCGGGCGAACCGGTCGACAGAAAAAGGAACTCGCCACCCTCATCGAGTGGTTGAAATCCCACGCGAAACCGGAGGTGGTGATCCTCACCAACGCCCTCCTTTCCGGGATGGTCCCCGCCGTGCGCGAGTCGCTCCGTGTCCCGGTTCTGGTCACGCTTCAAGGGGACGACATCTTCCTCAACGCGTTGCCGGAACCGCAGCGATCCCGGTGCCTGGAACTGATCCGCGCCAACGATCGGCACGTCTCGGGTTACATTTGCACGAGCCGAAACTACGCCGACTTCATGGCCGGCTACCTGGGCGTCGACCGGGACAAAATGCACGTCGTCTACCCGGGGATCAACTTGAAGGGGCACGGGGAACCGGTGGAACAACTGCCCGCCCGACCGCCGACGATCGGATACTTCGCCCGCATCTGCCCGGAAAAGGGATTCCACAATCTCATCGAGGCGTTCCTCCACCTGCGGCGGAATCCGGAGGCTCCACGAGCACGCTTGAAGGTGTCCGGCTGGCTGGGCGCGAACAACCGGAAGTTCTTCGACTCGCAGGTCCAGAAGCTCGCCGACGCGGGACTCGCCGGGGATTTCGAGCACGTCGAGTGCCCGGATCACCTGTCGAAGGTGCGGTTCCTGCAATCGATCGATCTGCTCTCGGTGCCGACGGATTACCACGAACCCAAGGGGCTGTACGTCCTGGAAGCGTGGGCCAACGGGGTGCCGGTCGTGCAGCCGCGGCACGGCTCGTTTCCGGAGTTGATCGAATCCACCGGGGCGGGGTTGCTCACCGAGCCCGGCGATCACCCGGGGCTCGCGGAGAGATGGAAGCAGTTACTCGTGGATCAGAATCTTCGAGCGGAACTCGGAAATCGAGGGAAAGTTGCGGTTCGCGATCGGTACGCGGCCCACGTGATGGCGGCGGAAACGGTGCGCGTTCTCGAGCGGCATCTCACCTCCCCGGCAGGGGCAGTGGCGGTGGCGGTGGCAACGGTGGTGGTCCCGGCGGAAACAGACCCGGACCCGGCGGGCTCGGCTCGAGCTTCTGTAGCACAGCCTGGCTGACCAGCACCGGCCCGCCCGTCGCGACAATCCGGAACTCATCGAGTTTCCCAGATCCGTCGTCAGGTGCGGTTCCGAGCAACTGACCGCGGAAAAACGCCGACCATTTCCCACCGGCCCGACCAAACTTGACCTCCTGGTACGGCACCTTGTCTTCGAGTTCCTCACGGGTTGGATACGGGACGGCCTCGCCGATCGGCTGGAATTCGCCGGCATCGCCGATGCGCGTTCCGAAGATTGCACCCCCTTCCCGGGAGATGCGGATCACCGCCCGCGGGGCCCGGGCCGGATTCTTGTCCTGGATCGCGAAGGAAATCTCGACCGACTTCGCCGACGCCAGGTCGATGCCGAGCAGAATCCGGTACTCGGAGAACGGCGGATGACCCCGCTTGACCTTCTCCAGACTTAGAACTGGTGCCTGTTCCTTGTCGCGATCGACCGTGACCGCCCCGCCGAGGGGGATCCAGCCCTGCCCGGATTCCCCGTTGAAGAGGGACTCCTCGTAGGTGGGCTTGTAAACGATTTCGGGGCCGGGGTCGGCGGTGGTGGGTGTGGTTGCGGGTTTGCCGGCGAGGGCGAAGAACGCGGCGACGCCGAGCCCGAGGAAGCAGAGAACCCCCGCGGCGAGCCCGAGAACCAGAATCCGCCCGGATTTCTGCGGCTTCTGGGACCGTCCGCCCGACTCGAGGGCCGGAACCGTGGTCGAGGTGCCGGCCACGTTCCGCATCGCGGGAAGTTCGTCAATTCGCCGGATCAGTTCCTCGTAGGACGGAATCCGGTCGGCGATTTCCGGGGCCATCATCGCCGAGATCAGTTCGTTGGACTCCGGCGAAACCGGGGAGTCGAGCGGCGGATATTCCCCGGCGATCTTGCTGACCATCACGTCCCAGACGGTGTTTCCCCCGAACGGCGGTTTGCCAGCGAGGGCGTGGTAGACGCTGGCCCCCAGGGAGTACATGTCCGCCCGGTGGTCGACGTCGGTGGTCTTGAACTGCTCCGGGGCCATGTACGCGGGGGTTCCGAGCACGGTGCCGGCCGCGGTCAACCGCTCGTCTGCGACCTCGGCTTCCCGCTTCGTGAGGGCGAGCCCGAAATCCGTCACCTTCACCATCGGCAGATCCGGAGCGTACCCGAAACCGGTTGGCATCGGCACGAGAAAGAGGTTGTGCGGTTTGATGTCGCGGTGGTAGATCCCCTGGGCGGCGGCGTGGGCCAGGGCGGCCGCCGTCTGCCTTGCGATCACCCACACCGTCCGCTCGTCGAGTGGCCCGGCCCCGATCCGCTGTGCCAGATCCTCCCCGGAAAGAATTTCCATCGCGAAGAAAACCCGCTCACCCGCCCGGCCGAAATCGAAGACATTGACGATGTTCGGGTGCTGCAGCTTCGCCAGGGCGACCGCTTCTTTCTCGAACCGCGCGATCATCCGCGACGACGACGCCGACACGGGGATCGTCTTGAGCGCGACGAGCCGGTCGAGCTTGAGTTGGCGAGCCTTGTAGACGACACCCATCCCGCCCGCCCCGAGGGTTCCGAGGATCTCGTACCCCGGAATCGCCTGGTCGTCGGTCGCGGCGGCGGCTTCTTCCTGCATCGCGGTTGGGTCGTGCACCCACGTCTCTGCGGGGCCGGCACTACTCGCCATCGCCTCGCCCAGCGCCGCCGTCTTCGATCGGTTCAACGGCGTGGAAGCTGGTTTCGAGGCAGGCGGTTTCGAGACCGGCTTCGAAGCAGGGGGCTTCGGCGGTTCCGCGAATGTCAAACCCTTGATCCGCGACGCCGGCACCCACTTCTCCTGATCTGGGCTCACCCGGTGCGTACTGAGCAGCGTCCCCGAACTGGCCCGCGTCTGCAAATCCCGGCTCGAAACCGGTCCCTCCACCCGGTCGCCGTAGTCGATGTACCATTCCTGAGCCATGACGTGATCCGCGGGTTGAGGGGTTCGTTTGGGGCAAAAAGGCTCACTTCTTGGCCGACAGCGTACAGCGGAACTGGATCACGCGAATTTCCCGGACCTGCTGGTAGTCTACCCGCGACGATTTTTCCGAACAACCACGACCTGCCCGTAGCACATTCCCCACGTTCGCCCAGTCGAATCGGGCTACCCCATTCTTCGAGATTGGACTAACCTCACGAAACGCCGAAGACTCCCGGCCATCGGGTTGACTTCGCTATGATGTCGAGAACAGACCGTCGAGGAGCTGACCATGCCTGCCGACTTCCTGCAACTCGCCCTTGAACGCGTCCTCATCCTCGACGGCGGCATGGGGACCAGCCTGCACCGCTACAAGCCAAAGGAATCCGATTGGGGCTATTCGCCGAACGGAAAGTCGCTGCTAAACCTCTCGGATGCCCTGGTTTACACCCACCCGCAGTGGATTCGCGAGATTCACCAGGGGTTCTTCCAGGCCGGCTGCGACGCCGTTGAAACCAATACCTTCAACGCGAACATGATCGGCCTCGGCGAGTTCGGCATGGCCGGGCAACTCGAGGAAATCAACCGCCAGAACATCCGCATCGCGAGGGAAGTTGCGACCGAGTTCGCTACCCCGGACCGGCCCCGGTTCGTCGTCGGCTCCGTCGGCCCCGGTACGAAAATGCCCTCGCTGACGGACCCGGCCATCTACATCGACTTCGACACGATGGCCGAGGCGTACCGCCCCCAACTCCGCGTGATGATCGAGGAGCGTGTCGACGCCATCCTCATCGAGACGTGTTTCGACATCCTCCAGGCCAAGATTGTCGCCATCACCGCGATCGAAGAATTGAAACGCGCCGGCGTGAAGATTCCCCTGATGGTCCAACTCACCATCATCGACGCGAACAAGAAGATGCTCCCCGGCACGGACATCCCCGCGGGGCTGGTAGCGCTCGAACCGCTCGACGAGATCGACGTCATCGGCATGAACTGCGGCGTCGGCCCGGACCTGATGAACGACGACATCCGCCATCTGAGCCGGCACTGCGACAAGCTCATCAGCGTGCTCCCGAACGCCGGCCTGCCCGAAACCCGCGGCGACGACACCTACTTCCCCCTCGACCCCGCCGGCCTCGCCGACTGGCTGACGCGGTTCGTCACCGAGTACGGCGTCAACATCATCGGCGGCTGCTGCGGCACCACGCACGCCCACCTGAAGGCGGTCTGCGACAAACTCCACGGCACCCGACCCGCGAAGCGCACCCCGACTCGGCTGGCGATGGTCTCGAGCCTGCAGTCCGTCCAGGAACTCGTTGTCGACCAGAAACCGCTTCTGGTGGGGGAGCGGACCAACACCAACGGCTCGAAGAAGTTCAAGCAACTCCTCGAAAAAGACGACTGGAACGGCCTCGTGGCGATGGCCCAAGAGCAGGAGCGCGAGGGTGTCCACCTGCTGGACGTGTGCGTGGATTACGTCGGCCGCGACGGCGTCCGCGACATGAAGGAGGTCATCAAGCGGTACAACGCGGTGCTCTCGAAGCCGATCATGATCGACAGCACCGAGACGAAGGTCGTCGAGGCCGCATTGAAGTTGTGCAGCGGCAAGGCCGTCATCAACAGCATCAACCTCGAAGACGGCCGCAAGACGCTCGACCCGAAGACGCAACTCGCGAAGAAGTACGGGGCCGGGCTGGTAGCATTGACCATCGACGAGAAGGGGCAGGCGGACACGGCGAAGTGGAAGTATGAGGTCGCGGAGCGGATCTACAAGATCGTCGTGGATGAATACAAGATCCCACCCACGGACCTGATGTTCGATACACTCACGTTCCCGGTTTCGACCGGCCAGGAGCAGACGCGGAAAAGTGCAATCGAAACCTTCGAAGCGATCAAGCTCATCAAGCAGAATCTCCCCGGGTGCCTGACCCATGTCGGGCTCAGCAATTGCAGTTTCGGTCTATCACCATATGCCCGGCAGGTTCTGAATTCCGTGTATCTCCATTATGCGATCGAGTATGGGCTCGATTCTGCCATCCTGCACGCCGCGAAGATCATGCCGCTGGCATCTATTGATGAGAAGGGCAAGGAAATCTGCCGGCGATTGCTCTTCGACGAGCGAGTTTTCGACGGGGCGGGCAACTGCCTCGAGGATCCGCTGCAGATGCTCATCGAGCACTACGCGGACAAGAAATCCGAATCGAAAAAGGGGAAATCCCTTGGCGAAACCGTGGAGGAACGTCTGAAACAAGCCGTCATCCAGGGCCGCCGCGAAACGCTGATCACCGACCTCGACGCGGGCCGCGAGAAGTACACGCCGATCGACATCATCAACAAGATTCTGCTCGATGGCATGAAGGTCGTTGGGGATCTCTTCGGCAGCGGGCAAATGCAACTGCCGTTCGTGTTGCAATCCGCCGAGGTGATGAAGGCCGCCGTCGCACACCTCGAACAATTCATGGAAAAAGTCGAGGGGGCCGAGAAGGGCAAAATCGTGCTCGCCACCGTGAAGGGGGATGTGCACGACATTGGCAAGAACCTCGTGGATATCATCCTCACGAATAACGGGTACAAGGTCTATAACCTCGGCATCAAGCAGCCCGTGGATGCCATGATTGCGGAGTACCACAAGACCAACGCCGACGCGATCGGCATGAGCGGCCTGCTCGTGAAGTCGACGGTGATCATGAAGGAAGATCTCATCACGCTTAACGAGCGAGGCATCAGCCCACCCGTGATTCTCGGGGGTGCCGCCCTCAATCGCCGATATGTCGAGAAGGATCTGCGCGACATCTACAAGGGGCAACTGTTCTACGGCGAAGATGCGTTCGACGGCCTGCGGATCATGGACCGCCTCGTTGCCGAAAAACGCATCCAGAATGTCGGAAGTGTCGCCCTTCGCGGGGTCGTCGAGGGGTCGCGGGCTCGCCCCGTTTCGAAAGGAACGCTCGACACCATCGACGCGGTCACGCACCACGCCCCGCACGTCAACGGTTGCTGCCCGACGCACGACACGATCGCCGCCGCGTTGAAGGCCCGCCGATCCCAGACGCTGCCGAAAGCCCCGGATCTGCCGAAACCGCCGTTCCTGGGTACACGAGTCCGCAGCGATTTCGACGTCCGCGAAGTCCTGGGTTTCCTCAATGAACTGACACTCTTTTCCACCCAGTGGCAGTTCCGCAAGGGGGGCGTGGATCCGAAGGTCTACCGGGACCAAATCGACACCGTCGCGAAACCGGCGCTGTCCCGCCTCATCGATATGTGCCTGGCGGAGAACCTGTTGCGGCCCGCGGTCACCTACGGCTTCTTCCCGGCGAGTTCGGAGGGGAACTCGCTGACCGTCTTCGACCCCGATGGCGTCACCGTGCGGGAAACCTTCCAGTTCCCCCGGCAAAGTTTTGCCGACCAACTCTGCCTCAGCGACTACACCGAGCCCGCGGTCGACGGCAAACCGGTCGACCACGTCGCGTTCATGGCGGTCACCGTGGGGCACGAGGTCAGCAAGCGGTGCAAGGAACTGTACGACTCGAATCGCTACCAGGACTATCTCTTCTTGCACGGGCTGAGCGTCGAGGCGGCGGAAGCGTTGGCGGAGTTCTTCCACCGTGAATTGCGGCGGGAATGGGGCATCGCCGGTGACGATTCCACCGAGGTTCGCAAACTCTTCAAGGGGCATTACCGCGGCCGACGCTATGCCTTCGGATATCCCGCGTGCCCGAACCTCGAGGATCAGGCCGGGTTGTTCCGGCTCATCGATCCCCCGCAGGTGGGCATCACGCTTACGGAGCAGTTCCTGCTCGAGCCGGAACAATCGACGACGGCGATTATCTTCCACCACCCGTCGGCGAAGTATTTTACCGTGAAACAGGGCGAAACGCTCGAGGTGGAGTAACTTCGCCGATTTCTCACAACCCGGATTTTTCCCCATGCACCCAGGACTTGTCGGCCGTTGGAAGGTGATCGCCTGTCAACTCCACGGGAAATGGCTCCCGGAGGCGATCTTTCGCGAATTCCGGTACATCATCACCGCCGAGAGTCGGTTCTCCCTCGAGTGGGGCGAGCTCTCTTTCGGGCCGTTCGTGGGCGGGTTCCCCAAAAGTCCGACGGGGCGAGTTCTGTTCTCCGACGGGGAACGGGGAACCGTCGACCTGATTCCGGACGCGGGCCCATTCGCGAGCCAGGCGTTCCAGGGAATCTTCGAACTCGACCACGACATTCTCAAAGCCAATTTCGGAATCCCGGGAAATCCGCGAGCCACCGCGTTCG
This sequence comes from uncultured Alcaligenaceae bacterium, assembly GCA_964552815.1. Taxonomy (GTDB): domain Bacteria; phylum Planctomycetota; class Planctomycetia; order Gemmatales; family Gemmataceae; genus CAYUHJ01. The sequence continues at coordinate 68,528 of CAZKIQ010000018.1, read as the reverse complement.
CCGCCGGGCAGGGGCAGGTCTACGAAGTTTGGGTTCGAGCGGGGAACGAGTAACCGGAACTCGTTACTTCGCGACTCGCCCGAACGTTCGCTGGTCAGCACGTTCGGGCGAGTCGCATTTTGTCGGTCCCGATCGGGGATCAAAACGCAAGGTTGAAGTTCACGATCGATTCGATGTTCCACGGTCGAGGGCCGAGTGTGGGGACGTTGACGGCGAGACCCACAGCGGCGCGGCCGAAGAAAAAGTAGGAACCCGTCGTGATGTTCAACTGGTCCTGCAGGTAGATCGGGTTCGCCGGGTCCCGGTTGCTGAGCGGAGTCGTGACGTGGAATTCCGCGATCGGCAGGACAGCGGTCAGGAACCGCGATTGCGATGCCCGATAGGCCCAGTACCCGAACCCGATGCTATTGAAGAGAATCGTGGGGTCCCGGCCATCCGTGGGGACCACGATCGACGAGAAGCCTTGTGAGTACCAGTTCTGCGAGTTCTGCACGAAGCCCACCCACGGTTGGAAGAGCGTCGAGTGCGGGGCGATGGTGCCGTCGGTCAGGATCGAGGTCGCCGTTCCCGTCGGCACGGTGAGGATCAAACCCGCGGACCGAACATTGCCGGTTTCCCGGTCGTTCACGAAGGCATATTTTCCGACGATGCTCAGGTCGCCGACGTTGTTGAAGTCCCGGCCGATGAGGCCGTACACCTGAATAAACGGCAGCCTCATCCCGATCGACGCGTCCCCGTCGAGGAGCGTCTTTTCGAAGCCGACCGTTTGCTGCTGCTGCGAAATCGGCGGCGAGCCGGCGTTGAGGGACTTGTTGAGGTCGTCGAAGTAGTTCAACCCGCCGTAAATCCGGTCCCGCGGTTTGGGGCTGTCGTTCTCGGCGATGCGGATCCCCGTGTACCGCCCGGCGAGGATACCGTTGATTTGCTGTGTCACGACCTCGTTCTCAGTCGTGACCAACCGCTGGGTGGTGACGACCGGTACCTGGGTGACGACCTTGTTCCCGGCCGCATCGAGGGTGACCCGCTCGGTGAAGCCCGATACCACCTGGACATCGCGTTCCCGGGTCACGGGAACGACGCCCTGGACAAACCGGGTATAGAAGATCCCCGGGAAGTCGCCGAACATGCTGGCGTTGAAGGACGCGTACGGCTGACCGCCGGCTTCCCGCTGCTGCGGGGTGGCGGAATTGTCGTTCGGGTTCTGGTTCGGATTCGCCGGGTTCGGGTTCGGATTAGTGGGATCGGGGTTGGTCGGGTTCGGATTCGGGTTGGTGGGATCCGTCACGGGCGGAAGATTCCCCGGCTGCTGGGGAATAATCAGCGGGGTGGACGGCTGGCACGGCTGACAGGGTTGGGCACCGCGGTTCCACTGCCGGAACCCGGCCGGTTGGATGTCATCCGCCTTCCCCAACGCGACGGCCGTCAGTGTTCCCACGACAGCCCACAGGAGTGTCCGCTTCATCTGCCACCTTGGGTCCACACGGAGGTGTCCGCCACGGAAACCGTGCGCGACGTTTCCTACCGAACTTATCGGTTCCACCACGCCGCACGGTTCAACCGAACTTCCCCATCTCGCCGGTCGGTGGAAGCCACTGGGATGGATTTGAAAATTCGAACTTCCCGAGATTCCGGATAAAACCCTTCACACGGGCCAGCATCATCACCGGAGAAGAGTATGTTTCTCGGGATCGAAATCGGCGGCACGAAGCTGCAACTCGGGCTCGGCCGCGGCGACGGCACCATCCATTCCCTCTGGCGAGGCAGCGTTAACCCCGAGGAGGGGGGCGAGGGGATCCGTCGGCAGATCGTCACCGCGTTCCCGGAACTCCTCGGCTATGCGATGGTCGATTCCTCCGAGATCCTCGGCATCGGCGTCGGCTTCGGCGGGCCGACCGACGACGAGTCCCAGACCGTCATCAAGTCCCACCAGATCGCGGGCTGGGACAACTTTCCCCTCGCGGACTGGCTGACGGATCTACTTGAGAAACCGACGGTGATCTGCAACGACGCGGACGTGGCGGGCCTCGGCGAGGCGATGTTCGGGGCGGGCCGAGGGTTGTCGCCGATCTTCTACATCACCGTCGGCACCGGCGTCGGCGGCGGACTCATCATCGACGGCAAGATCTTCCGCGGTTGCGGACGCGGCGCCGCGGAGATCGGGCATTTGCGGCCGATCTACCCACCGTTCTCGTCGAGAAATCGCATCCTCGAGGATTTCACGTCAGGAAATGGGATCCGGAAACTCTTCGAGATTCGAGAGGAAACGCACCAGGACACCCAGGGAATCCGGGAACTGGCAGAGAGTGGAATCATTGGTGGCAAAGAGATCGCAGCCGCTGCGAGTGCGGGCGATCCGGCAGCACGGGCGATTCTCCGAGATGCCGTCGAAGCTCTCGCCGAGGGCATCTGCTCCGTCATTGCCCTGTTGTGCCCCCGGCGGATCGTCATCGGCGGCGGGGTTTCCCTCATGGGGGAAGATCTCTTCTTCGCCCCCCTGCGGCAACTGGTGGCGGAGCGGGTTTTCCAGCCGTTCGCCGGGCTCACCGACATCGTCCCCGCCGCCCTCGGGGAGGAGGTCGTCATCCACGGAGCGCTCGCGCTCGCCCGGCAGAAGTTCGCCCGATGACGCGGCGGCTCAGTACGGCCAGGTCCAGTTGGCGGCAGACGGCAGGTCGACGCCGTGCTGGTGCGAGTAGTTCCGAGCGCAAATCTGCTCGTTCCGGAACCGCTCCTTCGCGTGGGCACCGGTCACGCTCAGACGCGGAACCCGGTCGATCACGTCGATCGCCAGGCTGTAGCGGTCGATCTCGTTCGCGATCGCCAACTCCAACGGCGTGTTGATGTTCCCCTTCTCCTTGTAACCCCGCACGTGCATGTTGCAGTGGTTCTTCCGCCGATACGCGAGCCGGTGGATTAGCCAGGGGTACCCGTGGAAGGCGAAGATCACCGGCTTGTCCGTTGTGAAGAGGGCATCGAAATCGCGGTCGGAGAGCCCGTGTGGGTGCTCGGTCGCAGGTTGCAGGCGGAACAGGTCGACGACGTTGACGAAACGGAGCTTGAGGTCCGGGAATTCCTGGCGAAGCAGGTCGACGGCGGCGAGGGCTTCCTTGGTCGGGATGTCCCCTGCGGACGCGAGCACAACCTCCGGTTCCACCCCGCGATCGGTGCTCGCCTGCGGCCAAATGCCAATCCCCTTGGTGCAGTGCGTGATCGCCGCGTCCATGCTCAGATATTGCAGGTGGTTCTGCTTGTCTGACACGATCACGTTGATGTACCCCTCGCTTCGCAGGCAGTGGTCCGCGACCGACAGCAGCGAGTTGACGTCCGGCGGGAGGTAGATGCGGGTGACGGACGCGGACTTGTTCACGACCACATCGAGGAAGCCGGGGTCCTGGTGCGTGAACCCGTTGTGGTCCTGCCGCCACACGGTGCTTGTGATGAGCAAGTTGAGGGACGCGATCTTCGCCCGCCAGGGGAGGTGATTGCAGATGGTCAGCCACTTCGCGTGCTGGTTGAACATCGAGTCGATGACGTGGGCGAACGCCTCGTAGGTGGAGAAGAACCCGTGTCGGCCCGTGAGAAGGTAGCCTTCGAGCATTCCCTCGAGGGTGTGCTCGGATAGCATCTCGATCACCCGGCCATCCCGGGAAAGTTCGGCTCCGTCCAGGTCTTCCGGGAAGAACTCCTCGAGCCAGAGCTTTTTGGAAACCTCGTAGATGGCGTTGAGTTTGTTGGAGGTGTTCTCGTCGGGCCCGAAGACGCGGAAGTTGTGCATGTTCTTCCGCATGACATCGCGGAGGAAGTTCCCGAGGGGTTTGCAGTTTTCGTGGGAGATGGTGCCGGGCTTGTCGACGGCGATGCCGTAGTCGCGGAAGTCGGGCATGCGGAGATTTCGCTTCAGGTGTCCGCCGTTGGCATAGGGGGTGGCCCCGAGTCGTCTGCTGCCGGTGGGTGCGATCGCCTTGAGGTCGGGTCGGAAGCGGCCGTCGTGGTCGAAGAGTTCTTCGGGCTTGTACGCTCGCATCCAGTTTTCGAGCATCTTCAGGCGGGCGGAGTCCTTCTTGACGTCGGCGAGGGGCACCTGGTGGGCCCGCCAGCTTCCTTCGAGTTTGTGGCCGCCAACTTCGCCGGGGCTGGTCCAGCCCTTGGGTGTGCGGAGGACGATCATCGGCCAGCGGGGGCGGAAGGGTTCGCCGCTGGCCCGGGCTTGTTTCTGGGCCGACCGGATGTCCGCAATGCACTTGTCCAGGGTCGCCGCCATCGCCTGGTGCATGCTCGCCGGCTCGGAACCTTCCACGAAGTACGGCGTCCAGCCTGTGCCGCGGAAGAACGCCTCGATCTCGTCGTGCGGCACGCGGGCCCAGATCGTCGGATTGTTGATCTTGTACCCGTTGAGGTGCAAGATCGGCAGCACCGCCCCGTCGCGGATCGGGTTGAGGAACTTGTTGATGTGCCAGGATGTCGCCAGCGGGCCGGTTTCGGATTCGCCATCACCGACGACTGCGGCGACGATCAGGTCCGGGTTGTCGAAGGCGGCCCCGCAGGCGTGGGAAAGGCAATACCCGAGTTCGCCCCCCTCGTGGATCGAGCCCGGCGTTTCCGGGGTGCAGTGGCTCCCGATCCCGCCGGGGAAGGAGAACTGCTTGAAGAACCGCCGCATCCCCTCCTCGTCCTCGGAGCAGTCGGGGTAAACCTCGGTGTACGCCCCCTCCAGATAGCACGGCCCGAGAACCCCCGGTGCCCCGTGCCCCGGCCCCGCCATGAACAACGCATCGAGATCGAGCTTCTTGATGAGCCGGCTCAGGTGGATGTAGCAGAACGCCAAACCCGGGCTCGCCCCCCAGTGCCCCAGCAACCGATCCTTGACGTGTTCCGGCTCCAGGGGTTCCCGCAAAAGCGGGTTCGCCTTGAGGTAAGTCATCCCGAGTGCGAGGTAGTTCGACGCCCGCCAGAATGCATCGATCTTCTCTACTTCCTCCGCGGAAAGCGGGTGCCCGGGAACGGTGGAGCGTGCGGGTCCGAACGCGGTGATCGATGCACTCATCGCTGCTGCCTCTTGGGGGGAAGGTGGGCAGGGAGGTTCTTATCCGACCGCATGGCAATCGTCACCCGCTTCGAGGAGCGTGAAATTCGAGAGGATGAGTTCGCGGGGGGAATTTTGTAGGAAGTTGTCCGACCCGGTTTCGGGAACTGCATTCTCTGGCAGAACGATCGCCGGTGACACGAACGACACCAGCGAACGATACAACCCCAAACCGGAGAATACCATGCGTTGCCAAGTCAAGACCCTGATCACCGCCGTTGCACTCATGATCGTCGCCTTCGCTTCGCAAGTCGAAGCCGCGACCAAGAAAGTCGCCGTCGACCTCTCCCAGTTCCGCGTCACCTCCGTCAAGAACCTTGGCAACAACGTCGGCGACGACTCCACCGATCGCATCGAAGTCCAGTGGGGGATCTCCAACAAGGTCGCGAACGAGGTCAAAGAATACATCGTCCAGGTGACCGTGACCTACGGCGACGGCACCACCAACAGCAACAGCAAGACCGTCTCCGGGACCGCTCGCTCGGCCGAGGTTCGCGTCCTGTTCAAATCCACCACCCCGACGAAATCCTTCGATGTCAAGATCACCGCGGTTCCGAAGGCGGTCGAGTTCGGAACCGTGCGAACCGCCCGCAAGTCCGGGAACTTCTGATCGCAGGACGAAAAATCGCTCTCTCCCGCCGGCCGCTCCGCAAGGGGCGGCCGGTTTGCGTTTGCAATCCGGCGATTTCGAGTCGGGGTTTACTCCACACGGTCGGGTGATCTACACTCCGGGAATACGTTCAGGAAGATGGCCAGGATTCGGAGGGCGGACCATGCGGATCTGTCTGTACGAGGACTCCCGCGTTGCGGACCTCGCCCCGCTGACGCTGACCCGGCCGGCGTTTGACCTTCTATGCGGATTGTCGTCTCTGCAAGAGAAACACCGGGCGTATTTTGCTGCGGATACGGTGGGCTATCTCGTCCGGTCGCATCTCGTCGACTCGACGCGCGATCGTCAGCCGCACGCGCCGGTCAACGATTCTCTCTGGCTTCGAGCCGGGGCAACGGTTCTCGTCAATGGTCGATGGGCTCCTCCCCCGCGACCGGCCGGACAGCAAGCCCCGACCACACTGGAACTCCTCGCAAAAGGACCGTTTCTCGCGGTCTGCGATGGCGAAATCGCCTACGCCGCCGTCACCCCGGAACTTGTGGAAGGGTTGACCCCCGCCAACCTCGACGAGAGACTCGACGACGGATTCGCGACCCTGCCACGCATCGAAGTAGGTGGATTCGTCGCTCGCCGGCTCTGGGATCTGGTCGAACGAAACGGCAAACAGATCGCCGCCGATTTCCCGGCGATGGTTGATTCCGACCTGATCGGATTCCACCCACCGACGCTGCACCTTGTCGGTTCCGCGTCGGATCTTTTCGTGCATCCCACGGCGAAACTCGATCCGCTCGTGGTGGCGGACACGACCGGCGGCCCGATTTTCGTGGGCGAAGGTGCGGTCATCCACGCCTTCACGAAGCTGGAAGGGCCATGTTTCGTCGGAGCGGGAACCCACGTTTCCGGGGCGAAAATCAAAGCAGGGACCTCACTCGGCCCGCAGTGCCGGATCGGCGGCGAAGTCGAGGCCGCGATCGTTCAGGGGTTCTCCAACAAGGCCCACGACGGGTTTCTCGGCAATTCCTTCATCGGGGAGTGGGTCAATCTCGGGGCCGGGACGCACACCGGGAATCTTCGCACCGACTACAACCCGATCACGATCCATGCCGACGGGCGACGCATCCCCACGGGAAAGTTGAAGCTCGGCAGCTTCATTGGCGACCACACCAAGACGGGGCTATCCGTGCTGCTCAATTGCGGCACCGTGGTCGGTGCGTTCGCAAGCTTGCTGCCGACTGGGGAGTTGTTACCGCGGGACGTGCCATCATTCTGCCGGGCCGACCGGAACGGCATCTCATCCGAGGAATCCAACCTGGAGGGTATGCTCAGCACCGCGGATGCCATGATGAAACGGCGGGGTCAATCCTTATCGCGGACGTTAGAGGTGTTGTATCGGGTTGTAGCAATCCAGACTGCGGTCGACCGCCGGAGGATACTTCCCGGAGGCGATGCCCCCCGACTCCGCCGAACCGCATGAATAAAGGGAGTCTCACGTCTGTCTGTAGACGATGCAAACCCAGGAAGCGATCGCTATTTGCGATCGCTTCTTGCATTGGCGGATCAATTCAGAGCGAGGAATTTGGTGGAAGACTACTTGGTGAGAACCTTGATGAGGGTCTGAACTTCCGAGGGGCCGACGCGATCAATGAGGTCGCGGAGCAAGGCAACATCCTTGACGCCCACGGAGCCGTTCCCGATCGCGACGGAGCCGCTGCGAACTGCCCCGCTCTTGCCGCCGCCGCGAAGTTTCTTGCGAATGTTGGAGGCGTAGGAGGAGATCATTTGCTTGTCGATTTCGGTGTGATACTTCTCTTGAACCCAGGGTTGGATGGAGCCCGGGGTGCTATCGAGCCCGAGTTCCGCCATCGCCTCCTCGACCATCTTCATCTTGCTGGGAAGGGTATCCGCGGCTTCCGCCTTGTTCTTGGCCATCTTGGACATCTCCGAGGGTAAGTTGCTTGAAACCTGTCATTTCTCGCGTGAAACCCACGCGATGATGCCATAAGTACACATCGAAGTGGCGCGAGTACAGTCGAAATTGCAAGAAATGTTCAATTCGTTCCAAATTGTTGATTGGGAGGGTTCATATCACAGAGGGCTCGGGGTGGGGTTGCATCAGCTCCCAGACTGGAAGAGGCGATCGAACCATGCTCCATCGTCGAAGAATTTCTTTTGCGCTTCGTCCCATCCGCCTGGGAGGATCTGGGTGATCGCAAATCGCTCGATTTTCCCGAATTTCGAGGCATGGCGTGCTTCCGCCTCCGGGGTGGTGGGGCGGTAGTGGTTGTCGGCGATTACATCCTGGGATTCGGGAGAATACAGGAATCTCAGATATTCTTCGGCGGTCGCGCGCGACCCCTTGCGCTCCACGTTGGCATCCACGATCGCGACATGAGGCTCCGCGAGGATGCTCCGCTTGGGGTAAACGATCTCCACTTCCCCCTTCATCTCGCGTTGTTCCAGCCAGGCTTCATTCTCCCACGTCAGATGCACGTCGCCGATTTGTTTGCGCGCGAATGTGACGGTGGCAACGCGCGACGAGGGCTCCAGAGCGGGCACCTTACGGTAGACAGCTGAGACCAACTCGTATGCCTCCTTCTCGGATCCGCCTGCCATACGAACCGACCCCCATGCCGCCAGCACGCCGAGCTTGGCAGCGCCGCTGGTCTTGGGGTTGGCAGCGATCACCTTGACGTTGGAATGAGATGCAATGTCGGACCAGTCGCGAATGTTGTGAGGGTTCCCTTTGCGGACAACAAACACGATGGTCGAAGTGTAGGGGCAGGAGCGGTGTGGGAATCGGTCGAGCCAGTTCGCCTCGATCAGGCCTTTCTTTCGGATCGCTTCCAGATCCGGTTGCATGGCCAGGGTTGCGACATCGGCGGGGAGGCCGTCAATAATGGCGCGGGCCTGGCTGCCGGAACCGCCATGGGAAGGGGTGACTCGAATCGTGTCGCCGAATTTGGCGTGATAGTTCTCCGTGAAAAGGCGGTTCAATCTGCGGTACAACTCGCGGGTGGCATCGTAGGAGCAATTGAGGAGCTGCCGACGATCCGAGTTGCAACCCAGGAATGGCAAAGTCGCGGTCGCGGCCGAGGCAGCCAGGAATGTTCGCCGATTCATAATTCAGATCTGCCGAGATTCACCATCAGGTCCACATCCGTTGCAGACCTCGATCTGGCCAGTGTATCAGCTCGGTTTCGACATTGCAGGATGTGAGACGCCAGCCGCGATTCCGGGAAGTGGTGCAACAGTTCGAGTTTGGGAGAGGCGGCTGGAGCGGGCTTGCGGGGCTGTATAATCGGTGTATCAACCACCAACTTCCTGCCCCCGAGATTGCAGATGCCCGCGATGGAACCGGTTTCCCGTCCCAAATCCGCTGCGGCTTTCGAGCGAGCGAAGACGCTGATTCCCGGCGGGGTCAACAGTCCGGCCCGGGCGTTTGGGGCGGTCGGTGGTTCGCCGTTGTTCATCGCTCGGGGGGATGGCGCGTTCCTCGAGGACGTGGATGGCCGACGATACCTCGATTTCATCGGTTCATGGGGGCCCATGATTCTGGGTCACTGTCACCCGGCTGTCACCGAGGCTGCCATTGCTGCGGTTCGAAACGGAACGAGTTACGGGGCACCCACGGAACTCGAAAGCGAACTGGCGGAACTGGTCGTCGGCGCGATTCCCTCCGTCGAGATGGTTCGGTTTGTTTCGAGCGGCACGGAAGCGGCGATGAGCGCGATCCGTCTGGCGCGGGGCTTCACGGGGCGGGATCTGATCGTGAAGTTTGCGGGGTGTTACCACGGTCACGTCGATGCGCTGCTGGTTTCCGCCGGTTCCAGTGCACTCACGCATGGGGTTCCCAACAGCCCGGGGGTGCCGGTCGGCTGCACGCAGGATACGGTCGTCCTGCGTTACAACGATCCGTCGGCGCTCGCGGAACTGTTCCGGGCGAAGGGGGACAAGATCGCGGGGGTGATGCTCGAACCGGTGGTCGGGAACATGGGGTTGGTCCCGCCGACGCAGGAGTTCCGCAGTGAACTTCGCCGATTGACGCACCACCACGGGGCGTTGCTGATCTACGACGAGGTCATGACTGGCTTCCGCCTCGCGTTCGGAGGAGCCCAGGAACTCCTGGGAGACACCCCGGATGTGACGGCGCTCGGCAAGGTGATCGGCGGCGGCTATCCCGTCGGGGCGTACGGAGGTCGGGCGGACGTGATGCGGAAGGTGATGCCGGCGGGCCCGGTTTTCCAGGCAGGGACGCTTTCCGGCAACCCCGTCGCGATGGCGGCGGGGATCGCGACCCTGCGGGAACTCAAGCAGTCGATGCCCTACGCCCGACTCGACGCGATGGGGGCAACTCTCGAAGCGGGCCTGCGGGAAGCGGCCAAATCCGCGGGGATTCCGCACCAAATCAACCGCATCGGCAGCATGTGGACGATCTTCTTCACCCCCACCCCGGTGACGGACCTCGACACCGCGAAGACGGCCGACACCGCCCGATTCGCGAAGTTTTTCTGGGCCATGATGGACCGCGGGTTCTACCTTCCTTGCAGTCAGTTCGAAGCCGCGTTCCTCTCGACCGCGATGACCGACGACGACATCGCCCGCACGATTGCCGCTGCGAAGGAAGCATTCGCGGAACTGTGATCCGATTCGACGAATCGCCCGACCCGGAGGCCGACATGGCATCTCGAAGCCTCTTCCGCACCGTGACAATGTGGGTTTTGGTGCTGCTCCTGTTTGTGGGTTCCCTCGGATACCTGGCGTGGAACTACCTTCCCAACCTGTTCGACTCCGAGCGGGCGAACCGTGCGGAGCTTGCGGCCCTGAAGCAGGCTGAGCTGGCCCCGGTTCCGGTGGCGGAGGCAAATCGGGGTTGGCCACAATGGTTCGGACCGACGCGAGATGGCCGGGCTCCGGAAGGGCCCCTCCGCACCGACTGGGACAAGAACCCGCCGGCGAAACTGTGGTCGGTTCCCTGCGGCGGCGGGTACTCCTCCTTCGCGGTAGTCGGGAATCGGGCGTACACGCAGGACTTCCAGGACGGAAAGGAACGACTTCTCTGCCTCGACATTGCTGACGGAAAGACAGTGTGGTCGCACGAGACGCCGGTCGACTACGGTGCGTTGCGGATGGGCTATGCCGGCGGTCCGCGGGCGACCCCGACCGTCCGGGACGGGAAGATCTACACACTCGGCGCGACCGGGATCTTCCAGTGCGTCGAGGAACCACCGCCAACCGGGGGGCAACCCAAGCTTCTGTGGAAGCACGACCTCGCCGCGGAATTTCGCGCCGCGCTTCCCGGCTGGGGCTTTGCCTCGTCCCCACTTATCGAGGGGGAACTTGTCATCGTGCAGGCCGGCGGGAAAGACGGCTCCGTCGTCGCCTTCGACCGCACAACCGGGGAACTTCGGTGGAAGGCGAGCTCCGACCCCAATGGTTACAGTTCCCCGATCGCCGCGACAATCGCGGGCGTCCGCCAGATCGTCGCGGTCACGGGCGTCTCCGTTCTCGGAATCCGCCCCGCGGACGGGCACATCCTCTGGACCTACGACTGGCGGACCCAGCACAACGGCAACATCGCCACCCCGCTCGTGGTCGGAGACTATGTCTTCGTCTCGTCGAACTACAACAAGGGGTGCGCCCTGCTCCGCATCACCACCCGGGGAGACGGAGCCGCCGAGGACGAGGTCTACTTCCGCAAGAACCGGGTGATGATGAACCACCACGCCACCAGCGTCCACCGGGATGGGTTTCTCTACGGCTTCAACGCCGAGAAACTCACCTGCGTCAACCTCCGCACCGGGGAAGCGGTCGAGGACTGGGAAGCGACCCGACTCGGGAAAGGGAACCTGATTCTTGCCGGCGACAAGCTCCTCGGCCTGACCCAGTCCGGCACGCTCTTCCTCGCCGACGCGAACCCCACCGAGTTCCGCCTCCGCGGTCAGGTCGAGGGCATCCTGACCGGCGGCGAGTGCTGGGCGTTGCCGGTGCTGGTCGACGGCCGCATCTACCTGCGGGATTCCTCGAAGATCCTCTGCCTCGATGTCCGCCCGGAATCATCGAAGAAGTAAGATTCCGGAAGAAGGAATCCCTCCCGGCAAAGCGGTTTCTTCCGGGACTTGCAGGAGCCGCGACTGCCAAGGAGCGGCCACTTCGGGGGAAGAATCGCAGCCCTTACATGGGGAATTCCGACACAGTCTCACCACCTCACCACCCCACCACCACCTCACTACACCTTCTCGACGATCATCGCCACCGCGTTGCCGCCGCCTAGGCACAGGCTCGCCAGGCCGTACCGCAGGTTTCGCTTGTGGAGGGCGTGGACGAGCGTGACGAGGACCCGGGCACCGCTCGCGCCGATTGGGTGGCCGAGGGCGATCCCGCCGCCGTTGACATTGAGCTTCGCCTCGTCGATGCCGAGTTCCTTCCCGCAACCCAGCATCTGCGATGCGAACGCTTCGTTGAGTTCGATCAGGTCGATGTCGGCGAGGGAAAGCTTGGCCTTGTCCAGAACCATGCGGATCGCCGGTACCGGGGCGAGGAAGATGTCCTTGGGGGCAACCCCGCTGGTGGCGTAGGCGAGGATTTTCGCGAGCGGTTTGCCCACGAGTTTCCCGGCGGCGTCGCCGGATGCGACGACGAGTGCGGCTGCCCCGTCGGAGAGCTGGGAGGCGTTGCCGGCCGTCACCGTGCCGTCGGGCTTGAACGCGGGCCGGAGTTTCCCCAGGCCTTCCACGCTGGAGTCGGCCCGGATTCCCTCGTCTCGGGCAACCGTCTTCGCCTTGGCCCCGGCCCCGACCGTGACGGGAACGACCTCGGCCGCGAAGTCCCCACGCTCCCAGGCGGCGGCCGCTCGCTGGTGACTCTGCACCGAGAATCGGTCCTGATCTCCGCGGGAAATCGCACACTTGTCCGCAACGTGCTCGGCCGCGTTCCCCATCGGCCAGTTCTCGAACGGGCACCACAACCCGTCGTGGATCAGGGCATCGACCGATTTCACGTCGCCGTACTTGTACCCCTTCCGGACCCCGGGCAACAGGAACGGGGCGTTGGACATGCTCTCCATTCCGCCCGCGACGACGAGGTTGGCGTCGCCGGCACGGATGGCCTGGGCGGCGAGCATGACCGCCTTCAAGCCGGACCCGCAGACTTTGTTCACGGCATATGCCGCGATCGTGTCAGGAAACCCCGCTCCGAGAGCCGCCTGTCGGGCCGGTGCCTGCCCCACCCCCGCCTGCACGACGTTCCCCATAATGACTTCGTCGACCGCGGTGGGGTCGATATTGGCCCGCTTCACCGCCTCCGCGATCGCAACCGCTCCCAGCTTCGGAGCCGTCAGATCCGAGAGTTCGCCGAGGAACTTCCCGATTGGCGTGCGTACGGCGGAGAGGAGGTAAGCATCCATCGACGGCTCCAGATCAGGGCGGAAAGCGAGATACTGTATTCTATCCCTGATCCGGGACGGTTCGCGGCCCGCAACCGGTATCTCGCGATCAGGGTGCAACCAGATTCTCTGGGGGCGACGCAAAGTCTCACAGCGAATCGCTGGAGTCACCGATTCTTGTAGGGTGGGTCTACGTCGCCAAGCCTCCTTGACCCACCGAAGGCGCAAGAATCGTCGATGGGTCAAAGGAACTTCCCGGTTTCCCCGGAATTCCTTCTGGAACATCGGAGTTTCCTGGGGTTGAGGAAGTTCTGTTGGGTCAGGAAGTCCGCCACCCTTCGGTGGGTCTTCGCCGAAGCGGCTTGACCCACCCTACAAAAACTGAACTTTCGTCCCCCCAGAGAAGTTAGCTGTACCCCGCGATCAACAAGGCCGTGGAGGGAAAATGCGTGCCGTCGACATCCAGGCGATCTCGCTATCCCGCGGGCCATGCTTCGGTAGTTGCCCAATTTTCCGATTCACAGCCAATCGACATTATGGGTACACCTATCACGGTCATGCGTACGTGGAACCTCTTGGCGACAGAACTGGTCCATTTCCCGGGTACCTCTTCGACCGATTGGCCGAGACATCCGTCGAACTGCGGATCGCTGAACTTGATGATGTATATCCTTGCGACTTCGATGATGCCCCATTTGTCATCATCACGATACGCCACACAGGCGGTGAGAAAGTGGTTCGCAACGAAGGCGGCGATTCGGGGCCGGTTCGGATCTGGGCTTTCGCGGCGCTGATCGAGGTCGCGATGCGGCAGGTATTCGGAATTGAAGATCGTGACGCGCTTCGAAAAACTTCAAACCGGAAAAACGACCGGATAGAGGATCGGTCCAATTGAAGGGCTCACTTGATCTTGACCGCAATCAACGATGGCCTGTTTCACATCCCGATGACGGGCACGTTGGCCTCAGAACTCTCGCAGAAACGCGTACCCGTTGGGGTGGTGAAGCGTTATGATCAACCGCGTTCCCGCTTGCCCGCCGCGGTCGATTTGACCTTTCTCCGGAGTTGCGAATGCGTCCGATTTTCCTCGCAAGCCTGGCCCTCGGGCTGGCTTTGTTCTCGATGCCGTCCCCGTTGGTCGGAGCCGATCTTCCGCCGTCCGGGAAGTACTGGGTGTTTCTCGGCACTTACACCGGGAAAGGGGATAAGGAGAGCAAGGGAATCTACCGCTGCGAACTGGACGCGAAGACGGGGAAACTCACGCAGCCGGAACTGGCCGCGGAGGTCGCGAATCCGTCGTTTCTGACGATCTCCGACGCGGGAACGCACCTCTACGCAATCGGTGAGGGGGGCGGGAAGGGGCCGAAGAAAAACGAAGGCGGTGTGTATGCATTCGCCCTCGACGCGAAGTCGGGCAAACTTTCCCCGCTCGATGGCTCCACCAGCGGCGGGCCCGGCCCCTGCCACGTCGCGGTCGACAAGGAGGGGAAGTTCCTCGTCGTCGCGAATTACGGCGGCGGAAGCTGTGCGAGTTACAAACTCAAACCGGACGGTGGAATCGAAGCCCGCACCGGCTTCCAGCAGCACGTCAAACCCGCCGACTACACCGGCAAGAATCCACCGCGAGCCCACTGTGGAACGTTCGACCAGACCGGGAACTACGTCCTCGTCTGCGATGCGGGGATCGACAAGGTTTTCGTGTACAAGCTCGACCGCAGCACCGGCGAAATCACCCCGAACGATCCCCCCTCGATCGCGATGCCGGCCGGCTCCGCACCCCGGCACATCCACATCGCCCCGACCAACGATCTCGCCTTCGTGTGCGGCGAGGCGGACTCCACCGCCAACGCCGTCAAACTCGACTTCGCCACCGGCAAATTCGAGGTTCTGCAAAGCCTCAGCACCCTCCCGAAGACCGTGAAGGGGAATAGCACCGCCGAGGTTCGCTTCCACCCGAGCGGGAAGTTCGTGTACGTCTCGAACCGCGGGCACAACAGCATCGCCGCCTTCAAGTGGGACGCCGGCAAGCTCGCGGCGATCGGCCACGCCACCGAGGGAATCAAGATCCCGCGGAACTTCAACATCACTCCGGACGGCAAGTGGATGCTCGTCGCCAACCAGGACGGCAACGATGTGATCGTCTTCTCGATCGACGAATCAACCGGTCTTCCCAGTCCGACGGGCGAGAAGATCGCCGTCGGCCGACCGGTGTGCGTGAAGTTCCTGGCGAAGCCGTAGACCCTGTCCGAGGTTTCGAGGATTGCTCCGCTGCCGGGCTCACTGCAACCCGGCGGCGGAACGACGCCAGGTTCGGAGTTTCTCCGGTGGAGTTTTGGCTTCGATCGTCTTCCACTCCTCGGCAGCCTTCTGCATCGCGGCGTCGGGCTTGGTCTCGCCATTGGCGACTGCTCGAACTTGCTTCTCGAGGGCAGCCATCAACTCGGCCTGATCCGGGGTGCGGAGGACGTACACGGGGTTCCCGGAAGCGACGCCGGCTTGCTGCCGCAACGCGCGTGACAGGTCGCGGACGCGGTCGGCGTCGAGGCCGTGCTCGATCCAGCTTTGTTCGCGGCCCTCGTCGAGGTGCTCGCTTCGGAAGGGGCCGTAGCCGCGGGAATCCTGGGAGAGGATCGTCAAACTTCCTGCCAGGCTGCCGGCGTCGGCGAGCAGATCCCAGGCAGCGTCGGCATTCCGGGACGACTTGAGCACGACGCCGATGCGGGTGCCGGAACCCAGGTAGGGCACGAAATTCCGCGTCGGGACCGGCACCCGCTGGGCGTTGGCATCGAAGTAAAATCGGCTGCCGGGAAGCGGTGCAATCCCGAATTTTTTCGGCATTTCCCTCGCCCCACCCCGGAGTCGGGCCAGATCGTCGAGGCTGGCGAGCCCCAGCACGGCGGTGCCGGTCGAGAGGGCATCGACGGGGTGGTCGGAACTTCCCGGGGTGCGGTACTGTCTCGATTTCTCGAACCAGCTTGCCGCCTCCAAGAATGCGGGTCGGGTCAGGAGCGGATCGCCGGTCGCGAGGTCGAGCTGGAAGGCGAAGCTGGATTCCTCGACGCCCGTCCGCCCGGCGCCGGCGATTTCCGTCGGCGTCTGGGATTTCCGGTCGTAGCACGCCGCGATCTGACAGAAATCGGTGACCAGCCGGGAAGGATTGCTCGGAAGCGGCGGGAGGGATGGTTTCTTCTCCGCGGACGCGAAAAACGCCGCGATTTCGAGGTACTCTTCCCATGTCGCCGGGGGTGCGAGCTCCCGCCCCGCATGGTTGGGAAGGCGACGGAAATTCTGGCGGTGGGTCGGATCCGCAAACCGGTCCGCCCGGTAGACCAGCACCAGCCCATCACCGACAATCGGGATCCCGACCACATCCCCTCCCCAGCCGGAAAGCGATTTTCGGAACGGCTCGGCAATCTGGATCCACTTGAGCTCGTGGTCCCCCTGTCTGACCCGTGCCGGGAGGACGGCCAGCTTTCCGTCAGCAGCGAGACCTCCGAGGTCGGAGGCAGGGACGATGGCAGCGTCGGCAGCTGGAACCTCGGCGACCGGTCGGGTCTCGATTTTGACCGCCACCTTGTGCTCGGAAGCCCAGCTTGCGGTCCGATTTTTGACGTCTTCCGCCAGGGAAACATCGGGGCACGCAATGGTCACCGTCGCCCCGGCATAAGGATTGCTCACCTGCGTGGCAGGCCCCGCCGAATCTCCGGCACCGCAACCGAATAGTGCAAATGCGAGCCCAGCGACAACCATTGCCGCAAGGGATTTCCCGGCTGATACGGACAATTTCGGGGGCAGAACAAAGATGACGGTGAGTTGCATAATTCTGCACCGGTTGACTAAAATATCCACAACCCAAACAGGCGATCTGTTCGTATTGTAAACTAGACAGAAAAAATTCCGACCCTCCCCCACTTAGGGTCGGATTCGAAACAATCCTGGATTGCCGTACCGTCCTCGGCGTCCCGGCCTCTCCTGACTAGCCCCCGGCTTGCCCGGTTCCGACCTTCCAGGCGGTGTACCCGTGATCAAAGTCAAACTGGTTGTTGCGTCCGGAGCACATGCCGGGAAGGTCATCCCGGTGGCAGGGCCGAAATTCATGATCGGCCGCGATCCCTCGTGCCAGCTTCGCCCCGCGAGCATGGCCATCAGCAAACTCCACTGTGCGATCCAGATCAACGAGGGCACTGCGGTCATCACGGATTTCGGCAGCACCAACGGGACCATCGTCAACGGCAAACCGGTCCGTGGTGAGTGCGAACTCAAGAACGGGGACCAGATCGCGATTGGTCCGCTCGAATTCACGGTCAATCTGTCTGTCGGTTCGAAGTCGAATGCGACCCCGATCCCGGCGGAGTTGCGGGCGGCCCCGAAGCCGGCGCCCGGGAAATCGCCAACCCCCGCCCCACGGCCCAGCCCACTCGGTGCCGAGAAACCGGTTCCCGCGCCGGCTCCGCCAAAGTCGCAGCCGATCCCCAAGGCCACGCCTAACACCGAGGATCCGGACCACATCGCGGCCATGCTCCTCGGAATGGAAGACGAGGATGTCCCGACCGGCAGCACCGCCATCGGTATCCCCGCCCTCACCGACGCCGACATCGCCAAGATCCAGAGCGAGGCGGAGAAAAAGAAGAAGCCTGCCTCCTCCACCGACTCCTCGGTGCTGGCCGGCGACATCCTCAAGAAACTCCGCGGTGGGCGGTAAATCGCCCTTTTCCGGGTTCTTTTTGCGAGGCTGACCAAGCTTGGAACCCGGAAACGCGCGCGTTCTCGCCCGCCTTCGCCGCAAACTCCTGACCTGGTTTGACGCCCACCGCCGCGACCTTCCCTGGCGAACCACCCGCGACCCCTATCCGATCTGGGTGAGCGAGGTGATGCTCCAGCAGACGACGGTCGCCGCAGTGGTTCCCTTCTTCGAGCGATTCCTCGCGGCCTTCCCAACACTCCCCGATCTCGCCGCGGCGGACGAGCAGACCGTCCTGCGACAGTGGGCGGGGCTGGGGTACTATCGGCGAGCCCGGCACCTCCATGCGTCCGCGAAGCGGATTGTTGCGGAGCACGGGGGCCGATTCCCGGATGATCCGGACCTCGTTGCCGACCTCCCCGGGGTCGGGCGATACATCCTCGGGGCGGTTCTTTCGCAGGCGTTCGACCGGAAACTGCCGATCGTAGAGGCGAACAGCCTGCGAGTTCTATCGCGATGGTTCGCGTACCCCGGGGACCCTCGTGTCGGCGAGGGGAAGAAGTGGGTGTGGTCGGCCGCCGAGATGGTGCTGCCAGAGAAACGCGTCGGCGACTTCAACCAGGCGATGATGGAACTCGGATCGCAAGTCTGCACGCCGACCCGTCCGAGGTGCGAGGAGTGCCCGGTGTCGGCGGAATGCCTGGCGTTTCGGAACGGATTGCAACTCCAGATCCCGCCACCCCCGGCGGCGAAGGAAATCACTCCCATCCAGGAGGTGGCGGTGATTGTGCGCGATGGCGCGAAAATTCTTCTCTGCCAGCGACCTGAGTTGGCGAAGCGGTGGGCGGGGATGTGGGAAGTTCCCCACGCGGAACGTCTACCGGAAGAGTCGGATGCGGTCGCCGCTCTTCGAATCTGCCGCGAATTGACGGGTTTCGAGGTCGCCCCGGGAAACGAGATCCTGACCATCCGTCACGCGGTGACCCGGTTCGCGATTACCATGGTTTGCGTGGAAGCAGCGCTTGTCGGAGGGATATTCCACGCTGGCGTTTACAGGCACTCCGAGTGGGTCACCGTTGCCGATCTGGACCGCTTCCCCGTCAGTTCCCCGCAACGGCGGATGATGCAGGTCCTTCACAAACTCCCGGCCTCCCATCTCCTCTCTCCTCGGACTGTTGACCTGGGGAAAGGTTCTTTGAGAAACGTCAACCGCTCAAGAAGCCGCGGTCCGGGAAGCGTATGATGGAGCCATGGCGAAGAAATTGGTTTGAGGTGTTGCCTGAGCAGAGTCAATGCTCAGGTTTCCGGGGCGAACTCCTGTCTAGCGACTCGCGTTGCAGGTGACTTGGCCGCCGGGGTAAAAACATTTTTGACGAGGTTTTGTTTGACGTTTCGGTGAGGTGCCTCAAGAACCAAGACCTATTCTGACCTGGACAGGGTTTCCCGTGACGGACCATTCGCCATCCCATGCTCACCCGCCCGCCCGGCCTTACGAGCGGTTGATGCTGCTGCTGGAACCCGAACGCGGGGACATTCTGGGGGTCATTGTCTTCGCGGTGGCAGTGGCGGTGCTTTCCCTTGCCACCCCGATTACCGTGGAGACGCTGGTCAACACGGTCGCGTTCGGGGTGTTGCTCTGGCCGGTTCTGATTCTGGCCGGTGTTCTGGCCGCGTGCCTGGTGCTGGCCGCCGCCATCAAGGCGACGCAATTCTACGTCGTCGAGCGGATGCAGCGACGGCTCTTCGCCCGGGTGGTGGCGGATTACTCGCACCGATTCCCCCGGTTGAAACTCGAAGCGTTCGACGAGCAATACGGCCCGGAACTGGCCAACCGATTCTTCGACGTGCTGACCCTCCAGAAATCGCTCGCTTTCCTGTTGCTGGAAGGGGTGGCTCTGGTCGTGACCGCCGCGGTGGGGATGGCCGTTCTCGCGTTCTACCATCCGTTTCTTCTTGGCTTTGACGTGGTTCTGATCGCGCTCATCGCCTTTCTTCTCTTCGTGTTGGGAATCGGGGGGGTCCGTTCCAGTCTGCACGAATCGCACACGAAGTACGACGTGGCCGGCTGGCTGGAGGAACTGCTTCGTTCCCAGCGGATGTTCAAGTTCGCCCGCGGACCGGGGCAGGCGGTCGAGCGTGCGGACCACCTCACCGCCGAGTACGTCTCCGCCCGTCGGGCGCATTTTCGCGTCATCTGGAGGCAGACTCTCTTCGCGCTCGGGCTCCAGGTCCTGGCGAGTACCGCCCTGCTGGGGATCGGCGGGTATCTGGTCATCAGTCGCCAGCTGACGCTCGGGCAACTCGTCGCGTCCGAACTGATTGTCGCCCTGGTCGTCGCCTCGGTCGCGAAGCTCGGGAAATACGCGGAAACGTTCTACGACCTCATGTCGTCCGCGGAAAAGCTCGGCGTCCTCACCGACTTGCCCATGGAGCGAAGGGACGGGGAGGTCCTCAAAAATCCAGGGGTTGGGATGGCCATCCAGACTCGCGGCTTTTGCCCGATCCCGGTCCACCACGCGAAGCATCACAACTGGGAAATTCGCCCGAACGAGCGGGTCGCGATCGTTGGCCCTTCCGGTTCTGGAAAGTCACGCTTCTTCGAAATCCTCTGTGCTCTGCGAGATGCCCCGCAAGGAGCGGTGGAACTGGATGGTGTCGACCTGCGAGAACTGTCGCCTGCCAGGTTGCGGGAACAGGTCGCCCTCGTCGATCGAGCCGACGTGCTCACCGGGTCCATAACGGACAATGTCCTCGTCGCCCGATCCGATGTGAGTGCGGAAGAAATTCGCTCGGTCCTCGAACTCGTCGGGCTTCTCGAAGCGGTAAGGGCCCTTCCCCAGGGGTTGGATACGCAACTCACACCTTCGACGGGTTGGTTATCCAGCGGGCAATTGATTCGGCTCACCATCGCCCGGGCAGTCGTGGGCCGACCGCGATTGCTGATCCTGGACGGCATTCTGGACCACCTCGATCTGCGATCCTGCCCCGAGCTTCTTGATCGACTTTTCGACCGCCAGGCACCGTGGACGCTGCTGATTTCGACGCACAACCCGGAACTTCAGGCCCGTTGCGATCGAATTCTCTCCCTCGGAGCGACCGGCGAGACCACCTCTGACCGCCATTCGACCAGGAGCCATGTATGAATCACTCCTCAACTCCGGCTTTCGCGAATGACGCATCCTTCCACGCGCTGGGTCTGGTCGGGCCCTCGGCGACGGCCCGGTGGACGGCGCGGTTGCTTCTGTTGATTTTTGTGATTTCCCCCGGCTTGCTGGCGTTCCTGCCCTGGCAGCAAACCGTCCGGGCCCGGGGGAAGGTGGTTGCCTACTCGCCCACGGAGCGGAAGCAGGTGGTGACGGCACTGGTGGGCGGGCAGATCAAGAAGTGGTATGTGGTCGAAGGCTCCAAGGTGAAGTCTGGTGACGCCATTGCCGATATTGAGGATAACGACGCCAACCTGGCGGTTCGTCTCGAAACGCAGCGCAAATATTTGCTCAGTCGACGGGCAGCGGCGGAGGAAGAAATTGCCGAGCAAACGCGAGCGGTCAACGCCCAGATCAAGGCGATGGAAGCAGCCATCGGCGCGGCCAAGGCCAACCGCGAAGCCGCCTCTCTGATGGTCGACGTCACCAAGCAAACCAAGAGAAACAACGAGTTCTCGTACCAGTTCGAGCAGAAACGGTTCGAGATGTTCGACCGCCTTTACAAGGACAAACAGTTCGGGGGCCTGGAATCCGAACTCAACCGGGACGAGGCGAAGAACCGGGCCGACCGGGCGGGAACCGATGTCAAAAAGGCCGATGTGGAGGTGAAGCGGGCCGAGGCCAGCCTCCTCACCAATGACTCGCTCATTCTCCAGGCCGAGTCGACCGGCCTTTCCACCATTGCAACCACGCGAAGAGATCTTCGCCGGGCAGAACAGAATATTTTCTCGGTCGAACGGGAATTGCAGGACCTCGACAATCGAATCGAGCGGTACAACGCGCGTTTCGTCAAGGCTCCATGCGATGGCGTCGTCCACCGCGTTGCAGCCAACACCGGCACCGGCGGGCAGTTCGTGAAGGAAGGGGACGAACTCGTCGAGATCGTCCCCGATGTCACGGACCGTGTCGTCGAGTTGTTCGTGGATGGGCTCGACGCGCCCCTGATTACCGCTCACATGGAGCAAACCGGCCGGGGACCGCACGTCCGGCTACAGTTCGAAGGTTGGCCCAGCGTGCAGTTCGCAGGCTGGCCTTCTGTAGCAGTCGGAACGTTCGGTGGCCGGGTCCGACAGATTGACCCGACGGATGACGGCAACGGCCAGTTCCGGATCATCGTCGAGCCCGAGGAACTCTTCGACGAGGATCAGTGGCCCGACGCCCACTATTTGCGGCAGGGGAACCAGGCGGTGGGATGGGTGTTTCTCAACCGAGTCACGCTAGGATACGAACTATGGCGACAATTCAACGGGTTCCCACCTGTGGTCGCCCCCAAAGCGCCGGAAAAGGAAAAGGGAAACAAGCCGCCAAAAATCAAGCCGGGCGGGTGAGTCGCCTTCCCGTCGGCCCGGCGATTCTCGGAATGTTCCTCGGACTTGGCTGTGCCACGCCCGGAACGCCGACCGCTGCCTGGCCACCCGCCGATGCGATTCCCGCCCCGAGTTCTGTCCCCCAGGCAGGAGTGGTTCAGGCGAGCTTTGCCGAACCCGCACCCAAGCCGGGAACGGAACTCCTTCCGCCACCACGCAAAGTCGATCCCGATTCGAAACAGGGGGATGTTCCTCCACCGTCCGCCCCGAAAAATGTGCCCCCGGTCTTGGGTACGAACGCCAGTGTCGGCGGGCCGCTTGGGCTGGAAGAGGTTCTGACCTCGGTAGAGACCCACTACCCCCTCCTCCGGGCGATCGAGCAGGAACGGGCCATCGCGGGCGGGAAACTGCTCTCGACGATGGGTGCGTTCGACCTCAACTTCCTGGCGGGAAGCGAGGGCCAGGGCACGACGTACGACAACCTCCGCTCCACGATCGGTCTGTCGCAGGGGCTTCCGGTCGGCGGGATGAGCGTGTTCGCGGGTTACCGGACGGGGTATGGCGAGTTCCCGACCTACAATTTGGGCCAGAAAACGGCGGATGGCGGGGAGTTTCGCACCGGGATTACCCTGCCGTTGCTCAAGGATCGCGCGATCGACCGCCCCCGGGCCGCGGTTCAGCAGGCACGAATTGACACGGCCATTGCGGAACCCGTGATCGAACGTCAGCGGATCGACTTCCACCGGGCGGCGGCCCTGACCTACTGGAACTGGGTCGCGGCCGGGCATCGCCTCAAGCTTTCCCAGGCACTGGTCGACCTCGCCACCGAGCGTGACGAGCAACTCAAGGCCCGCGTCCTGATCGGCCCAGCCGCCAACATCGAGCGGATCGACAACCAGCAAAACATCGCCCTGCGAAACGGCCTGCTGGTGCAGGCTCAACGTGCGTTCCAGAAGGCCAGCATTGACCTGTCGCTTTTCCTTCGGGACGGTACGGGCTCACCCACGCTGGCCGGTGACGACCGACTTCCAACTTTCCCGAAAGTGGAACCGGTCGATCCGGCCGGCTTCCAGGCGGCACTCCAGACCGCCTTCGAAATGCGACCGGAACCGCGCCGACTCCGGTTCCAGCGCGAGAAGGCGGCGGTGGATCTTCGACTGGCCCTCAACCAAACGTTGCCGGGCCTCAACGCGGTCCTCGCGACCGCACAGGATGTCGGATTCTCGAAGAGTTCCCTTTCCGGCCCGAACGGCCTCGATCGCACAACGGTGTCGGCGGGGTTGACGATGCAGGTCCCCCTGCAGCGCCGGGAAGCGAACGGACGCGTCCTCACCGCCCAGGCGCAGCTGATCCAACTCGAGCAGCAGTTCCGCCAGGCGGAGGATGTGGTGCGAGCGGATGTCCAGGACAGTTTCTCGGCCCTGGAACGGGCTTACGAGTTCCACAAACAAGCCCAGCAACGGGTGGAACTGGCCCGTACCGTCGCCCGTGCGGAGCGAGAGCAACTCCGACTGGGCCGAAGCGACGTGCTCCGGGTGACTCTCCGCGAGCAGGCGGCCTTCGAGGCAGGGATGATCGAAATCGGGGCCCAGCAGGAGTACTTCCGGGCGGAGGCCGACTTCCGGGCCGCCCTTGGCCTCGCGGGGAAGTGAGCCATCCCCGGGATTTTGCCCGCGCCCGATCACTGAGACGGGAACGTCTTTCCAGTAGTTCGGGTCCACTTCTGGGGCTTGGGTCGAACTCCACCAGAAAATCGAGATGCTCCTGTTTGCCCGGGTGGCGTGAGAACCCGGCGGGTCGGTCGTCTTCCCGTGCGAAGTCTCCTCGCCCGGATCGGAGCCTGGCCATGATCCGCGTTGCTGCCGTCGTCGCCGTTCTGCTGCTGTTGCTCGCCCCGTTTGGGGTGATGGCCACCGAACCGGCCAAGAAATCGGGCGAGACGCTGCCGGACGGTGCCGTTGCCCGATTCGGATCCACCCGGATGCGGCATCCGAAGCAACCGTACACCATCGCGTTTGCCCCCAACGGCAAGACCTTCGCTTCCGGCGGGACGGACGGCACTATCCGGATCTGGGATGCCCGGACCGGCGAGCAACTTCGATCCGTCCGGTTCGGTGATTCGGACGTCCCCTGCCTGCAATTTTCCCGGGATGGGCAGCGCCTGACCGTCCAGTGTGCCGACGAAAAAGTCCGGATCCTGGATGCGGAAACGCTCAAGCCGATTCGCGCGTTGCCGATGTCCTCTCCGGATTCGGTTTCCCTCAGCCCGGATGGAAAGCTGGTTCTTGGCGTCAACCTGTCGGACAAAATCACCCTTCTGGAAGTCGAGAACGGTCTGCCCCGGATGGAGATTCCAGACGGGAAAGCTGCAGCCTTCCTTCCCGATGGGTCGGCGATTGCCGCAGCGGATTCGGGAGAAACCGTGACGATTCTGGAGATTCCGGGTGGCAAACCGCGCCGGAAGTTCCAGCACCCCACCAAGACCGGAGTTTGCTGCATCACGGTGAGTCCGGATGGAAAGTGGCTGGCGACGGCGGACCGCGGGAAGGAATCGCGGGTCCGGTTGTGGAACCTCCGCACGGGGGAAGCCGTCGCGGACTGGGAGGGGATTGCACCGGTGCATTTCGTGGAGAACGATCGCATCGCATCCCGGGATTCGAGTGGGACCAGTATCCGGAGTACTTCGGACGGGAAGGTTCTGCACAGGGTCCCCGTCGAACCGGAGGTTTTCGCGGTGTCGCCGGACTGCAAGCGTCTGGTTGCCGGCGATTCCGGGCCGCGGATGAGTTTCTGGGACATCGAGAAGGGGGTCGAGGAACTGGCTCCCGGCGAGGGAATTGGCGGTGTCCGTGGCTTCGCGACGGATCGGTCGGCCGGCTGGATCTACATCGGCACGGGCGACACCATCTCCCGGTGGTCGGCAACGGAGAAATCGGCGAGCCCGGTGGCCCGGGTTGGCATCCCGGTCGTGGCGATCGCGGCGGGCGGTGGCCGGCTGGCGACTTCTACCTCCGATGGCATCGGGATCTGGGATGCCCCCAAACCGGGCCACACTCCGCCCGGCCCGACTCGAAGCGTTTCGGGGTTCTCCGGCGTGGTTCGCACTCTGGAAATGTCCGAGACTGGCAGCCACCTGGTCGTCGCCACCGATGCACCGGGTATCGCGGTTGTGGACCCTGCCACCGGGAAGATCCTCCGCTCCTGGAGTTCCCCCGCCGTGGTGATCGCCATCGCGATCGACCCGTCGGGGGAACATGTCGCAGCGGTGTGCCGGGACGGCTACGTGCGAACCTGGGATCTCAAGAAGGGCGACCCGAGCGAGGCACCGACCGGGTGGAAGATGCGGTCGGCCCGCACACCCCGGGCCGGCATCGCGTTCTCCCCTGACGGCCGATCGATCATCGCCTCCTCCTTGACCCGGGTCAGCGTCTATGACGCCAGCACCGGGAAGCAGACCACCGCTTTCGACCGGGGCTGGGAAGATGGCCCGTTCCAGGATGTCACCGTCTCCCCAGACGGCCGACTCGTGGCGACGGCGAACATGGGCAACGCCGGCCCGATCGTCGTGTGGGAAATCGCCACCCGCACCCCGGTCCGCCGCTTCACGACCGCTCTGGGAACCATCTCCGCGGTCGGTTTTCTGGACGGTGGCCGCCGACTCGCGTCGCTGGGGGCGGACCATAATCTCCACGTCTGGGACCTGACCCGCCGGGAAGGCAAGAAGGAGCCGACTCCTCAGGAACTTGCCGAGGCGTGGGGGAAACTCGACCAGCTCGAGGCGAAGCTCGGCGACCCTGCCATCTGGACTCTGGTCGACGGCGGCAAGACGGCTCTGCCGGTGATCCGGGAAGGCGTCACCAACTCCGGTGCGACGGATGCGAAAATCGCGAAACTCATCACCTCGCTCGACGCGGACGACCCCAAGCTCCGCGACGATTCGAGCAAGGAACTCCTCAATCTCGGAGTCCGGGCGTTCGAGGCGATCTCGACGGCAGCGGAAAATCACGCGAGTTCCGAGGTCCGCCTCCAGGCCGGAGAAATTCTCGAGCGATTCCGCAAGCTCGGTGTCACGGTGCCCAGCAACGGGCTGTACGGCGAGCCGCTCCGGCAGCTTCGGGCGGTCGCGGTTCTGGAAAAGATCGGCACCCCGGAAGCGGTCGAGATTCTGCGACTCATCCGGAAGTCGGCTGGCCCCGCCGGCCTCGCCGCGGAGGCTGCTCTCGCCCGGAAACAACCGCAGAAATCGGAGAAGTGACCGGTTCCGGTCGTGCAACCCTCACACGAGTTGCACCACCTCGGCGGTCGGTATCGTGGGCAGGTCCGTGTCGGCGAGGAACAGGCAGCCGGCATTGGGGCAGCGGGAACGCATCTCCGCTGGCATCCCCTCGGTGGCCGTCGTCAGGATCAGTTTCACGCCGTCGGCCCGCCTCACCAGTAGCGGGCACGTCACACGTGGCGATCCGGGGGTGTGCCACTCCTCGATCGCTTCCCCATCCGCAAGGCGGTACCGCACCGCCCGACCGTACTCCGCGAAGTCTGGGTTATAGAACGCGACGATCACCGTGCCGTCGCCGCAATCGCACATCCCGTCGGGAAAAGCCGACTCCCCGCGAAGATCGATGGCAATTCCCTCCTCTGTCACCGTCCGCGCGTCCACATCGAGCCGGTTGCGGGTGACGGTCTTGCTCGGGGTATCGATGTCGTAGAGCAGCAACCCGCGGTCGTCGTGGGCGAAGACTTTCCCGTTGGAGCACGTCTGCCGATCCCGGAGCACGGTGATGCGGTCGTCGCCGACGGTGTAGAGGTACAGGTTGGCGATCGGATCCGCGAACCGGGTGTCCTTGGTCCCGAAGACAATTGCCCGCCCGCCGGGGACAACCTCCGCATCGTTCATGATCGTCCGAGGGTTTTCCTCGGGAATCCGGGCGAGCGGCTCGGACCACTGGCCTTCGAGGAGGTCGGCCTGGCGAAGTTCCTTGCCGAGCCCGACGAGCACGATTTGCCCGAGGTTGGTCGGGAGCAGGAACCCCGGCCGTTCCGGGGCCGGCATCACGAACCGGTCCATTCCCGGCGTGGTGTAGTGGACCTGGATCGAGCCCGTCTTCGCGTCGGGACCATCCTGGATGTTGACCCATGCGATGGCGGGGTGCCGACGAAGCACCACTTCTCGCGGTCCCTCCGGCAGGAAGTGACCCTCCGGCCCAAACGGCGTGAGAAATCGCCGCCCCTCAGTCACTCGCGGCATACACTACTCCTGAAACAAATCACCACCTCACCACCCCACCACCCCAGTAGCTCACCACCCAGCCATGCTTCTTAGCGGGAAAACGGTTCTGGTCACCGGTAGTAGTCAGGGTATCGGGTTCGCCGTCGCGTCGCGGATGGCGGAAGCGGGGGCGAACGTCGTTGTCACCTCGGAACGTCCCGCTTCGGAAGTTCCCGCGATTTCCGGGCCAACGACCTACATCCAGGCGGATCTCACACGCGACGGCGAAGCCGATCGGCTCGTGGCTGAGGCGTGGGAGTGGAAGGGCGGGCTCGATGTCCTTGTCAACAACGTCGGGACCTTCCGCGAACCGCCGTTCCAGGACCTGACCCGGGCGAACTTCGACAGCATCTTCGGCCTCAACGTCTGGTCGGCGATCGCGGTGACTCAGGCGTTCGTGAAGCGGGGGGTGGCAGCAGGGAAAGGGGGGCGGATTCTCTTCAGCACTTCCCTCAACGCGACCCGTTCGGAACCCGGGCATACACTGTACGACGCCAGCAAGGGAGCGATCAATGCCCTGTGTCGGCAGCTTGCGGTGGAACTCGCCCCGCTTGGCTTCACGACTGCCGCCGTTGCACCGGGGCTTGTCGAGACCCCGCTGACCGACATGGGCCTCCGTTCCGACCCCGCGGCCCGGCAGGCGATCATCGACCAGATTCCCGTCGGACGGATCGCAACTGTCGACGACATTGCCGGCTGGTACGTCTTCCTCGCCTCCGACGCTGCCCGGTATGCGACGGGAATCGTCATTCCGGTGTGTGGCGGGCTCGATGCCCAGCAGATGCCGACACGACCCGTCACCGACGCCGAGCGAGGCGGGTGAATAAGCGGCAATCGAAAGGTTTTTTGATGTCACAAGAGCCGCGACTGCAAAGGAGCGGCCGCTGCCTGGGGGAAGCGACTTGTGAATGTCGCAATTTCCGGGAGGAAACGCAGTGATTCTGCTCTGGGAGCGGCCGCTCCTTTGCAGTCGCGGCTCTCGAAGAGACGAAAAAGATCAGCCAACGACTCCGCAGTTTCTGCAAGAGGCACGACTACCAAGCTGCAAAAGCTCAGGTTTCCTTTTTCTTCCCCGGATCCGCGGGGGCTGTCTCGCGGTTCGCCCCGAAATACGCGAGCAGGGCGTCGGTTTTCGCGGTGATCCAGACGGCGGGCCGTTCCCCGGCGACGAGCGCGAAGGCGGACTTCAATCCCGCCGCGTATGTTCGCAATCGCTCCGGCCGGGGAGAATCCCGGGACGCTTCCCGCGTCAGGGACTCGAACTCGTCCACCGCCTCGAAGCGTTCCTGCTGCGACAGTTCCTCGACAGCCTGCGTCAGGGCGTCGGCGAGCTCCCCGATGAGTTTCTGCACCGGGTCCGTCGGGGCCGGGTTGGAATCGCTTCCCAGGTGGTGGCTTCCCAGCGAGACCTTGAGACCGCTCGTGATTCCCCGCAGAGTTTTCGCCCGGTCCAGCGGGGAATTTGAGAGGTAGATGATTCCATCCACGAGGCGATCGACCTCGCTTCCGTCGGCGATCGCCGATGGATCCTCGGCACGGTCCAGATCCGGGTACTTTTCCCACAACGTCATCAGGAAGTTGAGCAACGCCGTCCGAATCGCGTAGAGAACCTCCTCGACGGCAGGCTTCGGGATGGGGCTTTCCGCGTCGGTCAGGATCATCCCCTCTACCCGCATGCTCGGGTGGGCGGAGACGGTTGCGATCGTCTCCGGGTCCCATTTCCGGATCAATACGGACGGATCACGCGTGAGCAAACTTTCCAGGGCTTTCGCGTGTTCTGTGAAGGCGTACGTCTCGAGAACGGACCGCCAGTCTGGCGGGAGCCCAGCCGTCGAGAACGGGATGGTTTGTTGCTGATCGCCGAAGAGGTTCGTGAAGTGCCCGATCGGCGGGGTGGTCACAACGCGATACGCCGGCACATCCCCGCGTGATGGGTACCCCTCCAGTTCCCGCGTCACCCACTCCCGAAACTTCTTCCCCGGCAGCCGGGCGGAGAACAGTTTTGCCTTGAAAAGGCACCGCAAAAGGTTGAACGGCTCGTCGGACGCGAGGTCGATGAGGCGATAAAGGGAACTCATCCAGCCACCCCGGAAGGCGTGATTCGCACGTGGGCAACGACGTTCCTATATCCCGAATCGGCACGGCTGTCACGAGGAACACGCCGCAGAAATGACCCCGAATCCGGAAATTCCGGAGGTTTAGAGAAGCGGGGAAGGATTTTGCGGAGCCGTCCGGATCACCTCAGAACCGACTGCGGGTCGGCGAAGATGGCCGGCACCCCGCCGGTGTGCACGAAGACGAGGATCGACCCCGCCGGGTAACGGCCCGCCCGCACATCCGCGATCAAGCCCGCCAGCGCCTTCGCGGAATACACCGGATCCGTCAGGATCGCTTCCGTGGTGGCGAGCATTTCCAGGGCCTCCCGACCCGCGGGAGACGGGATTCCGTATCCCGGCGCGATCTGCGACTCGTCGGCGTCGATATCCTCGGGCTTGAGCCGGTGTGGCAAGCCGAGCATCTCGGCGGCGTCGTTGGCGTCCTTCGCCAGTGCCGTCGGGATGTGCCAGGGCCAGTGCATCGGGCAGATGAGCCGGGCCGCCGCGTCGAGGTGCAGAAGTTTCTTCCCGAGCGCGACACCGGCACCGGTGGCACCGGAAGAGGAGACATAGATTCCGGACGCGGACAGGCCCAGCGATTCCAACTGCTCGGCGATCTCGGCAACGCAGACGGCGTAGCTGACGGCGGCGAGCGGGACGACCCGAGGACGGTGCCAGAAGTACGGCTTGCGACCCGCCCGCCGGAGCTCCGCCGCTTTCTCCGCGAGAACCGCATCCAGTTCCGGGCCGATCGCTGCATCCGTGAACTCGACCCGAGCCCCGACGAGGTAGTCGAGGAGGAGGTTCCCTTGCGGGTGAGTCGGTGATTTTCCCCGGCTGAGGAAAAGTCGGCACTCCAGCCCGAGTTTCGCGCATCCTGCGGCGGTCTGCCGGCAGTTGTTGGACTGCACGCCGGCCCCCCACACGACGACGTCGCAGCCCTGATCCAGGGCATCCCCGAGCAGGAACTCGTTGTGCCGGGCCTTGTTTCCCCCGAGCAACAGCCCGGTGCAATCGTCCCGCTTCACGAAAATGCGAACCTTCCCTCCCACTCGCTCGGCGAATCGGGGGACCTCTTCCAGCGGGGTCGGAAGGTGTGCCAGGCGGACGCGCGGCAGCCGGTTCGCCGCCGCAAATACTTCTGCCGGAGACAGTTTCGGAAACGACACAGAGTCCTCCCCGCGGTTCGAACCCCGCCCGGACCGAGCCGTCGGAGACGGGGTTCCATCGGGTGCAATTGGGACGGTGGTATGGAATGTGCAAACTTTTTCCGCCGGCAGTCCGGATCCGGTTCGAATTTCTGCTCCTCACGATCGGAGGTATTCTTCATGTCTCGATTGATGTCTTTCGCGGTTCTGACGGTCCTGACACTCGGCGCGGCCAGCCTCGGGGCGGAGCACGACCACAACGATCATTACATGCAGTGCGCCAAGGCCTGCGACGATTGCGGGCGGATCTGCGACGCATGTTCTGCCCACTGTGCCAAGCTCGTCGCCGACGGCAAAAAGGAGCACCTCACCACCCTGCAGACATGCGCAGACTGCGCAACGGCCTGCAAGGCGGCCTCGTGCATTGTCGCCCGGAAAGGGCCGTTCTCCGACATCATTTGCACCGCCTGTGCGGACGCCTGCAAACGCTGCGGCGATGCCTGCGAGAAGTTCAAGGACGACCCGATGATGAAGCAGTGTGCCGACGAGTGCCGGAAGTGCGAGAAGGCCTGCCGGGAAATGCTGACCCACGTCGGCCAAGGTGGGAACAAGTAAACTGCGGCGATTTCCCTGGTTTCCCCGCCCGCAATGGAGGAAACCAGGGACCGTTTCTTCGCCTCAGTTGTAGCTTGCCTCGATCTGGGTCGCACCTGTGTAGAAGACCTGTCGCAGAATCATCCGCAATCCCGGCTCGTCGATACGCTCCAGCGCTTCCTCCGGGGTCAGCCACTCACGCATCCGGTGGTCGCGTTCCGGCCAGTCGCTTTTCTGCTCGGTCACTCGCATCACGAAAACCACGACGTGATGGTCTCGCCCGTACTTCTCGTAGTGGTAGCTGCCGACCGGCTCAGAATCGAGCAAGCCGAGTAGCCCCGCTTCTTCCCACGCTTCGACGAGTGCTGCCTCGCCGGCGGTGTGCCCGGGGTCGATCTGCCCCTTGGGAATGACCCACCTCCGCCCGCTGCTCGACGTCACCATGCAAACGAGACCATCCCGGATGGGAATCGCGGCCGACTGACGAACGGAGACGGGCATGCTGCCACCCCGGGCGAAGATGCGGATACCCACAGCATGGAGCGCTGGTGCGATCGGTTCAAGAACCTCGACGGTTTCTTCACAAGATCCACACAGTTCGCTCCAGGGTAATTATCGGTCAGTCCCCGGGTGTGGTTGAGTGCCCCTCAGACCCCGCACTTCTCGACGCGTCGGAAACGAACGAGTATCCTGCGTCGAAGGATTCGCGGCATCGTAGGGGCGATCGAATTGGGAGCGACCACGTCCGCGTGTGGCGGTTCCGATTGCGGCGGATCTACTGCCTCGCCGTGTCGCCGGACGGCACCGTCGCGGCGGCGGGGTCGAACCATGGCCGCGTGCTGGTCTGGGACCTGACGTGATTCCCAAAGATTGAGCGGGCGGTTACCCCGCTTCCCCACCGACTAGCCCTACCGCCAACGGCTTCAGCATGTTGACGAAAGAGGCTGGGAAAGCCCATGGAGCCCGACAAGGCACCCTTCGACGGCACACCCTTTCCCGCTTGGCGGGAGATCGAGGTACAACGTAGCTTCCTTTGCCGGGAAGTTGTTCATGAGGGCGACATCGAACGGTTTCAGCACGGCTACTCTTTCCCCAGAACCAGATCGAGGGCCCAACAGCCGCGGACGTGGGGGCCGGGGCCGCGGAGGTGGGACAGGATGTCGGGGTGGTCGCAGCCGGCGTCTTGCAGCGCGTCCGCGAGGATGGGGAG
Source organism: uncultured Alcaligenaceae bacterium (assembly GCA_964552815.1). GTDB lineage: Bacteria > Planctomycetota > Planctomycetia > Gemmatales > Gemmataceae > CAYUHJ01. Next base: position 35,949 of record CAZKIQ010000018.1, on the reverse strand, counting down.
GTTGTCGAAGGTGCGGTCGGCGTAGATCGTCTCGGCGACGCCGACGGCGGTGGACGATCGCCAGGCGGGGTCGAACGTCACGGGGCGGAACGGGTTGCCGAAGATGTCGAAAAAGAATGATTCCGCAAGCTTCTGCGCCCAAAAGGTTCGTTCGGCGTTGTCCGGTTTCAATTTCCAGAAATGATGCACCATCGTCGACCAGACATCTAACAGACGCGGGGAGCCGTCACCTTCACACACAGACGCAAATGCGTGGTATTCGGGGAGGACGTGGTACTCGCGGAAAGGGACGTCCGGGTTCACCATCAGATTGAGGTGAGTGGTGCTCACTTTTCGCCGCCACTTTTCTCGTGTGCTGTCGCGAATGAGACCGTCGGCGAATTGCTCCGCGCGAAGAATCGCATCATGAAGGAGCGAATCCGATTGCTCATTCAAGATTCGGCGGCAGCATGCGATCGCGAAGAGGCGAATCTTCCGGTGGCGAGAAAGGCCATGAACGTTAGCCAGGCGGACCCGAAGTTCAGCCGCCAACCACTCTGCCTCGTTCATCACTTCCCCTCACGCCGACCAGCCAACCGGGACGAGTTTTGGCCGCGGGACGTGGATGCCGCTTAGGCCGCCGTCGCGGCGGATGTCGGCGGCGCTTCCCCGCAGGAACGCGAACACGCCGGGGTCGGGGTGGCCGGTCGCGTAACGCTTCGCGATCGCACCGACGTGCCGGTCGTACCCCTTCTTCGAATGGGAATGGACGCAATATCGGCCCGGGTGCCGACGCAGGTCGCCGTCGAACCGCTCGCCGATGTGGTAAAGCTCGTGGAAGACCGTCACCAGCTTCTCGCCGAACGGTTGGTCCAGGAACCGCGGCAGGCAGAAGGTCACGAGGTAGAGCACTTCCCGGCCGTCGACGAAGTAGCGCTGCACCTGGTAGGTCAGGCCCCGGAATCTTCGGGTGAGTTGACCATCGCGGAAGCGCATCGGGGTGACGCGGGCTTGCAGGCCGTACTTGCTCCGCTTCCGCGACGGCGTGAAGGTGAAGAGCACCGCACCCGGGTCGATGTGGGCGAATTCCGGGCACCGGGCGACGATGTCCGCCGTCAGCGTCGCGATCCGGGCGGAAAAATCGAGCGGTTCTGGCGAGGGGGTCGAACCGATGAGGATCGACTTCGTCGGCAGGGGGCGGGTCGCATCCCAGCGGCGTTCGAGAGCCCACCGCGGTCGCGGCCGTTCCAACGTGCAGTCCATCGCCGCCACCTTTCGCCGGTCCAGAAGGGATCGGTCGAAATCGTAGGGTTCCGGGTGGCAGGGGTCAACCCGGAGCGTCGGCTTTCCGCGAGCTCACCGCCCACTCCGCATTGACGGACGATTCCACAGTCGGTTACGCTTCCCCACCGTTTCCAACCGACGGTCCAGGAAAGGGCCGCCCGATGATGCTGCGAACCCCGCTCGCCGAACCGACTTCCCGACCCTCCGCGATGCGGGTGGAATGGGACGACACGCCGTGCCCGTTGTGCGGCCGCCGCGACGAAGAAATGATTCTGGAGGCGGAAGATCCGAACCCGGGTTCGTCGCCGGCACTGCGATTCGCCGTCGTCAAATGTCGGCGGTGCGGGCTCGTTTACACGAACCCTCGGCCTGACGAGCATTCCATCGGCCGATTTTACCCAGCCGACTACCGGCCTCACAGGCGTCCGCGGAAAATGCGGGAAGCGAACCAGCGAAGCTGGTGGGAACGCCAGACCGGGCGTTCCAGCCCCGAACGCTCCGGAGATTTGCCCTGGGTCGGTGCCGGCCGGCTTCTCGATTTCGGTTGCGGCGGCGGAAGCTACCTCAAACGCATGGCCGACAGTGGATGGACCGTCACCGGACTCGATGCCGCCGTCGGGGCGGTGCGTCAGGTCCAGGAAGAACTCGGGCTGCCGGCGCTGGTGGGCACCCTGCCGCACCCGGAATTGTCCCCGTGCTCGTTCGATGTCATCACGATGTGGCACTCGCTCGAACATGTCCACCGACCGATGGATATTCTTCGAGAGGCGTTCCAGCTTCTGGTGCCTGGCGGAAAACTCGTGGTCGCGTGCCCGAACATCCAGAGTTGGGCCTTCCGGTGGTTCGGCGGTTCGTGGTTCGCGCTCGACTTGCCCCGTCACTTGACGCATTTTTCGCCGGAAACGCTGACCCGCATGATGACCGCGGCGGGGTTCCGTGTCGAATCCGTGCGATTGATCCGACATAGCGACTGGTTGCGATCGTCTGCGAAATTGTCGGTATCACGCGATGGCGGCTGGATGTCGCGGATGTTGACGTGGAAACCGGCCGCGAAAGCCGCCGCACTGGCGACCTTCGCAACCGGTGCATGTGATTGCATGACCGCCGTGGCCGAGCGGCCATAGATCACGGATCAAGATTAATGGGCATACCATAGTCTGGATAACACGCATAGTCCCACATCTCGGGTTTCACGGAATTGGAAACTGTCCGTACACTTCCGTCCATAAGTGCGATCTGGATACCACCAGACGCCAGCGATTGAGCCGCTTCCGAACTACAGTCTTTCGGGTTTGGCCGATCCTGGAACGGTGTGTTAGCGATCAAGTCCCATGAGACGTAGTCGTACTTGTAGTACGAGCCATAAAAATACCCGACATCCGACCAGGCATAATCGACACCGAGAGATGCGGCCAATGCAGTGGTATCGGAATCATACTTGAAGTTCCAGGCGTTCTGCCGCACCGAAGCATACTTGTAACCCGATCCATAGTCGTAGACCTGGGTGCAGTTGGCATATCCCTCAGCCCATCCGATAGTGTTGGAAAGGCCGTTCGTGAATTTCGAGAAATTGTACCAAGACCCCATGGCATTTCCATTTGGCAGGAAACTCACAGGGCTGTTGTTAGAAGGGGTCGAATCGACGGTCGGGTCAAGCTTACTGTAGAGGAATTTGATCTTGCCCCCCGGAGCTTGCGAGCCGATCGTAAGGGTGATCGATGGACCAGGGACATAGGCAGATCCATTCCATGACCGGGTGCCAATGGGGCCTTTTGCGGAATCAACATGGGCCTGCTGCTCTAGATAGGGCAACAACAGGAACACGGCGGTGCCCGTCACAAGAGGAGGAGTGTAAGATGGGGAGGTGTAAACAGTATTGGTTGCCGGGTCGATATAAATCGTGTTGTTGTAGTCGGGCAGGTGCTGGTTTGCATCATGATACATGTGGGTGGCGACAATGAGTTGCTTGAGGCTATTTTGGTTTTCGGCTTTCGCTGCCGACTCCCGTACTTTCTGAACGGCGGGCAATAGAAGCCCTATCAATAAAGCAATGATCGCAACCACCACCAGTAGTTCGACAAGGGAAAACCCGGGCCGTTTGAAACCTCGCATTTCATCTCCTTGCCAGTATCCGAAAAGAGTGGATTATTTCGAAACCTCAAGATCAATGTTGAACTCATTCTCACCGGTCGAAATCGTGAATGTCAATTTCCCCGGGGCTGCTAGGGAGCCATACTGACGGTCGACCATATCCAACAACTTCTGCATCTCAGGCGTTAATGACACTCTCGCGTCTGGACTAGGTGGCTCGGGAGCCGACTTCTCGGCCGCTCCCGGTTCAGGTGGAACTCCGAGATTCACAGGTCGTCTTGGAGGACCTTTGGGGCCAACGAAGGGCTGGCGACCAGGCCCGTTTTGCATATGCATGCCGGGGGTAACTGGCGGCCGCATAGATCCATCACGTGTCACAACGAGTTGCACCGGTCCTAAAGGAGCATTATTGATCCGATAGGTTCCATCGGCCTGAATCCGACCCCCCGCCACCGGCCGACCCGAGGCGTCGTTGTATAGGTAGACAGCCCCCTCGGGCATCGTGTGCGATTTATTAATGACAATCTTGCCGGCAAGAGAATTGCCAGTACCTCTCGAAGAAGCGACTGGCTCTCGCGAGGTGGCGTTGCACCCCGTGCAACAGCCAATCAGTACAAGAACAACAACTGTCGATAGATGCTTCATTGGATGTCCGCTTGCGAAGGGTCCTGCGGGCAATATCAAAAATCGCTGCTAGGCTCGTTGCCAGTGGGCGTCAAGATTGCACGCCAGTTTTCCGGTGTGATGCCGGACTTGACCGACCGGACACTTCCATCTCCCATAACAACCTGAAGCGCCCCTGGTGTGAGAGCCTGCGGTAGTACTGCAGTGCACTGGTAATTCATCACACTTTCGTCGAATGTCGGGTTCGAGACGACGGGGCCAGGCGTATATACTGTTGTGGTGCCGGTCCAAGTCCAAGTCCCGGCCTTGTTGTACGAAAGAACCACCCCGAAGGAGGGGCCGGTGTAAGTATAAGTGCCCGACCAGGTATAAAAGACTTGGCCAGAATAGAGAGAGGCCGGGGAGATAACATTCCCAGTATAATACTCGATGTATTCCGTGCCGATATTCCAACGTCCCATTCGTTGCGTGTAATAATCCATGCCCCCATAGCAGGAAGAGTATCCCTCTGCGATGAGCACGGTATTGGAGGACCCATCTGTGATGCCTTGGATTGTTAGCCGCTTGTCAAAAACCTCTTTGTTCACCATGTAACTTGTGTATGGATAGTTGGGGTAGGCGGTGGGGTCGTGGGGTGCCACAAATACTTTAAGTCCGGGCTCAGTCACTCTAGATGCCCTGTATGCGCTCACTCCAGCGGTAGTTTGATACCCCGACCCGCTGACATACACCCAGCCACGCAACTGTCCCAGGCTCGAATCATATACGGCTTGCTGTTCAAGGTAGGGCAATAGATGGAAATGTGCCGTTCCGTCCGCTCCCTTTTCCTTGGGCGTGTTCTGCTTGTTGTCCCACCCCACGGTTTTTGGCAACCCGATATTTCGGGCATCACAATACATGTGGGTCGCCAATGCGATCTGCTTTAAGTTGTTTTGGCTCGTCGATCGGGCCGCGGCGGTTCGCACTTTTTGCACGGCGGGCAGGAGTAGTCCGATGAGAATTGCGATGATTGCAATGACGACCAGGAGTTCGATTAACGTAAATGCGTGTCGAAGTTGGGACCTGTGCATGCGAGTCTCCCTGGCTCCCGTCAGCGAAGTGACGTTAGCTTTCATTCCTCGCATCGTCTAACTGGGTGAAATGACCAGCAACGCCCAGGGGATGGGCGAGGGACGTGCGAGCGATACTAGAAAGATCGAGCGATCATCGACCGGGAGGAGCTAAACGGTTGCGAGTCGTTTAGGGTCGCCGAGGAGGGCAAGGATTAACGTTCGGCAGAGCACTTTTGGAGAGGGTGCTACAGGCAATGAACGTCCCTTGCCGCCAGCGGTTGAAAGAGAATTTATCTGCCCATGGGAAGCGAGGCAAGCATTTTCCCCATTAATTTTTCATCTCTTTTCTCTCAATTCGAAATTCGGCGTTCTTCACGCCATTCTCGCCCCGATATCGGGCCAGATCAGGTTGTGGAGGGCGTTGAGTAACATCGCCAGCAGGAAGTCGATCACCAGAATTGCCACGAAAGAAAGGACGAAACCTTCGGTGGCGGCCCGGCCGACACCTTCTGCGCCAGGTCGGCTGTTGAAGCCGCGATGGCAACAGATCAGACTCAGGACGCCGCCGAAAATGATCGCCTTGCCCATGCCGACCAGCAAATCCCAGGATTTCACGAAGTTCCGGGTGTGTTCCCAGTAATGCTGACCTTCGATATGAAAAACCTTCAGACAGATCAGCGAACTTCCGACTACCCCCATCACATCGGCGAGAACGGTCAGGAGTGGGATCATCAGGACGCAGGCCAGGAATCGCGGGCCGACGAGGTATTTCACGGGGTCGACGCCGAGGCAGGCGAGGGCATCGATCTGCTCGGTCACCCGCATGGTCGCGAGCTGGGCGGCCATCGCGGTGCCGACCCGGCCGGCAAGCATGACCGCTGACAGGACCGGCCCAAGTTCCCGAACCACCGACATGTGGATGACCGCCCCGAGCGAGGTGTCGAGCCCGATCAGGTGGAACTGTGTATACGCCTGGACGGCGAGGACCATCCCGATGAACGTTCCGGTGATGGCGACGACGCCGACGGAGCTGACACCGACCTCGACGCAGACGCGGAGCAGTTCCCCACCTTTGAGGTGCCTCCCGAAGACGCCGGTCACGGTGCGGGCGGCGAAGATGGTCCAGTCGCCGAGACCCGCCATCGCGTCGCCCACGGCCAGCATGAGCGGAGAGGGGGCCATCGAACCATCCTGGAATTTCTGGTGAGAAGTCGTCGAATTTTACGAGCGAACCTGCCGAAAAATCGAGAGGAATTCCGGATATGGCTCTGCCCTCCGAGCACCCTGGCTGGCTCGATACGGAAACGAAATCACCGTCGAATCCTGGGGACTCGACGGTGATTTCGTTTCGATTTTGCCTTCGACTACTTCTTGTTCGCCTCGGCCTTGGCTTTCCGCTTCTGGGAGCGTTTGGATTCGCCACCGGCGGCACCGGCGGCTTCTCGAGCGGCGGCGGCGACGCGGGCGGCTTCCTTGGCTGCCTCCTCGGCGGCGGCTTTCGCGGCGGCGTCGATTTGGGTCTGACGCTTTACGTCGCTGCGGATCTTCACCGCCTTGCCCACCCGGTCCCGGATGTAGTACAGCTTCGCCCGGCGAACCATCCCCGCTTTCTTCACCTCGATTTTGGCGATGCGGGGTGAGTTGAGCACGAAGATCCGCTCGACCCCTTCGCCCTGGACGAGTCGGCGGACGGTCACGGTTTCCCGGACGCTGGTGCCTCCGCGGGCGATCACGTCCCCCTCGAAGGTCTGGATCCGTTCTTTTTGGCCGTCCAGGAGTTTTTGGTGGACGATGATGGTGTCGCCGATCTGGAAGTGCGGGATGTCCGACTTCAGGATGGCAGATTCGATCAGATGCAGGAAGCGGTGTTGCATGGGGGTTCCCCTTTCTCGCGTTGTTCGGGCACCGCGTCCGGCTCGGTCGGAGCGCTCGGCGTTGCCTGTCGGCTAACCGTCTGACTTTACATTCTGACTCTTATGGCGGGATTGTTCTTCCCGCCAGTTCGCTATTTCCCTGTGGTTCCCGCCCAGCAGGACCTCGGGAACCTCGATTCCGCGGTAGACCCGGGGTCGGGTGAACTGCGGGAATTCGAGCCGGCCGGGAACGCTGTGGCTGTCGTCGGCAGCACTCTGCTCGTCGCCGAGGACGCCGGGGATCAACCGGATCACCGTGTCGATCACCACCATCGCCGGGACCTCGCCGCCGTTGCAGACGAAATCGCCGACGGAGAGTTCCATTGGTTCGAGGACCTGCCGGACGCGGTCGTCGAACCCCTCGTACCGCCCGCAGAGGAGAACCAGCCGGGGAATCTCGGCCAGTTCCGTCACCACCTGCTGGGTCAACCGTCGCCCGGCGGGGGTGAGCATGACCACCCGACCCGGGTTTTCTGCCTTCGCCTGCACCGCCTCGACGCAATCGACGACAAAATCAGGCCGCAACACCATCCCCGGGCCACCGCCAAACGGTCGATCATCGACCTTCTGATGTTTGTCGGTCGACCAGTTCCGGATATTCCAGAGGTGAACCTGTACTAGCCCGGCCTGGACGGCAAGCTTGAGGAGGCTCTGGGTCAGGTAGCTCTGAAACAGATCCGGGAAGAGCGTGCACACGTCGAACCGGATCGCACCGGCAGGCACGGGTCACCCGGGTTTACGCGGTTGGGGCGGGAGCCTGGGCCTGGGCAGCCTTCTCGGCGGCAGCCTTTGCTTCGAGTTCCTCGAATTTCCCCATGAACTTGTCGAACAACACCTTGCACTGATCGGACGGCAGGGCCCCGACGCTCAGCCAGTACTTAATCCGGCTCGGGACGAGTTTGACCCGCTCTTCCTTGTTCTTCACGTGCGGATCGTAGCTGCCGAGTTCCTCGATCGCCCGCCCGTCGACGGGTTGCCGCTTGTCGATGGCGACGATGCGGAAGTAGTGCCGGTGCGTCCGGCCCATCTTTTTCATGCGAATGCGAACGGCCACGGTCGAATCCTCAACGCAATCCTCGGTGCGCGATCAGGGCAAGCTTCCCCTGCGTGCGAGATGGATCACTGTAGCGGCGTGCGAACAACTCGGCTACGGGAACTTGTCAGAAAACCCCGCGAGGGGTGGTGATTCGTCTCTTGGGCAGCTTCGACCATCTTGCGGAGCTTCAAGCGTGCCTTTTTGAGATTCCAGTACCGATCCGTCTGGCCAGCCAATCAGCGTAGACGAGCCGTGGAAGCCGATCGCTCGGCTTCGCTCGAATTTCTGCAAGGAAAGCGGCGTCGGAGTCGGTTTCTTTCCTCAGAACTTCAGTTGTAGCCCCTTCAACCGGCTCACCGTTTCGGACATGATCGCGTCCTCCTCGGCCTCGGTGTTGGCGAGGTAGGTCACCGAGAACCGCAGGAATGCTCCGGCGTCGTCCCAGGGGACGCAGCACACGGACTGGTCGACAATCAGGAATTGCGACGCTTCCTCGGCGTTGGCGAAGCTTCGGTCGCCGGCACCGACGGGGGATTTCGCGTAGAGGAAGTAGGTTCCGCCGGGCATTTCGCAGGCGAATCCGACCTGTTTGAGTGCGGCGACGAGCTTCCGCAGTCGGCGTTCGTACTTCGCACGAATTTCCGAGGGGATCTCTGGGTGCCGGAGCGCTTCGGCGGCCGCGTGCTGGACGGCCATGAACTGGCCGGAATCGCTGTTGTCCTTGACGTCGGCGTAGGCCTGGACGATCTTCGGATGGCCGCACACCCAGCCGAGCCGCCAACCGATCATGTTGAATCCCTTCGACATCGAGTGCACCTCGACGCCGACCTCCTTCGCCCCGTCGACCTGGAGGAAACTCAGCGGTTCCCCCTGGTACGTCAGCAGAATGTGGGCCGCGTCTTGCACCACGACGATCTGGTTCGTGTGCGCGAAGTCGATCACACGCTTGTAGAAGTCCCGCGTGGCGACGGCCCCGGTCGGGCTGTTGGGGTAGTTGATGACGAGGAGTTTCGCCCGCTTCTTGATATCGGCGGGGATGCCGTCGAGGTCGGGGTAGAAACCGTTCTCTGCTCGCAACGGCAGGCGGTGGACCTCGCCGCCGTAGTAGCGGGTGTAGGTTCCCGCGACGGGGTAACCGGGGACGGTCATGAGGGTGACGTCGCCGGGGTTGATGAAGCAGGCGGGGAGCATGGCGTACGCGGGCTTCGAGCCGATGCAGTGACAGACCTCTGTCACCGGGTCGAGGGTGACGCCGAACTGCCGCTTCATGAAGTCGGCGGCGGCTTCCTTGTAGGCGGCAATCCCGTTGTCGGCGTAGCCGCGATTGTCGAGTTTGTCGACTTCCGCCTTGAGTTTCTCCCGCACCACGGTCGGGGCCATGTCATCGTTTTCGCCGATGCCGAAGTCAAGAAGTTTGCGGTCCGGGTGTTCCGCGAGGGCTTTCCGCTTGGCCCGCTTGATCTTCTCGAACTTGTAGATTTCGGTTCCTTTGCCGTAATTCGCACCACCGATGCGGGCGGCAAACAGGGACTGGAACCAGGGATCGGCGGAAGACACAGCGGACATGGCAGGTCGGTTTCCTTCGGGGAAAGTGGTGACACGTCTGGAATGTTGTAGGGAACCGGGAGATCCGGCCGTAGAGCTCCCGATTCCCGGTGGGAATTTGACCCCAGGCTTGCCGACGGGTAATCTGTATTCACCTACCACACGGGCGATCCTGACATCTCACAAACGGGATCGCCACCTCTGCCTCGTTCCGGGAGTTGCCCATGCCCTGCTCCGGTCCCAGCCGACGCGACGTTCTCCGGTTCGGTTCCGTTGCTCTCACCTCCGCGGGGATGGCGGGCGTGCGACCCGAGCTTCTTCGAGCCGGCGTGGAACCGAAGCGGGACACCAACGACCCTGCGGTGATCTTTGTCTGGCTTCCTGGCGGGCCGCCGCACCAGGACACGTTCGACATGAAGCCGGACGCCCCGGCAGAATATCGCGGGGCGTTCAACCCGATCAAAACCAATGTGCCGGGAATCGAAATCTGCGAGCACCTCCCGGCGATGGCGAAGGTTGCGGACAAGTACGCGATCATCCGCTCGGTGGCCCACAAGTTCGCGGACCACGGCGGCGGGCACAAGCGGTTCCTGACCGGTCGGGACCCCCTCAAGCCGGACGGTTTCGTCGTCGACACCCCGATGGTCGGCTCGATGGCGGCGAAGGTTTGGGCCGACCGCAACCGCGGCGTTCCCAACTACGTTTGTGGCGTCGACGGTGGTCGCCAGGGGATCGATGTCTTCTCCTTCGGATCCGCCTATCTGGGCCCCTCCACCCATCCGTTTATGGTCGTCGGCGACCCCTCCGACCCCAAGTTTGCCGTCCCCAATCTTGCTCCGCGGAAGGAAATCGAGGCGAGTCTTCCCGAGCGGCTCGATCTGCTTTCGAAGTTCGAGCGGCCGATCACCGACCTTTCCGGAACCGCTCCGGGCATGGACCAGGCCCGGGTCAAGGCCCTCGATCTGATGTCGAGCGTCAAGGCTCGCACCGCCTTCGACCTTGACCGCGAACCGTCTGCCAACCGCGAAAAGTACGGCCTGCACCGCTACGGCCAGCGGTGTCTGCTCGCACGTCGCCTCGTTGAAAGTGGGGTCAGCTGGGTGACGATGGTGCTCGAAAACGCCACGCCCCGCGGCAAAGACATGATCAAAGATGGCACCTACAACTGGGATTCCCACGCCGTCAATTGCAACATCTTCACCGACACCAAGCACAAGCTCGGGTTCCTCGACCAGGCGATTTCGACGCTGATTTCCGACCTGTACGATCGCGGGCTGGACAAGCGGGTGCTATTGGTGGTGACCGGCGAGTTCGGGCGGACCCCGAAGCTGGAATACCAGAACGGCCGACCCGGACGCGATCACTGGCCGCAGGCGCAGTCGATCGTCGTCAGCGGCGGCGGCTTCAAGATGGGGCAAACCATCGGTTCCACCACCGCGAAGGCCGAGCACCCCAAGGATCGGCCGATGACCCCGAACCACCTCTGGGCGACGGTCTTCAAGCACCTCGGCATCGACTACAACAACACCGCATTCCCCGACGCCACCGGCCGACCGATGCCCATCCTCCCGGACGGAGATCCCATCTCCGAACTGGGGTGATTCTCGGAAAACGGCATTCGGAGCGATCCTGCGGCGACCGAACCGTCGCTACTCGCCTCGCGGCTTGGCGTGAAGTTTCGGCGTTCCTCAAACAAGCCAAATCCAACTGGTGATTCGGTATCTCGACGTTGCCCTCGACGCCGACCCGTACCCGTTTCTGGTTCTGGAATACGTTCCGGGCGGGTCACTGGAAGATCTGATTCTCCGACCCGCGGGGGAGCGGGCAGCCGTCCGGATCGACGGGTTGGTGGCCGGCATCGCCCGTGGTCTGGCGGCCGCACATGCTCATGGAATAACCCACCGGGACCTGAAGCCGGCGAACGTGCTTCTCACCGCAGGTCCCGATCCAGACCCGAAGATTGCCGACTTCGGGCTCGGCCGAGCCCGAGCGGGCCGACGGCTCGTCGTACGCGTCTCATTTCAGGCGGTGGTCGTCGGGACCCGGGCGTACCTCCCGCCGGAGCCAATCCCTATCACCGTCGGATGCTTCGACATCGGCCCGCTTGCCCGCGACTTCCTGGACGGAATCGCCCGGTGACCTGCACCCCATCAGTGGTAGCGGAGAAATCGCTCGAGTTCAACTCGGCCCGATACCTGGTCGCGTCCGCAGGCCTGAGTTCCTTCAGTGAGCCCGAAAGTCTCTGGTTCAGCTCCCCACCCGTTTTCGGGGTTTGAGCGGACGCAATTTGGTCCAGCAAGGCGACCCGCACTGCGACAAGGTTGGCCTGGGTCGATGGGGCAGACTCGTCGGGGGCGGTCACGCCGGTGCTCATGGAAAACATTTATCGTCATTCGGAACAACTGAAAACTTACCACATGCCATCTCGGCAGCAAAGAAAGAACGAGTTAGAAACGGGCCGTCCGGAGTTCCCCAGATCCTGACACTCGAAGTGTGTGTGAGAGCATGGTCTCGGCCACTTCCCGGGTTCCGGCCGGTGCGGCTACTTCGCGACCTCGACAGTCACAGCGAACTCCTTGAGTGGTTGCTGTTTGACTTCGGGTTGCGGCCCGAGACGCATGAGATCGAGACGGATCTTGAACGTCCCGGCGGCGGTCGGCGTGTACATGAAGACGTAGGTTCCGACGCCCGCCCCGTCGTCGTTCGCGTCGCCGTCCCGCACGCCGTTGTCCGGCGGCTCCCCCTTCCGTACGGCCGGCAGACTGCGGACGACGTTCGGTGCGGGGTGGAACGCCGGCCGGTCGGCGCGGACCGCGGGGTCGGTGCGATAGCGGTACGCCTCCCAGCCTTCGAGCTTTTTCTGGCTTTCGAGCCGGACCTCGATCGTCTGTCCGACTTTCGCGGTGACCGTCTTCCCGTTCGCGTCGTCGGTGACGACGACCCGTGCGGGGCGGTCGGGCGGGGCTTTGTCGGCGACGACGAACCCGACCGGGTTCGTCTCGATGGCGTTCCACTTCAGGACGGCCGTGTACTTCCCAGGCGGGAGCCGCCCCGGCGTTTGTGCCTCCTCGCCGCCGACCCGCTTGTAGTAGCCGTTCGGGCCGTTCCGCTGGACGACGACAGTCCCCTGGGCGTACGCCTCTCTTTCGGGATCGAGGCGGTAGGTCGGCGGGGCCTCTCGCTCGTACTTCGCGTTCGGGTTCTCGTAGCTCTTGCACTCCCACGCTGCGGACCCGTCGGCGGGGCGAAGAATCCACGTCCCGTTCTGGTCCTTGAGCGCAACCGTGAGCAGTTTCATCCGGTTCGAGGTGTTGGTGAACGCCACGTCGAACACCGGGCGTTCTTCGGGGCCGAACGCGAACTTCGTCGGCCGGACGGTGACGGCGAGCCCGTCCTTCACCGCGGGCTTGGAAGCAGGAATCTCGTCGGCCGTGTCGCCGATGCGGAAGGTGACCGGCTTCGGGTCGATCGTCCCGGTCCAGAGCGGCGTCGGGTCCGGCTCGGCGAATCGGCCGCCCGGAAGGCGGAGGGTCGTCGTGGCCGCATACTCACCGGGGGGCAACAGCCGGACTGCCGGTCGGGCCGCCGGTTGCTCCCCGGCCTGGGTGAAATCCCCCTCGACGGGGTAACGACGGACGCAGCTGTCCCCGGCTGACAAAACGGTGACCCGAACCGGCTTGAACTCCCTCAGATTGTCGTCCTGCCGGGACAACCAAACCTCGTTCTGAGCCGTCGTCACCGTCCACCGGCTGGCGTTGAAGCTGGGGCTGCCGAGGGCGATCGCGATCGCCGCCTTCCCCCGGTTCGTGTAAGTCACCTCGATCTCGATCGGCTCGCCCGTCCGGAACACGGCCTTCGTCGGCCGGGCGGTCACTTCGAGGCCGTCCTTCTCGACCGGGGCGGACGCCTTCCCGTGGTTCTCGGGCACGGGGGAATCCGGGCGGACCGGGGCGGCGGTCGAAGCGGTCATCGTCAGAACTCCCGAACCGGCGACGGCGAGGACGCCGAGCACGCACGCGGCGGCCCGGACCTTCTTCCAGAACAGCATGGCGATCTCCTGGTTCGCGAGGGCGACGACCGGGCCGGAACTCGTGCCGGCGGCCGCGAGTGAAACGGTCGATTGAACGAGGACCGGCGGCACCCCGGCCGCCGACCCGCCGGCCGCGACGGCGACGAGCGCCCCGGCCCCGAGCGTGATCCCGCGGCGCGTGAGCCGGTCCCGGAGGGCGTCCCGCCCCATCTGGAGCCGGCCCTTCACCGTCGTCGGCGGCAGCCCGAGGGTCGCGGCCGCTTCCTCGATCGTGCGGTCGTGCAGGCAGCAGAGCAGCACCGGGAGCCGGAACTTCTCGGGCAGCCGCTGGATTTCCTCGTCGAGCACGCCCCGGAGTTCGTGCAGGCTGACGCGGTCGTCCGGCGGGACCGCGACCGCCGGCGGGGCCTGCTCTTCGTGGAACCGCCGGCGGGCAGCCCGGCCGCGGGACCGGATCGCCGTCCGGTACGCGACGCCGTGCAGCCAGTTCGCGACCGAGTCCTGCCACCCGCCCGCCCGGGCCTTCTTCGCGAGGACGAGGAACGTCGCCTGGAAAGCGTCATCCGCGTCGGCCGAGTTCCCGAGAATTCGCCGACAGACACCGTACACCATTGGCCCGTGCCGCTCGACGAGCCGGCCGAACGCTTGGTCCAGGTCGCCTGACGACAGGAGTTCGCGGTCGTTCGTCTGTTCCCCTTCGAGGCTCAGGATAAGGCGTGTGGCAACGCCGAGAGGACTCCGACTCATGGGCGACCTCCGGATCGGGTTCCCGGCTCGCGATTCCGAGCTTCTAGGAGAAGGGATCACGACCACAACTGATAATGCCGGCCCGAGATCGCGCGGAAAATGATATTGCGAAACTTTTCCGGATCCGACCAGGGATGGTCGAGTGACAAGACCGATCGTTCCTGGAGTATTCTGGTGCTTCCCATAACATCTTCGGTTTACGGGTCTCGTACAAAGCATGCTCGTGCGACCATAACTTTCGAGGAAGTTCGGGTTGGGTCGCTCTCTCTTCTTCAGCCACTTCGAATGGATTGCATTTCGGCGGTGTGGGGAGCCTCCCGTTGTCCTCGCCCCACCCCCTGGCACGAACTATCCAGGTTTCGTTGAGCGAGACCGCCTTCATCTCGAGCCCGTTGTGCAACCAACGATCCCGGTTGTCCAGGAATTCCGTCGTAGATATTTCGGAATTTCGGGGGTTTGAAGAAGTCTTGTGGCTCTGGAGCTGCGCCCCCTTTCGGTGGGTCCGCACGGAAGCGGCTTGCACCACCGAGAAGGACCCGTTTCCCACTTTCGCAATCAGTAAGCGTGGTTAAATCGTGCGTCGGAAACTCACATCTTCTTGAACTTCAGCCGGTGCGGTTGGTCGGCTTCGGCACCGAGTCGGGCCCGGCGTTGTTCCTCGTAAACCTGGAAGTTCCCCTCGCACCAGACGACTTTGCTGTCCCCCTCGAAGGCGAGGATGTGGGTCGCGATGCGGTCGAGGAACCAGCGATCGTGGCTGATCACGACGGCGCAGCCGCCGAAGCTGATCAGGGCTTCTTCCAGTCCGCGGAGGGTGTCGACGTCGAGGTCGTTGGTCGGTTCGTCGAGGAGGAGCAGGTTGCCGCCGCTTCGGAGGAGTTTGCCGAGGTGGATGCGGTTGCGTTCCCCGCCGGAGCACATGCCGACGAGCTTCTGCTGGTCCGGACCGGTGAAGTTAAACTTGGCGGCGTAGCCCCGGCTGGCGACCCGGCGGGTGCCGAGCATGATATAGTCGGTGCCGCCGGTGATTTCCTCGAAGATGGTTTTCTTCGGGTCGAGCGAGTCGCGGTTCTGGTCGACGTAGGCGACCTTGACCGTGGGGCCGACCGTGAGTTTCCCGGCGTCCGGTTTTTCCTGGCCGACGATCATCTTGAATGTCGTCGTTTTCCCAGCCCCGTTCGGCCCGATCACGCCGACGATGCCGCCCTTGGGCAGGTTGAAGGTCAGGTCGTCGAAGAGGAGGTTGTCCCCGTACGCCTTGCGGATTCCCTCGGCCCGCACGACCAGATCCCCGAGCGGCGGGCCGGGCGGGATCTGGATCAGGAGTTCCCCTTCTTGTTCCGTTTCCATCTCGGCCTGGAGCTTGTCGATGGCGGCGAGGCGCGCCTTGGACTTGGCCATCCGGGCACGCGGGGACGACTTCGCCCACTCGAGTTCGCGTTCGAGCATCTTCTGCCGGGCGCTTTCCTGCTTTTCCTCGACCGCGAGCCGCCGGCGTTTCTGGTCAAGCCAGGAGGAATAGTTCCCTTCCCAGGGAATCCCCCGGCCACGCTCGATTTCCAGGATGTACTTCGCGACGTTGTCGAGGAAGTACCGGTCGTGCGTCACCGACACGACGGCCCCCTCGTACTTCTGGAGGTGCTTTTCGAGCCACTCCACGGACTCGGCGTCGAGGTGGTTCGTCGGCTCGTCGAGGAGCAGCAAGTCGTGCTGTTGCAGGAGGGTTTTGCAGAGGAAGACCCGGCGTTTTTCGCCCCCAGAGAGGTTGTCCACGAGCGCCTCCGGCGGTGGAAGCCGCATCGCGTCCATCGCCATTTCGAGCTTGCGGTCGATGTTGTAGGCGTCGGCGGCGTCGATTTTCGCCTGGATCTTGTCCATGTCCGCGGTGAGCTTGTCGAAGTCCGCGTCCGGCTGGGACATCGCTTCGCCGATGTCCTCCTGCTTCTTCAGGAGTGCGCGAATCGGTGCGACGGCGTCCTCGACGTTCTGAATCACGGTGGTGCCGGGCGTCAGTTGCGGTTCCTGCGGCACGTAGCCGATGCTCGCGCCGGCTTCCGGCCAGGCCTTGCCCATGAATTCTTTGTCGACGCCGGCCATGATTTTTAGGAGCGTCGACTTCCCGGACCCGTTGGTGCCGATGACGCCGATCTTCGCACCGGGGTAGAACGACAAGTTGATGTCCTTGAGGATCTCTTTCTTGCCGTAGTGCTTGGTCAGGTTGTTGATGTTGAAGATGTACCGCTCGGACATTTCACCCCCGGTTCGTAAGCCGTGCGTAATGGCTCCGGTATCTTAGCGGACGAGGTGGACACCGGGCGAGGGGAAGACGCGTGGGTGGGCCCCATTCCGCGTCAGATTCGTAAAATGCCCGGGCCACTCGATGGTTGCACACGAATCCGGAGGATTCTCATGTCGGTTCGCACTTTGCTGGGCGTGATGACGCTGGCGGTCGGTTGCACCACGGTTGTTGCCGACGACTGGCCGCAATGGATGGGCCCGAAACGCGACAACGTCTGGCGGGAAGACGGCATCCTCGAAAAGTTCCCCAAGGACGGCCCCAAAATCCTTTGGCGGACCCCGATCGCCGGCGGCTATTCCGGCCCCGCCGTCGCCAACGGTCGCGTCTTTATCTCCGACTACGTCACCAAGGACGACGTCAAGGTCGACAACTTCAAGCGGAAACAGTTCTCCGGCAACGAACGGGTCCTGGCACTCGACGAGAAGACCGGGGAAGTTCTGTGGAAGCACGAATACCCGGTGAAATACACGATTTCCTACCCCGCCGGTCCGCGGTGTACGCCGGTCGTGGACGAGAATCGCGTCTACTTCCTCGGTGCGGAGGGGATGCTCGTCTGCCGGACCGCGGACAAGGGTGACCTCGTGTGGGAGAAGGACCTCAAGAAGGAGTACAACGCGAAGTCGCCGCTGTGGGGCTACGCTGCCCACCCGCTGATCGACGGGAAGAAGCTCATCACCCTCGCGGGCGGGGAGGGCTCGCACATCGTCGCCCTCGACAAAATGACCGGAAAGGAAATCTGGAAATCGCAGACTTCCCCGGAACAGGGCTACTGCCCGCCGACCATCATCACCGCGGGCGGGAAACGGCAACTGATCATGCTCCGCCCCAACGCCGTGACTTCCATCGACCCGGAAACCGGGGAAAAGTACTGGTCCGTCCCCTACGAGGCGACCAACGGCTCGATCATCATGTCCCCGGTGGTGGCGAAAGACTACCTGTACGCCGGCGGATACCAGAACAAGTCGATGATGATCAAGCTCGCGGCGGACAAACCCGCGGCGGAAGTCGTGTGGAAGAACAAGAAGGGGTCCGGCATTTCCCCGGTCAACGTGCAGCCGTTCGTGGAGGGGGACATCCTCTACGGCTTCAACGAAGACGGTCACATGTTCGCCGTCGAGATCCCGTCCGGCAAACGCCTCTGGGACGAGGGCGGACCGCTCGGCGAAAATCCCCCGCCGTCCGGCACCGCGTTCATCATCAAGCACGGCGACCGCTTCTTCCTCTTCGCCGAAACCGGACACCTCGTCATCGCGAAACTGACTCCGAAGGGATACGAGGAGATCGACCGCACCAAGGTTCTCGAACCGACCAACAACGCGTTTGGCCGGAAAGTCGTGTGGTGCTCGCCGGCATTCGCCAACAAGCACGCCTACCTCCGCAACGACAAGGAAATCATTTGCGTCGATCTCGCCAAGTGATTCCACTCATGGTGTGATTCCGCACTCCTGCCCGAGATTCCCCACCCGGGAAATCTCGGGCAGGTTTCCCTTTCCCAGGAGCGCATCGGTGACCACCTCCCGCTTCCACCCGCTTCTCATCGCCCTCGCCGTCCTCACAACGATCACCGTTCTAACCGGCCCTGCTCACGCGGCCGACCCGAGCCGCCGACCCAACATCGTCTTCATCCTCGCGGACGATCTCGGTTACGGGGACCTGAGCTGCTTCGGGCAGAAGAAGTTCCAGACCCCGAACCTCGACGCCCTCGCCGTGGGCGGGATGAAATTCACGAACCACTACAGCGGCTCGAACGTGTGTGCCCCCTCGCGGTGCGTCCTGATGACCGGCAAGCACACCGGCCATACCCCGATTCGCGATAACCGCCAGGCCAAAGGATTTCCCGAGGGGCAAGAACCCGTCCCGGAAGGAGCACTCGCGTTCCCGCTCGGGTTGAAGAAGCTCGGCTACACCCTGGGAGCCTTCGGGAAATGGGGGCTCGGCCCGGTCGGCAGCACCGGCGACCCGCTCAAGCAGGGCTTCGACCGCTTCTACGGCTACAACTGCCAGGCTGTCGCCCACAACTACTACCCGGCTTACCTGTGGGACAACGACAAGAAGGTGGATTTGAAGAATCCGAAATTCGCCGCCCACCAGAAGTTCCCCGCCGACGCGGATGCGAAGGATGAGAAAGCCTATGCCCGGTACACCGGCCCGGACTTCGCCCCGGACCTGATCGCCGAGCAAGCCCGGGAGTTTTTGAAGGCGAACAAGGAGAAGCCGTTCTTCCTCTACTTCCCGACGACGGTGCCGCACCTCGCGTTGCAGGTTCCGGAGGATTCCCTCAAGGAATTCGCCGGCAAGTTCCCGGACGAGCCGTACCTCGGCCAGAAATCCTACCTGCCCCAGTTCCGGCCCCGGGCGGCGTACGCCGCGATGGTCACCCGCTTCGACCGCGAGGTCGGCCGGCTCGTCGCTCTCGTGAAGGAACTCGGGCTCGAAGAGAACACGATCTTCGTGATGACCAGCGATAACGGCCCGCTCTACGGCAACCTCGGCGGCACCGATGCGGACTTCTTCAACAGCTCCGGAGGGTTCAAGGGCCGCAAAGGTTCTTTCGACGAGGGCGGGTTCCACGTTCCCTGCATCGTCCGCTGGAAGGGGAAGATCGCGCCCGGCACCACCTCCGACCGTGTCACCGGGTTCGAGGACTGGTTCCCCACGCTCTTTGACCTCGCCGGCGCCTCCGATCAGGTTCCCACCGGCATCGACGGCATCAGCTTCGCCGCCACATTACTCGGGAAAACGCAAGACCCCCGGCCGTTCTTGTACCGCGAATCCCCCGGCTACGGCGGCCAGCAGTGCGTCCGCGTTGGCGACTGGAAGGCGATCCGCAAAAACCTCAACCCGAACGCCAAGTCGAAGGACCGCGACCCTGGCCCGCTCGAACTCTACGACCTCAAGACCGACCCGGCGGAAACCAAGGATCTCGCGTCGGCGAACCCCGAGGTCGTGAAGAAACTCGAAGCCATCCTGACGCGGGAACATCAACCCTCGAAATCCTTCCCGATCCCCGCCCTCGACCGGAAATAACCGGAGTTTTCCGAGAACGAATCGGCGAATGAACCCACATCACCGCAGACAGACATGTGACCGAGTCCACTTCGGGAAATCCGACGAGCCCACACCTGGCTCGTCGGGCATAGCCACAGATCGTGAATTATTTTCCGGGAATCGGTAGTTCGTCCGCAGATAATCGTCTCTGAAACGCGGAACGTCCGTTACCCGGCCACGATTTCTCGGCTTCATCGCCAATCGCCACTCGGCCCAGATCATCCATCTCCGACGAGGATTACAATGGATATAGTCCGCACCCTGTCCGTGGTCGGGGTGTTACTGATATCAATTGGTTCTGTGATGGCCGACGATAATCGGCCGCAGAAAGCCGAGATGGCGGGATACTTGCTCGTTCCGCACGGCCGGGTCGATGCCAAGTATAACGCCGGCTTCTCAATGTATGTTGCCGCGTGGCCCTTGCTCAAGAACTACCCCGGCCAGGAATTTCAAAGCGGATTGTTCGGCACCTGGATGTTTGCCCATTACGACGGGAAGAAGCCCGAGAAAATCTACTCCGACATCGAGGGTGGGCTCGGCTGGTGGCGGGATACCCGGTTCGCCACCGAGACGCCGAAGTTCATCATGGGTGGGGTCGCACTCAATTTCAGTGAGTGGGCGAACGGCCCCGGAGCGGGAAAGGGTCGTGACTGGAAGAATTCGAAAGGCCATTATGCGATCGCTCAGCTGAGCCCGTGGGTGCTTTGGCCGCCGGACGGGTTGAACCTCAAGCAGGGCACGAACGGCGAACTGTTCGGCTACGGCTACCTGCCGCTCCCTCTCACTTCGGCCAAGAAAACCACAGCGGGGAAGGACGTGCCGACCGGGAACCAGTCCTGGACGTTGTTCCTGAACACCGGAAATTTCAAGGGTCCCGTGTCGTTCTTCGTCCCATACTTTTGGTCCAAACCGACCGTGGAGAAGCCCGAACTCGCGGGCCTGTTTCTCGACACCCGGCCATCGGACCCCAACAAGGCCGTGCAGATGGAGACGCAACACGTCCCGGCGTACATCGGGCGTGACCAGAACGGGACCAGCTACGCTCGCGTCGCCCCGACCCAGTTCCCCACCGCCGCCGGCCAGGACGCACCCCTGATTCACCGCATCACGGCCTACAACCGGTCCGCACTCTGGGACGGCGTCGAACAATGGTTCGATGGGGGAAAAGCGGTGACCGGGACCATCGACCCCAAGGCTGTCGTTATCCAACCCTTCGAAAGCAAGGGCGGGGCGACCTGGCGAATCTACCCGCCCAACAAGGAACGCGAGAGCCGTGCACCGATCACCTGGAGCGCGGTCGCCACACCCAGGGCACTCGACGAGAACACCTACGGTTACAAGTGGTCGGACGCCGTGACCAGGACCGACACGCAGATCACGTTGCCCGAGTTCTATCGCCTGGAGAAGGACAAGAAGAATCGGGACCACTGGGTGGTAGTGAACGCGAAGGAAGTGCCGGCCGAGACCGGACTGGCCAAGGTCGAATTCCCAAAGCGTCGCGGACCCGACCGCCGACCCTACCTCACACCAGACGCGCCCGACAGTTCCTGGAAGAAACCCGGGCCAGTCGCAGGTCCCTTCGAGGCGAAACTCGGCGACGGCAGTATTGTCACCTACTCCTGGTACCGCTTCGCCGATCAACCCGCGATTCTCAACTCCGACCTGACCGCCGCCGAGCGGGAAACATTGCAGAAACGGGTCGAGTTACTCCACAAGAACTGGACCAAAGACCGCGAATACCTTCCACGTCCGACGGTGGGGAAACTCGCTGAGCTTGACCCTGCCTTGTTGGTAACCCCGCCGAAAGGCCTGGAGATCGGGTATGTGCCGATCGTGACCCGACAGGGTGTGAAAGAGTAACCGATTCGCCATTCCCTGCCCTGCCGCTGACACTCTCAACGTTTCCTGAGATCATGCGATGATTCCTCAAACCTGGCTCCGCCTCACCCTCGGGATCTTCGTGCCAGCGCTTCTCGTGGCCGACACGGTCCGGGCGGACGACTCGCTTCTGACAGTCGGCCGGATCTTCGGAGCGAAGGAATTCGAACCCGAAACCGTGCCCCCCCACCGGTGGAGCAAGCGGTCGACCGCATACTTCACCCTGGAAAAAAACGCAATCCTCCGCCACGACCCGGCAACGGGCAAGAACCAGGTCGTCGCGTCGGGCAAGTTGCTCACTCCGTCTGGCGCGAAAGAGCCCATGAAGGTGGACGCCTACGAGTTCTCCGCCGACGAGTCGCGGGTGCTACTCTACACGAACAGCCAGCGGGTGTGGCGACGGAACACCCGCGGCGACTACTGGGTGCTCGACCTCAAGGAGAAGACTCTCCGCAAACTCGGTGGCGACGCCGCCCCGGCATCGCTGATGTTCGCTACGTTCTCACCGGACGGCACCCGGGTGGCCTATGTCCGCGAGAACAACCTGTTCCTGCAAGACCTGGCCACCCTTGCCATCACCCAGCTCACCACCGATGGATCCAGGACCACGATCAACGGCACGTCCGACTGGGTGAACGAGGAAGAACTCAACCTTCGCGACTGCTTCCGCTGGAGCCCGGACGGGACCCAGATCCTGTTCTGGCAGTTCGACACGACCGGTGTCGCCGAGTTCCACATGGTGGACAACCTGGTCAACAAGACTCCCAGGGTCATCTCGTTCGCATACCCCAAAGTGGGCGGGAAGAACTCGGCCACCCGGCTCGGGGTCGTTCCCGCAACGGGCGGCAAGGTCCGCTGGCTCGACCTGCCAGGTGACCCGCGGGAACACTACCTCCCCCGGGCCGATTGGACGCCCGACGGCTCGCGTGTCATGGTCCAGCAATTTAACCGCCTTCAAACAGAACTGACGGTCTTCCGTGTCGATCCCGCTTCCGGCCAGGCCAAGCCAGTCTTCACCGAGAAGGATTCCGCCTGGCTCGAAAACGAGAACCCCTTCCGGTGGCTCGACGACGGGAAGAGTTTCCTCTGGCTTAGCGAGCGGTCCGGCTGGCGGCATGCCTATCGAGCACACCTGGATGGCTCCCCTCTGGAGTCGATCACCAAGGGCGACTTCGACCTCACCGCCGTCGAGGGAATTGACAAGGCGAATGGCTGGCTCTACTACACCGCCTCGCCGAAGAACCCAACCCAGCGGTACCTGTTCCGCGTCAAGTTCGATGGCACCCAGACGGAACAGCTTTCCCCGGAGAAGCAACCGGGCTGGCACGAGTACGACCTCTCGCCGGATGCGAAATGGGCAATCCACAACTGGTCGAACTTCACCACGCCGCCGCTGGTCCAACTGGTCCGGCTGGGTGACCACACCGCCATCCGTACCCTGGCCGACAACGCGAAACTCCGGGAGAAACTGGCGAACTTGAAGCGGCCCGAGGTCGATTTCTTCCGGGTTCCCATCGGGGGCGGAATCACGCTCGATGGCTGGAGCATCAAGCCACCGACGGTCGAGGCGAACGCGAAACTGCCGCTCCTGATGCACGTCTACGGCGAGCCGCACGGCCAGACGGTCAAGGACGCGTGGCCTGGCCCCCGCGGGCTGTGGCACTGGATGCTCGCCCAGCAGGGTTTCGTGGTGGCCAGCGTCGACAACCGTGGAACCAACGTCCCCCGCGGCCGCGAATGGCGGAAGTCCGTCCACCGCAAGATTGGCATCCTCGCCCCGACCGAGCAGGCTGCCGCGGTCCGGGAACTGGTCAAACGCTGGCCGGTCGTCGACCCCGCCCGCGTCGGGTCGTGGGGCTGGAGTGGCGGTGGGAGCATGAGCTTGAACGCCGTGTTCCGCCACCCGGACCTGTATCGCACAGCCGTCGCGATCGCCTCCGTTCCCGACCAGACGCTTTACGACACAATCTACCAGGAACGGTACATGGGCCTGCCGGCGGACAACATGGCCGGGTATCGAGACGGGTCACCGATTACCCACGCCGCCAGGTTGCGGGGGAACCTGTTGCTCATCCACGGAACCGGAGACGACAACTGCCACTACCAGGGGACCGAGCGTCTGATCGAGGAACTGATTGCCAAGGGGAAGCGGTTCACGGTACTCCCGTACCCGAACCGCACCCATGCAATCAAGGAGGGCCGGAATACCGACCAGCACCTGTACGAGACGATGGCCCGGTTCCTGCACGACAACCTCAAGTCCCCGGCCGCCCCCGCCCCGGACCCGGTGTACGAGACCCGGCAGGTCCGCGGGTGGACGGTCCACGTCAACCGGGTGCTGCTCGCCGCCGACCTGCCGCTGACCCGGAAGGCGATGGATCTTCTCGACGCCCAACTCGCCGACATCATCAAGGTGGTGCCGAAAGCCGCCGTTGTGAAACTGCAGAAGGTGCCGCTGTACTTCAACCCCGAGTACCCCGGCGTCCGGCCAGGCGCCGAGTACCACCCCGATGACATCTGGCTCCGCAAGGTCGGCCGCGACCCGGCGATGGCCCGGTGCGTCGAGTTCACCAACGTCAGCATCTTCGCGGCGGAAGTCAACCGGATGCCCTGGTTCGTGCTCCACGAACTGGCCCACGCCTACCACGACCGCGAACTGCCGAAGGGCTTCGGCAACCCGGACATCGCCGGGGCCTACGCCCGGGCGAAAGACTCCCGGAAGTACGACAAGGTCGAGAGGCACCTCGGCAACGGCCGGCCGAACACGTTCGAAAAAGCTTACGCCATGACCACGCCAATGGAGTACTTCGCCGAGGCGACCGAAGCCTATTTCGGACGCAACGACTTCTTTCCGTTTACCCGCGATCAGCTGCAGAAGCACGACCCGGACATGGCGGAACTCATCGGCAAGTTGTGGGAAGTCGCAGAGAAAACCTCGGCCGGCCCCCCGGGGTTGACCCAGCAACTTCTCAAGGAAACTCCAGCAGAACTGGCCAAGTCCGCCCGCGAGAAGGGGGACGCCGGCCGCGGTGCGGTGCTCTTCTTCCAGCCGTTCCTGACGTGTGCCCGCTGCCACGACGGCGAGACCGGCACCCACCTCGGGCCGGACATCGCGCTGGCCGGGAAGGACGCGACCGCCGAGTACCTGATCGAGTCGGTACTCGCGCCGTCGAAGATCATCAAGAAGGGTTACGAAACGGTCACGGTCACCAGCGTCGACGGGAAGACGGTGACCGGCCTCGTTGGCGATGAGAAAAACGGTTCGCTCACCCTGATCGACCCGGCCGGCGGCAAGCGGGTGACCGTTCCAGTCGCGGACATCGAGAAACGAGTCGTCGGGAACCAGTCCCTGATGCCAGACGGTCTGGCGAACACGCTCTCCGATCGCCAGCAGTTCCTCGACATTGCGAAGTACCTCATCGAGATTGCCGAGGGTGGGCCGAAACGGGCAAAGGAATTGCGACCAGCGGTGACGACAATCGTGATTCCCGAGTACGAAAAGGAGATCGACCACGCAGGGCTCATCCGCGGACTGGACGATAAGGCGTTCCGGCGCGGCGAAGCGATCTACAACCGTGTGTGCGCTAACTGTCACGGCACGAAGGACCAACCCGGCTCCCTCCCCACATCGCCGCGGTTCTCTACTCACACCTTCAAGAACGGCAGCGACCCCCACGGCCTGTACCGCACGCTCACTCACGGTTACAACCTGATGGCCCCGCAGACTTGGATGGTTCCACGGCAGAAATACGATGTGATTCACTACCTGCGGGAAGCTTACCTGAAGCCCCACAACCCGACCCAGTATACCCAGGCGGACCCTGGCTACCTCGCGAAACTGCCTACGGGCAAACCAGGTGAGTTCGGCCCGCCGCCAGCAAGCGTCGACCCCTGGATGGCGATGAACTACGGCCCGAGTCTGATGAACACCTATGAGGTATCCGCCGGAAACATCGCCTACAAGGGAATCGCCGTCCGCCTCGACGCCGGACCAGGCGGCGTGTCACGTGGGAAAAGTTGGGCGATTTTCGATCACGACACGCTGCGACTCGCCGCCGCCTGGACCGGAGACGGGTTCATCGACTGGAAGGGGATCCACTTCAACGGCCAGCATCAGGTTCACCCCAAAATTGTCGGCGAGCGGTACGTCGAAAACCCAGTCGGGCCAGGCTGGGCTAACCCCGAAACTGGTAGTTTCGCCGACCCCCGACCCTTGGGTCGCGACAAGAAACCCTATGGACCTCTCCCCCGTACCTGGGCCCGGTTCAAGGGAACCTATGCCTACGGTAACCAGACCGTGATCTCGTACTCGGTCGGTAATGCAGACATCCTTGAACTCGAAGGCATGGAGACGGATGGAAGCAAGAAGTTCGTGTTCACACGCACGCTGGAAGTGAGCAAGTCGTCCGGCGACCTGCATGCCCGCATCGCCCCCGAGGACGCCGAGGTCGCGCTGATCAGTGACAGCAAGGTGTCACTGACCAAGAAGGATGGCTTCCACCTGCTCACGATTCCCGCTGCCACAACACCGACCCTGGTGAAGGTGTTGCTGGCGAAGAATCCCACCGACTTGACAGCTTTCACAAAATCCACGTCGGCCCCGAAGCCTCTCAACCGACTCACCGAGGGCGGACCGAAGCGGTGGCCTGAAGTTATGAAGACGACCGCGAGCCAGGGCAAAACCGATGGCCCGTTCGAGGTCGACAACTTTGGAATCCCAGAACGAAATCCGTGGAACGCCTTGCTCCGCCTGACCGGTTTCGACTTCCTACCTGACGGCAAACGGATGGCCGTCTGCACATGGGACGGCGACGTGTGGGCGGTTGGTGGAATCAACAAGCCCGAAGAAGGGTTGACATGGCAGCGGATCGCGTCCGGACTGTTCCAACCGCTTGGGCTCAAAGTCCGCGACGGGGCAATATATGTCTGTTGCCGTGACCAGATTGTGAAACTGCACGACCTTAACGCAGATGGCGAAACAGACTTTTACGAGTGCTTCAACAACGACCACCAGGTCACGGAGCACTTTCACGAGTTTGCGATGGGTCTGCAGATCGACGCGGCGGGCAACTTCTACTACGCCAAGAGCGGCCGTCACGCCCTCCCAGCCATCGTTCCCCATCACGGCACCCTCTTGAAAGTCAACACGGACGGCACGAGAACCGAGATTCTCGCCACCGGATTCCGGGCTGCGAACGGCGTCTGCCTCAACCCCGACGGCACCTTCTTTGTCACCGACCAGGAAGGATTCTGGACCCCGAAGAACCGCATCAACAAGGTCGAACCTGGCGGATTCTACGGGAACCTGTACGGCTACACCGACGTCACCGACACTGCGGATTCCGCGATGAAGCAGCCCCTGTGTTGGATCACCAACTCGTTCGACCGCTCGCCGGCAGAACTGGTCTGGGTGCCGGAAAAGACCTGGGGTCCGTTAGCAGGAGCATTGTTGAACACAAGCTACGGCATGGGGAAGATCTATATCGTGCCACATGAGAAGGTTCACAGTCAGGATCAGGGGGGGATGTGTGCCTTGCCTCTGCCGACCTTCCCTACGGGTATCATGCGGCCAAGGTTTCACCCGACCGACGGCAGTTTGTACGTTTGCGGAATGTACGCTTGGGCTGGCAATCAGACCGCTCCCGGTGGGTTTTATCGCGTTCGCTATACCGGCAAACCTATGAACCTGCCCATCGCCATCCATGCAAAGACCCGCTCAATTGAAATCACGTTTACTGACAACGTGGACGGTTTCGCGATGGAGCCGAAGAACTTTGATATCAAAGTGTGGGGCCTGAAACGAACCAAGAACTATGGTTCGAAACATATCGACGAGAAGCCGCTCTCCGTAACAAAAGCCACGCTGGCCGCGGATGGGAAGACGATCCGACTGGAGTTTCCAGGTCTCGCCCCAACGATGTGTATGGAAATCGTCTATCGTTTGAAAGGTACTGATGGACGACCCATAACGGGGACATTGCATAACACTATCCATGCCCTTGGGAAGTGACCCTCCACAGTCTCCTGCATGCCCCGTGAAAAGATTGACCCACCCCCACACACACAATTCGGAATTATAACATGCAGATCGCCAGGATCTTCGCGCATCGAGTCGAATTACCTCTCCGGGAAGGGAGTTACAAGTGGTCCGGAGGGAAGTCGGTCACCGTCTTTGATAGCACCATTGTGGGCGTCGAAACGGACACGGGTCTGGTCGGCTATGGCGAGGTGTGCCCTCTCGGCCCGTTCTACCTCCCCGCCTACGCGGAAGGTGTTCGATCTGGAATCCGGGAACTCGCGCCACACTTGATCGGCATGGACCCTCGGGAACTCCTTAAGCTCAACCATCGCATGGACGCAGCACTTAAAGGACACCCCTATGTCAAAAGCGGCATCGATATCGCATGCTGGGATATTCTTGGAAAGACGGCCGGACTTCCTGTATGTGTGTTGATGGGTGGGCGGTTCGGCGACAATATCCGGCTCTATCGAGCGATCTCACAAGAGTCGCCCGAAGAGATGGCCGCCCGCGTTGCAGGTTATCGCGCCGAGGGCTACACCCGGTTCCAACTCAAAGTCGGCGGGGATCCTGATCTGGACATCGAACGAATTAGGCAGGTCTCTGCAGCCTTGCAGCCTGGTGATCGGCTGGTCGCGGATGCCAACACTGGATGGGTACAACACGAGGCAGTACGGGTGGTTCGAGCCGTACGGGATATTGACATCTACATTGAACAACCATGTCTGACCTACGAAGAATGTTTGTCCGTGCGGCAACAATGCAATCACCCGTTCGTCCTTGACGAAAACGTCGATGGCATCGAAATGCTTTTGCGAGCGAAGTCGGATTTGGCGATGGACGTCGTGAACTTGAAGATTAGTAAACTCGGGGGACTGACCAAGACGAAACAGGTTCGTGATCTCTGCGTAACAATCGGCATTGCTATGACTCTCGAGGATAGTTGGGGCGGGGACATTACTACCGCCGCAATCGCTCATCTCGCGCAAAGTACCCCAGAACAGTTCCGCTTCACAAGCACCGACTTCAATAGTTACGTCACCGTTTCTACTGCAGCCGGGGCGCCCCAACGCGAACGAGGACTTCTCAGTGCCGCGACGACCCCGGGGCTCGGAATCGAACCTCGGTTCGAAGTTCTTGGCCGGCGAGTTATGGAAGTCGTCTAGTGTACGCCCCCTAGGATCCGTCCACTGACTACTCCGTGTTCGCTCCGCCACTTCGTGGATGGATCGTGTAGTTACATTGTGGACAGGTTTCGTTACGGACGATCCGCAAGGTTCAATACTCACTTGCCGGCACACGCACACCCGTCCGGTATACCGATCTCTACCGCGACCAAAACAATTTTGACCCATTTTGCCGCGAGCGCGCGGAGTTGTTCGAGTTGTTCGGGTGACAAGGCGGGCGTGGTCATGTGCCGTCCTGACAAGGAGTAACAGCAAAGAGATCATGAGGACTTCTTATCCCGTCACTAAAATCCCACGAGAGTCCCACAAACCATGAATTGACCTCTCGCCCTGGGGTCTTCCCCAGCCGACTTGACGGTTCGGAGGGTATTCCGCTAACTTGATATCGACAGCGAAGGAGAGGTGGCAGAGTGGTTGAATGCGTCAGTCTCGAAAACTGATTTACCCGCAAGGGTAACGAGGGTTCGAATCCCTCCCTCTCCGTTAGAATGTCCTGTCCCCGGTAGTCCCCGATCGTTTTCATTCGTCCCAAACCCCTGGAAATCCAGGGTTTCTTCGTTTCACTTCCGCCGGCTTCCTTTCGCTCGCGACTGCTTGCCATCCGAAGCCGTGGTGTCCGTATGTCCTCCACCGTCTCCCGAAGTCCCCTCCCGAGGTGCAAGCGGGGGTGCAAGCGCAGGTGCAAGAGGGTTTCCAGATGGCTCGAGGATCGTCCCCAGGACGGCGAGCAAGCCGACGACGAGCGCTTCCAGTTCCTGCCGGGGAATGTTCCCGAGCGGGTTGGGCTCCACGGCCCCGGGGATCGCCAGCTTCCCGACCGCCCCGGCGAGTTGAGCCGTCGTTGTGTGGGTGTACAGCCCGAGCGTCAACCGAGGGTCCGAGTGCCGGGCGAGTTCCTGGAGTTCCTTCTGCCCCACCCCGGCCGCGGCGAGGGCCGAGACGAACGAGTGCCGCAATGCGTGGAAGTCGGCGAACTCTTCCCCGTGCGGTCCCTCGACGACGTACGGCACCCCGGCCGCTTCCAGATCCTTCCGGAGGGTCATGGCGGCGTACTTCGACCAACCTCCGGGCCAGACGGCGGAGTTCGCTGGGCGGTCGGCAAGGAACCCCGTCAACTGGACCGCCACCGCCGGCGGGATGGGGATCGTCGCCGGCTTCTTGTTCTTCGTCTGTTTCGCCGAGAGTGTCACTGCCGGAGTGGAGCCCGTGAGCAAGAAGTTCCGGGGCATGAGCGCGGCCAGTTCGTTCGCCCGGAAGCCCGTCGAGAAGGCCGTGAGGTAGAGGAAGTAGCGGTCTCTGCCCGTCAGGCCGAAGATCGAAACGGTGCTGTTCTGGGTGGCATCCAGGAGCGAGGCGAGTTCCTCGACGGTCACGGCCCGGCGGGCGTGGACACGGTTTCCCTTCGGGTCGAACCCAGGTACGGAGTCGAGGAGGTCCACGCGAACCGGAACCCGCTTCTTGACCGACAGCCACCACACGAACCGCCTGGCGTCGGCGAGGAAGAACGTCGCGGTCTGGTGAGCGAACCCGCCCTCGGCCTTCGGAATTGCGATCCGGCCTTGAAGGTACGACGCAACTCGGCGAGGTGCCGAGTCGTTCAGGTCCGCGGGGTTGACGAGATGGCAGCCGGCGAGCAGGTCTCGCACCCGCTGGAGAGTCATCTGGAGTTGCTTCGCCCCGGGCGGTTTCCCCGGTCGTCGGCCGGCCAGCCCGAGCTTGAGATCGGCCCCGAATTCTTCGAGGTACTCCGCCAGCGGAATTCGCCCGGCGTCGCGGTCGGGAAGGGTCGTTTGTCCCCGCTCCGCCTTCCGCACCATGTCATCGAGCATCCGCTGAGCGGCAACGCGATCGGCGGCGAGGGGAACTCGCTTCTTCGGGGGCAACCCGGGGATCCCCTGGCCGTACCACTTGCCCGCCCGCTCCCGGGATTTCTTCGCGCCGGGCGTTCCCTTCGACACCCGCTTCCCGGCAGAGTCGATGTAGATCACGATCCACGGACGGACGAGCGAGGCCATACCGAATCCCCCGGGGTTCCGCCGATCTTCGCCACTAGCGAGCCGGACGGCAACCCCGAGGGTCGGTCAACTCAGGCGACGCGATGACAAGGAGCGGTCCGGCCGGCGACGTGCCGACCGGTTCAACCCTCGGAATCCCGACCGTTGATCGCTTCGAAGGCCGCCGGGCGGCGGCGCACCCGCTGATTGAAATGGGAATTCCCATATCAGTCGCCCCATCGTGCCGGGGCTGGAGACGGAGGTTCAGGTGTCCGAAAAGGAGAGTCTCTCCGGAACTGGAACTCGCCGTTGCGGGAATTCCCACAACGGAAATCGTCCAAGCTCGTCAGGATGAGAACACCTGCCGGGAAGACCTGTCGCCGCTGGATCTGATCGAGATGGGCCGGCGGATCGAGGCATTGGAAGGGCCGAAGGCGAAGGAGCGGCAGAAGGATCTTGGGAAATCTCACGGGTCTACCCCTTCCGGAAAATTTCCGGAAGGGTCCAAGGGCGAGGCGATCCGAGAGTCCGAAGATGTTCCGCCAGTCGGCGAACTCGAGGTTCGCCAGGTCTGTAAGCACTTGGTCGACACTAACTTCGGTGCGTTTCTCTCGCTCGGCCATCAGCCGGGCGATTTTGTCGTGATTGTCTACATGAAGGAGGCGGGGGCCGGGTCGCTGATGCCGCCTTGGCTGCTCGACGGGCGGGCCGTCGCGAGGACGATCGCCTTCCACACGTTTGACGCCGAGACCCCCCGACGAGCAACTCCACGCCCACTGGCGGGCGAACCTGCGGAAGCGGCTCCCGCTTCTCAACCTGTTCGACGACGAGGCCGCCTGAGTCAGGACCGAAGCCGAGGCTTAACACGCTGGCGGATGCGACTGTAGAGCTGGATCTCGGCCTCCGTGGAGAGAGCGACCGCCAGGCCGAAATCCTGATGGGTTACCGACTCGGGAGCCCAGTTCCGCTCTGCCCGCACCACCAGGTAGTACGTGTCGCCGTACTCCGCATTGCTTCGCCGGAAGGTCCACTCCGAGCGGTGAAGGGTGCTGCCGGCCAACGCCTTCGGCCCCGGCCTGAGCTTGCACCGGCGGGCGTCCTGGGGCGTCCCCGGCAGCTCGGTGCCCGCTTCCTCGGCGGCGTCCCTCTCTTGTCGGCTGATCGCACGGTACGCCGAAACGATCTCGTCGACGGACATCCCGCGGACCAACGCGACGTTCATGTCCACCCCGAGGTACTCCGCCCGGCGGCTCCGGACGGGCGGGTCGAACGCCAGCCCGACGATCACCCGCTTCCGCCCGGCCGCTTCCCTGAACTCGTCAGGGATGGGGAGGGCGAAAATCTGGATGGTATCGATCTGGATCTGCCCCTGGGCCACGAACGTCACCCGCCGGTCGCCAGTGTTCAGGGCGAAGTCCTCGTCGATCTGCCCGAACCCGCAGACACGACGAACCCCGGCCTCGCCTTGGAGTGGCTGGACCAGATCCACGGTCGCCTGGGGTGGGGTCGCCGCCGTGGCCAGCACCGCCCGCACGGCATTCGGGTCGATGTCGTCTCCGAAAGTGTCCCGAAGCCGCTGCCACACGAGGGCGGCGATGCGGGCTACCCGGGGGGCGGCGAAACTCGTCCCGTTATCGAACCGGAACAGGCTCCCGCCGGTGGCCCAGTCGTGGGCGAGCGACATCACCGCCAGGCCGCCGTCGGTCGCGATGACCCGCCTCGCGGCGTCGCCAGTGAACAGCCCGTTGCCCGCGGGGGCGACGAACTCCGGCTTGATCGCCCCCAAAATGCCCGGGCCGATCCGGGTGATCGGGCAGGGCTGCCCGGCGGCGGCGATGGGGCGGTTGAGGGAATCCGCTCGGACCGACCCAGGCACGGCCGGGACATCGTACTGGGCGACCCCGCCGACCGTCACCGCGATCGCCGCCGTGGCGGGTTCGCACAGCCCGCACTCGCCGTCACAGAAGAAATAGTGCGGGTACTCGACGACCGCCTCTTCGGCGTGTCGGGTTCTCTCGCCGGTGCCCATGGCGTGGTTGCCGGCGGACACGACGAGCAGCACCTTGTGCGTCCGGGCCAGTTGGTCCAGACACTCCGCCCACAGGCTCTGGCGGCGGTTCTCGCGGAACCACGGCCCGCGGCTCCCGAGGGACAGGTTGAACACCCGACAGCGGTACGGCTCGACCTTGAACGTCTCGATGGCCCGCTCCATCTGCCGGACGATGAGCTGCTCCTCGTCGAACTCGTTCCGCTCGTTCAGCACCCGGGCACTGAAAACCGTCACCTCGGACTCGAACCGCCCGCCCTCGTACCCGTCCCGCACGTCGCCGAAAACGGCGATCCCCGCCACCATTGTGCCGTGCCCGCACTCGTCCACCCCTGACGCGGTGGCAGTCAACACCGACTCGTACGAGCCGACGTTGCTGGCGAGCAGGGGGTGCTGGGGGACGATGCCGCTGTCGATGACGCAGACCCGAGCCCCGTCTGCCGGCGGCCGTGGCGGGGTGGGGAACTGACGGGCCGTACTTCTGTTGGCCATCGTGATGTCGAACACTGCCACCGGCGGGAGTTCGACCTCCGCGACCGCGTCGAGGTCGAGCAGTTGGCTCAGTTTGGCCCCGCGAACCGACACCCTCATCAGGCAGAGCGTTTCGCCGACGAACTCGTCGCGGACTCGCTCGTCAGGCGTCGGGGCGCTCTGCACCAGCCGCCGGACCTCTTCGACCGACGACCGGGTAAGTGGCATGGAACCGCGGTGCCAGAGTTCGAGGTCAACGACGTACAGCCGCTGGGGGTCGACCAGTTCTCCGGTCGGGCCAACCTCAGCGGCCAGCCGACGCCCCACCCGGTCACCCCGGCCCCACAGCCGCATCTGGTCGACGTCGATGGCCTCGAGGACGTCCCAGACGGTCGACTGATACGGCAGGCCGGTGTCGGGATTGGTCCGCGGCCCCTGGGTGTACTGGTCCACCCCGTCGCGGAAGGCGGCCAGGTTGGCGTCGTCGCGGAAGGCGATGATCGCACCGTCCGGCTCGACACCGACGACCGTTGCCCCGGCTTGTTGGAGTCGCTCGACAAGCCCGGCGGACGAAGCCCCCGGGACCAGCGGCACACGGAAGACGAGGTGCGGATGAATTCCCGCCGGGGGCTGTGGACGTGCCTGGGCCTCGTGCTCGATCTGCTGGACCCTGGTCCGAAGTTGCGGGCCAAACTGACCCCGCCCGCCCCGGTCTGGCCGGTTCGGCGGCGGGGGCTGTTGTCGGCGGCGGGCCGGGTTGGGGTCTTCGCGGACGAGTTCGAGGTGAGGGTAACGTCCGTCTTCCGGGGGATGGGGCATGGGCGATCAGTCCGTTTGTCGTTTCTTGAACTGGCGACGCCCGCCCGAGGCGGGCGGTAACTGCCCTTCTCCACGAGTCGTGCGAAGGCGGTCGCGGAGGCGATCGACCACCCCCCTAAGCGTCGCATGGTTCACCGCGTCGTGCCCGTCGAGCACCGCCTGCTTGATCGCATCAACCGCCACCCGCTCGAGGTCGGCGTGGGAGGCCCCGTCGAGCGAGCGGACGAGTTCCTTGAGCTTCACCCCTGCGGTGAGCGGGAACTGACGGAAGTGGCGGGCCAGCAGGGCCTCCGCCTCGACCGGTGTGGGCGGCGGGAACGCCACCACCTCGTCGAACCGCCGCCACAGGGCGGGGTCCAGCAGGCCTTCGTGGTTCGTGGCCGCGATGGTCAGCGTGTCTGCCCGGAACCCGTCGAGCAGCTGGAGGAACGAGTTGACCACCCGCTTCAACTCGCCGTGCTCGTCCGCTGCGGTCCGCTCCTTGCCGATCGCGTCGAACTCGTCGAACAGCAGGACCATCGGTCGAGCCCGGGCGTGGTCGAAGACCCGCCTCAGGTTCGACGCCGTCTCACCCAGGTAGGACGATACGAGCGCGTCGAACCGGACCGTCGCCAGCGGGAGGAACAGGGCTTTCGCGAGAGCCTCGGCGGCGACGGTCTTCCCGCACCCGGGCGGCCCGTGGAAGAGGAGTTTGCTCACTGGCCGCAGCCCGTGGGCCTTCAAGACCTCGGCCTTTCTCCACTCAGCGACCACGCGATCCAGGGCCCCGCGGGTCGCCGGCGAGAGCACCAGATCATCGACCTCCCGCCGCGGCTCGGCGGCCTCGAGCAGGGGGGCATTCTTGTCCCTGTCCTTCGGCGAACCGTTCGCCCCGTTCACCCCGTGTAGCGTGCCGACGCCATTCCTCCGCGGTGGGGCGTTCGCCTCCCGGAGGATCCGCTCCAGTTCGGCAGCGACGACGGGTCGGTTGACCTGCCGTTCGCTCTCGACGATTTCCCAGGCCGCAGTGCGGAAGGCCCCGTCATCGCCCCGAAAATGGGCGAGTAACAGCGAACGGAGTAACTCCAACTGGGTAGCCATATCCCAAGTTTATCCGCCCCGATCGATCACGTCTTCCTCAGTTACAACCGGGTCCGCTCGTCTCGCCGCGGCTTCTGCTCAAGTTAGGGTGGTTAGAATGCCAGTGGCATCCAACTTGATCCGCCGCTTGGTGGTTGTCTCCTGGGTACTTCCACCAGGCCCTCGGTTCAGTCATCCGGGAACCGTTCCTTCAAGATCGGCCACCATGGCGAGCACCCGAGGCGGAGGAGGAGCACTGTCGCCGTGACATTCTCGCAATCGCGAGCAGGTTCGGGAAGCACCCAGTAGCATATTCGTCTGCGGATGGGGGCGTCTCACTTTCTCTTCCCTAGGGCTCGCTCTGACCCTGCGGGTGGCTCAGACGAGATGTCGGGATCAGCAGGCGGCCGTCCTCGCCTTGGCTGCTCGGGTGGCTCGTTGGCCACCGGCGTCTGGTCAGCGAACGCTCCGCAGTCGACGCCGAACGCAGCAGCGAGACTGAGCACGCTCGAATATCCCGGATCAAGTCTGACACCTTGCTCCAAGTCGCGATATGTGCCGACCGGCAGACCTGCTGCAGCCGCCGCTTGCGCCTGCGTCCACCCCTTCTTCTCGCGTAGTCGCTTTAACTTCAACGCATCGAAGGGCATAGATCAATCCGGAAAATCGGTACTGGAATTCCAGTTGACAATATACTGGAATACCAGTAGTCTATCTCCAGATCGCTCGCAACGCAACCAAACTTCGGAGCCCCGCCCATGTTCGCTGCCTTCCTTGCCCTCGTGACTGGTGCATCTGTCGTCTGCCTCGCTGCTCCTGTCTTCGGC
>CAZKIQ010000017.1:54596-108971 GCA_964552815.1 uncultured Alcaligenaceae bacterium | reverse complement strand
GCGTCTTCGGGATGCTCACGTTCGGGTTGTACATGCTCATGTGGTCGGCGTTGTAAGTGCACCACCCGAGGGCAAGCTCGGAGAGGTCGCCGGTGCCGATCACGAAGCCGGTATTCATGAGGAAACTGGTCCGCACCCGGGCCTGGACGTTCTCGAAGGTCAGGTCCCCGAGGCGGTCGGCGGGCCGATTCCGGAGCTTTTCCGTGAATTCGTCGATGCTCAGCCCTTCCAGGGGAATCCCGAACGGGGCATGGCCGATCGCCCGCATCTGGTCGAGGCAGGTTGCGCGGATGTCGGCTTCGCGGGAACTGACCCCCAGCGCCGCCATCAGCGACTTCGCGTTGGTCAGCGTCCGCGAGGTGGTGCCGAACCCGGGCATCGTGAGGGCGCGAATCTTCGACCGCGGCTCCCCGAGGGCGTCGAACGTCTTGCAGGTGACGAGCAGCGCGAGGGTCGAGTCGAGCCCCCCGGAGACGCCGATCGCCACGGAAATCCGCCCGATGTGGTCGAGCCGCTTCGCCAACCCCGCGATTTGCGTCGCGAAAATGTCCTCGCACCGTTCCCGCAATGTCGCCGGGTCGGAGGGCACGAACGGGTGTGGGTCGACGAAACGCATCAATTTTTGCGAGTGCGTTTCCCGTGGGGCGAGCTCGAACCGCACCCGACGGAACGGCGGTGTGCCCGTGTTCGCGTGGAAACTTGAGGTTTGCACCCGGTCGTGGAGCAGACGGTCGGGGTCGATGTCCGCGATCGTCAGGTGCGAGTCGCGGCGGAAACGCGGGGATTCCCCGAGAATGGTGCCGTTCTCCGCGATCAGGCAGTGGCCGCCGAAGACGAGATCGGTCGTCGATTCCCCCGGCCCGGACGAGGCGTAGACGTAGCCGGCGATGCACCGGGCGGACTGCCCGGCCACGAGTTGCTTGCGGTACGCCGGCTTGCCGATCGTCTCGTTGCTCGCCGAGAGATTGGCGAGAATGGTGGCCCCGGCGAGCGCCTGCCACGAACTCGGCGGCACGGGCATCCACACGTCTTCGCAAATTTCCACGCCGAGAACGAATCCATCCGCGTTGATGGCTTCGAAGAGGATGTCGACCCCGAACGGCGCTTCCTGTCCCGCGATTTGCAGCGATTTCGACACCGCGGCCGAACCGGGGGCAAAGAACCGGGCGTCGTAAAATTCCTTGTAGTTCGGCAGATACGACTTGGGCACGACCCCCAGCAACTTGCCCCCGCACACCACCGCGGCCGCATTGAAGAGCCGACCATCCACCACCACCGGCAACCCGACCGTCGCCACCCCCGCGAACTCCCGCGACGCCGCGAGAACCGCCTCCAGCGCATCTTCCGCCGCCCGCAGCAGCGTCGGGAAATGGAAGAGATCGTTACAGGTGTACCCGGTCAGCCCCATTTCCGGGAACACAACCAGATCCACGCCCACTTCCTCGGCCTCGCGGAGGAGCGTGACGGTTCGATCGGAGTTGAACCGCGTGTCCGCCACACGCATTTCCGGAGACGCGGCGGCGACACGGAGGAAACCATTCGCGGGCATCGATCGCTCGGGGCTAGATGACTTCCACCCGGACATTCGGGAACGGGGCCAGTTGCTGGTCGTTGGTCAGGAACACGTCGCATCCCGAGTTGACCGCTGCGGCAAGGTGGATGGAATCGGGAGTTTTGAACCGGTGATTCGCGCAGATCTGGGTGGCTCGGTCGAAGACGGAGAAGTTGATGGATGTCAATTCGGAGTTCGCGAAAACCGTGTCGAAGTCGGCCAAAATATTTGCGTCACGAAGTCGAATTGGTTTGACTCGACATTCCATCCAAACCAGATCGCTGTACACAACACGCACGTCTGGGACGGAGAGCTTGGTCTGGATTCGGCTCAACCAGGGCTCGACACGCTCTACAAGGTAGATCATGGCAACCGAGTCAAAGTAGATTCGCATCACAGATCCCTCCATCCTTCCCGCTCCCCTCGAAGATATTCCTGGATTTCTTCCGCGGAGGGTGGAACGTGGCCGCGTTGCCGTTGTTGCTCGTGGACGACAGCAATCACCTGGAGGATTTCAGGTTTCGCTCCTGTGGGGGTCACAGTAGGGAGCACTTCCACCGTCAGCCGCAACTCGTCGCCTGGGGGAACGGGGAGCGGTTCGCTGAGTTTCACGGTTTGGGGATCGGTCAAGGTGCCGGTCAGAACATAGGTGTTGGTCATCGTTTTGCCCCGGGTGGTGCTTCCATTGTACCGGCAGTGATCACCTGCCGGCCCAGACGACGCCGATGAAGGCGGCGTAGAGGGCGGCGAGGCCGGCGAGGAGGGCGAGGGTGATCATCGCGATTTCGCCACGAACCGAGGGAAGGGCGTGCCCCTTGGCGGCCGCCTTTTTGCGGACCCGGCGGTATTGAGCCGCCACCAGCGCGAGCAAACCCACACAGACGAGAACGTCCGCGGTCGCGAGAGCCAGGAGTACGAAGAAGACGATCTGCATCAGTCGGAGTCGGTCCGGAGCGAAGCCAGCAGAGCTTCGAAAGCCGGTTCGTATCGTGCCAGGTCGTACTCGGTCGCCTGCATCAGGATCAGCAGGGGCCCGGCCGACGTCGCCACACACCGCGTCCGACACACCGTTGCCGTATCCAGTGTCAGAAAATCGATGTTGTGCCCGATCGCCGGCAATCCGGCGATGGTATCAATCCCCGGCTCCACGTCCAGTCCAGGATACTCGGCGCGAAGGGCTTCCAGCGTCTGGTCGGCAACCTGTGCCGGTGATTCCGCTTCTTCCCGCAAACTCACCAGCGCGAACGCCGTATCCGGGCTGTGCACAGTCACGACCCAGCCGTCGTCGGTGGACTCGGATTGAAGCTGCCAGTTGCCGGGGTAGTCGAAGCGGATCCCGGATCGCTCGAAGGTTCGC
This sequence comes from uncultured Alcaligenaceae bacterium, assembly GCA_964552815.1. Classification (GTDB taxonomy): domain Bacteria; phylum Planctomycetota; class Planctomycetia; order Gemmatales; family Gemmataceae; genus CAYUHJ01. Next base: position 106,062 of record CAZKIQ010000017.1, on the reverse strand, counting down.
GTCACATCACACCTTCTCGAGTTTCCGCCACCAGCCGATCCACGACTGCACGGACGTTGCCGTTGGTCCCCTCGAATGTCCGCAACTGCCGGTCCGAACTGCTCCCCTGCTCCATGATTTTGTACGCATACTCGACTTCCTTCCGAGTCCCGAGCTCGTCCAGAACGTCGCGGAGGAACCAGTCGATGAGTTCGTGGATGAGATCCCGGACGGGCACCTCGGCGTGCTTGCCAAGGTCGAGCATCTTGCCGTCGAGCCCGTACCGGACCGCTCGCCACTTGTTCTCCTCGATGAGTTCCGTCGGGTAGACACGGAACGTGAGGTTGTCCCGGCGGAGCTTCCAGAGTTTCGCGATGATCGCCTGGAAGATGGCGGCGACGCAAACGGCCTCGTCGACGCGGGTGCAGACGTCGCAGATGCGGAATTCCAGCGTCGGGTAGCGGTGGTTCGGCCGGACGTCGTACCAGATCTTCGAACCGTCTGGAATGCACCGGGTCTGGACCATCGTGTCGACCATGCCGGAATACTCGGCCCACGACCCGAATCGGCGTGGGATACCGGAGCGCGGGAAGTGCCGAAAAATGATGGAGCGATACGACTTCAACCCCGTGTTCCGCCCGATCCAAAACGGCGAGGACGTGCTCAGTGCGAGGATGTGCGGGGCGAAATACCGGGCGACGTTCATCGCATCGATGAGGAACTCCTTGTCCTCGATCCCGATGTGGACGTGCGTTCCGAAGATCAGCAATTGCTGGGCGAGGTCCGCCATGTCGTTCTTGACGCCGAGATACCGCTCGAAGGGCGTGATTTCCTGCGTCATCCAGGACGAGAACGGGTGCGTCCCCGCGGCCGCGATGACGAGCCCGTGCCGGCCCGCGAGCTCCATGATGGATCGGCGAAGCTTGATCAGTTCCTGCCGGGCTTCCGCCGGCGTTTTGCAAATCTCCGTCCCCACTTCGACCATCGACTGGTGCAGTTCCGCCTTGATCTGCTCGTGAAGCTGGACCTTTCCTTCTTCGAGAATCTGCGTGATGTACGACTTCAACTCCCCGGTCGCGGGGTCGATGATCTGGTACTCCTCTTCGATTCCAATCGTCAACGACGGGGCGTTCATCGGGGTTCCACCAGGAAGGTTGGGACGGTCGAGCCGCCGCCGGCGGTCACGTTGAGGAGTTGCTCCGTCGAGATTCGCGTCAGGACGCCGTGCATGTGCGAGCCGAACGCGACGAACGGATTCGTGTCCTGCAACCGATCGATGACCCGCAGCGTTCCGTCTTCGAAGCCAGGATATGGCTCGGACGACAGCGCGACCTTCTGCTGCACCACATAGGGAGAATTCAGGGCTGTTTGCACGGCGGCTTCCCATACCTGCTGGTCGACGGTCCACCCGAGCACGATCCCGTGCCCGCCGTAGTCGTCGTTGGGTTTGAGCACGAACCGCTCTCGGTTTGCGAGCACGAACGGAATCAGGTCGATCGGTTCACCGTCGAGGGTCGTCTTCCGCTCCTCGACGACCCGCGTCCACGGGATGTGGGCGGCCACCATCTCCCGCTCTTCCGGCGAGAAGAGCTCCGCGTTGCGCTCGTCGGAAACCACCGCGAAGCTTGCTTTCTTGAACAGAATCTTGCACCGGAAGGAGTTGACCATGCAGACCGCCCCTTCGCGGACGGCCCGGACGACGGGGTGCTCGACGCCGCCCCGCTCGATGAGCTCGCTGATCAGAACCCGCTTGTAAATCAGCGTGATGTGGAAGTCCTCCGCCATCAGCTTGCCGTCGCGGTACTCGACATCCCGCGGGTCGATGTTGCGGACCTCGACGCCCATACTCCGGAAGTAGTCGTAGAAGAGGATGAATTCGCTGAAGGTGGGGACTTCCCGCCAATCGAGGATGGCGATCCGCGGCGGCTCGGTGCGGTTCCCTCGCCACTGCTCGTACGAATCCAGGAGCGCATGCAGCACCCCGGGCTTGTCCGGAATCGGGACCGCATCATGTGTCCGCAGAAATTCCTGGAAGCACGGCAGCCCGTAGAACAGGTCGCCGAGGGAGTCCGAGTACCCGGCCCCGGCGGGAGTTTCCGTGTTGAACTCGGTGAAGGAAAGTTGCCCATCGCGGGTGAAGAACGAGTCGAACCGGCTCGTCGGCGACGGATGGCGGTAGCCGGGGTCGATCGCGAGAAGCTCGTTTTCCCACTCGCGGAGTCGGAACTGGGTGCGGAAGTCGGGGTCAACCAGGGCTCGGTCGTAAACCTTGCGGAACGCCGGCAGCAACATTCCGACGCGAGACCGCAGGAACCGATACTGCTCGGGCGTGAGGAACCGCGGCCGAAGCACTGTGCAGAGCGGCCGGGTCCCGAAGAAAAGCCCGCGTAGATCCTGAAGTCGCGTGAGTTGCTCGTGCGAATCCGCCGCGATGGCGGGGTTTCCCGTGAGCAAATCGTGATACCGGGCAATCACTTCGGCGGACACGGGGCGACTCCCGAGTTTAGGTCGAGCATGAGCCGGAACGATGACCGTTGGGGACATGGCTCTCCATAGGCCGGAGTGCTTCTGGTGGAAACCCGCCGAAACCGCGAATCCGCGAATCAGGTGCGAATCCGGCAAGCGGGCAAGCACCGGCGAAGACGCTCGAGCGCCGGCTCGGAAAGGCGGTCGCAGCCCTTGAGTTCCAGCCGTTCCAGGGATGTCATTTTCTCCAGGGCTTGCAGGCCCGAATCCGTGAGGTTCCGGCAGTCGGTGAGCACCATCAGCCGCAATCGGTTCGCACTGGCGAGGTAGAACAGGCCGCTGCCGGTGAACCGGGAACAGTTGCGGAGTTCGAAAAGCTCCAGGGATGGCAGGCTCGCGACGTGTTGGATGGCCTCATCGCCCAGCCCCCGGCCGCCCGCGAGGGTGAGTGCCAGCAACCCGCCGGGCTTGTTGAGGAAACCCAACCCGGGACCCGCAATGCGATGGCAATCTTCGAGTGTGAGATCGTGCAGATTCGGAAGCCCGGAAAGTCGGCGGAGGCCAAGGTCGGTGACGACGCTGCCGCCGAGGTGGAGGGTTGTGAGGGCGGTCAGCCGGGCGAGATGGCCCATGCCCGCATCGGTGAGTTTGCCCGCGTCATAGAGGGTCGCCCGCGTCAGGCCCGTGAAGTTCGCGAGGGCGGCATACCCGGGGTCCATCACGTCCGGAACCGCGGCTTCCAGGGTTTCGAGTTGCTTCAACTTCGCAACCTGCTTCAAGCCCTCGTCCGTCAGCGGGATCCCGCCGACTCCCCGCCGAGTGAGGATCAGTTCCCGGAGCGCCCCGACCCGACTGACGGCTTGCAGGGCCATCGCCGTGAGCCCGTCGCACCGGCCGAGGTCGAGGGTGTGGAGGTCGGCACGGATCGGAAGCTGGTCGAGGAGCCGATCCGTTGCGGTGCGGTCGACCTGGAACTGATAGACGACACCCGGGAAGGCGGGCACCCGGCCGGGAGTGGTCGCGGACTTGACCCATTCCCCGTCGGGCTGGTTGGCGGGCCGGCCGAACCAGGTGCCGGGAATCTCGCACGTTTCGGGGTCGCTGCTCGGGGCGAACGGGGATGGCATCACCACACTGCCGGTCGACGGTCGGCACGCGAGCAGTGCTTGCGCGAACTCCGTCATCGACGCGAAACGGTCCGCCGGCGCCTTGGCCAGCGCCCGCAGTGTGACCTCTTCCAGGCGTTTCCCCAGCCCCGGCCGAAAATCGCTCGGCGGCGTCGGGATCTCGTTGAGAATCCGCTGGCAGAGCAGAATCAGGTTCGAACCGTCAAACGGCAGCCGACCCGTCAAAAGCTGATACAGGATGATCCCCAGCGAATACACATCCGTCGGCGGCCCGATCTCCCCGTGCTTTCCCATCGCCTGTTCCGGCGGCACGAAGGCGAGCGTGCCCACCGCTTTCCCAAGCGCCGTCAGCCCGATCTCGACACCGAGAAGATCCCGGGCCAGACCGAAATCCATCAGCACGGGCTCGCCGCTCGGCCGGAGCATCACGTTGTGCGGCTTGAGATCGCGGTGGACCACGCCCGCATCGTGGACCGCCTGCAGGGCGATCGCCAGCCGGCGGATCAGCTCGATCGCGTCCTTTTCCGCCCACACATGGGCCAGCCCGGTCCGCTTGTCCAGCGGCGTTCCCTCGATCATCGGCATCGTCAGGTAGTGCCGACCGCCGATCTCGCCGTCCTCGTAGACCGGGCAGATGTAAGGGTGGTGGACCCGCTGCGCGAATCGGGCCTCGCGGTGGAATCGCTCGATGGCACCCGGGTCCGCGGGGGTGGCGTGCGAAATCTTGATCGCCACCCGACACGCCAGATGGGTGTCGTCGGCCTCGTAGACGACGGCCATGCCGCCTTCGCCGATCGGTCGAATGAGGTGGAACCGGCCGAACGGATTGGGCGGTGCGAGAGCCATGGGCGACCGACTTTTTCGGGAAGATTCCCGCAGTATAGGTTACTTCTCCGGCGAAATCAGGTCGGGACCGGCTGCAATTTTCCGCGGTTCCGCACGCGACACCTGCTGCAGCCGAACGGGCACCCACCTGCCGCCGGAATTTTCCCCCAGTAACATCACTCTCGTCCGGACGCGTTCCCGAATGGAAGCTGGGACCATGCACGAAGCCGTCTTTCTCGACCGCGATGGAACGATGATCGAGGAGGTCAACTACCTTTCCTCGCCGGAACAGGTCCGCCTGATTCCGGGCACCGTGGAGGCGATCCGCCGCTGGAACCATCTGGGGGTGAAGGTGGTCGTGGTCACGAACCAGGCGGGGGTTGCCCGGGGGTACTTTCCGGAATCGCGGGTGGCCGAGGTGCATTCCCACCTCAGCGCGGTGCTCGCCGAGGGCGGGGCGACGATCGACGCCTACTACCACTGTCCGCACCACCCGGACCACGGGGTTGGCGAGTTCCGGATCGACTGCGAGTGCCGCAAGCCCGCCCCCGGAATGCTGCTGTGGGCGGCCCGGGATCTGGGCATCGATCTGACCCGGTCGTGGATGATCGGGGACAAGCTGAGCGATCTGTGGGCGGGTGCCGCCGTCGGCTGCCGGACCTTGCTGGTGCGAACGGGGTACGGGGCCGAAATTCCCGCGGAAACGATCCCTTCCGAGGAACTCCGCCTGGCGGGGATCGTCGATGACCTGGCCGCCGCCCTCGCGTTCTGGTCCACGGATCGCCCAGAACTGTAACGATCGCCGCCGGTAGTTGGCCGACGCCGCCCGCAACCGCTAGCATTCCTGCAACGTCCGGCCGTCCTGGCACGGACGTTTTTGCGTTTACTCCCCGGAGTCCGCCATGCTTTCCAGTCGCTTGCTGGCAGCCGCCGTCGTCGCGGTCGTTGCCATCACCTCCGCCCCCGCCGACGAGAAACCGAGCCTCGCGCCCGGAACCTATGTCCTCACCCTCGTCCCATTCCCCGGGATCGAGCAACGGTTTGTGATCGTCAAAGTCGAAGAGAAGGACGGCAAGCCTGTGGCCGAGCTGGTCAGCGGCCCTGCCGGTCGGGACGTCACCCTGGGCAAACTCGCCGTGGAAAACGGGCAGGTGAAGTTCCCCGTTTCACTCGGGTCCACGAAGCTCAGCTTCGAGGGAGTTCTGGACGCCAAGAACCCCAAGGAAATCCTCGGCAGCTTCGGCGAAGACGCCCGACCATTCCGGGCCTCGCTCACCGTCACCGATCTGGAAAAGTTGACACAGAACAACTCGATCGTGCAGACGAAGTTCCCCGAAGAATACGCCGAGTACCAGAAGCTCCGCTCCAAGCCCGCAATGCTCCGCCAGCGAGCCCGGCAGGCCACGGACAAGGAAGAGCGTCAGAAACTCCTCGACGAGGCAGCCGACGCGGCCAAGGAACTGGACGAAAAAGGCCCCGAGATGCTGCGGAAAGTCATCAAGGCTCACCCCGGCACCGCTGCCTCTTCCAACGCCGCCCTCGAACTCATCAACCGAGCCGCCAAGATCAAGGCAACCCCGGACGAGGTCACAACCTGGGGGAAAGAAGCGATCGGATTCGCCACCAAGCACGGCCCCCGGCTCGGCAACCTCTCCCTGATTTCCGTCGCCGAGGCGCTCGTCGGCCAGCCCGGCTTCGAATCGAACGCACTCCCCTTCGCGGAAATCGCGGCCAAGGATGAGAAACTCGCCCCCGGAATCCGCATCCGCGCCCTCAAGGCCCTCGCCATCGCCCAGGAAAAGGGCGGCAACGCCGACGGTGCGAAGGCGACCCTCGCATCCCTGGAAAAGATCGAAACCAAGCTCGACGAGGAGTACTCCGCCAAGGTGCCGCCGTTCAAGCCCGAGAAATTCAAGGGCCGCAAGGACGAGAAGGCCAACCGCGTCGCCGTCGTCGAACTCTTCACCGGTGCCCAGTGCCCGCCCTGCGTCGCCGCCGACGTGGGCTTCGACGGGCTCATCAAGGCCTACGAACCCAAGGACGTCATCCTGATCCAGTATCACCTCCACATCCCCGGCCCCGACCCGCTGACGAACTCGGCCTCGATCGCGCGGTGGGACTACTACCGCGAGAAACTCCCCGGCAAACTTCGCGGCACCCCCTCGACCCTCTTCAACGGCACCCCCAACGCTGGCGGCGGCGGCGGGATGGACAACTCCGAGAAAAAATTCGAGCAGTACCGCGGCCTGATCGACCCGCTCCTCGAAGAAAAGACTCCCATCACCCTCGACGGAGCCGCCAAGAAAGAAGGGAATTCCCTCACCACGACCGTCTCCGTCACCGGCTTGAAGGAACCCTCGGACAAGGTCAAGCTCCGCTTCCTGCTCCTGGAAGAGAACGTCCGCTACGTCGGCGGGAACGGCATCCGCTTCCACCACCACGTCGTCCGATCGCTTTTCGACCTGCCCGAAGGCGTCGCCGTGAAGAAGCTCGAAGGCGGCAAGTACACCGCGAAGCTCGACCTCGCCGATACGAAGAAGAAGCTCGCGGATTACCTCGCCGACTTCGCGAAGGATCAGCAGTTCCCCAACGCCGACCGGCCCCTCGACCTCAAGGGCCTGATCGTCGTCGCCCTGATCCAGGACGACGAAACCGGCGAAATTCTCCAGGCGCTGCAACTCCCCGTCGTCGGCGGGTAAGCGTGCTCTTTGAACGCCGCGTCAGCTTCCAGGGAAGGAGACGCGGCGACCCACCATCTGACGTTGGATCCCACCGGGCAGAAGGGAAACAGAATGGCACCCTCTCCAGACTTGGAGAGGGCCGAGAATGGTTTCCTCTTCGAGCCTGACAGGCTCGTTCTGTCAGCCCAGGTCGAAGACCTGGGTTGGAGGGAAACCAACAATTTCGGCCCTGTGAGGGCCGTTCGCCGATGTTTCGGTGAACGGCCCATCACCCCGAAAACGGGGCTCCTCCCAATCCTTTCCCCCACCTTTCCTCGGACCTTGTACCGACCCCGCGATAGAATTGGGAAGTCTTGCCGGCTCCGGTTTCTGCGGGGACAATCATGTCTGCCACCGTTCGCGTGCCACTGTCCGCCATCGCTCACGGACGATCCGGAGACAAGGGGAATCACGCCAACGTGGCCGTCATCGCCTACACCGATGCCGGCTTCGATTGGCTCCGGCAGAACCTCACCGTCGAGAAAGTGGCAGCGTACTTCGCACCGCTCGGGTGCTCCCGCGTCGAGCGGTTCGAGGCGGCCAACGTTCGCGGCTTGAACTTCTTCCTCCACGACGCCCTCGCCGGCGGGGCCAGTCGATCTCTCCGCACCGATACCCAGGGCAAAACCTTCGCCCTCGCCCTGCTGCAGATGGAAGTCGACCTGCCCGCCGATCACTCGCCGATGCTTCGACCTTCTCCCCGGTGACCTCTTCCTCGCGGTGACCCATGTCCGATCTCGTCGCGTATTCCCATCTCGGCCCGGCGGCGGTGCTGACGATCAACCGGCCGGACAAGCGGAATGCTCTGAGCCGTGCCCTGATCGCCGCCCTCGCGGATGCGTTCGCCCGAGCAGCCGCCGATTCCGCCGCACGGTGCGTGATCCTCACCGGCAACGGCCCTGCCTTCTGTGCCGGCATGGATCTCGACGAACTTCGGGGAACCCTCGGCGACGAATCGGACAAGGTCTGGGACGACGCGGCAAAGCTCTCCGCACTGTACGAGCAAATCTACACCCTTCCGAAACCGACGGTCGCCGCCGTCAATGGTGCCGCGGTGGCCGGCGGGGCAGGGCTGTGCACCGTCTGCGACCTCGCACTCGCGGTTCCGTCGGCGAAGTTCGGGTACCCGGAAGTGCGGCGGGGTCTCGTTGCGGCGATGGTCCTTCCGCATCTGCTCCGCCACGTCGGCGAGCGGGCCGCCCGCTGGATGCTGCTCACCGGCGAACTCATCGAGGCGGCGGAAGCCCACCGCATCGGACTGATCAATGCGATCACCCCCGCGGAAACGCTTCTTCCCACGGCCGAAGCCTGGTGCCGATCCCTCGCCGAGGGGGGACCCAGGGCACTCGCGACCACGAAGGATTTGCTGCGTCGTTGCTCCCCGCAAGCCGTCCCGGTGGAGGAACTCGCCCGCGGCAGCGCGGAGCCACGCCTCACGGACGAGTGCCGGGACGGACTGTCCGCTTTCTTCGAGAAACGCCCCGCTCCGTGGGCACCGATGTGATGCCCGAGAAATCACGAAATCGTTCCGGACACCCGCAATCGCGGGGTCGGGAACGACTCTCGAAGTGCGAGCGGAAGCGATTGCGCCCTAGATTCGCCGGGATTTCGGGGGGCCGAGGACTTCTTGCAGCACGACCGCCATCGCGATGGATTGGGGATTGGACATCAGCGCGACGAGGTTCTTCCCGAACTCGGTGGAGGGTTCGACGCGTTGCCGGACCGTGACTTGCGACCCGCCACGAGGACCGGCCGAGACGCCCCGGGGAATGGCCCGTGGGGTCTGTGGCGTCTGGGGGGTTTGCGGAGTCGCACGCGATTCCGCGGGGCGGACGGGCATCGCGGCGGGCAAGTCGCGGATCACTACCGTCGTCGGAGGAGGAGGCGCTGGAGCCGGTTCAGGAAGGTCCTGGATCCGACGGGAACGGGCGGGCTTGGCTTCGACGACGGGCACGGCTGTCGCCCGGGCCTTGGCCCTGGCCGGCTGGGCGGTCGGCGGGTTGGCCCCCTCCTCCGCTTTCTTCCGCCGGAGCCTGTCGATCTCCTCGAGGAATCGGTCGATGTCCTGAGACGAGGACCGGACCCCACCACCACCGCCGCCTCCCCCGCCACCACCGCCGCCGCCCCGGAGGCGATTGTTGCCGCCGGGAACCTGGGCGTTCTTCAACGCCTGACTGATCGCACCGATGATCGTGACGAGAATCACGATTCCCACCACGCATAGACCCAGCCCATTCATCGGTCGACCCTCATGTCAGGCTCGAAATCCCGGGTGCCGGAACGTCGGGCGAGGAACCAGGAATTGCATGCAGGATACCATACGGGTTGCCGGTTAGCTGCGGGCGTCGCCGCCGGACATCGAGGCGATGTTGGACCGCATCGAGGTGTCAGCCTGCACGTTCCGCATGTTGTAGTAGTCCATGACGCCGATCTTGCCGGTGCGGAAGGCTTCGGCGATGGCCATGGGAACCTGGGCCTCGGCCTCGACGACCTTGGCGCGGTTCTCCTCGACGGCGGCCCGCATCTCCTGCTCCTTCGCGACGGCGGCGGCCCGGCGTTTTTCCGCGTCGGCCTGGGCAACCCGCAAGTCCGCGGCCGCCTGGTCCCCTTGCAACTTCGCCCCGATGTTCTCACCGACTTCGATGTGAGCGATGTCGATCGACACGATCTCGAACGCCGTCTGGGCGTCGAGGGCATTGTGCAGCACCGTCTGCGAGATCAGGCCCGGGTTCGCGAGGACTTCCTTGTGGTCGGCCGCGGAGCCGATCGCCTTCACGATCCCCTCGCCGACGCGGGCGATGATCGTCTCTTCCGTCGCCCCGCCGACGAGCCGTTCGAGCTTCGTCCGCACCGTCACCCGGGCCTTCGCCAGCAGCTGGATGCCGCTTCGGCAGACGGCGTCGAGGAATTGCTTGCCCTTGGTGGGGTCGGGGCAGTCGATGACTTTCGGATTCACGCTGGTTTTGACGGCGTCGAGGACGTCCCGGCCGGCGAGGTCGATGGCGGCGGCGGTCTTCCAGGGGAGGTCGAGCCCGGCCTTGTGGGCCGCGATGACGGCCGTCGTGGTGCGGGGCACGTTGCCGCGAGCCAGGAAGTGCGACTCGAGGTCTTCCGTCGCGATCTTCACGCCGGCCTGCACCAGCGCGATCTTCTGCGTCACGATCATTTCCGGATTCACCTTCCGAAGCTTCATCCCGACCATGCTCATCAGGCTGACGTTCGCGCCGGTGAGCAGGCTCTGGATCCAGAGGCGGATGAAGCTGAAGAAAATGAAGAGGAAGACGATGAAAATCAGTGCCGCGATGGCGGCAACGACGACCAGGATGATGTTGCCATCGAAGCCCTTCCCGTTGGTCGCGGGGGCGGTCGCGTTCTTGGCCTGGGCGAAGAGGGCGAAAGTGGCGGCGGACCAGTTCACGAGGTTTCCTCTGCTGTGGTTCGGGGATACGCCCGGGGGTTAGTTCAAGTCTTCGAGGTCGATGTTACTGAGGTCGTTCGGAGGGTCCACCTGGCGGACGATAACGCGGTTCCCTTTGACGTCGACACACTTCACCCACACGTTCTCGTCGAGCATCATCCCTTCCGTCAGGGCGTCGACGCGGTGGCCGTCGATTTCGACGGAGCCGCTGGGCCGCATCGGGGATCGCGTCTTGCCGTACCGTCCGCGGTATTTCTCGAGCCCGGCGATTTCCGGGGTGCTGGCGATGGTCGCGCTGGCGGCCTCGGAGTTGTCGGCGGGGGAAGGCATGAGTTTCCGCCACGCCTGGACCATGAAGTACCACGCGACCATCGACCCGACCGACAGCCCGATCGTCGCGACGGCGGCTTCGGTTCCCGTCCCGTAGAACAGAATCACCGCCACCGCAATGGCGAAGCAGGTGATCCCAAGGACGGCGGCGAATCCGCCCGTCGGCACGAAAAACTCGGCCACGAGCATCACGCCCCCGGCGGCGATCAGCACCATCGCAACCGACAGATACCATTCCATTGTTCGTCCACCGACCTGCGATATTCCCAGTTCCCGGAGAAGAAACAGGGTTGGGGTGGGGTTTCAATCACATTTCTTTCACGACGATCCGCGTTCCTTCGACCTCGATGACCTGCACGCGGGCCCCAGCGGGAATGTAGCCGCCATCGGACACGACGTCGATGAACTGGTCGCCGAATCGGACGGAACCGGCGGGTCGGAGCACCGTGACGGTCGTTCCGACGGCCCCGAGCAGGCTGGCCGCCAGGGCCGCCCCGGGAAGGGCCACTTCCCCAGCGTCACCCGGCTTGTCCGACGGTGGAGCCAGCATCAGCCGGTTCGCCCCGGGAATCTGCGGAAGGAACCGGGACAGATAGAACGCCCCGAAGGTCGCGCCGATGATGGCGAACAGGAAAGTCGCCATCTTGCCCCCGAATTCTCCCCAGTCCGACGCGGTCTGCGGGACCCGGTCGAGGGTGACGAGTGCCAGGCTGGAGAGGATACACAGAACGCCGGTGATCCCCGCCGCCCCGAACCCGGGCAGCACGAAAACTTCGAGAAGCAGCAGCACCAGCCCGAGGATAAACAGCAACCCGGCCAGGGCGGCCATCTGCCCCGAGAACTGCGTGTGGGCCCAGAAAACCAGGATGAAGCAGAGCGCGGCGATGATCCCGGGGACGATTGTGCCAGGGACTTTGAGTTCCAGAATCAGCCCGGTGAATCCGATCACCACGAGCAGGACCGTCACGCCCGGGAGCTTGAGGAAGTTCGCGAAGCGATCGAGCCAGGCGGGGGTGGCATCGCGGACCTTACCGGGGTCGACACCGTAGCGGGAGTAGAGCTCGGCGGGGTCGCGGGTGTCGGTCGTGTGCCGGGCCAAGCCGAGTTCCTCTGCACGACTCGCGCGGAGTTTCAGAAGTTGACCCTTCATTTTCACGACAGAATCCGTTTCCCAGTCCGCCTTCTGAGCGGCCAGTTCCTCGGCGGTCATGAAGCGTTTCCGCGTCCGATCGGTGCGGGAGCGGACCCGGACGATTTCGAGATCCCGGCGAAGCATCCCCTCCACGAGTAGCGGCGGATACCCCTGCTCCTCCGCGAGTTGCCGGAGGCTGCTGACCCAGAGGTCGATGTTCTTCTGCTCTCCCTTGCGGCTGAGGATCGCCTCAAAGTCGCCGATCTCGGATTCCTCGGGCTTGTCGCCGCCGGACGGGGCCGCGTCCTTCCGCTTACTCATGACGATCTCGGTGCAGCCGAGGGCAATCGTCGCCGCGGTATCGGGTGCTTTGTCCGGGACGTAGGCGACGATCAGGATGGCCTCGTCGCCGGGGGCGGTGGTGAATTTTCGCAGGTCGTCGGCGAGGTCGCGGGCGGCCTGCATGTCGCCGCCACCGCACTCGAGTTGCAGGAAGAGGACGTTTCCCTTTTCGCGGATGACCTTCTCGACGACCCGGCGGACGGACTCGCGGACGCCCTGATCGATTCCGCCGCGGAGGATGTAGCGGTAGGCGACGGGCTGTCGCCCCTGCAGGGGGTCCTCGCGGAGTGCAGCGGGGGAGAGTTCCAGAACCTCGACGACTTCCGCCTTCGTGTCCGCCTCCCGCTGGGCAAGCCCGACCCCGGGAACCCCGTTCTTCGAGGAAAGCAACTGGGCCTGGTTCAGAACCGCCAGCTGTCCGTCGGGCAGAAACTTCAACGGATTCGGATCCGAGACGACGACGCCTTCCTTCTCCGCCTGGTCGCGTTTGCGGTTGTCGATGTAGAAATCGGCCCCGGTTTTCCGGCCTTTCCGCACTTCCACGTCCGGGTCGTACATCTTGCGGACGATTGCGAGGTGAGCGGGATGGGTTCCCTGCACGATCCCCGTGTACCCCGCGATGGGCAGATCCTTCAACGGCGGATCGGCCGGCGTCCGGATCTCCCCGATCGACGCCTGGCTGCCCACGATCAGACCCTTGCACGCCATCACCGGCAGAACCGTGTGCCCGGAAACTTTCTGATGCACGAACGCTTCCGTCTGGACGTCGTGCAGGCTCGAAAGATACTCGGCAAGGTCGTAGCAGGGCCCGAAATCGGGGGTATTCGCATCCTTGTCGGAGGGGTTGAAGTCGAAGACGATCACCGATGGCCGCTTTTCCCCGGCATTTCTGGCGAGTTCGACCCGGTTCTTGATCCGGGTGACCCCCTCGCTGGTGAGCGGGTTCGGGACGGTGACGAACATTCCTTGCTTGGCAACGACATTCTGAGCCAGAAGCGAACCAGGCAAGAGCAGCACGGCAAGGGCGGCCAATATCCGGACACAACCGGGAAACGCGACGGTGTGCATCTGTGTTGAATTCCTGGGCACAGCGGGTTCCGCCGTATTTCAGATTATAACGACGCCCGGAAATGGGGCCAAACGCTTCCTTCGCGACGGATGCAATTCCTGCACTGTCCGTACCGAGCACTTCGCTTCCCCCGCCAGGATCTTCGACAGCAACCCGAAAAGAGGCGAGCTCGTGCCTGCAGGGCTCTTCCGAACTGTGTGAATCGATCTTCCCAGTGTCGTGGGCTCGCCTCCGACTCGACGGAAACGCCAGGGTTGGTAGGCCCCACCCGCGACTTGAGGGAAAGTCGAGGTTCCGCGGAAAGGGGGTTGCGAAAATGTAGGGATTCTGCCGGTTCTGCTGCGAGCACGGGGAGCGGGGCAATTCACCAGGTTCCGGAAGATCGGGGGCTATTGATTGAGACTCGCAATCGACGTAGGGTAAGTGGTGTGGCGAAGATGGGGTAGCTGAGGAGGTTGCTACGTTTCCCCTCGCCGTACGGTCCTCGACGACCCGGATCCGATCGCGGTCCGAGAACCGTGGGTCGGTGGGTACGAATCCTGCCAGGCTGGAATGCCTGAGCCGGAATTGCGGGGTGATTTATGCGTCGGGTCGTCATCACCGGGATCGGCGTGGTCGCCCCCAATGGCATTGGCAAGGCGAACTTCTGGGCCGCTTGCCTCAACGGCCGCAGCGGGGTCGGGCCGATCCGCTCCTTCGACGCTTCCCGCCATCCTGTCCGCGTAGCCGGCGAAGTCTCGGATTTTGACCCGTCCCCCTGGCTGCCCGCCGCCCAGCGGAAGACGGTCAAGGTCATGGGTCGGGCCGCCAAATTCGGCATCGGAGCCGCCGGGCTCGCCATCGCCGACAGCGGACTCGAACTCGACAAGGAAGATCCCGAGAAGCTCGGCGTCGTGATGGGGGCCGGGCTCGTGCCGGTCGATCTCGGCGAAATCGCGCCGATGCTCGCCCGTGCCTGCCAGGAGGACGGCCGGTTCGACCCCACGCAGATGGTCGGAAGCTGCGAGAAAGACGCCACGCTCTTCCCGCTGTGGCTACTCAAGCACCTCCCGAACATGGCGGCGGCGCACATCAGCATGGCCTTCAACTGCCAGGGCCCGAACAACACCGTCGTCACCGCGTGTGTCGCCGGCACCCAGGCTGTTGGCGAAGCGTTCCGACTCGTCGGGAGTGGCGTCGCCGATGTGATGCTCGCCGGCGGAGCCGACAGCCGCATCGATCCGCTGATGCTTCTCGCCTACAACGCTCTTGGAACCCTCAGCCGGGGTGATCGACCGGCCCACGAACTTTCCCGGCCGTTCGACCGCCTCCGCGATGGGTTCGTGATTTCCGAGGGTGCAGCGGTTCTCGTCCTCGAGGAATACGAGCGTGCCAAGGCCCGGAACGCCGAGATCTACGCCGAAGTTCGCGGGTTTGGCAGCAGCTTCGATGCGTATTCCGTGACCAAGCCCGACCCCGAGGGGCGCGGCGGGGCCCGGGCGATCCAGGCGGCTCTCGGCGAGGCCGGCGTCAACCGCGAGGACGTCGGCTACATCAACGCACACGGCACCAGCACCCGGCTCAACGACTGCATGGAAACCGCCGCCGTCAAACGCGTCTTCGGGGCCAACGCCCGGCAGGTGCAGCTTTCGAGCATCAAGTCGATGATCGGTCACTCGATCGGTGCCGCCGGCGCGATCGAGGCCGCCGCCCTCGCGATGAGCTTGAAGCACCAGGTCTATCCGCCGACCATCAACCTCACCAACCCCGACCCCGCCTGCGACCTCGACTACGTTCCCAACACCGCCCGGGAAGACAAGGTCCGCGTCGGAATCTCCACCAGTTTCGGCTTCGGCGGTCAGAACGGCGCCCTCGTCATGACCGCTGCCTGAGCCGGTTACTCCGGGATCCGCAGACCGCGTTGCGCCTGTACGAACTGCGTCACGAAAGGATCTGCGGGCCGCTGCCACAGATCCGCGAAGCTTCCCGCCTGGACGATTTCCCCGTCGCGTAGCAACACGATCCGGTCTGCGAAGAAATCCGCTTCCGCCAGGTCGTGGGTCACGAGCACGACCGTTTTCCGAAGTTCCCGGAAGATTTCGCGCAGATCCGCCTGCAACTCGGCCCGGACCAGCGGATCGAGTGCACCGAGCGGCTCGTCGAGCAGCAACGCGGCCGGGTCGAGGAGCAGTGCCCGCATCAACCCGACGCGTTGGCGCTGCCCGCCGGAAAGCTGCGAGGGGAAGCGGTCGAGCGCATCCGTGGGGAATCGCGTCAGCTTCGCCAGTTCCTCGACGCGTTGGCGGGTGCGATCACGTTCCCACCCGAGATGCCGGGCCATGAGGGTGATGTTTCCGCGAGCCGTCAGGTGCGGGAAGAGCCCGCCATCCTGGATGACGTAGCCCACCCGCAGGCGGACCTCCCGGGCACTCTGTGACGTCACCGGTGTGCCATCGAATGTGACGGTCCCCGCGTCCGGCGGCACGAGCCCAACCAGCATCCGGATCAGCGTCGACTTCCCGCAGCCGCTCGGGCCGACGAGAACGGTCGTCTCCCCGGCCGGGAAGTCGAGCGTCATCGGCCGCAACACCACACGTCCGGCATACGACTTCGACACGGAATCGAGGTGGAACATCCCGTGATTCTACGGCTTTTCCGCCGTCCCGGACGCCGCTGACCGCTTGCCCGGGCGGGGCGGGTCCGTAGAGTCTGCCGTAGCCTGTTGCTCCCACCATCCCCACCTCGGAGACTCTCCATCATGGGCTTCCATCAGACGCCGACGCACAAGAATGGGAAGGGCTCGTTCCACCAGATTGGCCTGGTTCGCGGGCAGTTTGGGAACGTCCCGGAAGCGAAGTGGATCCCGTTCCTGCAAGAGTCGGGCTTCGACGGGTGGGAAGAAGCGTCGTGGGAACTCGACCTCCGCCGGTGCGACACCGACGCGGGGGCGGCCGAGTACGCCAAGGAGCGAGTCGCGATCGCCCAGAAGCACGGGCTCGAAATCTTCACCGTCGCGACGCACCTGCAGGGTCAGGTTCTGGGCGACGAGCCATCCGCGAAGACGCTCAACTTCTGCTCCGGAAAGGGCGAGGCGAAGGCGGCGTACCGGGTGTGGCGGTCGGCCGGCAACTCGCCGCCCCGCACCGACCCGTACTACGTCCCACCGGAAGTGGGCAAGCTCGTCCACGCGGAAGCCCTGAAGGACCTGCAAGCCTGCGTCCGCTACGCCGGCCACCTCTCGAAGCTGCAAGGCCGCAAGGTCGCCCTCCCTGGCTTCGTCGGTTCCCCCGCCAACTGCTGGAGCCACTGGTTCCTCTTCCCGCCACTACCCACGGAAATCGAGGGCTTCAAGCTTCCGGACGTCCGCGACCTGTCCCTGGAACTGCTCGTCGAGCGGTTCGGGCCGGTCTGGGATCTCTGCAAGCAGTACGGCGTCACCTTCGACCTCGAGTGCCACCCCTCCGAGCGGGCGATGGGTGACATCGAATCCGCCTCGGATTACATCAATCACATGTGCAAGGCCGGCTATGAGGGCGTCGTCGGGTTCAACCTCGACGGCTCGCACATGGAATGGCAGAACGTGTCGGTGATCGAATTTATCCGGGAATTTTCGAAGTTCATCCACTGTGCCCACGTCAAGGGCGTGTGGGTGGCCCGGGAGCACTGCCGGGCGGGTCGGCTCGGGGGGCACCGCCCGATGGGCCACTGGAGCAACGGGTGGAACTTCGTCACCGCCGGCACCGCCCGCGACGCGAATTCCCTGGAGGAAATCTTCATCGAACTCAACCGCGTCGGCTTCGACGGTGCCGTCAGCATCGAGTGGGAAGACAACGACGCGGACCAACTCGCCGGTGCGAAGGCGGCCCTCGCCAACTGCCGCAAAGCCGACCTTCCCCCGAGCGGAATGAAGCACGACGAGATGTTGAAGGGGTAAGCCCGATCGGGGTTCCGCTCGCCCGGGGTTTCCTCTGGCGAGCGGAACCGTCGGCTCTGTTGTCACTGATTCTTCAACCAGGTGTCGAAGGCGTGCTTCCGGCCGCCGAGGTACTTGTAGGTGTCGAAGATCGCCCCTTTCCCGAGGATTCGGGGATCCTCGTCGGCCTTGAGGAGCGTCTCCATCTCCTTGGAAAGTTTCCCCTTGATCTCCGCCATTGCCGGGTCGGAGGCGAGGTTGTTGATGCAATCTGGGTCGGTGTCGACGCGGTAGAGTTCCTCGGCTGGGCGTTTCCCGAAGCTCATCTTGTAGTACTTGTCGAAGCTGTTGAGGATCAATTCCTTGGTGGGGCTTCCGTCGACGTTGCGGTATCCGGTCTCGGGGTTGCCGGCCGGCCAGCGCTCGGGCTCGAAGTTGCGGATGTAGAGGTAGTCCGGCGTGCGGATCGCCCGGACGGGATACCCCAGATCGTCCGGCCGACCGAGGTCGTGCCGCTCTTTTCCAACCACCATCCGGTTCCGCGACGCATCGATCTGCCCGGATTTCTCGGACTTCAACACCCCGAGGAAACTGGAACCCGTGACGGATGGGGGGATCTTCACGCCCGCCGCCTCCAGGAAGGTCGGCATGAAATCGCGGACGTTGATGAAGTCGTCGACCTTCCGCCCCGCCTTGACCGCGTCCCCCCACCGCACCGCGAGCGGAATGTGGAACCCGCGTTCGTAAATCTGACCCTTCACTCGCGGGAACGGCTCACCGTGGTCGGACGTCACCACGACGATCGTGTGGTCGAGTTCCCCGGCTTTTTCCAACAGGGCGAGCATCTTGCCGAGGTGGGAATCGAACCACTCCACCTCGAGGGCATAGTCGAGGTAGTCGCTGCGGATCGCCTTCGAATCCGGGTAGAAGTTCGGGAGCGTGACGAGTTTTGGATCTTTTCCGGCCCGAATTCCCGAGCCTTCCTCGTAAACGCGGTGCGGTTCCGTGGCCCCGTACCAGAAGCAGAACGGTTGGCCGGGCTTCCGGGCGGCGAGGAAATCCTCGAAATTCCGGGCGTAGTCGTTTCTGCCGATGCCGGTGTACGGCGGGTCGACCTTGTGCTTGTCGTAGCTCGGACCGGCGGGGTTCTGTGTGAATCCGGAGATTTTGTGGTCCCCGGGGCCCCACCCTTTTCCGGTCAGCCCGACGTGGTACCCAGCTTCTTCCAGAACGTCCGGGTAGACGGCCCACTTTTTGGGGAAGAGCCCGAAGTGGCAAACCGCTTCCTCCGTCTGCCAGGAGTTGCGGCCAGTCAGAATGCTTGCCCGACAGGGGCTGCACTTGGGATTCGAGGTGAAGCAGTTCTGGAAGAGGATCCCTTCCTTGGCAACCCGGTCGAAGGCCGGCGTCTTGACCCAGTTGCAGCCGTACGCCCCGGCATGGCCGAAACCCCAGTCGTCGGCGATGACGAAGAGCACGTTCGGCCGCTTCGCCGGGGGATCCGCCGACCAGCCGGCCGGCGAAAGAAACAGCACCATCACAATGGCGGAGAGGAAGTGTCGCACGGGAATCCTCAGCAGAAAGCGGGACGGTACGCTGCAATCGGGCCCGATTGCAGCGTACCGTCCGAGGATCCCACCGGCCAGTGTGAGCTTACCAGTCCGTCAACGTGTCATTGGAATTCGGCGTTCCGGCGGCCTGATAAGTTGTAAGGGAAATCGAAGGGCTCAGCGTCCTCACGCTGCCGTCGCAGAGAGCAACCAGGAGTCCGCCGACAGTGGTAGCCTGGGCCCCATATGGGTCACAATTATCGGGTTCAGGCTTCACGGCAAACGGGATGTAGTTTTGGGAGACAGGGTCGTAAGTCCCGTAGGAACTGGCCGAGCCGTACTGCGTACCTGAGTAAGTCGAATCATAAACGTACGGATCGTCTTGGTAAGTTGTCTTCGAGTGGCTGGATGTGATATTCGAGTCATAATTCCAGACGCGGTCGACGGCATCGCTATAGCTCTCGTAGGATCCAGGGCCGTAATAGGAGCTATAGTCATACTTCGTAGTTTGCTTGCATCGGGAGTATCCCTCATACCACATGATCGTGTTCGACGTACCGTCTGAAATTTTCTCCAGCCGCTGGGAGGAGGTGGAACTATACCCAGGGCCTACGTAGGAGTAACCGAAAACGCTGGAGTTGAACATGTAGCTCGTCGGATAATCAACGTCTTTGGCAGTCGGGTCGGTCTTGCTGAAGAAGATCGAAAGTTTCACTTTGGCTTTGCTGGCCTGATAGCCCTTGACTGGCCAGGTGGCGGGCGGAGACGAATAATCGTAAACGGTGCCATTGTAATCGTCGATATAGGTCGAGCCGTATTCGAGGGGGCCGTATGTGGAATCAAAGAGGGGGGACTGCTCCAGATAAGGAAGTAAAACGAAATGAGCGGAACCGCTTACCCCCCCATCCGCTACGCTTCCGCCTCCGGAATAATAGTAAACCGACGAAGAATACGGCGGCAGCGATTTCCGGGCGGACTCATAGGCGTGGCATGCGAGGGCGATCTGTTTCAGGCTGTTCGAATTTTCCGTACGCGAGGCCGCTTCCCGCACCTTCTGCACGGCCGGCAGCAGCATTCCAATCAGCAGTGCAATAATTGCAACAACAACGAGAAGTTCGATAAGAGTGAAACCGCGTCGATGGTGGATCATGGGAGCAATCTCCGAGTAACTACGAGAAGTATTGGTTTACTAACGCTTCGGGTTTGGTTTGGAGTGATCCGATTCAGTGGGCTTGCTAGTGAGAACCAGGTCAAACACCTGGTCGGCGTCGCCTGCAACAACAAATCCCAGTGGCGATGCCAGTCGGTTTCCATACTGCTTGTGGATTTCGCGAAGCGTCACTTTCTGCTCATCCGTAAGCTGTGACATAGTCGGTGGACGCGAAGGAACAGGAGGCCGAGTTGGCCCATACGGTGGCTGGCCGGGCCTCATGCCAGGCGGCCCTGGAGGAACAGGAGGCCCTCCAGGAGCACCCGGCCCAGTCGGCGGAAAGGGTGCGCCGGGAGGCATGGAAGGGCCGCCCGGCCCAGGGATCATGGGCGGCATACCCGGTTTCCCACCTGGCAAACCTGGATGCGGGCCGCCCTGGGAACCGCTCCCTCGGACGAGGCTGGATGGGTCCGCGTCCGGATCGGTGGCGACACAGATCACACACGGCCCAATCAATGGATTGTTGAGCACATAGCGCCCGGACTCGTCGATGGCAGCGGCCTTGGGTGGAGCACTGGTTCCTGTCTTCGCATCCACCGCCAGTTGGTGGTACATCAATACGTACCCGTATTTCACCGGCTCGCCGTTGTATGTTACTTTGCCGCTAACCGTGTGATCGCTTTGCTTGAGTGCAACTACCGGAACCGGCTTCGTCGTGCTGCCCGCTTCTTTGTTGCACCCTGTATAGCAGATCACTCCCAGCAACAGAGCATATTTGTGGCGGTTCAAACAGACCATTGAGAAGTCGTCTCCACGATGTTGAAGGTTGGTTTGCCGTCAAGGTACGCCCGTTTACCAATCCTCTCCCATGGGCTCGTCCTTGGTGGGTGTCACCGAGGAGTACCATGTGACCGGATTCATGGACGGACTGATCAGGCGAACGCTTCCATCGGCGAGAAGGACTTGCGTCCCCCCGCTGCTGAAGCCCTGGGGCATGGAGCCATCGCAATCATTGCTCGCAGGGCGTCCTGCCGGGGTTTTCCCTCCGACGGCATAGAACTTGGGTGTGTAGTAACTACTTGAAGAAGTACTATCCTGCGAAGTGAGACCCTGTCCGAGGTAATACGAGCCCGTGTAGGTATAGGAATACGAAGATATGTATGTGGAGTCGTAATAGTAACCTGACCAGTAGGAATACCGCGAGGAAGAAGTATACGAAGAACCGGACGAACTGTATTTTGAGCAGCTATTGTACCCCTCACCCACCAGAACGGTGTTACTAGTCCCATCCGAGATTTGTTGCAGCTTCAGGCCCTTGTCCAGGAGTTCTGCGTTCAGCAGATAGCTGACAGCGCCATTGTTATCAGAGTAGACGGAAGGGTCATTGGATGCCATGTAGATCTTGACGGGCTTGTTGCTCAAGCTTGGCCCCCAGTACGCCCGGATTCCAGCAGGTTGATAGGAAGACCCGATCGAGGACGATGTGTTGTTGTAGGTGTATTGATACCCATAGGTCGGGTCGGTGGAGGTGTACGATCCCGAATTGGTCGAGGTGCCGTTGTTGTAGTACACGTAGGTTCGCGATGAATCGGAGGATTCGTACAAGTCGCCTTGCTCGATGAACGGGAGAATGTGGAAAAACGCACTCCCGAGCGCACCCCCGACCACCCAGTTCTCGCCTGGCTTTTTGTCCGGGATCCAACCCATTGTCGGGGGAAACCCCGTCTTGGCGTCGTGGTAGGCATGCATCGCGATACCAATCTGCTTCAGATTGTTTCCTGAAGATGCTCGGGCAGCGGCTTCGCGGACTTTTTGCACCGCGGGCAAGAGCATCCCGATCAATATCGCGATGATTGCAATGACGACCAAAAGTTCGATCAAGGTGAATGCACGCCTCGTTCTGGTCATTCGAAGTCTTCCCAGGGGTGTTAGTTCCCCGCTGCTGCTTCGTCTTCTGGGTGTGCGAAGACCCAGCCACTGTGGGTGGATGCAAAGAAGCAAAGCGGGGCGAACGATTCTTGAAGGGAACGGGGGCGGGAGGCCCAGCGAACCGATTGCGAGTCGGAGCGCGACGCCGGACGGAGGATCGTGAATCTGAAAGCGGACGGCCAGGCGGGCGAGCCTCTCAGACTTCTTCGATGATCCTCACGTCGGCGCCATTACCAGTGCGATTTGAGGGGATATCGCGACCGGTAACACCTCAGAAAGAGTTCCCATCGGATCTTAAGCATCCACGATGCCGGAATTATCACCTTGAGGTGCTTTTTCCCTACGCCATGTCGGGAAATGACTTGCGGCAATTATTTGCCACGCCTCAACGATTGTCCCACTTCACGAGATGCTCACAGAAAATGCACAAATTGTAACAACGCTGCCTCCTGCGAAGGCGGGAGTCGAACGGGTACCAAACCGAATGGCGTGTTGGCACACTACCCGATAGACACAAGATCAAGCGATATCGCAAATTGCCAATCATCGCATCATAATCAATCCGTTCTGACGAGAATTGTCGAGATTATCGTTTTTGAAGAGGGCAACCGGTCGGCTCGAGATTCTTCGTTTAGCTCGGGACGCTTGAGCTGCACCTTACCCGCCTGTTTCCGGATTCCTTTCGACTCAGAATCCGTCTGCCATCGGCACGGTCGTTGCGTAAGATGATATTAGGGATATTGTTTTACTCTCCACTTGTTTCCGCCAACTTGACATCGCTCCTCAAACTGGAAACTCCATTGCATTCGCCATCCAACGCTTTCGTTTCCCCCCCTGAGAGCCCCGAACCAGTGCCTCTCTCGGTGTTGATGAAGATCGTGAACCTGCTGGCCGTGACGGTGCCTCTGATCGGAACCATTCTCGCAATCGTCTTATTGTGGGATTGGGGTGTCGGCTGGCTCGAGGTGGGGCTATTGCTGGGAATGTATTCGGTCACCATGTTAGGAGTCACAATAGGGTATCACCGGATGTTCAGTCACCGGTCGTTTGATACAGGTCCGACGATTCAGTTTCTGCTTGCCGCGGTCGCTTCGATGGCCGCTCAGGGACGGTTGTTTCAGTGGGTGGCAACGCACCGTCGACATCACCAGTTCAGCGACTGCCCGGAGGATCCGCATTCCCCGCATCACCAGGGAGTCGGAATCGTCGGTCTCTTTCGGGGTATCTGTCATGCCCATATCGGGTGGATGTTCACCGCGGTGCCCCCGAACATGGCTCGGTATGTGCGTGATTTGCGCCGCCAGCGTTTGTTGCGCATCTCGGACGCTTTGTTTCCTGTTTGGGTTTTTGTCGGGTTCGGGATTCCAACTTTAGTTGGAGGCTTGGTCTCTGGAACCTGGACGGGGGCATTTCTGGGGTTCTTGTGGGGCGGCTTGGTCCGGATATGCCTGGTGCACCATGTGACCTGGAGTATTAATTCTGTGTGTCATTTGTGGGGCAGATGTCCGCATCCCGGGACGGACCATAGTCGGAACAATTTAGTATTCGGGATTTTGGCGATGGGCGAGGGTTGGCACAACAATCACCACGCTTTCCCCGTCTCCGCTCGTCACGGGTTCGGGTGGCAGTGTGATATCAGCTATTACATCATTCGGGCGATGTGGGGCCTCGGTCTTGTTTGGAAGGTTCGCCTCCCTGTGAGGGGAACGATCTGATGCATATCTTGTCGAATCGGCCGAGAGCGTTCAATTAATGGGCCTTTTTGCGGTGGCCCTTGGAGGAACTTCCACCTTCGGGGCGATACGCTTTCTCGTACTGACCCCAAGAACTTCCGACGAATCGCGGCTCGATGAGCCCAAACCCGGCGACTACTACTGCTCGGTCGGACAAAAATTCGCGATATTTTCGCGGATTGTAGGGGTCCTGACCGACACCAAATGCGAATCGCCCGGGAGAGTTCTCGGGCAAAGTTTCGAGATCGACTGCACAAATTTCGAGACTCGGGAAATCGTCCGCTGTGCCGGGATGGTTTTCCAAGAACACATGGATGGGGGTGCCGAATCGCTCATCGATCACGAGATATTTCACGGGCCGCCTCGGTCGTGATGAGTAGGTCAGACAGGTTGGGTATCGGAGAAAGAGTTCGGACGATCCACAATCCGTCTGGGTGAATTCTATTCATTCTTCCAATTGAACCTGAAAGAATCCGAATTTGCCGTCTCCGAGTTGGGACGCGCGGGTGCGGGTCAGTCGAAATGCGGATCTCCGAAACCATCCCATTTTCCGGAAGATTCGAACCGAATTGTCCGTCGGGGCAGAGTTTCCGGTCGGAACTCAGAACCTTTTCATTCCCCCCAATCTACAATCACAGGTGATTCGCCACCCCGAGATCGGCCGCCGATGTCACTGCTCGATTCTCTCGCCCGCCGTGGTCTGATCCCCGCTGCCGACCGGTCGCGGGCGGCGGATGCGATTGCCGCCGCGGACAAGCCGGCCCACACCACCCTCCTGGAGAAAGGTTTCCTCAAGGAGGACGCCCTCTTCCCGGTTCTCGCGGAAGAGTTCGGGATGGAGTATGTCGACCTCACCAAGGCCGAGGTGGAGGCGGAAGCTCTTGCGAACATCCCGCAAAAGCTCGTCCACCGTCGGAACCTGATGCCGTTGGCCCGGAACAACGGCACGCTGATCGTCGCCACCGGGGATCCCTTCGACGCCTACGCGATCGACGAACTCGCCACCCTGACCGGGTTGCACATCCACCCGGTGCTCGGTTCGCCGCGAGAAATCACGCGGTTGCTGAAGCAGCATTTCGGGGTCGGCGGCGAAACCGTTTCCGCTCTCGTCGAGGAAGCCAAGGGGGGCAAGGACGACATTGAACTCCTCGAGGACATCGAGGCGGACGATTCCGAGATGGCGAAGCAGGCGCAACAGGCGTCGGTCGTCAAACTCGTGAACCAGATTCTGATCGAAGCCGCGAACGAACGGGCGTCGGACATTCACATCGAGTTCGAGGAAGCCGGCATCTCGATCCGCTACCGGATCGACGGACTTTTGCAGCAGCAGAAACTTCCGCCGGGAATCGAGCAATTCCAGGCCGCGATCGTTAGCCGGTTGAAGATCATGGCCCGGCTCAACATCGCGGAGAAACGGCTGCCCCAGGACGGCCGGATCAAAATGAAGGTCCAGGGCCGCGAGATCGACGTCCGGGTGTCGATCATCCCCATGGTCCACGGCGAAGGGATCGTAATGCGGCTCCTCGACAAGGGGCGCATGGTCTTCAACCTCAAGTCGATCGGGTTCCTGCCCGAAATCGACTCGAAGTTCCGCCAGCTCATCGATCGCCCGCACGGGATCGTGATCGTCACCGGGCCGACGGGGTCCGGGAAATCGACGACGCTGTATTCCGCCCTGAACGAGGTCAAGGACGAGACGACCAAGATCATCACGGTCGAGGACCCGGTCGAGTACCAGCAGCCGGGAATCTGCCAAATCCAGACGCACGCGAAGATCGGGCTGACCTTCGCCACCGCCCTCCGATCGATTCTCCGGCACGATCCGGACGTCATCCTGATCGGGGAAATGCGGGACATGGAAACCGCGGAGGCCGCGATCCAGGCGTCGCTGACGGGGCACCTGGTGTTCTCGACGTTGCACACCAACGACGCCCCGTCCGCGTTTACCCGGCTCATCGACATGGGCGTCGAGCCGTTCCTGGTCGCATCCACCGTGGAAGGGGTGATGGCCCAGCGACTGGTGCGGACGATCTGCCCGGATTGCAAACAACCTTTCGCCCCGAACGCGGACGATCTTCCGATCGACTTCCCGCACCGCAACCGTGCCGTCGGCGGGCAGGACCTTCCCGACCTGACGCCGGCGGACGCGAAGTTGCAGCAAGTCCTTCACGACCATGCCTCTCCGGAGGCGGCCGCCCGGGTTGCGGAATCGTTGAAACTTTTCCGGGGGAACGGGTGTAGGTCCTGCCGGCAATCGGGTTTCCGCGGCCGGACCGGCATCCACGAACTGCTCGTGAACACGGATGTCATCAAGGATTTGGTCGTCCAGCGGGTCAACGCCGGCGTGATCCGCCTCGAAGCCCTCCGAAACGGGATGCGAACGCTCCGCCAGGACGGGTGGTTGAAGGTCCTCAACGGCACAACCACCGTCGACGAGGTCGGCCGGGTGACGGCGGGCGACCTCTCCTAGCGCGGAGCGGGGAGTTCGGAACGCGGAACCGCCGAATTCCTGAAGTCTCCGATGTTCCGAGTTCCGCGCTCCGGGTTCCGCGCTCAACCATGCCTGACTTCACCTACACCGCGCTCGCGAAAACCGGAGCCAAGACCGTCGGGAAGCTGACGGCGGCGACCGCGGCGGCGGCCGCCCAGCAACTCGACGCCCAGGACCTCTTCCCGATCGAAATCACCGAGGCCAGCACCTCCGGAAACCGTGCCGGCGGCCTCTTCCGCAGCGTCTCGAACCGTCAACTCGCCACCTTTTACGGCCAGCTCGCCGATCTCGTCCATTCCGGCGTGCCGCTCCTCCGCTCCCTCGAACTCCTCGAACGGCAGACGACCAACAAGCGGTTCGCCTCCGTCCTCCGCGAAGTCCGCATGGAAGTCGCAGACGGAAAGGGCCTCGCCCAGGCGATGGCCGAGTTTCCCCACGTCTTCGACGAACTCGCCGTTAGCATGGTCCGGGCCGGGCAGGAAGGGGGGTTCCTCGAATCCGTCCTCGAACGAACCGCGTATTTCGTCGAGCACCAGGAGGACCTCAAGTCGAAGGTCATCGGGGCACTCGCGTATCCGGTCTTCCTCGCGGTGGCCGGATTTGCGGTGCTCAACATCCTCGTCATTTTCTTCGTCCCGCAGTTCGAGCCGATTTTCAAGAAGCTCAAGGAGAAGGACGAGCTTCCGGGCCTGACGATGGCGTTGATGGGGTTCTCGAACTTCCTGCAATCGTGGATCGGGATCCTGACCGCACTCGGAATTTTCGGAGCGATGGTCGGCTTCTACATGTGGACTCGCCGGGGCGGTCGGGTGTGGGCGGACGGGATTCGCCTGCGATTGCCCCTCTTCGGCCCCGTGTTTCTGGCCCTGGCCCTGTCGCGGTTCACCCGGATTCTCGGGACTCTGCTGCAAAACGGGATCCCGATCTTGAAGGCCCTCTCGATTGCGAAGGATTCGACCGGGAACAAGGTGCTGACCGCGGCGATCGAGAAGTCGGCGGAGAACATCACGGCGGGCCAAAAACTGGCGGACCCGTTACGGCGGAGCAAGTACTTCCCCCCGGACGTGGTGGAGATGATCGCCATCGCGGAGGAGTCGAACACGCTGGAAAAAGTGCTCATCGACGTGGCCAACGGCCTGGAAAAGCGGACCGCCCGCAACCTGGAGTTGATGGTCAAGCTGCTGGAACCGCTGATGTTGCTGGTGATGGCGGTGATCGTGCTGCTGGTGGTCGCGGGGCTGTTGCTGCCGGTGTTCAAGATGGGCTCCGCCGTCAGCGGCGGGGGGTAAGCCACGAAGGAGTGAAGGATGAGCAAAATCGAAAGGCTGAAGGTCGAGTTCCGCGATCTCAACCCCCAGGAACGCCTGGAACTCGTGGACTATTTGATGGATTCCTTGGATCCACCCGGCCTCGAAATGTCCGAAGAAGAATGGAATGCGGAGCTGGCACGTCGGCATAACGACATCCGGGCAGGCCGAGTCGTGGGGATTCCGGCTTCTGAAGCTCTTGAGAAGCTTCGGAAACAATACCCGTGATGCCAATTGAATTTCACCCCGAAGCATTACGCGAATTGAATGACGCAGCGGCGTGGTATGAGGCCCGCGCGGGTCTGGGTTCGGAATTTAGAAAGGCAGTGGCTTCGGCTCTCGAACGAATCCAAATGTTTCCTCAGATGTACGCCATCGAGGACGAATCGGATGAACGCTACTGCCCAGTCAAACGGTTCTCGTACTTCTTGGTGTACCTGGCACTCGATGACCGGCTCTGGATCTCTGCGGTTGCGCACACTCGTCGTCAACGAGGCTACTGGTCGCCTCGCCGTTTGGGTGAGGGGTGAGAGTTCGAACTCTCACCCACTTTTAAGCCGGGGCGGGGTATACTGCTTTCGATATTCACGCTGCATCAGGAGTTTCGCCGTGATCGCTTCTCCAGTCCATCCGACCGCGGTTAGCCGTCGTTCGCGACGGGCGTTTACGCTTCTCGAAGTGCTGGTCGTCGTTGCGATTCTCGTCGTCCTCGCGACGGTCGCCAGCATCTCGATTCTGCGGTACCTGGAAGACGCCCGGAAGGACAAGGCGAAGCTCGACATTCGGGCGATCGAGCAGGCTTGCAAGGCGTACTACACCAAGAGCGGTGGGTACTGGCCGGAAAACCTGGCCCTGCTGGTCCAGCCGCCCGATGGCGGTCGACCGTTCCTAGAGAACGGCCTGCAGGCGATCACCGACCCGTGGGGCCAACAGTATCTTTACGACCCCTCTTCGGGGAACGGCGAGAAGCCGCTGATCGGAACCAAGGCCCCCGATGGGTCGGTGATAACCAACCAGTAGCCCCGCTCGCCGCGGTGACCCCCATGATCCGCCGCCCTGCCCGATTCCCGGATGCATCACGAACCCGGCCGCGTGCCGGGTTCACGCTCTTCGAGTTGCTTGTCGTGATCGTGGCCCTGATCGTTCTCGGGGCCATCCTGATTCCGACGCTGTCCGGCCTTTCCGGTGATAGCAAGGTCAACGCGGGGACGGACCTGCTCCGCCAGCGGGTGGCCGAGGCCCGGTCGCATGCGATCGGCGAGGGGCGGATCTACCGGGTCACGCTGGCACCGGAGGGGAACAAGATCCGCGTCACCCCGCAGGACGACACGACCCAGCAGACGACCGCCGCCGAGCCGGAGAAGCCGTTCTTCGCGGAAGACGCGTTTCCCGACGGAGTGACGGTCCGACTTGTGGTCGATTCCTCGGCCCCGCCGGCCACCGATTCCAACGGCTGGACTGTGCTCGGGACGTTTCTGCCCGACGGCACCTGCCGGGAAGACAGCCCGGAAATCGTCGTCTCCGAGCCCGGTTGCTACCCGATGCAAATCCAGATCCGCGGGCTGACTGGGGCGACGACCATCACCGCCGGCACCAACAACGGGGGAACACCGGGGGCTCGCCGATGATCGCGAACCGACGCCATCGCGTGCCAACCCGGCAGGGAATCACGCTCCTCGAGGTGCTGCTCGCGCTGGCGATTTTCCTGCTTTCCCTGGGTGCGGTTTATTCCCTCGTCAACATCGGGTCGGAGCGGGCACTCGACGCGGCGATCCAGAACACGGGGGCTCGCCTGGCCCAGTCCAAGCTCGCCGAGGTGGAAGCGGGTGTGATTTCCCCGGCCAGCGGTGGCAGCGGGACCTTCGAGACCGACGCGGACTGGAACTGGTCCGTGGAGTCGGGCACATCGCCGGCAGCGAACCTGTACCCGGTCACGGTGCGGGTCTGGAAGATGGTCGGCGGCCAGCGGCGCGAAGTCGTGATGACCCAGATGATCTACGACGCCGACCAGATGGGATCGTCGGTGGAGGCAGCCAAGCCCACGACCTCGACCTCTTCCAGCGGCAGCTCGGGGGGAAGCACACCATGATTCGCCGGGGAAATCACCGAGCTCGCCCCATCCGCCGAGGCTTCACGCTTCTCGAGGTCCTGCTCGCCAGTGCGATCGGGATCCTGCTTCTGGCGGGGGTGTACTCGGCGCTAGATGTGGTGCTGCTGCAGACGCACACGGCCCGGGAAACGGCAGCCGAGGCGGAACTGACCCGCGCAATTGGCAACCGACTGTCACTGGATCTCTCCGCTTCCCTCGGGGCGATGCCCCCGCGTTCCGGTGGCGGCGTCCCGACCTCCACCTCCACAATGCCGTCGACTTCCAGTTCCTCCTCGTCGACTTCGAGCACCACCTCCTCCTCGACATCAGGAACCTCTTCCAGTTCCACCAGCAGCACCAGCGGAACCACCTCGAGTTCCTCCGGGGGCGAGGAAGACGTCACGGACACCACCGACCCCGATGCGGACACGGAACTGGCGGCCGACGTTCCGTTCCAGGCGGGGGTGATCGGGACAGATCGGCAGTTGAGCCTCTTTTCGAGCCGGGTTCCCCAGTGGATGTCGGACCGGACGGTGGCGGCGGACTCGACCATGCAACTCCCCGCCGACCTTCGCCGGGTGACGTATTACATCGGCTCCAGCGGCGGATTGTGTCGGCAGGAACGGCCGTGGGTCACCGCCGACGGCGTGCGGAACTCCGCCGACCCCGACCGCTCCACGGAGGCGACGGACCTCATCGCCCCGGAAGTCGTCGATGTGATCTTCGAGTACCTCGACGGCGGGACCTGGCAGAGCTCCTACGACGGTTCCCAGGCCACCGCGGACGCCACCAGCGTGATGGGACCCCCGCGGGCGATCCGGGTCACGCTCACGTTCGCGTCCGGAAAGCAGATGCAGCAGGTCTTCGCGGTTCGGGCGGCGAACGGACTGTACGCCCCGGCCGCGACCACCGATTCCACGACGGACATGACGTCTTCCTCCTCGTCAAGCTCGGGAGGAACCACCCCGTGAGCCGTCGAAACTCGATCCATTTCCGGAACCTTCGGCAGGGCTACGTCCTGATCGTCGTTCTGATCGTCATCGTGATTCTATCGCTGGTCGCGTACCGCTTCACGGCTGCGATGACGGCGGAAGCCGAGGTGGCGCACCGGTCGACGGAATCGGCCCAGGCCCGGGCGTTTGCCGTCTCCGGGATCCACTACGCCGCCGGAATGCTCGCGGATCCGGATGCCCTTTCCGGCACCCTCGGTGGGAATCCCTTCGATTCCTCCGCTTTCTCGTCCGTCCCGGTCGGGCCGCAGGACGGGCCCCGCGGGGGCGGTCGATTCTCCCTGATGGCGGTGGCGGACAACAACACCGGGTCCGGGGAATCGCGGTACTCCGTCCGCACCGGAGTCACCGACGAGGCGGGGAAGATCAACATCAACGGGCTGATCCAGCTCGACGACACGGGTCAGAAACTCCACGATTCCCTGATGAAATTGCCGGACATGACGGAAGATGTGGCCGACGCCATCGTCGACTGGGTCGATCCGGACGACGAGCAGCGTGCGAGCGGGGCAGAATCGGGGTACTATTCCGGTCTGCCCAACTCCTACCTGTGCAAGAACGGTCCCTTGAACTCGCTCGAAGAATTGCTCCTGGTTCGCGGCGTCACGCCCCGGTTGCTCTTCGGCACCGACCACAACCGGAACGGCGTCCTCGACCCCGGCGAAGACGACGGAACCGGCTTCTCCCGCGGCTGGTCCGAGTACCTCACCGTCTACGGCCGGGAACTCGATGTCGATTCCACGGGGAACCCGCGGATCGACATCAACAACGATGACGACATCCCCGGAACCAACGCCCAACTCGCCGAGGTTCTGGGGCAGGACATGGCCGACTACCTGACCTACTACCGCTTCGGGGCGAAGACGAAGAAAGTGCCATCAACTTCCTCTGGTTCCTCGACGTCCTCGGCAACGGGAACCGCAGACATGTTGCGGGCGGCCGTGCAGGCGAAGCTTTCCGGGGTTCCGATCGCCTCGAAGCGGGTGAAATCGGTGCTTTCCCTGGCGAATTCCCAGATTACGCTCCCGAAACCGCCCGGGGCTCGCCCCAACGACCCGGACCCGGTCTACCCCTGCCCGCTCAACGACCCGAACCGGTTGAAGGAACTCCTTCCCAAGATTCTCGACTACACGACCACCCGGACGACGTTCGAGCTGGCCCCGCGGATCAACGTCAACACGGCTCCGCCGGAAGTGCTCGCGGGGTTGCCGGGGCTCACCGATCAGGACGTGTCGGCGATCCTCTCCGCCCGATCGAATCTGTCGGCAACCGACCCGGCGACGGTGACGGCGGCGTGGATCGTCACCCAGGCGAACGTGAAGCTCGACACCTTCAAGGGAATCGAGAAGTACGTCACCGGGCGGACGCAGACGTATCGGGTCCACTCGATGGGTTACTTCGCCCGCGGCGGGCCGGTCGCCCGGGTGGAAGCGGTGATCGACATCAACCAGGGCCACCCGCGGATCGTGTACTTCCGCGATGTGACCGACCTCGGCCGGGGATTTGACCCGCCGCGGTGATTGCAACCTGACTCGCACCCCGGGGTGGAGACGCCCCGTTTGAGGTTTCTTACCATGCCCCGTTTTCTGGCCATCGACGTGGACGGCAACGGCCTGCACGTCGCGGCCGCCAACCTCCACCGAGGCGCGGTCACGATCGAGCAGGTCGCCTCGCGTGCGTCGCCGCCCGCCCTGTCCGTTTCCACGGCGTCGGATCTGGGTCTGGCGATCCGGGAACTCCTGACCCAGTCCGGCATCAAGCCGGCCCCGGTGCTGCTGTGCGTCGGGCGAGATCGGATCATCCCGAAGGAAGTCCGTCACCCGCCGACCCCGCCAGCGGACGAGCCGGCCGTGGTGCGGTTCCAGGCGGTCAAGGAACTCTCTGAGGCCGGCGAAGATGTGACGATGGACTACGTCCCACTTCCGCCGTCGACCGCGGGGGAACGTCGGGCCCTGGCCGTCTTCGTGCGGAAAGAGGTGGTGGCGGCGGCCCGGACGCTGTGCGAGTCGGCCGGGTTGAAGCTGGCGGCGGTCACACCCCGTCCGTTCGCGGCCGTCGCCGGGTTCCAGAACGCGGTCCGGTCCGGCCAGACCCAGCCACCACAATCTCCAACCGCCCCCGTCGCCCTGGTGAACATCGGGCCTGCTGGTGGCGAATTCACCGTCGCCCGGGGCTCCCACGTCGGCTTCACCCGGTCCATTCCCGCCGCCGCCGTCGGGAACGATCGGTTGCTCATCGCCGAACTCCGGCGCAACCTGACCGTCGTGGCCGGAACCCCGGCGACCCCCCCGCTGGAAGCGATTTACGTCGCGGAAGGGCAGGATCCGACCCGGGAAAGCTGGGCGGATCGGCTCGGGGATGTGCTGCCGATTCCGGTGCGGAGTTTCGATCCGTTCGCGGGAAGCGTGGTGGCGGAATCGATTCCCCCCCAGCTTCGCAGCGGATTCGCCGGGGTTGTGGGTCTGCTGGCCGCCCGGGCGGCTTCGGAGACGTTGCCGATCAACTTCGCGACGCCCCGGCAACCCCGTGCCGAGGCAAGCCCGCATCGGCCGCGGATTCTGGTCGGGGTCCTGGTGGCGGTGCTGATCCTCGGTGTCGGGGCGCTCTACGGATTCCTCGAATTTTCCAGGGCGAGCCGCCGGGTCGCGAACGCCAACGACGAGAAAATGCAGATCGACGCCGAGCTTTCCCGGGCGGAACTCGACGCCAAGCGGCTCGCCGCCGCCGACGAGTTCTCCAACCGCGAGGTGGTCTGGCTCGACGAGGTCTACGACCTCTCCGACCGCTTCCCGGACATCAAGAAGATGCGGGTCGTCGAGATCGAAGCGTCCGCACTCGCCCCGCCGCCGAAAGCGGTCGCGAAACCGGGCGCCCCCAAGATCGTCCCGAAAAACGCGAAGCCCGACCCCGTCGGCCAGCTACGGGTCGTCGTCACCAGCGAGGAACCGGCCCTGGTCGATCGCCTCGTCGATGCGATGAACCGGGACAAGTTCTACTCCTCGACGAGCAAGTCGACCTCCGGGCTGTCGGCGGGCAGTTCGCGGGCGCAGCAGTTCACGATCACCACGCAGGTTCTGCACCGGGCCCCGTCGCAGTATTCGCGAAAGCTGCAGGTTTCCCCGCCCTCGAAGGCGATCGATGCGGAGTTTGCGGACCCGCCGGCCCCGGCGGGATCGGAGAAAGCGGAATCGGAGAAACCCGTGTCGGTCGAGATCATCCAACAGCCCCGGGAGGTGACGCCGTGAGCCAGCGCGAACAGCTAATGGCCGCCGGCCTCGGGGCGGTGATTTTCTTCACCGTCGCCGGTTTCGGCGGGTACGTCGGGTTCTACCTCCCGATCCAGACGCGGAACAACAACGCCGCCGCCATCGAGAAGGAAGTGTCGGAGAAGCAGGACAAGCTCGCCGCGTTGAAGCGTGAGCTTCCCCGCCTCGCCGCCGCCCAGAAGCGGAGTCTCCCCGCGGACACGGAAGTGGCCCGGCAGGAGTACGAGGCCGCGCTCGGCCGCCTCCTGGTGGAATCCAAGGTTCCCAAGGGTTACACGCTCCGGCCGAAGTCGCTCGATTCCCGCACCGTCCCGGAAATCCTCCCCAAGAAGCCCGCCTACACCCGGCTCGGCGTCGAAATCACCCTCAAACGGGTCGACCTCGCCACCCTCACCGACTTCCTCGAACGCTATTACCGCCTCAACCTCCTGCACCAGATCACCCGGTTGCAGATCAAGCGGGCGGAGGAAACCACGCCGGGCGAGAAACGCTCAGGTTCCGCGGACCGTCCGGACCTCGACGTCACGCTCGTCTCGGAGGCGATCATCCTGGACGGTGCGGAAACCCGGCGATCGCTGCTACCGGTTCCCGTGTCCGCCGGCGCGATCCTCGGGGGTGCGGGCTACCAGCACCTGATCCAGACGCCCGAAATCGCCCGCGGATTGACGCCCCTGGAAGTCGTGCCCGTGCTGGCGATGCAAGACCGGGAATACTTCGCCATGCTGGGGAAAGACGTCTTCCACGGCCCCATCCCGCCGCCGAAACCCAAGCCGAAGCCGAAGGAAGAGCCGAAGAAGGTCGAACCCAAGGAAGAACCGGAACCAACGCCCGAACCACCGAAGCCGGACATCGCGTCGCACATCAAACTGACCGGCATCACCCGCCGATCGGACCTGACCGCGACCGTCGACATCAAGGACATCGCCAACAACCTCGACTACCAGGTCGACTTCTCCATGAAGGACGGCAAGCCGGTGGCCTCGGTGAAGAAGTTCTTCTTCATCCGCGGCAAACGGAAGACCTTCGACAACGGGGCCGAACTCGAGATCTCGGACGAAACCTCGAGCACGAAGCGGAAATTCCGCGTGGTCGGGCTCGACGAGGACGGGATGGTGGTGGCGATGCGGCCGGAAGTCGCGAAACCGGAACCGCCCAAACGCGGGTTCGGTCGCCGTCCTGCGGATCCGCCCCCCTCCCCGGTAACCGCGATCGTCGGGGCCGTCGGTTACGCCGACGTTGCACCGCCCCCGGAGAAGATCTACGTCTGGCGGGTCGGGCAGGCGCTGGACACTCTGAAGGCGTTGACTTCACAGGAGGCGCAAGCCACGGTAAAGCGGGCGGAGGCGGGGTTCGGGCCGGCTCTCACAGAAATCTCAGCAGATGTAACACCCCCAAGACGGAAGGTTGCGGAACCCGCGCAAGCCGTGGAAGATTAAAAGCGTCGGACCGCGGGCCGAGTTGTGTTGCGGGCAGCCTGGCATCCTCGCTATGGACGCCGCCGATTGGGGGAGAGCCTGGTTTGGGGGATTGGACATGTTCGGTCGCATTATCATCGTCGGACTCGCCGCCACGGTCGGGTTGATCCCGCCCGCGATGGCGCAGACACCGCCGACGCCTGACAAGCCGGAGAAGACCGACAAGCCGGAGAAACCCGAGAAAACGGTTTCCTTCGTCTTCGAGGACAAACCCTGGGGCCAGGTCCTCGACTGGTTCGCGAAGGAAAGCGGCTTGCTCCTGATCACGACGATCAAGCCGACCGGTTCGCTGACCCTCAAATCGCACCGCCAGTACACCATTCCCGAAGTCGTCGACCTCCTCAACGAGGCCCTCGCGACGCAAAAGTACGTGCTGATCCGTCGCGAACAATCCTTCGGCATCTACCCCGCCGACGAAAAGATCGACACGACGCTGATCTCTCGCATCACCCCGGAGGAGTTGCCCTCCCGCGGGAAGTCCGAGATCGTGCAGGTCGTCATCCCGATCAAGACCATCACCGCAGATGACATTGTCCCGCAGGTCAAGAAACTCATCAGCAACTTCGGCGAGGTTGCACCGTTCGGCACGAACCAGTTGATCCTCACCGACAAGGCGGGGAACATCCGCAACATCGTGCACTACATCCGGGAAATCGACGAGGACAAGGGCGTCGGGGATTCGCTGACCTACCAGTGCAAGTTCGTGAAGGCCCAACAGGCGGCCGACGCGTTGAAGACGCTCCTCGCCGACGACAAGACCAAGGTTTCCTCCACGGAACCCCAACCGAGCGGGTATGGCGGATACCCCCCGTACGGCGGCTACCAGTACGATCCCCGTAGCAGCCGGGACCGAGGAAACAGCAGTTCCTCCAGCGGCATCGGCCCGCGGTTCCGCTCCATCCAGATCGCCGTCCAGGAAGCCACCAACACGATCCTGATCACCGGCCCGGCGGACAAGCTCACCGTCGCGAAAAAGCTCCTCGAGAAACTCGACGTCGGCGGCGACGGGCAACGTCCCCGACCCAACGGCCCGCCGGTCCTCAAGACCTACACCGTCCCGGTCGGCACCGCCGAGGCGATCGCGAAAACCCTTTCCGAGGCCTACAAAACCTCGACGGTGACCCGGATCACGGCGGTGGGCAACAGCCAGATCATGGTTTACGCCGGCCCCGCGGACCACTTCGACATCGTCGCCCAGTTGAAGGAATCCCAGGAATCGAAACCCGCCGTCGGCTCCGAGTTCGTGCCGCTGACCATCCTCGACCCCACCAAGACGGCCGACTCCTTGAAGAGCTTCTTCGGCGGCGGCGGGTTGCAGGTCGAGGCCCAGTCCGACGGGGCGGGCTACGGCGTCGTCCTCCGCGGAACTCCGGAACAGATCCGCGACGCGAAGGAATACCTCAAAGCTCGCGGCGAAGCAGGTGGGATCGTCGGCGGAGCCAACAGTTCCATCCGTGTCATCAACGTCGACAACGGCAACGCCGCGATCCTGGCGAAGGGGCTCGCCGAGATGATGCGGAACCTGGGCAAGAACCCGGTCGAGGTGATCGGCGGGCTTCCGGAAACCCCACGGAAACCGGCCCCAGCCCCGAAACCGATGGGGGAAAAGATTCCTCCCGCGTCGATGCGGCCGACCGACCGCATCCCGCAACCCGGCGGCGAACGCCCAAGCTACATCGCCGCCCAGCTGGTCGACCCGGAATCTCCACCGAAGAAAAAGGACCCACCGGCACCCGGCAAGAAACCCCTCACCATCACC
Source organism: uncultured Alcaligenaceae bacterium (assembly GCA_964552815.1). GTDB lineage: Bacteria > Planctomycetota > Planctomycetia > Gemmatales > Gemmataceae > CAYUHJ01. Next base: position 69,003 of record CAZKIQ010000017.1, on the reverse strand, counting down.
GTCGCGAACGGCAGGCTGATCCTGACCAGCGAGGATCCCGAGGTTCTCGACCTCGCCACCCAACTGGCCCGGCTCCTGACAGACCAGAAAGCCGGTGAAGCGATCTACGAGGTGATCCGCCTCAAGAACGTCGCCGCCGAGGATGCGGCGAAGGTCATCAGCGAAATCTTCAATGGGCCCGCCCAACCCGCCCCGGCCACCGGCGGCGGCGGTCGCGGCGGCGGCTTCAACCCCCTCGCACTGCTCGGCTCCATGGCTGGCATCGGTGGAGGCACGACCGCCGTGACCCCCACCCCTGGCAGGGTTCGCGTCGTCGCCGAGAAGAACAGCAACTCCCTGATCGTGGTCAAGGCCAGTCCACTCGACCTCCTCACGATCCGCTCGCTGCTCGCCAGCGCGATCGACTCCGACGAGGCTCCGGAAGGCGGCGTCGTGCGGACCTACATGATCCCGCTCAAGAACGCGTCGGCGACCGACATCGCCGCCCGGATCAAGGAACTCTACCCGGTCGGAAGCGCGACGACCTCGGCTCCGCAGCAACGCTCCCCCTTCCCGTTCGCGTTCGGGGGGCAGCAGCCAGCTTCCTCGCCCTCCTCGCCGACCGCGTCTCTCACCGTGGGGGCGGACGAGCAGAGCAACACGCTGATGGTGCGGTGCAGTGCCGCAATGTACGAGGAGTTGAAGCTCCTCTGCGAGGCGCTTGACGACAAGGCAAAAGATTCCGCGGATCTGATCCAGATCGTGCCGGTGCGAAACGGCGTGAGCCCGACGCAGATTTCCCAGGCACTCGACGCCCTCATGGGGAAATCGACGGCGGTCCCGAGCCGGCCGACCACCGGCACCACAACCCCGGGCATCGGGGGGTTCCCCTCCGGCGGATTTGGGAGCGGCGGCTTCGGGAGCGGCGGCTTCGGGGGCAGCGGCTTCGGGGGCCGAAGCGGATCCGGAGGATTCTCCCCCGGAGGCGGCGGCGGAACTCGAGGTGGGTTCTCCCCCGGTGGCGGAGGTGGAACCCGCGGCGGGGGAGGTTTCCGACCCGGCGGCGGAGGGAGATCCGGAACCAGGCGGGCTCCGGAAACCAGCGACTCACGAGGGCGCGATTTTTTTGACTACCGGGACATGGATGTCCCTTCCGCCGCCCGAAAGTCCTCAATCTACGACCCGCAATCTGATCCCGCACCTCTGACGCTCGTCTCGCACCAGGATCCGCAACCCCAACCGGAACCGGCTGCCCCGAACGGGGAAGTCGCCCCGCAACCCCGGCCGACCCAGTCGGGGACGGCGACCCTGCCCCCTCCGGGCGGGGACGTCCAGGTCACGCCGCTCGAGGACCTCGGCTTCCTGATCGTCCGGGGCCGCAAGCAGCAAGACATCGAGGACATCCTCCGGTTCATCGACATCGTCGCCCGGAACGCGAAGGAAACGGAGATCACGTTGGAAATCGTCCCGCTCGAACAGGGGGACGCCACGCAGATCGTCAACACGCTGACGCAGATCTATTCCCGGCTCGCGATCGGGGCGGGTTCGAGTTCGATTCTGTCGAATCCGAACCAGCGGACACCCTTCGGCGGTGCCGCTTTCACGACCCCCGGCGGGTTCGGTGTCGCTCAGGGGCAGCAGCAGGTGCAGACGGCGGGTTCGCTGCTGCTCTTCCCGCTGCCGAGGTTCAACTCGATCCTGCTCGCGGTTCCGAAGACGCGGGTGGCGGACATCGTCAAGGAAATCAAGAAGCTCGACCGAGCCTCTTCGGACCAGATGAAGCCGGTCGCGTACCAGTTGAAGAAAGCGTCGGCGCAGGTGGTTTCGCAGCAGATCCAGAACTTCTTCAACCAGCGGTATCCGGGCGAGCAGTTGGCCCAGAACCAGGTGCGGGTCAACTTCGATGCGAGCAGCAACACGGTCTACGTGCAGGCGAGCCCGGCCGACCAGAAGGACATCGCGGACCTGATCTACTACTTCGACACCCGCACGTCCGGGGCGATCAACGAGGTCAAGGTCTTCCGGTTGCGGAACGCGTTCGCGGATGAGCTTTCCCAGGTGCTGCTGCAGGCGCTGTTGGCCTCCGTGGTCAACCCTCTGACCTCGGCGTCCAGCACGTCGGGTGTGACGGGGACCGGTGGTCTCGGCGGTGGCGGTGCGATCGGTCAGTTCGCGACCGGTGGTTTCGGCCAGGCCGGCGGCGGGATCGGCGGAATTGGGGGCGGGCTTGGCCAGACCGGCGGGTTCGGCCAGACCGGCGGGCTCGGTGGCGGGAACCGGCTCGGCACCACCGGCACCCTCACCGGAAACGCTTCCGGGCTCACCACCAAGACCACGACCTTGCGGTTCTTCTCCGCCCAGGCGGGGCAGGCGTTCGAGTCCGGCGTGCTCGAGGATGTCCACATCACCCCGGACATCCGCATCAACGCCCTGATCATCGCGGCGACGCCCACCACGATGCGGCTGCTCGAAGCGCTGATCGGAGAACTCGATGGCGTTTCGGCGGCAAAATCGTTCGTCAACGTCTTCCCACTACGGAAAGCGGACGCCCTGAGCACGGCGAACCTGCTGACGCAGCTGTTCTCCGGGACCACCGCCGGGGGGCGGACCGGGGGCGTCGGCCAGGCCGGCGGGCTTGGTGGCTTCGGCCAGGCCGGCGGGCTTGGTGGCTTCGGCCAGGCCGGCGGACTCGGGGGACTCGGCGGCGCCACCGGAGCCAGCGGCACCACCCGACCGCTCCTCACCCTGACCGGAGCGACACCCGACGGGGCCACCCTGATCGATCTCCGGATCACCGCGGATGCCCGGACCAACACGTTGATCGTGGCCGGGTCCCGCAACGACCTCGACACCATCAACGCGATCATCGCCCGGCTCGAGGACGCGGATTCCCCGCAACTTCGGACGGCGGTGTACAAGCTCAAAAACGCGGCCGCCGCCGACGTCGCCCAGGCGGTGCAGACGTTCGTGCAGCAGCAGGCGACCCTGATCACGCAGCAGTACCAGGCTGTCTTCCAGACGATTTCGCGGAACACGGTGATCGTCGCGGAACCGGTGAGCAACACGCTCCTGATCACGGCGGCGAGCCCGCTGTTCGAGGACATCTACAAGATGGTGTGTGCCGTCGACGCACCGCCGCCCCAGGTGATGGTGCAGGTGCTGATCGCGGAGGTGCAACTGTCGAACCGCGAGGAATTCGGGGTCGAAGTGGGGTTGCAAAGCCCGATTCTCTTCGCCCGGAGCACGGCCAACGGGAGCCCCGGCGTTCCCGGGTACAACTTCAACACGACGGCGGCGGCGACCAACAGCCCGACACCCGCGGGTCCGGGCCTGCCCAACTCCAACCTGGCGAAGCAGAGCACGGTCGGATTCCAGGGGCTGGGGAACCTCGGCGTCGGGCGGGCGGGGGCGAACGGGGTCGGTGGCTTCGTGTTCTCTGCCGCCAGCGACTCGGTCAACATCCTGATCCGGGCGCTCAAGGTGCAGGGGCGGGTCGACATCATGAGCCGCCCGCAACTGATGCTGACGGATAACCAGACCGGGTTCTTCCAGGTCGGTCAGTCGTACCCGTTGCTGGGGAACGCGGTGCTGGCGACGGGCGGCCTGAGCCAGCAGTCGATCAACTATGTCGACACCGGGATCGTGCTGCGGGTGACGCCGCGGATCAGCCCGGATGGCCGGGTGCTGATGCGGGTCGAGCCGCAGATTTCCGCACCCAACCCGGTGCCGGTTTCCCTCGGCGGCGGGCTGGTGGCGACTGCGATCGACATCCAGCAAGTGCAAACCACGGTGCTGGCCAGCGACGGCGAAACCGTCGTGCTCGGCGGCTTGATCCGCAAGACCGACACGAAACAGGAGAACAAGATCCCCTGGTTTGGCGACCTGCCGTGGGTCGGGGCGGCGTTCCGCTACCGGACGCAAGATCAGAGCCGACGGGAACTGATCTTCATCATGACCCCGCACATCGTTCGCTCGGAAGCGGACATGCAACGGGTGACGGCGGAGGAAGCGAAGCGGATGAGCTGGGCGATGAAGGATGTGGAACGGATCCACGGCCACGGGATGAGCGTGCTGAGCGGCCAGCCGATCCCGTCGTCGACGTACTGGTCGGCGAATCCGCTGAATCCCCAGGGAATCCAGCCGGGGTATCCGTACATCCCGGTGGGTCCGGACGGTGGTGCGGCGCCGACGGTGGAGGTGCCGCCGGGTGGTGCGCTTCCATCGCCGCGACCGGTTCCCGGGATGCCGGGTGCCGAGATTCCGGGGACGGGAATACCGGGGACGCCTGGAATTCCGGGGGTTCCCGGGGTTCCGGCTCCGATGCCGAGCCCTGGCCCCATTCCCACTCCTGGCCCCGTTCCGGTTCCCGGCCCTGGTGCGTCGGCGAATCCGGCGATGCCCTCACGGAAGTGGGCGTTCCAGTCCGACCCGGAACCGTGGGCGAACGCACCTGTGACCCCGGCGGGCGGAACTCCGCCGCCGACCCCCAAACCGGCCAAGGAGGGCCAAACGTGGAACGTCTTCGGACGCTGACACTCGTCGCCGGCCTGACCTTGCCGGTGACACTCGGGTGTCACACCTCGCAACGGGTTTCGGAGCGGATGTCCGAGAAGGTGACTCACGTCGTGCAAACGGCGGCGAACTGGGACGCCCCGACCCCCGCTACCCAGGTCGTCTGCTTCTGGCAGCGTCGGCTGACGCAACTCCCCGACCCGACGCGGGAAGGAGCCCAGGCACCCGGGTTGGTCGGCCAGGTCTTCCTGGTTACCGCCGACAGCAACACCGCCGAGGTCGCCGGCGATGTGACAGTCTCCGTGTACGACGAGACTCCACGACCATCGGGGCAGCCGACGAAATCGCACGAGGTCTGGCACTTCGACAAGGCGACGTTGAAGAAACTCATCGCCGGCGACGAGCGGTTCGGGAAGAGCCACGTCCTCTTTCTCCCTTGGCCGGCCGGCTGGCAGGACGTGACGACGGTCCGGATCCTCGCCCGCTACGACGTGCCCGGGATGCCGACGATCTACGCCGAGCAGTTGAAGATGACGCTCGACATGAACGATGGGCCGGTGTGGAAGGACGCGAACGGGAATCCGATGTCCCCGAATCCGGGTCGGAACGGTGCGGGGCATATGGTGCCGGACGGTCGCAAGCTCGCGGAACAGGTGCGGGCCGGGTCCGGGCCTCCGCCAGGTGTACCGACCTCGCCGGTGATCCAGCCGACGACGGCGGTGGGACCAGTGCCGACAATTACCGCCCCTGCGAATCCGCCGGCCTCGCTGCCTCCGACGGTTCTGGTGCCGCCGACACCAGTCCCCCCGGCACCGACGGAGCGGCCGGCCCTGGTCGCGCCGATCATCGTGCCGCGAATGGGGTCGTGACGGGAGCGGGGGAGGAAACCGTCAGCCGGCTCGTCCGAGCTTCACGACGAGCATCTCGACCTGCATGCGGGGGGGAAGAGGACTTCCGCCCCGCATTCCCATGTTGGTGCAGACGGCCCACTCGGTGAGGAGATCGAGGCGTTTGCGGCCGAGGTGTCGCAACTGCCGCTCGACGCTCTGCCGCGCCTGGGGCCACTTGGGTACGCCGGCCGCGTCCAGGGCGGGTCCGAGGGACTGCCCCTCCGCCATGAGCCGATTGACGGCGGCGAGTTTCCGCAACTGCGACACCAGCGGCCCGAGGATCGCGAACGGTTCTTCTCCGTCCGCGAAAAGCTCGGCGAGGATGCCCAGTGCTTCCGCCGGCCGACCCTCCCCAACCGCGTCGAGGATACGGAAGACGTTGCCGGATCGGCTGCGGCCGACGAGCTTGTCGACATCCTCCGCCTCGATTCGTGGCCGCGACCCAACCGCGACGGCCAGCTTGGCGAGTTCCTGATCCAGCAGCCCCATCTGCGGACCGACGAGCTCGACGAGCAATTCCGCGGCATCCGGTGCGAGCGGTTTCCGGTGCCGGCTCTCCGCCCACGATCGGCACCACTCCACGACCTTGTACGCCGCCGGAGCCTTGCACGCGATCTTCGCAGCGTCCGGCAACGCCTTGGCCAGCTTCGTCGTTTCCGGGAACGTCTTGACTTCCAGGATCAGCACCCCGATCTTGCTCGGATTCGCGACGTACCGCTCCAGTGCCTCCCGGTTGGCGGTCACGAAACTGTCCGCTTGCTCCACGATCACGATTCGCACCTTGCCCAGAAACGGGAGCGTTTCGAGGTCGTTTCGCACGGTGGAGAAGTCGAGCTTGTCTCCGGGAAAGTGGGAGAGGGCAAACGCGGGGTCGGAGTCGCCGAGCATGGCGGACACGATCGCATCCCGAACCAGTCGTCGGAGGAAATCCTCGTCGCCGGCGAGGGCGAAAACCGGCTGCCGTTTCGGTGTCTTGCCCAGGAATGCGATGGCATCCACGTTGTGATGGCTCCGATGTGCCTGCGGTTGGGGAAGGTTCGAAGCCAACGCGAGGCAGGGTGGGAATGTCGCATCTTGCCGGCATATCCTGAACTGCGGAATCCGCAAACTCTTCGGAACTTGCGGAAACGGGTTGAATCTCGCCGCCGTTCGCGTCAAAACAAAGGCCATGCTTCTCGCACGGACGCTCACCCTTGCTGCTGCCACGGACCTGGCCAGCCCATCCACTGGAGCCACCCGTGCCTGCGCCGTCTCCCTACACGATCGTCCGTGAAATTTTGATGGCTGACATCGATCTCGCCTCCGATGTGGTTCTGCAAAAGGCGCGGGCCCGGGGGGTTGTCGCACCTGCAGAAAAGGTCCGTATGGCAATTTACGACGTTCGCGGCCAGCTCAGACGCAAAGCCGCAGCATCTGGCACCACCCCCGTTGCCAAGTCGGCCCCGGCGGCAGCCAGCTCCAAAATTCCCACAAAACCCGCACCCAAACCCATGGCCAAACCCACACCCGCCGACTCCGACAGCTCCGACCTCACCGACATTTTCAAGAATGTCAACCTCGTCAACAAGGTGGTTGGCATAGTCGGCGGGGCCGATCACGCCCGCCAGGTTGCCGCCGCCGTCAAGGCCTGCGGCAGCGTCGAAGCCTTCCTGCAGCACGTCGAACTCGTGGAAGGAATCCGGTTGACCGAAACCGGCAAAGCCGAGTAATCCCACCCCAGGTGACGGTCATCTCGACAGGGTGCGGATCTGCCGACAATCGTAGATCCACACCCGCCCGTTGGAAGCGCAAGCGCCGCCAAAATCCGCCGGCAGCACCAGAAAATCGACCTCCGGATCGGCGGCCAGCTTCAAAAAATCCTCACGAGACGGTGGCGGGGAATCCACCACCGTCGAAAGATCCTCCTCGTTCAACTCCGAATGGTCTCGGTAGACTCGCAGAGCTTCCTGAATCTCGAACAACCATGCCAGTTCCAACCGCCGGCGACTCTCCCGGGCACACTCGCGGGAGAACGTGATCCCGGACATCTGCATGATGCTGAAGTAGCTGTTGACGCGAAGTTGCGTCCAGATCGGCCCGAGTTGCACCTGCAGGTACGGCCAGTAGATCGTCGGTGGGCGATCCTCGTGCCAGCGCCGGGCGAGTTCCTCCTGCAGGAACTGGTGGTCCCGCTGCCGGGGGCGGAGGCGGTCTGCAAACCGGTCCATTCGCGGAATCTCGAAGACAGCGACGGAAACGCCAACCCCGAACAGGGCCGCGATCCCGGCAGCCACTCGCGGTCTCGGCACGAGCGCCAGCAACCCCGCCGCACCCAGGAGTACCACCGTCAGCCGCGGGATCGGCCCGTATGCCCACGCGATCGGCACTTCCTTCATGACCCAGTCGACCGAGTCCGAGATTGGCGGAACCCACAGGGCTTGGAACTCGAAGGGAACAAATCCCACGTACCATACGGCACTCCACAACCCGAGCCCGACCGCCAGAGCCCACGCCAGCCAACCCGGGTCGGACCTGCTTCGACCGGAGATCATCGCCAGGACGACCCCAACCGCGACCATTCCTGCAAACACCTGCCCCGAGATCGGCCGGGCGAGATCCTTCGCCGCCAGGGAGAGCGCGAGGATCGCCATCGCGGGAACCCGACGCGACGGGTCGGCCCACAACCGGGACACCAGCACCATCGCCGCCGGAAACCCGAGCAGTTCCAAAATCCACACCGCTCGGTAAGCCTGCCCCTGCAGCAGCAGTGCCCACGATCCGCGGACCGCGAGCACCGCCACGAGATACCCGCCGACTGCCGCCGCCACCGTCACCCACAGGAACCGCCGCCGTGGGCCGTCCACCACCCGCGTCAACGCCACCACGCACCCCAGCACCACGACCAACCGGATGTTGTCGAAGGCTCGCCAGGCGAGCGGATCGAGGTACGAGTTCTTCCCGAGAATGATGCCCAGCCACTCCGGGTCGAGCGTGCCCACGGTCCGTGCGAGATAGACCCCGACCACGGCAAGCCCCAGGGTGAACCCGACCGCCACGATCAACCGGCGGGTCGGCGTCGTCGCCCACTCCCACGCCACCCAGGTCCCCGCAATCGCCGCCGCGGGAAACGCCATGAGCGGATGCATCGCCATCCCGAGGACCAGACACACCCCCGCGGTCAGGTACCGCCCCGCCAGCACCCGCTCCAGGGCAAGGATCGAGAGTGCGATCGCCGGGACTCGTGCCGTGAAAAAAGGCTCGTTCATGCGAAACACCGGCGAACAACCGGTCGGCACATCTGCGACCGCGATGAGGAGAATCCCCGCCGCCGTCGCCGCATTCCGCCCGAAGAGCCGGAACATGAGCAACTGCGAAGCCCCCAGTCGAGCCGCATTCGCGATCAGGTAGGCGACAAAAAAAACCGGCTCCACCCCGAACTTCGCCGACAACGCCGCCAGAGCCCGCGGCATCAAGGTGTAGTCGTTCTGGCTGCCGTACTTGAAAAAGAGATCGTTCGCGAAGTGCCCGTCCGCACTGTGGATCACCTGCCCGGCGTACAGAATCGCATCGTGATACAGGCCGAGGTACGGCATCACCACCGCATTCCCGGCGAACGCGACCGCAAACAGCAACCACGGATTCGCCGACAGCCGATCCAGAACCCGCACCGCCCAGTCGATTCCGCGGTCGACCATGCTTTCCCCCGATCCCGCTACTTCCCGGCTCGCAGTTTCCGACAATCGTAGACCCAAACCCGCCCGTTGGTGGCAACCCACCCCGGAAATTCCCGCCCGAGCACGGCAAAATCCAGTTCCGGCTCCGCCACCAGCTTCTGGAAATCCTCCTCCGTCGGCGGCTCGACAAGCTCCGCATCCGGGGCCTGGAAGAGGTGCGATTGTTTCCCAAACTGCCGGCCAATCTCGTCCTGCTCGAACGGACGAACCACCCCGAATCGGCGGAAACTCTCGACCGCGAATGGCCTCGAGAACGTGACCCCCGGAAGCTGCTGATTGTTGAAGAAACACGTTCCCCCGAGCTCGGCCCAGATCCGGCTCAGCCGCCCGAACGACCAGTAAATCGCCGCCGGCCGGGGCTCCTCCCAGTGTTCCTCGAGGAAACTCCGCACAAATGCGTAGTCCCCGATCCGCGGATCGACCGACCTCCGGTAGCCTGCCGTCTGCGGAACCCAAAATTCTGCAGCGGATGCCGACAGTCCCACCACGATCGACACACCGATCGCCGCCCGAGCCGGCAGAACCCGGACGATTGCCCCCGCCCCGACCAGCGCCAACCCGAGCATCGGCACCGGCCCGTAGGCATCCAACATCGGCTTGAACCGGTCCGCCCACGCAACGGAGGTCGACACCGGAGCCTGGAACAGCGGCGCGAACCGGATCGGCAACCACACGCAGTACCACCCGATGGCCCAGATCGCGAGGCCGACCGCCAGCACCCACGCGGCCCATGCCGGATCCGATCGCGATTTTCCGATCGCAACCCCCACCGCCACCGCGACCACCATCGCCGTCAGCAGCCACACCCACGCGGGGAACACGAGCAAATCGCGGGTCGCCAGGATTCCCGCCAGCAACGCCACCGCCCGCCAGCGATCCGCCGGTTCCGCCTGCCACAACCGCGCGACCGCCACCATCCCCGCGGGATACCCGAGCAATTCCAGGATCCACACCGCCCGGTACGCCTGCCCCTGGAGAAGAATCGCCCACGACCCGCGGGCCGCGAAGGCGGAGACGGCGTACCCGACCACCGCCGCCGCGACCACCAACCACAGAAATCGTCGCATCTCACGATCGGAGGTCGACCGGATCCACCCGACCAGGGAAAACCCGAAAATCCCGAGCCGGATCACGTCGGAAAGCGCCCAGCGGGTCGGATCCAGGTAGGAATTCAACACCAGCACCAGGAACCGCCACTCCGGATCCAGCGACCCCACCGCGCGAACCAGGTACCCGACCCCGCCCACCCCCACGACCCCGACCGCGACTGCCACCATCCCCCACCGCCGTCGGGAATCGGCCCAGTTCCACACAACCCATCCGAGCGCCACCGCGATGGCCGGGAACGCAACGAGGGGGTGGACCAGAGACGCGACCGCCAGACACACCCCCGCCCCGATCCACCGCCGGTCGAGCATCCGTTCCAGACCGAGAATGGCGAGGGCGAACGCCGGCACCCGGGCCGTGAAGAACGGCTCGTTGACCGAGAAAATCTCGGCACATCCCACGGAGACCGGTGCCGCCGCGACCAGCAACACGCCCGCCGCCGAAGCAGGTGTCCGCCCAAATACGCGGAGAATCAGCCACTGCGAGGCCGCGAGCCGGAGAAGATTGCAGACCAGATACGCCGCGAAGAAGATCGGTTCCAACCCCAACGCTTTCGCCGGCGTCGCGAGAAGCCACGGCAGAAGCGTGTACTGGTTCTGGCTTCCGTACCGGAAGAACGGATCCTGGCCCAGCCGACCGTCGTGGGAGTGGAGCACCTGCCCACTGTAGATCACCGCGTCGTGGTGGAGCCCACGGTAAGGCATCAGGACGGAATTTGCCGCGAACGCGACTGCGAAGAGCAACCACGGATTCACCGTCAGCCGATCCAGAGTCCCCACTACGGCGGCGGTTACACGGTCGAGCATCGGGGATTACACCACACCCAGAAGTTTCCCGATGAGGTTGTCTTGCGGGTAGCTGTGGCCGAGATGCTGCCGGAATCCTTCCGCGTACGCCACGCCCGCCGCCTTCCCCTGCTCTTTCCCCCACGCCCGCATCGACTCGACCAGCTCATCGACTCCATGGTGCTTGAGCAACCACGCCCGCTGGCTCTCGTGGCACTCCAGCATCCGGGCCTTGTCCGCGATCACCGAGGAAATGTCGACACGAAACAGGGGCTTGATCGGCTGCCCGAATGCGTCCTTCCCTTCCAGCGGATCGCAGTAAAAGAGGTGCGGGATGTGTTCCAGCGGGGGGTGAAGCTCGACCGATCCCGGGCGATTGTGCAGAAAGTTCGGAATCGGAGCCGCGAACGTGGCGGCTCGAACCAGTTTGCTCGTCTGCTCGTGGTCGAGGTGGTAGTCGTCGGGGGAGTGGGTCAGCACCACGCTGGGCCGGATCCGATTGAGCAGGCGGACGACCTTCTCGAGCGCGGGCTCGGAGTAGATTACCCGGAGGTCGCGTTCCTCGACGCAGTGGAAGGTGGCGCCGATCGCCTCGGCCGCGGCGCGACCCTCGCCCCGCCGGATGTGGGCAATCTCGTCTGGGGTATGCTCCGCCGACCCGCAATCGCCCGGCGTCATGCTGGCGATGTGGACTTCCCAGCCGTGGTCCTTCCCCAGCCGGGCGAGGGTTCCGGCGCACAGGAACTCCGCGTCGTCCGGGTGGGCGAGAATCGAGAGCACGATCGGGGATTTCACGGGCGAATTCTCCATTCTCACGGACCACTTCTGATTCCGGCGCCGATTCCGGGTTTCTCTGCAAGAGCCGCGACTGCCAAGGAGCGGCAGCTCCCCGCGTCGGAAATCCGGGTGGAAAGGCTCCGATTCTTCCCAGGAAGCGGCCCTCCTTGGCAGTCGCGGCTCCTGATTCACCAGACAACCGAGATCCTGCGGGACGATTCCTCAGCGTCCGGGTTGTTCCTGCGGGGGTTGCTCGCCGGACGCGGGTTGCGGTTGCGGGGTCTGCCGGATCAGGCCGAGCCGGCTCTTGACCACCTGTTTGACGGATTCTCCGACCCAGGGGTCGTCCTGGGCCTTGCTCTTGTACCGCTTGAGCCAGGCGAAATCGCCGGCCAGGAGGGACCGTTCCGCCGAGCGGAGCAAGCTGGCCTTGATTCCGTCCTTGAGCGCGAGCCGCATCGTGTCGGGTTTTCCGGTCTCGACGCTTCCCGCTGCCGGGCCAACGAGGGCGAACATGAGGTGGTGCGCCACCGGGAGATTCGCGTTCGCCTGGTGCTCTGCCAGCGACTCGGCCGCCTGACGGACTCGCGGGTCGAGGGCGGACACCCGGAGGGCGGCCTCGTTTTCCGCCACCGATTGCAGGACCGACTCGTCGACGGTGTCCGCAAGGGTCGAGAACAACGCCTGCGTCGGCAGTTTCGCCTGCGCCGCCACCGATGGTTCGTCGCGGAGCAGGCGGACCAGGTTGAGTTCGAACTCGAAGGTTTCTTCCTCCGTGTGGTCGGACTGGCCGGTCCGCTCGTTTTTCGCGGGGTGGTGGAAATCGTCGTGGAGAATCAGCACCTCGCGCCAGGCCGCCAGACCGGCGATGTAGTCGCGGATCGCGGCGACGTTCTCGCCGTTCTGGCGCTCGTCGTCCGCCCGCCACAGGAGCTTCCGGGCCTCGATCGTCCGGTCGTCGGCCTCGGCGTTCGAGGAAGCGTAGAAGAACGCGAAGTTCGTGATCTGCCGGTTCTGGTCGTAGTAGACCAGCGCCTTCTTGGCATCGACCTCGTCCTGGGTGATTCCCAAGGATTTGAGTTGCTCCGGGGTGTAATCCGGGGGAAGCCCGCTCTCGACCGGGACTTTCCGGGCCATCTGTTGCAGGTTGGCCCGGCGATATTCCGGGAGCAGCAGTCCGTTCAATTCCCCGTGAAGCTTCCAGGCCTGGAATGCCCGCTGCCACTCGAACTTGGAGTTGGAGCCCGTCTTGAGGCCGACATCCGGATCGAGGGGGGATCGCTTGAACCACCAGTTGTTCTCGTTCGAGCGTGCGTCCGGATCCCAGGTCGATTTCTCGTCGAACCACCCTTCCTTCGAGAGCCGCTCTGCCAGGTAGGTTTGGGCCCGGGCCGGGCTCTGGCGGAAGACGATGTACGCCGGCGATCGCGGCATCCGGTACTTGTACTGGTCATCCCCTTCCGGCTTCGGGGCGAACCACGGGATGACTTCGCCGTGGGAATCTTTCTTCGGCGGCGGGATGACGGTGCAGGAGTACCCGAACCAGGCCCGGGCTGCGTGGAACGCATCGAAGGTGTCGTCGGTTTTCGACAGCGGGCTGTATTCCTCGCCGACCGAGTCGAACTTCGGCGGAAGAATCGGGAACTGGTCGATGTCTGCCGCCAGGGAACCGTCGGGTTTGTACCGCGTCGGAATCGAGACGTTGTCTTCCAGGAACTGGACGACTTCCTCGGGGCGATCGCAGTTGAGTTTGGTCCGCAGTCGCCGAACCAGTTGCGGGTTCTTTTCGCAGAAGGTGCGGAACTTCTCCATGTCGATCCGGCCGTCGCGTTTGAAGGTGCGGGGATCGCGCTCGTTGGGGGGAATGCAGGCGAGTTGCATCAGGCAGCGGAGGGTGCTGACCTTGTCGGAGACGCCGAACTTGTTTTGGTAGTAGAAGCCGATCTTTTCGCGGAGTTCCGGGGAGCCGATCTTGTAGACGTTGCCGTCCGGTGCCTTGTAGATCTTGCTGTTCATGCGGTCCCCCTCGGCAAGCAACTCGATGCCGCGGGCGATGTAGTAGAACATGTCCCCGAGTTTGTCGTTCTCGACGGACACGTTGTAGGCGATGTTCCAGCTCTGGAAGAGCCAGGGGTCGATGAAGTGGGGCTGGAGGAAGGTGACGAGTCGGGCGAGGTGCTCGAATTCGTGGTATTCGCCGCGTTTCTGTTTCTCGATGGCGGACTTCCAGAGGATGGTGACCATCGGGCCGCGGAAGCCGACCATCGACACCTGGGCGACGCTGGTCCCGAGGTTGGCATCCCCCTGGTCGAGTTCGCGGAGTTCGAGTCGGTCCGCCTGACCGAGGATGGTTCGCGCTTGGACCTGGGCGGCCGCCACGGACCGTGTCGACATCGGGATGCCGATCTTCCCGCGCCAGAACAGGCTCAGGGTGAACAACCCGATGATGATGCCGAGATAAATCACCTTCCGGCGAGTCGCGGCTTGTTGCAGGGGATTGGCCATCGTTGCGACTCCTACCTGACTCGTGAATGCGACTGGGCTGAGGATCTGTCCAATGACAAGTCCGTGTTTCTTCGAGAGCCGCGACTGCCAGCAGGGAGAGCCCCAACGCTTACTCGGCGACTTCCCGCGAACGCAGGAG
>CAZKIQ010000017.1:0-54496 GCA_964552815.1 uncultured Alcaligenaceae bacterium | reverse complement strand
CTGCCAGCAGGGAGAGCCCCAACGCTTACTCGGCGACTTCCCGCGAACGCAGGAGGAAGAACGCCAGGATGAACCACGGCAGGACGTACCCGATCAGCACCACCACGTTCATCGCGAGATACTCGATCGGGATGTCAAACCCCTCGGAAAGGAAGTGCGTCCAGCGGTACGCCTCCAGGTCCGGGACGATGTTGATGAAGCGTCGCACGATCCAGGCGAAGATCGAGTCGCCCCCCTCCGCAAAGCGGGTGAGCGGGCTCGTCTGGTCGAGCGGCATCGTCGCTTGTTTCGCTTCCATGAGCTGGTTCATCGACCGCAACGGCCCGCCGACATAGCTCTTCCCGGACGCAATGTCCGCGATGTGCTCGATGAAGAACCCTGCAAGGAAGAGGAACCCCGTCGCCAGCAGCCCGAGCACACCCGCGAGGTAGGTGCTACACGCGACGGCGATGCCAAGAATGAGCATGACCCGGCACCACACCCCGATCGACCACTTGAAGTAGTTGATCGCAAACCCCCGTGGGGATGGGGTGGGCTCGTCCTCGAGGAAGTAGAGGTCCCCCTCCGCCATCCCGAGCATTTGCCCCCGGGTGTTGCACTTCACAAACACCGAGACGAGCGGCGTCGGCGGCTGGCCTGGTTTCGGGTCCGGCGGCGACCCTGCCCGGGCATTCGCAAACAGCCCCGTCGGAACCGCGATCGATTCCGGGTGGTAGTCGAAGACTTCCTTTCCGTCGAACTCGTAGTAGCCGTACTTCTCAGCGAGGCGGTTGACGACGTCCCACAGGGCGGTGCCCGGCTTCGCCCGCTTGAGGGCAGCCTCCGGGTCCTTCCCGGCGAACCCGCTGCCGAGCTTCGCCACTTCCGCGCGAACGTCGTCTCGGTACGCTTTTTCCTGGGCCGGATCCGCCCACTTCCACACCCCGGAACGCGGCTCGGTCGGCGGGGTTTGCGGGCACTGCCAGGTCGTCACGCGAATCGTCAGGTCGACCCCGCGGTTCTCTTCCCCCTTGGTCATCCGGAAGATGTCGAAGGTGAACTCGCACGGGATCGAATCTTTCCCCCGCCCAAGGCGAGAGGGAATGGACGAGAAGTTCCACACGGCCCGCTGAGAGGAGGAGG
The DNA here is from genome assembly GCA_964552815.1 of uncultured Alcaligenaceae bacterium. Classification (GTDB taxonomy): domain Bacteria; phylum Planctomycetota; class Planctomycetia; order Gemmatales; family Gemmataceae; genus CAYUHJ01. The sequence goes on along the minus strand of CAZKIQ010000017.1, from coordinate 53,374 downwards.
GATCGCCGCCGATGTATTTGCGGTAATCGAATTCCCGGCCAACGTTGGTCCCCTCGATGTCACCCCGCCGGGACATGAACTTGATCGTCCCGCGGACGGGTTTGCGGGCCATGAATGTCTCGGACGCCGCCTTCTCGTCGATCGTCGAGGTCACAATGAACAGGACCCCGACGCCGGTCATTGCCAGCAACCCGATCGTGAGAATGAACCCGTACCCGAAGAACCGGCCCAGCACGATCTCGAACCGTTCCACGGGCTTGGACACGATCGTGTAGATGTTCTGGTTCTTGATGTCGTTGGGAATCGCGAAGGCACACAAAATCGCGGCGGGGAGGATCAGGAGGAACTGCATCAACAGCGAGGCATACGCCGTGCTCGACCGCAGTTGGTCCTCGGACTTGCCCCCGAGAAAGACATGGGGCTGGAACAGGATCGGCAGCAGGAAGATCAGGAAAATCCAGGGCAGCCGCTGCTGGGACACCGCTTCCTTGAAGGAGAGCTTCGACAGAGCCCAGATCCGCCGGAACCGCAGCCGGGTCAGCCCGAGCACGAACGGCTGCCCGATCCCGAGGAGGGAAAACAGCCCGCCGAGCATCAGAGCCAGGGCCCGGGGCTGGAAGGAGAACTTCGGGGCCGTGTACTTCACGAACGCGGTCGGGTCGGTGGTGGTCGGCGGTCGCAGTTCGCCGCCCCGGCCGGTCACGACGAAGAACATGTAGACGGAGTAGCACAGGATGGCAGCCACCGCCATCGCCAGCATCCAGGGGGTCACGCCGGCCCGATACTTCGCCGATTCCTGCTGCTCCGCCGGCATTTTGAGGGCGTAGATCAGGTACACGATCAGCCCGAGCCCCGCGAATCCGCCCGCATCCTGCAGCCAGACCTGGACCAGCCCGGGGATGTCGCGGAAAAGAAACGGATCGCGCTCGAGGATGAGCAATCCGAACAGCGGCAGGCTCGCCATCTGCGAAGAACCCTCTGAAGCTGATGCTCCCCGGCCCGCAAAACCGGGATGGGAGCGAAGGGCCAAAAGATCCGGAAACAGCGAGAACTCGCGATTACTTCGCCGCCGACTCGACCGGCGGCAGATACCGCCGACCCGGGCGATCCTTCGATTCGTTCACGATCCGCAGGAACAGATCCTCGAGCGTCGTGGTCGGGTGGCTGAAGGTTTCGAGTTTGCCCCCGTGCCGCTCGATGACCTGGGCCAGTTCCGATTTGAGGGAATCGGTGAGGGCCACGCCGGTGGCACGAACCTCGAGCCGTTTCTGGTCCTCGACGAGCTTCTCGACGGCCCCGAGTTCCTGCAGGTCGCCGTTGTACAGGATCGCGATCCGGTCGCAGACGTCTTGCACGTCGTCGAGCCGGTGGCTGCACATCAGGATCGTCTTGCCCTTTTTCTGAAGATCCTTGATGAGATCTTTCATCCACTTCGTCCCGAGCGGGTCGAGGCCGGACGTCGGTTCGTCGAGGATGACCAGATCGGGGTCGTTGATGAGGGCTTGTGCCAGCCCAATCCGTTGCCGCATCCCCTTGGAATATTCGCGGAGAATCCGTTTCTTGTCGCGGGACAGGTCGACGATGTCGATGAGTTCCTGGGCCCGTTTCTTGCGGACATCCGCGGGGATGTCGAAGAGTCGGCCATAAAAATCGAGGGTTTCCTCGGCATTGAGGAACCGGTAGAGGTACGACTCTTCCGGGAGGTAGCCGATCCGCTCGTTTTTCTCGACCTTGGCGGCGGGTTCGCCGAAGACATAGGCGTCGCCGGAAGTCGGGAAGAGAAGTCCGAGCAGAAGTTTGATGGTGGTCGTTTTCCCCGACCCGTTCGGGCCGAGCAGGCCGAAAATCTCGCCCTTGTAGATCTGCAGATCCAGGGCGTTCAGGGCGGTCTTTTTCTTCCGACCCCAGAAGTCCCGGTAGATCTTGGTGAGGTTGCGGGTCTCGACGATCACGTCGGCGGCCATGGGCCCCTCAGGCAGTCGCGTTCCGGTTCGATAGTCCACGGGTGGTATACGACCCGACTCGCTCGGCGGTTCGCCAACTCGAGCGGAGTCATCCTAGGAAGTCGGAAAGGGCCGCACCGGAAGAATGTGAGACAGCGTCAGGAATCCCCCGGGTCTCCCCCGGTCTCGGGGCATCGCTCTTGTCCGAATGGCGGTCACAGTCTAGGAATAACGGTGATTCGCCAGGGGTGCCGACCCCCGTTGGGCCGGCTGAGATCACACCCTTCGAACCTGAACCGGCGTGTGATTGCTAGGTAAATCGACGCCGTGATCGTGCTCCAAAACACCGTCCGTCGGCCGATCGGGGGCTTGTCGTTCGCCCCGGACGGCCGGCTCGTCGCCGGCGGGAGCGGCGGGTTCGACATCTGGAACCTCGCCACCCGGTCGGCCACGCACCACAAGTCGCACGCCGAAAAGTACCTGTTCGGGCTCGCCGCCGACCCGCTCGGCCGGTGGGTCTACGTGTCCGATTCGCTCGGCGGGTTCCGGTTTCTGCCCCTCGATGCCGAGTCGCTTCCGATGATGCCCGGGTCGCGATACTCTCGGCACGTCCGTTCGTTCGACGTGAGTGCAGACGGTTCCCGAGTCGTCGTGAGTCGCGGCGGGGCCGGGGCGAATCGGATCGAGTTCTGGGACGCCGGGACGGGATTGGACGGGGTTTGGTCGCTCGCGGACGGCCGACCCGTGCCGTTCGACGAGCCGTACTATCTGAACTCGACCGGGTGGAACATCAGTAGTGTTGCCGTGAATGGGAACGGTTCGCGGATCGCGGACTTTGAATCTGGGGCCGCACGGGTGGCGGGCCGCGTCGGGCTTCGGGACGGGTCCGACGGGAACAAACTCGGCGATCTCGGGTTCACCGACGCCAGTTTCCAGGGCGAATTGGCGTTCGCCCCCGGCGGAACTTCTTTGTTCGTCTGGGATCAACAACTTCTCGAACGCTGGGACCTCGCGGCGGGCGTGCGTTCGCACGTCCGGAAGTCCCCGGGGCGGGCTTACTTCACCGGGTTTGCCGTCCACCCCGGCGGGCGGTTCGTGCTCACGGCCGGCGGGGACGGGCTCGTCCGGTTCTGGGACGCGGACACCCTCGAACCCGGCCGCGTCATGAAATGGGGGATCGGGAAACTCCACGCCGTCGCCGTCAGCCCGGACGGGTTGCTCGCGGCCGCCGGCGGGGAAAAGGGCCAGGTCGTCGTGTGGGACCTCGACGACTGACGCCCGCCCGGGGTTGTCCGGCGGGCCGGCGGGGTCTACAAAGAAAGGGATTCGCCAGGGGTGCCGACCCCCGTTGGGCCGGCTGAGATCACACCCTTCGAACCTGAACCGGCTCACACCGGCGTAGGGAGGCGACACTTCCGAGCGCGGAACTTCGAGCTGGGAAAGCGGAACTCGAAAACCGCACCCGCGATGGTTTCCCGCTCCGCACTCCGCGATCCACGCTCCCCGCTCCACCTATGACCCAACTCGAATCCGCACGTGCCGGGGTTGTCACCCCCGAGATGCAGTTTGTCGCCCGCCGGGAAGACCTCGACCCCGAGCTCATCCGCTCCGAGGTCGCCCGCGGCCGGATGGTGATTCCCGCGAACATCGTCCACCTGACGAAGAAACTCGAACCGATGGCCATCGGCGTCGCGTCGCTGTGCAAGATCAACGCGAACATCGGCAACTCGGCCGTCACCGGCAAGGTCGACGACGAACTCGAAAAGCTCCACACGGCCGTCCACCTCGGGGCCGACACGGTCATGGACCTGTCGACCGGCGGGAACATCGACGGCATCCGCCAGGCGATCATCGACGCGTCCCCCGTCCCGATCGGCACCGTCCCCGCCTACCAGATCATCCAGCAGATGAAGGACCCGCGGGACATCACGCCCCGGCAACTTCTCGACATGGTCGAGCACCAAGCGAAGCAGGGCGTCGACTACATGACGATCCACGCCGGCGTGCTACTCGAACACGTCCCCCTGACCCGCGACCGGGTGACGGGCATCGTCAGCCGGGGCGGCTCGCTGATGGCCGCGTGGATGGTCGCGCACCACCAGCAGAACCCGTGGTACACGCACTTCGACGAACTGTGCGAGATCATGAAGGCGTACGACGTGACGTTCAGCCTCGGCGACGGCCTCCGGCCCGGGTGCCTCGCCGACGCCAACGACGCCGCCCAGTTCGCCGAACTGAAGACGCTCGGCGAACTCACCCTGAAGGCGTGGGACCGCGGCTGTCAGGTGATGATCGAGGGGCCGGGCCACATCCCGATGCACCTCGTGAAGATGAACGTCGAGAAGGAGCGGGACTTGTGCCACGAGGCGCCGTTCTACGTGCTCGGCCCGCTCGTGACGGACATCGCCCCGGGGTACGACCACATCACGAGCGCGATCGGGGCCGCCATCGCCGCGGAAGCGGGGGCCGCGATGCTCTGCTACGTCACCCCGAAGGAGCACCTCGGGCTGCCGAACAAGGACGACGTGCGGCAGGGCGTGATCGCGTACAAGATCGCGGCCCACGCCGGCGACATCGCCCGCGGCCGCAAGAACGCCCGGAAGCGGGACGACGAACTGAGCAAGGCCCGGTTCGAGTTCGACTGGAACCGCCAGTTCGAGCTCAGCCTCGACCCCGAGACCGCCCGGCGGATGCACGACGAGACGCTGCCGCAGGAGGTGTTCAAGAGCGCGAAGTTCTGCAGCATGTGCGGGCCGAAGTTCTGCAGCATGCGAATCACGCAGGACGTCCGCGAACTCGCCGAGAAGGCGGAGAAGGTTTCGCTGGGACTGACGATGTCGGCAGCCAACTGATTCCCTTCGCTAACCCCCCCGGAGCCAGCGGAAGAGGCCGGAGCCCATGGTGGGTTTGCTCGATTCGGGGGGTGGGCCGAGCAAGCGGTTGACGAGGACGAGCAGATCCGATCGCGATTTCGCGTGGGGGGCCGACAGCCGCAGCGGTTGGCCCACGTTCAGGGCGACCGAACATTCCGGGTCGTCCGCGATCGTCCACACTTCTGGGAAGTTCAAAAGGTTCTTGATCCGGGCCAGTTCCAGCCCCTCCCGGCTCGAGTCGTATCGCGAGATCACGATCGACTCGGTTCCGACACGGGTGCGAGAGAGGTACGCTTCCAGGATTCGCTGGAGGGCGTGCAGGTCCGGGACCTGCTGGGCTGCCACGAAAATCGCGTGATCCGCGCTCGCGAGCAGGTCGAAGTAGAGCGGGTCGAAGGTGTAGGGGAGGTCGATGACGGTGACCTCCGCGGAACGGCGGAGCATTTCCACGACGGCCAGCACACGAGCCGGGTCCGGGGGAATCGCGGGGAGCTTGAAGCGAGGGCCGGCCAGCAATCGCAGGTGATCCGTCACGGAGATCAGCGTCGAGCGGAGCTTCGCCCGGTTCGGTGGTCCTTCCCCGAGAAGTTGCTCGGTGGTGAGTTCCGGGCGAACGTCGAGCCGATCCGCGAGACGGCCAACGGGGTGGGAAGGCTCGGCGAGAATGGTGGGTCGCTGCCACGTGTCGGCCGCTTCCGCCGCGATGTTGACGGCGACGGTGATCGCCCCACATCCCTCGGCAACCCCGGCGACCACGATCAATTTCCCCGGGCGGGCTGAGAGCCCGGCATGCGACGCGACCCGTTCCAGGGCAGCGTGCAGATCCTCGTCGAGCCAGGGAACCGGGACGATTTGCGCCGCCCCCGCCCGGTTGACGCGGACGACCGCCTGGGCATCGTACTCGCCGGTCAGAGCGACCAGCGAGGGCCAGCCGGGAAAGTGCTCGCCGATCTGCCGAAACTGGGCGAGATCGTCCTCGGAACCGAGCACGGTCACGAGCAACCGGGGAGTTTCCGCCGATTCCGTGACGGCCCGGATGAGCTCGGCGGCGTTGGGGTATCGTCCTTCGACCTCGACGCCGGCGGAAACCAGGGCACTGCCGAGGTCCGAAACGCTCATTTCTGAACCGACGAGAATCGCCTTCAAGGGGAACATGGAATCTCCGGGCAATCAGTGATCTTGGGCCAGGCAACGCTCGGCGAAGAAATCGGGGGGAAGATCAAGGTTGGACGCTTTCAACCAGCGCATGCATCCGGGGCGGACGCCGCTGGAACGGAACTCGCCGTGCGCCCGCCCCTCGGAATCGACGCCGAGTTGGCGGTACTGGAACACTTCCTGGGTCTGCACGGTGTCGCTTTCGAGTCCGAGAACCTCGGTGATTTCGGTGATTCGTCGGATTCCCCCCTCGAGCCGGCTGACCTGAACGACGAGATCGATCGCGCCGGCGACCTGCTGCCGGATCGCCCGGACGGGGAGATCGAAGCCCGCCATCAGAACCATCGTTTCGAGCCGGGCGAGGGCGTCGCGGGTGGAGTTGGCGTGGAGGGTCGTCATACTGCCGTCGTGGCCGGTGTTCATGGCCTGGAGCATGTCGAGAGCCTCGCCGCCCCGGCATTCCCCGACGATGATGCGGTCGGGCCGCATCCGCAGGGCATTTCGCACCAGGTCGCGAGTCGCGATCGCCCCCTTCCCCTCCACGTTCGGCGGCCGGGTTTCGAGCGGGATCACGTGCCGTTGCTGCAGTCGAAGCTCGGCCGCGTCCTCGATCGTGATGATCCGCTCCTGGCTCGGGATGTACCGCGAAAGGGCGTTCAGGAGCGTCGTTTTCCCGGAACCTGTCCCACCGCTGATCAGGACGTTGAGCTTCGCTCGGACGCAGTGCTCCAGAAACTTCGACATTTCCGGGGTGATCGCCCGGAAGCGGATCAGATCCTCGATCAGCAACGGGCTCGACCCGAATCGGCGGATGCTGATCACCGGCCCGCGGAGAGAGAGGGGTTGCACGATCGCGTTGACCCGCGAGCCGTCCAGAAGTCGGCAGTCGACCATTGGGCTCGATTCGTCCACCCGGCGACCGACGCGGGAGACGATCCGATCCAGCACCTGCATCGCATGCTCGGAATCCCGGAACCGCACCTCGGTCAGTTCCAGCTTCCCCCGGCGATCCACGAAGACCTCGTAGGGTCCGTTGACGAGGATGTCGCTGATCGAGGAATCCTTGAGGAGCGGTTCGAGCGGCCCGAGCCCCAGAATCTCGTCTCGAATTTCGAGGACCATCCGGTCTCGCTCCGCCGGCATGGGCGGATTCGGATCGGATGCGATGATCCGCTCGATGGCCGTCCGCAGTTCCCCACGCCGGGAATCGAGATGCTCGATGTCCACTTTCGTCAGGTTCAACTGGTCGACGAGTCGGCTGTGGATGATCCGCTTGCGTTCTTCGAATGCTCCGTTGCGGGGAACGGTGACTTCGCGGGTGGTGACGACGGAACTGGGTGGCGTCGGCGTCGGGGAGCGATGCCAGCTCTTGGGGGGTGCGGTGGGTTCTGTTTCTGGGGTGGGAGAGGCAGCGTCGGGCATGGGCGACCGGGGGCAGAGCCGAAATCGGATGATTTGGTCGCATTTTACCCGGAAAGGACGATGTTTCAAGGGAACGTCCGTTCCCATCGCGAGGTCGCGACATTTCCCACTATCGGGTCGAGAACTCCCGGAATCCCGTCGCCGATTCCACCTTCCGCTGGATCGGCTTCAGAATGTCGACCTCGAACGCTTCCCCGACCCGGTTCCCGCACGGATCTTCGAGCCGGGTGTCGGCCACGATGCGGTACTTTCCGGGGACCCAGGCGTTCGTCGGTGCGAAGGAAATCACCCGATCCCCGCCGCCGACCCGCAGGGAACCCTCGACCTTCTTCCCGTCCGCATCCTCGACCCACACGAGCCGTTGCAGCAGGGCGTGATCGAGCGGCTTCGGCAACCGCACCAGCACGGGTTGATGCGACTTCCCCGCCGGCGGCGTGATCGACCAGTTCCCGAGGTTGACCGGTTCCTCGTCGGGCGGCCCGGCGAGAATCTCTTTCCGGAAGCTCTGACGCAACGGGGTGCCGTGCTCGTCGCACCAGGTGCGGTCGACGACCAGGGTGTACCGCTTGCCCATCTCCAGGGTCGGTCCGTCCTCTTCCCGAGGTTTTAGGCCGCGCTTGACCCGGCCGGGGTCGAAGAGGAGGGTGAAGCGCGTCCCGTCCGGGGACCAGAGTTCCTCGCCGAGTTCCAGGAACGGGGACGGCAGCGGCTTGCCTGCCTCGTCGAGGAAGCGGATGTGGGAGTAGGCGTCTCCGCGGGTCATCGGTGCGGAGAACTGGATGTAGAGTCGGAGCGTGTTTTCCGGCAGTTTCGCGGCAGTGGGGAAGATCGCGACCACATTCCCGGCCGGGGGCGGGATGGGCCTGGGAACCGACAGTTCCACCGCTGTTTCTGCTTCCCCGACCCTGGCGACGGCCCGGTATTTCGTCCCCGGAACCAGGGGAAATCGCGGCTCGAAACGGAATACGCCGTCAACAATCCGATGCGTCCCCGTCAGCGCCGGGGCATCCGCGACCCCCGCCACGCTCAGGCGAAACTCGAGCTTCTCCAGATCCGCCGGTGCCAACCCGCGAACTTCCACCGCCGGCGGTGAATCGGCGCTCAGGCGGATCGTCGGCGACGGATTGGCGAGGAGAAGAAATGGAACCAGCGGGAGTAGTGCAGACATGGCTCGATCCGGGAAATGGTCGGGATGGGATCGCACTCCCCGGGATTGTATCGCAACCCCCGGGTTTGGTTCCGCAAGGTTCTGGCCGCGGTTTGGTTCCGGGCAAGCGGCACGTCTAGAATGACTTCGCCGTCACCGATACGAGGATCACCCGTTGACTACCCCGTCCCGCCCGACCACCCTTCGGCAGCTTCGCGAATCCGGGTGGAAGTCCAAATCCGTCAAGGACGAACTCCGCGACAACCTCCTCGCCGCCCTGAAACGGGGGGAAGAACTCTTTCCGGGAATCGTCGGATACGAGAACACGGTCATCCCGGAGATCAACATCGCCGTCCTCGCCGGGCACGACATCCTGTTCCTCGGGGAAAAGGGGCAGGCGAAGTCGCGGATCATGCGGTCCCTGGTCCGCTTCCTCGACGAGGCGATTCCGTACCTCGACATCCCGGGCAGCCCGGTCCACGAGGATCCGTACCACCCGATCACCAAGGCGGGGCGGGAATTCGTGGCGAACCGCTCCGAGGACGAGATTCCGATCGCCTGGTGGCCCCGGAAGGAACGGTACGCGGAACGCCTTGCACCCGGGACGAAATTTGCCGACATCATCGGCGAAATCGACCCCGCCAAGCTCGCGACCGGGACCAGCATGTCCGCGGAGGATGCGCTCCACTTCGGGCTCATTCCCCGAATGCACCGTGCGATCTTCGCGATGAACGAGATCCCGGAACTCGACGAACTCATCCAGGTCGGCTTGTTCAACATCCTCGAAGAACGCGACGTCCAGATCCGCGGCTATCCCATCCAGTTCGACCTCGACGTGCTCATCCTCTTCTCGGCGAATCCGGCGACGTACAACCGTTCCGGGAAGGTGATTCCCCAGTTGAAGGACCGCATCGGCTCGCTGATCCAGACGCACTACCCGCTCGAACGCAGCCTCGGCATCGCGATCATGGAGCAGGAGGCGGCGATCCCCACGGGCGGCGACTTCCCGGTGCAGATCCCCTATTTCATGAAGGAAATCGTCGAGCAGATCAGCGTGGCGGCCCGGAAGTCGAAGTACGTCGACCACTCGTCCGGGGTGTCGGCCCGCTTCAGCATCGCGAACTTCCGCACGATGGTTGCCTCCGCCCGGCATCGCGGTGTCGTTCTCGGGGAGACTCCCGCCGTCCCCCGTATCAGCGACCTCGGCCACCTGCCGACCTCGTCTCTCGGCAAGCTCGAACTCGACCTGATGGGGACGACGCAGATGTCGGAGAAGCAGGTCCTGGAGGCGATCGTCGCCGAGGCGATCCGGGTTGTCTTCGAGGAATACGTCGACCGGCACGGGCTGGACGAAATTTCCGAGGTGTTCGGCCGCGGGGTCAAGATCGAGGTCGGCGACATGCTTCCGAGTGCGGAGTACGCGAAGCGATTGAAGCGCGTCCCGAAGGCGTGGGACAAGGCGTTCGAGGTCAACGTCGGCGAAAGCGACGCGATGCGGGCGTCGTGCGTCGAGTTTGTGCTCGCCGGCCTCTACGCCAGCGAGCGGATCAGCCGGGTGGCGAAGCACGGGAAGATCGTGTACGAGACGTGAGTCAAGCAGGCTCGGTGGCGGTCGAAATTGCCTGGCAGCACCGCTCCCAGGATGCGTTAAGGGCGGGGTCGGCGGTGCCCCAGGTGACGCAGGTCAACGAACCCGGGCCACTCCGTCGGACTGTCACCATCCCACCGCTGAGCCCGATCCGCAACTCCTGCCAGCTCTCCTCGGGAATCTCGTCCGGAAACGCCGGCAGCCCGTCGATCATCCGCAGAATGGGCGTCTCCCCGAGTTGACCCAGCTTCGCCGCGATTTGCGGCCAGGTTGGACCCGAACCACCGGGAAACGTGAAACTTCGCTCAATTCCCATGACCGCCCCCCGCAATTGCGATGGTCGCCCTGCACCGGCACAAACACGGACAATGTCACCGCTTTTCCCGATGAGAACTGTGATAGTGCCAGGGTCAGTGATAGTGCAAAGCCAAAATCCCGAGTCACACCCGTCGGATTCCCGCCCTTGGCGCGTCTTGGGGGCGGTTCTACAATCACATTTCCGAATTGTCCCTGAACCACCTGCCGAGTTGGATCGATGAAGAAGGGTATCCACCCGAACTACCGCCCGGTCGTCTTCCTCGACGCCGCCGCGAATTATTCCTTTCTGTCGTGCTCGACGGTGAACACGACGGAAACGACGAAGTGGACCGACGGCCAGGAATACCCGCTGTACCGGGTCGAAATTTCGTCAGCGAGCCACCCGTTTTTCACGGGGAAGATGAAGCTCGTCGACACCGCCGGCCGGATCGAGCGGTTCCAGAAGAAGTTCGCCAATGCGAGCTACTCGAAGAAGAAGGACTCCGGCGAGAAGAAGTAGCTTCGGGCAATCGAGAAGCCCACGGACCCGCAGTCCGTGGGCTTTTTCGCGCCCCTTTCCCCGTGTAGCCGCGACGCGCAAGCGGAGCGCGGGAGGCGCTTCCTCGCTCTGCTGACGCGTCGCGGCTACACGCAGATCCCGGATCATTCCCATGTGGCCCGCACTTGACGCGAAACTTGCCCGCTTCCGCGAGCTCGAAGAGCAACTCTCCGACCCCGTGGTGGCCGGCGATCACGCCAAATTCACGGCCACCGCAAAGGAGCACGGCAGCCTGTCCAAGCTCGTGAAGCCGTACCTCGAATTCCAGCAACTCGAAACGGCCATCCGACAGTCCGAGGAACTCGCCGCGGAACCGGACCCGGAAATGCAGGCGATGGCGGCCGAGGAACTCGCCACGCTTCGACCCCGGGCGGCGGCACTGCGGGAGAAAATCGAGGACCAACTTCTCGTCGATCCGTCGGAGGATTTCGACAAGCTCATCATGGAAATCCGTGGCGGCACCGGCGGCGACGAGGCCGCCCTCTTCGCCGGCGACCTCTACGAGATGTACACCCGCTACGCCCGCGAAAAGGGCTGGGCCGTCGAGGTGCTCGAACACAGCCCCGGGGAAGCCGGCGGCTTCAAGGAAGTCGTCATGAGCGTCAAGGGCGAGGGCGTCTACAACGCCCTCCGCTTCGAGTCCGGCGGCCACCGGGTGCAACGCGTCCCCAAAACCGAGACCCAGGGACGCATCCACACGTCCCTCGCCACCGTCGGCGTCCTCCCCGAACCGGACGAGGTCAACGTCGCCATCAACCCCGCGGACCTGGAAATCGAGTTTATGCGGGCCGGCGGGGCGGGCGGCCAGCACGTGAACAAGACCGAGTCCGCCGTCCGCATCTGGTACAAGAAGGGGACGCCGGAAGAGATCGAGGTCAAGTGCCAGGACGGCCGCAGCCAGCACAAGAACAAGGACCAGGCCATGCGGGTCCTTCGCAGCCGGGTCTTCGAGTCGCAACGGGCGAAGCTGCACAAGGAACGCTCGGAGATGCGGCGCACCCTGATCGGGGGCGGCGACCGCAGCGAACGCATCCGCACCTACAACTTCCCCGACGGCCGGGTGACCGACCACCGGATCGGCCTGAGCGTCTACAAACTCCCGGAAATCCTGGGCGGTTCGCTCGACCACGTCATCGAACCGCTGCGAGCCCACGACAAGCAGGAACGCCTCGCCGCCGTGACGTGAGTCGTGAGTCTCGAAACTTTGCTCACTCTTCCCGCAGGTGTCGGCCAGTGAGGGTGACGAAGACGTCTTCCAGGGTGGCGGTCCGGGTCGACAAGCCCGCGAGAGAGGCACCGGAGCGGCCGAGAAACCCCAGCAGTTCCGGCAGAACCGCGTGCGGGGCACCGACTGTCAGCGTGAACCCGTCCCCTTCCCGGCGGGCGGTTCGCACCGTCGGCAACGCCAGCAGTGCCTCTTCCCCGACGGCGGAAGTCTCCGGGGAACCGAGGGTGAAATCGACGACGTGCTCGCCACCCACCTGTCGGATCAGTTCCGCCGGCGTGCCGAGGGCGATGACCTTCCCGGCATCCACGACCGCCACGCGATCGCACAACCGCTCCGCTTCGTCCATGTAGTGCGTCGTGAGCAGCACGGTCCGGCCGCGTTCTTTGAAGGCCCGGATCACGTCCCACATCTGTCGACGTGATTGGGGGTCGAGACCCGTCGTCGGCTCGTCGAGGAAAAGCAGTTCCGGATCGCCGACGAGAGCCGTCGCGACCGCCAGGCGTTGCCGCTGGCCCCCCGACAGGCTCGACACCGCCGCCCGGGCTTTCTCCTGCAGCGAGACCGCGGCGATCGCGGCATCCGGTTCGATTCCCGTGCGGTAGAACGACCGGAACAACCGCACGACCTCGGCCACCGTCAACTTGTCCGCGAGCTGGGTTTCCTGGAGCGAAATTCCGATCCGTTCCCGAATCGCCAGCGGATCCGCATCCCATCGCCGACCCAGCACCTCGACCTCACCCGAGGTCGGATCGAGTAACCCCTCAATGATCTCCATCGTGGTGGTTTTGCCCGCCCCGTTGGGTCCGAGGAGGCCGAAGCATTCTCCGACAGCGAATTCGAGATCGAGCCCCCGTACCGCTTCGACGGGCGGCCGACCCGGGTATGTCTTGACGAGATTGCGGACAACGACGGCGGCTGGCATGCCCGAATTCTACTTCCCCGGCAACCCTTGGATTCGCGGCACTCGCGAACTCTCGACGGACTCCGGGGCGGGAACTCGTACTCTGTCCGGAAGGTTCCTTTCCCAGTCCGAACTTCCGGCAGGCCAGAAGTCCGGCAGAGTCGAGAGTCCCGCGATGCCACGGAAGCCCAGGCGGTCGGAAGCGGAAGCAGCAACCCGGATGTTCCTCAAGCTCTCGCCGCAAACTCAGGCCGCCATCGCCGCAGTGGTCTTGCTCATCGTCGCGGTCGGCCTCGCCATCGCGGTGGTGACGCGGAAATCGCCGAAGAAATCGGTGCCGACCCCGACGGAAACCCAGGGCCAGAATGCGCCGCCGGGCTCGACGAAGCCCTCGCCCACGCCCGACATCGCCGGGACAAGATATTTCTTCTGTTTCTGGAACGTGGAGAATCTCTTCGACGACCGGAAGGATTCTCGTCGGGAGAATGCGGACGCGGAGTACGACGTTCCCTTCGCGACCGACGCCCACTTCCGAAACCTGAAGCTGAGCCGGCTCACCGAGACGCTGCTGCGGATGAATCAGGGCCGGGGTCCGGACATTTTCGCGTGCTGTGAGGTCGAGACCCCCCGGGCGGCCGAGTTGCTCAAGAACGCCCTCAACGAGCGGATCTCCGACCCGAAAATGCGGTACACCCACCTCGAAATCAAGGATCTCGAGGCGGGTCGGCACATCGCCACCGGCCTGATCACCCGCGTTCCGACCGAGTCGTCCCGCACCCACCTGCTGGGCTACAAGCTCCGCATCCTCGAAACCCGCGTCACGGTCGATGGCCACGACCTCACGATTCTCGTCACGCACTGGACATCCCAGATAACGGACAAGTCCGGGACCGACCCCAACAAGGGGCGGGCCAAGTACGGAAAAACCATCGCCGAGGAGGTGGCAAGGCTGTCGAGTTCCAACCCTTCCGCGGACATTCTGATCTGCGGGGATTTCAACGACACCCCCGAATCGCCTGCCGTGCAAACGTTCCTGCGCGCAACCGGAGATGCGTCGCAGGTCACCCCGGGGAGTGGCAGGCTTCTCGACCTGATGGCCGGAAAATCCGCCGCCGAGTACGGGACCCTCTACTACCGCCGACCCCTGATCTACGACCACATCTGCGTTTCCCCCGGAATGCTTGACCGCCGGGGCTGGTGGTGCGATCCCGCCTCCGTCAGCACCTTCACGCAAGGCCTGATCCGAAGCGGTTCGACACACCGGGAACCCTGGCGTTTCGCAAACCCCAAGCCCGCCATCCCCGACGATCAGCGTGGTTACAGCGACCACTTCCCCGTCACCGTGGAACTCTCCGTCCAACCCTGAGCTCGGGGAAATTGTGAGAGGATTCGACTGGTTCCCCGTCATTTCTTGTTCCCGGAAATGGTGGGGATATACTGCTTGTGACGGTTCTTCCCGCCGACGATCTGCCACCCGCCTTCGAGATCGACCATGGATTTCCGCTGGATCTTGCTGTCCGCCGCCACCGTGGTGTGCGTCGGAGGTAGCTTCGCCGCCGATTGGCCCCAGTGGCGGGGCCCGAAACGGGACGGTCATTCCGAAGAAAAGGGTGTGTCCAAGCCCTGGCCCGAGGATGGCCCGAAGCTTCTGTGGTCCATCAAGAAGCTCGACGTCATCGGCACCGGCTACGGCAGCCCCGCCGTGATTGGCGATCGGCTCTACATCCTCGGTGCCGACGGAAGCAAGAAAGAGGCGAAGGAAGCCTGCAGCTGCCTCAGCACCAAGGACGGCTCCGTCATCTGGAAGACGGAACTCGGCACTTCCCCCGGTTCCTTCCTCGACGGATGGGGTGGTGGCACCCGGGCCACGCCCACCGTCGACGGTGACTACGTCTACGCCCTCGGCGACACCGGCGACCTCGTCTGCCTCGCCACCAAGGACGGGACGATCAAGTGGAAGAAGAATCTCGTCGAGGATTTTGGCGGCGACATTCCCAAGTGGGGTTACAGCGAATCTCCGCTCGTCGATGGGAAGCAGGTCGTCGTCACGCCCGGGAGAAAGGGGGGCATCCTTGCCCTCGACAAGCTCACCGGCGAGAAGATCTGGCAGACCAAGGAAATGACCGACGACGCGGGGTACTCGTCGCTCGTCCCATTCGAGCTGGGCGGGGTCCGGCAGTACGCCACCCAAACCATGAAACATGGGATCGGAATCCGGGCCTCGGACGGCAAACTCCTCTGGTCCGTCGGCGAAATCGGTCGCAAAACCGCCGTCATTCCGACACCGATCGTCTCCGACAACATCGTGTTTTTCACCGCCGGATACGACGCCGGCTGCGAGGCCTACAAGCTCGAAGCGACCGCCGGCGGGGTCAAGGCGACGAAGATCTACTCGAAAAACCCCACCGTCCAGAACCACCACGGCGGCGTCATCCAGGTCGGCGACCAGATCTATGGACACAGCGACGGCTCTGGATGGGTTTGCTTCGACTTCAAGACCGGTCCCGAAGAGACCGTCTGGGCCAGTCGCAAACTCGACAAGGGATCGATCACCTACGCCGACGGCGAGTTCTACTGCTACGGCGAGGGGAAGGGGGATCTCGTCCGGATCAAGGCGACCCCCAAGGGGTGGGAAGAGACCGGCCGATTCCGGATCCCCGCCACCAGCAAGGTCCGACCCGGGAAGGGGAAGGTGTGGGCCCACCCCGTCGTCGCCAACGGCAAGCTCTTCCTCCGCGACTACGAACTGCTCTACTGCTTCGACCTCGCGAACCCGAAGTGACCGGTTCGCGTAACGCTTCCAGGCGTCCCGAACCACCTCGTTGACGCTCCAGGTTCGAATGCCTGGAGGTGTCTGTGGGTGCCGGAAATGCCGCAAATCCTGAAAGAAGTCGTCGGTCGGGACGGTACCTGCCCACATTCCCATTTTTCCCGGGAGTCGGCCGGTGGATTGCCACGGCGACCTGACAGACCCGTCTGACCGCCGACTGGAGCGAGTTCGCGCTCTGCTGGCTCAGGTTCTTCCCCGGAACCGCTTCTATTCCCGGAAGTTCGCGGGGATCACGCCAGCGGACATCCGGACCCCCGCCGAATTCGCCCGGCTGCCAGTGACGTGCAAGGCGGAACTCGCCGCCGACCAGGTCGAGAACGGCCCCTACGGAAGCACCCTGACGGAGCCGCTGGAGTCGTACTGCCGGCTGCACCAGACATCCGGCACGAGCACCGGCCGACCGCTGCGGTGGCTCGACACCCCGGCGAACTGGGAGTGGCTCCTCCGCTGCTGGCAGACCAGCTTCCCGATCATGGGTTTGCGAAACTCGGATCGGCTCTTTTTCCCCTTCTCCTTCGGCCCGTTCCTCGGTTTCTGGACCGCCTTCGAGAGTGCCACCCGGGCCGGGCACTTCTGCGTCCCCGGCGGCGGGATGACCAGCACTGCCCGGCTCCGATTCCTCGTCGAGCACCGATCCACGATCGTTTTCGCGACGCCCACCTACGCCCTGCACCTCGCCGAACTCGCGGCCAAGGAGGGAATCGACCTCGCCTCCTCCGATGTACGGGCGGTCGTCGTTGCGGGCGAACCGGGGGGGAGCATCCCCGCCACTCGCCGACGCATCGAGGAAGTCTGGGGGGCTCGCGTCTTCGACCACTACGGCATGACCGAGGTCGGACCGGTTGCCGTGGAGGCGGAAGCGAGGCGAGGCGAACTCGTGGTGCTGGAATCCGAGTACATCGCGGAAATTCTTCAACCGGCGGGTTTGGAGCCGGTTCCGCCGGGGGAAACCGGGGAACTCGTGCTCACGAACCTCGGACGAGTGGGCAGCCCGGTCATACGGTATCGGACAGGAGACCTCGTCCGTGCGATTCCCACTCGCGAACCAATTCCGGGAGTTCCGGATTGGCTGCGGTTGGAGGGTGGCGTTCTCGGGCGGGCCGATGATATGATTCACGTGCGGGGTAACAACCTGTACCCGACCGCGATCGAGGCGATCGTCCGCCGGTTCCCGCAGGTGACCGAGTTTCGCATCGTGATCGACGAAACCGGTCCGCTTCCGGATCTCCGTCTGGAAGTGGAACCGGCTCCGGATTCCGGGGTCGAGTTGGTGGAAACGGTCGCCCGAGCGGTCCGTGACGAGTTGTTGTTCCGGGTTGCCGTGACTGCCGTCCCGCCGGGGAGCCTCCCCCGGTTCGAGATGAAAGCCCGCCGGGTCGTCCGCCAGACGGCCCCTCCCTCACCGTCGTAACGTAACTGCCGACCCGAAAGCGAGACACCGCATGAGTCGCGTCCAAACTGCTCGCGTTCTGCTCTTGTCACTGGGGGCGTCGGGGCTGCTCGCCGGCCTCGCCCTGGCCGGGGACTGGATCCACTGGCGCGGCCCCGAGCAGACCGGACACGCCAAGGAACCCGCCGTCCCCGAGACGTTTGACATCACCACCGCCGGGAAAGGGAACCTGATCTGGAAGACCGACGTCGGCGGCCGATCCGCACCGCTCCTGATGGGTGACCGGCTCTACTCGATCAACGCCTTCGACCCCGGGCTGCCGACGGAAGGGGAACGTGTCACCTGCTTCGACGCCAACACGGGCAAGGTTCTGTGGCATTACAAGGTCAACGTCTACCACGCCGAAGTGGTGACGAGCCGGCTCGGGTGGACCACCCTCACCGCCGACCCCGAAGCGGGCCGGATCTACGCTCACACCACTGCCGGGGCCCTGCTCTGCCTCGACAAGGACGGGAAACTCGTGTGGGAACGCCACCTCACCGAGGAATTCGGCCGCTTCACCGGCTACGGCGGGCGGATCGTCTCCCCCATCTACGACAGCGGGCTCGTCATGTGCGGGATGATCAACTCCTCCTGGGGTGACATGGCCCGCGGAGCGAACCGCTTCATCGCCTTCGACGCCAAGACCGGCGAGGTCGTGTGGATCACCGAACCCACCCCCGGCGTCAACTTCGGAACCTACCAGTCCACCCCGGTGATCGCGGTGATCAACGGGCAACGGCTGATGATCGCGGGCGGGGCCGGCGGTGTCGTCTTCGCCGTCAAGGTCCGAACCGGAGAAGTGATGTGGACCTACTCCTTCGCCGCCGGGGCCGTCAACCCATCGCCAGTTGTGGATGGGAACTACGTCTACGCCGCCCACGGTGAAGAAAACCCCGAAGGGGGCCCGATCGGCCGGGTCATCTGCCTCGATGCCTCGAAGATCGACCCGAAGACGAAGAAACCGACGCTGGTGTGGGAATTCTGCAAGGGGAACCGCTTCGGACTCGCCCACCCCGCCCTCGCCGACGGCAAGCTCTACGTCCCCGACGACGGCTCCGAACTCTTCTGCTTCGACGCGAAGAAAGGCCCCGGCGGCCCGAAAAAGGACAAGCCCCTGTGGAAGTACAAGTACGGCACCGTCGCCCGCGGAGCACCCCTCGTCAACGGCAACCGGCTGTACATCTTCGACGTCAACGCCAAGCTCGCCGTGCTCAAACTCAACGGAAACTCCGAGCCCGATGACACCGAGACGGAAGAGTACAACTTCCGCCTGCCCGAGGGCGCGACCGGCTTCTGCGAAACGCACAGCACCCCGATCGCCGCCAACGGCCGGCTCTACTTCAACACCCAGTTCGACACCTATTGCATCGGCGGGCCGAACTCGAAGGTGACGGAGCCGAAATACAAGCCGCTCCCGCCGGAAACGCCCTACGACGAGAACGCCGCACCGGTCGGGATCCGCATCTTCCCCTTCGAGAAGCACGTGAAGCCGGGCGAAACCGTGGAACTGACCGTCAAATACCTCGATGCCAACGGCCGGGAGGTGAAAGCGCCGGCCAACCCGGACGTGAAGTGGGACTTCCCGATGCCCCCGAAAACGCCGACCGGCCTGCAACCGCCCAAACTCGCCGCCGAACTGAAACCCAGCGGCTCCACCACCTCCCTGACGATCCCGAAGCTTCCACCCTCCCAGCAGGGCTACGTCTCCGCCACCGTCAACGGCCTCGCCGGTCGAGCCCGGATCCGCGTGGTCCCGCAGATTCCCTACAAACAAGACTTCGAAAAGATTCCCGAAGGAGCACCGCCCTCCGGGTGGGTCAACACCACTGGCAAATACTTCGTGAAGAAACTGCCCGATGGCAGCAAGGTTCTGTCCAAGGTCAACACCGACGGCCGGATCCCCATCGCCCGCGCCAACGGCTACATCACCGCCCCGACCGCGACGGACTACACCATCGCCGCCGACCTGATGAGCACCGAGGTTGACGGCAAACTCCCGGACATGGGCGTCGTCGCGAACCGCTACACCTTCGTGGTCGACGGCAAGAAAGACCCCGACTTCGGCACCCGCACCGTCCGCCTCGTCTCCTGGGAAGCCCGCCCCCGCGTCAACAAGGTCGTCTCCTTCGACTGGAAACCCTCGACCTGGTATTCCGTCAAACTCCGCGTCGACCAGAAAGAGAAAACCGCCGTCGTGCACGGCAAAATCTGGGAGCGTGGCAAGCCCGAGCCCGAAGCCTGGACCGTCGAGTACGAAGACCCCAGCCCCAACCGCGAGGGTGCCGCCGCCGTCTACGGATACATCTCGAACATCCGTGTCGTCGACGAAAAGGAAGGGGACAACCCGACCGCCCCGAAGGGGGGCAAGGCAACCGTCGGCTCGGAAATCTACTACGACAACGTGACCATCACCCCGAACTCGAAGTGACCGTGTGACCCCGAGCCGGCCGTGGATCGGCCGGCTCTGACTCTCGAACTCGAACCACACACCTCCGTGGAGTCTTCTATGTCCCGAATCACCCGAGCCGCGGTTTCCTCCGGAATCGTGATCGCCGTCGGGGTCGGCATCCTGACGGTGCTCCCCTCGACGAACCCCCCGGCCGCCCAGGCCGCCCCGCCAGCCGGCGAACCCGCCCAGCCCGTCGCAGCCAAGGCCGACCCCGCACCCGCCACCACCGAATCCATCGCCACGTTCGGGATGACGCATCACCGCAACATGGTCAACCTCACCGACAAGAACATCCCGGACAAACCCGAACCGGATGGCGAGACGATGCTCTGGAAGGCCGACCTCGGCTCCCGCGCCTACGGCGGGCCGGTCGTCGCCGGCGGCAAAGTCCTGGTCGGGACCAACAACGAACGACCCCGCAACCCGAAACGCGACGCCAAGAAAAACGCCGACGGAGAAGTCGAACCCATCGATCGCGGCGTCCTCATGTGCTTCGACGCCAAGACCGGCAAGTTCGAGTGGCAGTCCGTCCACAATAAGCTCGAATCCGGCCAGGTCAACGACTGGCCCAAGGAAGGCGTCTGCTCCACCCCCACCGTCGAGGGGAACCGCGTCTACTTCGTCACCAACCGCTGCGTCGTCCAGTGCGTCGACCTCAACGGCTTCAAGGATGGCAACCAGGGAATCAAGGACGAGAAATACAACGATCCCTCCGATGCCGACGTCATCTGGGAATACGACATGATGAAGGAAGTCGGCGTCTTCCCCCACAACATGTCCGCCGGCTGCCCGCTGATCGTCGGGGATCTCCTCTACACCGTCACCGGCAACGGCGTCGACGAGGGGCACATCAACATCCCCGCCCCGGACGCGCCCAGCTTCATCTGCCTCAACAAAAACACCGGCAAACTCGTCTGGCGAAACAACGAGCCCGGCAAAAACATCATGCACGGCCAGTGGTCCAACCCCATGTACGCCGAACTCGGCGGCGTCAAACAGGTCATCTTCTGCGGTGGAGACGGATACATGTACTCCTTCAAACCCGACACCGGCGACATGATCTGGAAGTTCGACGCCAACCCCAAAGACACCAAGTACGAACTCGGCGGCACCGGCACCCGCTCCGACTACATTGGCACCCCCATCCTCTACAAGGACAAGATCTACATCGGCACCGGCCAGGACCCCGAGCACTTCTCCGGGATCGCCCACTTCTACTGCATCGACCCCGTCGGCAAGAAAGGCGACATCTCCCCGGAAATCGGACCCTGGGGCAAGCCCGGCAAGCCCAATCCCAACTCCGCCGTCGTCTGGCACTACGGCGGTGAAGACAAACGCAAGTTCGTCCCCCGCGACTTCTCGTTCGGACGAACCATGAGCACCGCCTGCGTCGTCGACGACATCGTCTACATCTCCGAACTTTCCGGATACCTCCACTGCCTCGACGCCAAGACCGGCCAAAAGTATTGGCAGTACGACTGCAAGGGCGCGATCTGGGGTTCCCCCTACTACGTCGACGGCAAGATCTACCTCGCCACCGAGGGGGGCAACCTCTTCGTCTTCAAGCACGAGGCCAAACAGAAAACCCTCGATCCCCTGGAAGTCCAGGCAGATACCGGTCTGCCCGCGGATCAACAACAACGGGACTTCAACAAGAAAATGAAGCTCCGCTACAAGGACGTCGAGAAGGCGTACCTCCTCCACAAGATCGAGTTCGACGCCCCGATCCGCAGCACCCCGACGGTTGCGAACGGAATCCTGTACGTGATGACCGAGAACGCCCTGTACGCGTTCGCGAACAAGAAGTAACCCCGCCGCCAAGGCGATCGATCAGTCTGGTGGTGAGCCGGCGGTTCCTGGCAAATGCCAACGGCTCACCACTAGACTGAATTTGTCGTGAAACACCCGATTTTCCCCGTCCCCTCCCCGAGATTCCGTCCGTGAAAGACACTCCCGGCAAGCCGACGCCCGTGACCGGCTCCACCCTCGAAGAACGCATCAAGAACGCCCGGGCCCAGCTCGACGCCCACGTCCGGGAGATCGTCCGCTGGCACTTCTCCCCGGAAACGGGCACCCCGTTCTGGCTGGAGAAAGCGAAAACCTTCAACTTCGACCCCCTCAAGGACGTCAACGGCTGGGATGACGTCAAGAAATTCCCGATCTTCGAGGACGACTGGCTCCGTGGCGGGCCGGTCCGACGCTGGGTTCCCAAAGGGATGGCCGACCGCGCCGTCTACGTCTTCGAGACCGGCGGGACCACCGGCCTGCCCAAGTCCCGCATCGTCATCGACGACTTCAAGATCGACTATGAGATGATGTCGGACACGCTCCCGGACCAGTACTTTCCCCGCGGTTCGAACTGGCTGATGCTCGGGCCGTCCGGGCCACGCCGGCTTCGCCTCGCGATCGAGCACCTCGCCCAGTATCGCGGCGGGATCTGCTTCTGCGTCGACCTCGACCCGCGGTATGTCGTGAAGTGCCTCAAGGAACGCAAACTCGCGGAGGCCCAGGCCTACAAGGACCACTGCATCGACCAGGCCCTGACGATCCTCGCTGGCGGGCACGACATCAAGTGCATGTTCACCACCCCGAAACTTCTCGCCGGCCTCGACGAGGCACTGCGGGCGGGGAAACTCGAAGAGAAATTCCGCAGCCTCGGCAAGAAGATCCCCGCCGGTGGGCTCACCTCCATCAAGGCGGCCGGCATCACCGGCATCTTCTCCGGCGGAACCGAGTTCACCCCCCAGTTCACCCGCGAAGCCTACGAGGAGATGCTCGACAACGGCGAGGTCTACATGACCCCCACCTACGGCAACACCCTCATGGGCCTCGCCTGCTCCAAGCCGATCGGCCCCGACGACGGCTTCAAGATCAGCTACTACGCCCCCCAGCCCCGGGCCGTCATCGAGGTCGTGAACCCGGATAACTACGACGAAATCGTGCCGTACGGCGGCACGGGCCGAGTGCTGCTCAGCACCTTCACGAAGGAATTCTTCGTCCCCCGTTTCCCGGAACGCGACGAGGGCGAGCGGGAACCTCCGTTCGAGAAATTCCCCTGGGACGGCGTCAGCGGCGTCCGCCCCTTCGCCAAACTCGCCGGCGGAACCGTCGTCGGGGTTTACTGACCCACTGTGGTTCGTCGGCGTGACCCAACCGTTCCACGCAGTCGGCCGATCGAACCGCACGATGACAACCGGCTGTCACTCGACCACCGAGCGAAGTCCGAGCACCCTCTGCGTGCCGCCGACGGCAGGGGACGTGGTCGGCTCCTGGTTGTTCGGAGACTTCCACGCGGGATGGATTGGATTCTTTCGGCGTGGAAGCCCCGAGTCGGCGGAGGCATGGCGTGGATCTCCTGCTGCGATTCGGGCTGGACGTGGTGGGCACCGCGGAGGGGGCGTTTTGCTCGGACCGCACTTGGCACGCGGTGTTCCGCCCGGCCCCAGACATGCCCCCACGAGTCCGCGAGTACGTCGCGTTCTGCGAGGAGTGGCACGAGCGGCTGCGTGCCGGCCGCCCCAACACCGCCACCGAGTTCAAGCCGTGGGCCGACATCCACGCCTCGCCCGAGTGGCGGGCGTGCGGCCCCGACGAGCGGGTGCGGCCGGTTGAGGGGCCTGTGTTCGTTCAGGGCGAGGTGACTTGGGGCGCGCAGTCAGACGCCGAACCGCTCTCATGGGATTCTGAGTTGAGAGAAAATCCCCCCGCGGACGGTTCTTCTCGCAGAACGTCCTGACGCAGGCGGTCACCAGTAAGCGGCGGACGAATTGTCGCTGCAGCAGCGGGCGAGGCAGGCACCGCCGCTGAGCTCGTGGTTCGGCGGCTTCAGCCAAATCGACCGGGAGTTCGATTTCAGTGTCGCTCGCCGCCCGGCCGGCGGGTAGCCTGGCTGGGGGGCGCCTCGCCCGGCTAACCCTGACGCACCCCGAGGCGTTTTCGCAGAAGTCGATTCTGTCTAATTCCAAGTTCGGCGAGAGAGGCGCGACCGGTGGATGAGGCGCTGACCGACAGGGAACGCATTCACCGCTTCGAGGCCTCGACCGGCGTGGAGGTGATCGTCCACGGCGACGAGTCGCGGACCCGGCTGGCGTGCCGGGTGATCGGCAATCGACCGCCACTGGAGGCCCGAGCAGTTGGCCTGCTGGACGCCTTCATGCGGGATCGCGGGGAGTACGAGTTATCCTCCGTCGAGGTGCTGGCCGCGAAGGCCGGGGACGGGTCCGACTTCTCGCTCCGGTTCTCGTTCACCGCGGCCCGCGATCCGCACGAGTACGGGTATACCTACTTCGAGGTGCACTTCGGGTGCCACGAGCCGCCGTCGCAGCCGTATTGGCCCCACAAGCTAACGGTCGGCTTCTGGTAGGGGTGCCGCAGACGCCGTTACCCCAACGTCACCCGGATCTGGCCAGATTTCGTCAGGGAGAGAACCAAGGTGTAACCTCCAAAGTTCAATCCGCAAGGTTGTTGTTCCAGTTGGAGCAACAACCGCTCACCGGGTTGGATACAGTCCAGAAAGTAGCACGTTCCTCCCGATTTGGACTTGGCGAGGTCCACGCGCCAATCCTCGACAAGATCGGGATCTTCTCGGTATTCCCACGAAATCGAGTGGGGGATAACACCAGGTTTCGCCAGGCCAAGGTTCGTTCGGTTTTCTCTCGCACCCTGCGGAACCGTTACCACCACCGGAAGAGGGTCGTAGTCTTCGAGGTCCTGGTAGACCTGAATGCAGAGAAGATCAGCGAAAGCGAGGATAGGAGATTCGCCATAAAATTGGGCCACAAAACCCATCTGTTCTCCGGAATGAGGCGAGCGAGGAAAGGTAGCAGGAAGGTGTGAGGGTAACCCTCCGACTCGATCGAGACATCCCCCGTGGCCCGGCGAGAAGTGCATGTACCACGCCGGGACCATCGGGTTTCTCCGAAGGATGTCCACTCACAGGCACAGTTCCGGGGCGGAGGGGTCGCAGCCGATCATTCGGAGGACGCCGCGGAGGGGGATTTCGAGCCACTGCGGGCGTTCCGTCAACTCGTTTTCGACTTCCCGGAGGGCTTTTTCGAGCAGGAAGAGTTCCAACAGAGTTCGCCGGCCGTTCTCGGTGTCGGGGAGAACCTCGTGGTGGTTCATGGCCTCCACGTAGGCGGTGACGTACTCCCGGGCGACGCGGTTGAACCACGCCGACGCCCACCTGGCGAGGATCCGCTGGTCCTCGTCGCGGATCATGCCTTGCGATCGCCCCCGACTGCTGACGAGCCCGAGTCGGACGCTCTGGGCGGCGTAGTCGAAGGAACGGACCATGCTGGCGACGTCGCGGAGCGGGGAGCGCTTCAACTGCCGCTCGCCGAGGGGTCGGCCGGGTTCCCCCTCGAAGTCGATGACGACGAAATCCTTTCCGGTGTGCAGCAACTGGCCGAGGTGGAAGTCGCCGTGGTTGCGGATGCGGTGGCCGCCGAGGTCGGGGTCGAGGACATCGCGGAACCGTTGCAGAATCGTGTCCTGCAGCGAGACGATCTTGTCGGCGATCGGTCGGCTCTGCTCGGGAATCCGCTGGCGTTCCCGGGCCAATCGCTGGCAAACCTTGCCGGTCAGGTTCCGCATCGACTGGTAAATCGAGCGTTGGTAGAGCTTCCCGAACGGTTCCGGTGCGAACGCGGGGTCGGAAGGATCTGACGAGAGTGCGAGGTGGAGATCGGCGGTGCGTTTCGCGAGCAATCGGGCCGTCGTGAGGTACGTGCCCGCGATTTCCTCCCAGTGTTCGACGTGGTTTTCCTCGGAACCCCCGAGCAAAGGCAGTTCCGCGGGCGGGGTTGGCGGCTGTTCCCGGGACATGGCGGCCACCTTCTCGAAGTAGCTCGAAAGCTGGTCGAGGGTGTACTGCCAGGCGGTTCCCTGGTTCGGGACGTAGCGGTGGAGGACGGCGAGGGTGGCGGGGTCGGCACCACGGGTCCGGTACTCGACGTACCCCACCACCGGAGCCGAGCCCGTGTAATCCGGTCGCTTGGTCAGGAACCGGCCGAGTTCCAGATCCGGGTTGATGCCAAACTCGACCCGCCGGAACGTCTTGAGGATGTATTCTTCCCCGAACGAGATGCTCGTGTTGTTCCGGTCGCTGCGGCGGACCACGATCGTCGCCTGCGGATCGGCGGGGAAACTGGGACTTTCCAGCGGAACCGCGGCGAGTTCGTGCTCCTCGTGACGGATCGACCACCCGGTCAGGATCGCGTCCAGGACGTTTCGCGAGCACCGGGAGACGGCCCCGGCGGCACAGATCACGCCCGGTTTCTCCCCGGTGACACGGGCAAATCCGCACTGTGCCAGCGGAACGAGCAACCCCTCCAGATTCGCTTCCGGGACCAGTGTCATCCACAGGGAAAGGGTTTCCGGCAGGGCGGTTCGTGTCTCGACACGGACGATCAGGAACCACACGTCGTCGCCGGCGACCGGCACTGCGAACGCTTCCTCGATCCGGCAGGTCGTGACGTGCTCGGCGGCAAGCCCCAGGTTGCGACGCTCCAGAAACGCGGGGAGCAGGGCCTCGACCTCGTCGCGGTCCGGTTCGCGGAATCGCTCGGCGAGTGGGCCATCGCCGCGTAGCACGGGGAGTGTTGCGAGGACGCTGAGTTCGGGCATGGATGCGGCCGGCCCGACGACCACCGGTTCCGGGGCCGGAAGCTCGAACCAGTAGAAACCGTGCGGCCCGAGCGTCAGCAGGTACGGCAACTCGCCAATCCGCGGGAACTGGGTCCGTCCGATCATTTCCTGCGGCACAACCCCGGCGTAGCTCGCCAGGTCGAGTTCGACGTACTGCACGAACCGGGACAGGTTCGCCACCACCAGGATCCGCTCGTCGCGATAGGCGCGGATAAAGGCAAGGACCTTGGCATTGTCCGGTTTGAGGAACTCGATCGTGCCGCGGCCGAACGCCTTGTACCGCTTCCGCAGCGCGATCAGCCGCTTCATCCACCACAAAAGGGAAGACGGGTTGCTCTGCTGGGCCTCGACGTTGAGCGCCTCGTAGTGGTACTCGGGGTCGATGATGACGGGGAGGTAGAGCTTCTGCGGGTTGGCGCGGCTAAAGCCGGCGTTGCGGTCGCTGCTCCATTGCATCGGGGTGCGGACGCCGTTGCGGTCCCCGAGGTAGATGTTGTCCCCCATCCCGATTTCGTCGCCGTAGTAGATGACGGGGGTGCCAGGCATCGAGAACAGGAGCGCATTCATGAGCTCGATCCGCCGGCGATCGTTGTTGAGCAGCGGGGCGAGCCGGTGGCGGATGCCGAGGTTGATGCGGGCGTGCCGATCCTGGGCGTAGGCCCGGTACATGTAGTCGCGTTCCTCGTCGGTGACCATCTCCAGGGTCAGCTCGTCGTGGTTCCGCAGGAACATTCCCCACTGGGCCGCCTCCGGGATGGCCGGGGTTTGCGCGAGAATGTCCAGAATTGGGAAGCGATCTTCCTGGTGGAGTGCCATAAAGAGCCGCGGCATCACCGGGAAGTGGAAGCACATGTGGCACTCGTCGCCGTCGCCGAAGTAGGCGACCGCGTCTTCCGGCCACTGGTTCGCTTCCGCTAGAAACATCCGACCCGGGTACTTCGCGTCGACGTGCCGGCGGATCGCCTTGAGGAACTCGTGCGTTTCCGGAAGGTTCTCGCAGTTCGTCCCCTCCCGCTCGTACAGGTACGGCACCGCGTCGAGCCGCATCCCGTCGACGCCCATATCCATCCAGAAATCGATCACCGGCAGGATCGCGTCGCGGACGGCGGGGTTGTCGAAGTTCAGGTCCGGCTGGTGACTGTAGAACCGGTGCCAGAAGTACTGCTTGGCCACCGGATCCCACGACCAGTTGGACGGCTCGAAATCCTTGAAGATGATTCGAGCGTCGAGGTACTTGTTGGGGGCGTCGCTCCAGACGTAGAAGTCCCGTTCCGGGCTTCCCGGCGGGGCGAGGCGGGCACGCTGGAACCACGGGTGGCGGTCGGAGGTGTGGTTGAGGACGAGCTCGGTGATGACGCGGATGTTCCGGCGGTGGGCTTCTTTCAGGAAGGCCTTGAAGTCGGCCAGGCTGCCGTACTGCGGGTGGACGCTGGTGTAGTCGGCGATGTCGTAGCCGTCGTCCTTGAGGGGGGAAGGGTAGAAGGGGAGTAGCCAGATGGCGGTGACGCCGAGGTCTTCGAGGTAGTCGAGTTTCTGGGTGAGGCCGCCGAAATCGCCGTGGCCGTCCCCGACACTATCGTGGAACGCTCGGACGTGGACCTCATAGATGATCGCGTCTTTGTACCAGAGGGGATCGATGTCGGGCATCCTGTCTTCCTGTCGAAGCCTGCGGGACCGTCAGACGCCATCCAATTCTTACGCCAAACCTTACAGAGAGAACCCGGACAGCGACCAAAGTTCTCCCAATTGAGATTTCCGCTTCCGCGTGGCCAAGATTTGGTTCGCGGATCTCCCGGAGATGGTAGCGATTCGGCGAATCCGGAGGTCGGGATTTTGCGGAGAGACGAGGATTTCGCCGGGATTCCAAATTCTTCTCGGAAATTCGGGCCGGTTCAGGATATGATAATCTCGCATTCGCGGACCCCGGTGTACGGAAACCCCATGACTCCCACGATTGAGAGTGCCAGGCCGCTCTCGGTGCTGATCGTCGACGACATCGCCGATGCTGCGGATAGTTTGGCCGCCGTTCTCAACCTGCACGGGTATGGGACCCGAGCCGCCCACAGCGGTGAGGATGCCCTCCAGGCGGTCGCGATTTCCCCACCGGATGTGGTTCTGCTCGATATTTCCATGCCCGGAATGGACGGCTGCGAGCTCGCGCGTCGGGTCCGGGCCGTTTCCCCACGGAAACGCCCACTGCTGGTCGCAGTCACCGCCCGGGATCAGGTCGAGGATCGGAGTCGGACCACCGAGGCGGGAATCGATCTGCACATCACGAAGCCGGCGGACCCCGCTGTGCTGGTTGGGGTTCTCGAACGCTTCCGCCAGGTGATCGCCTGCTGACCCGGATGACTTCCTCGGCACCAACTTCCCGAGAAAACGCTCGGACGATTCTTCTCGCCTGGGAACTCGGCGGTGGCTACGGTCACGCGGGCACACTCGCTCGCATCGGCCGGGCACTCGCCGATCGGGGATATCGCCTGGTTTTCGCCCACCGCGATCTGGTCGGGGTCTGGCCGCTGATCCGCGACCTTCCCGGCCAGCACCTCGTTGCCCCGTCCCACTTGAAGCCCGTGCCCGAGAAACACCTTCCCTTCCTGGCAGCCAGTTTCACGGACATCCTCGGAGTCAGCGGCTACTCCTCCGCCGACCTCCTGCTCCCCCTCCTGCGGGCCTGGGATGGGTTGCTCGACCAGCTTCGCCCGGACCTGATTGTGACGGATTTCTCCCCCACACTCGCCCTGGCGGCCCGGGGAAAAGTTCCCATCCTCGACGTTGGCCAGGGGTACACGCAACCGATCACGCACCTTCCCGAGTTCCCGAAATTCGTGGACGACCAGAAACCGACTTTCTCCTCCGAAGAAATTCTCGCGGTGGTTCGAGAAGTCCAGCTCGTGCGGGGCGCCCCGGTGCCAAAATCGCTGCCGGGGATCTACTCCGAGGTGGAGAAGTGCCTCTGTGTGCTTCCGGAGATGGATCCGTTCCAGGACCTCCGGCCCGGCGTGGCGATCGGCCCGCTGGAAGAGCTTCCGGAGCCGTCTCCGCTGCCCTCCAAACCGTGGTTCTTCGGATACCTCTCCACGAGTGTCACGAGCACCGAGATTGTGCTGACACTGCTACGCGAAGCAGGATTCGAGGGGGGGGCCTACATTCGCCCGGCGAAGCGAGAGCTTTCCGCCCGTCTGCGGGAAAAGGGAATCGAAATTTTTGACCAGCCGCCCCCGCTGGCCGAAGTTCTGAGTCGAGCCAGGGTCTTCGTGCACCACGCCGGGTTGAACTCGGCTCAGGTCTGCCTCGCCGCGGGGCGACCGCAACTCGTTTTCCCGGAGCATCTGGAGCACGAACTCAACGCGGCCGCGCTCTACCATCTCGGCGTCGCCCACGCCCTGACGCGGGAATTCCCGGCCGAGGACGTCATCGAGGGAATGCGGCAGTTGATGTTCGACCGGAAATTCGAGGAGAAGGCAGCCGAGGTCGCACGAAAGATCCAGGCCACCGGCCCGTGGGACCCCCTGCCGAAAGTCCTCGAGATCTGCGAGAAACTCCTGCAGACCTGGAAACCCACACCGGTTCCTGGGTGACCTGCCACCGTCAGGTTCCCCGGGGTCGGTAGATTCGCCTCGGCCATTGCAAATACCAGTGGAGGTGGTCGCCGAGCGAGTAGCCGTGAGTCGACCAAAGTCGGCGTTCCTCCGCGTGCAGATCCGTTTGCACCCGGAGGTAGTCGGCGAAGGATCGCACCCGACCCTGGATTGGGTTGTTCTCGGCGATGTACCGCTTCACGCCGGCAATGTGTGCCTGCAGAACCACGGCAGTATCCAATTCCTGCGGGAGAATCTGGGCTCCGACTTCCGGGCCGGTCAGTTTCCGCCGGAACGCCAACTCGGTGGCCGTGAGGGTCGAGAAACGCGAACCTTCGAAGAAGGTCTGCACCAGGAAGCACACGTTTGCCGGCCACATCACCGACGGGGGTGTGCTGCGAGCCCCGGTCGAGGTTTGGATCAGGGCCGCGAACCAGATCGTGAGCCCTTCTCGCTCGATCAGGAAGACCCGGTAAACGTCATTTCCGAAGTGCTCGCGAGGTTCCGCCGTGACGTCCCCGATGTGGACCCCGCCCAAAGCCCGAATGTCCTCGGCTGCCTTCCGGTTCGCTGGGGTGCGATTCAAATCGGGATCGTCGGGGGCCAGGGGTATGTAGCGGGTCTCGAAATCGAGTGTCGCACGGAATGCATTCCGGAAGGCGCCCATTCCCATGAAGAAGAGCGTCGCCTCGCACTTCGCGAACAGGTACGCCAGCCAGCCCCAAAACAACGCGAAGAAGCCGATTGGCAGGCACAGCAGTGGCATCTCCCACTCGTCGTAGACGAGGTACGCGAAGCCTGCAAAGCCGGCGAATCCGAGCAGAAATGATGCGAGGCGATAGCCCAGTCGGCAGAGCCGACCCCTCTCCAGGGGAACCGCGATGAGCCAGATCACGCCGAAGTTCAGGAACTCGCCGAGTTGGGTCGGGAAAAGCAGCTTCGCCAGCGGAGCGGAGACGGTGCGTGTACCGCGGAACTTTCCGAATTCCTGCCGCCACGCCGGCTCCTGGACCCACGGTGCGAGTCGCATCAGCCGTTGTTCCCAGCCGCCGGGTCCCTCCCGCCAGACCGCCTTCTCCGTGATCCGGCCGTCCCGCAGTTCCCCGATCAGGACCAGCGTTCCCTCGAGTTTCTCGGTGCCGGAAACGCCGGTCTTGCTGCCATAGACGCGGAATCGAAGCTCGATGGCCAGCCCATCGAACGGAGCACCGGCCAGGATGGGGATTCCGAGTCCCGGGGCGGGTCGTTCCAGTGCGGGAAGATCGATCGTCCGCACGACGAGGGTGTCCTCGTCCGGGGTTTCGATGTGGAACTCGGGGTCGTGACAGCGTTTCTCGAGTTCGATTTTCGCGGCCGGAATCTCGGAACGCGGCACGCCCCAGAGGCGGATCTCGGTGGAGTGGAACAACTCGGAGCCGACCTTCTGCTCGACGTCCGACACCTCCGCTAGCCGCAACCAGAACTCCGCCACCTCATCGAGATCGGCCTGCGACCAGACCGTGTCCGGGAACTGGGGACGGGTCGTGAATTGCATGGAAACCTCGTCCCAGAATTCGAAATCACTTCGCCGACGGTTCCCCGGCGATTGCCTCGCTCAGTTCCGGGACCGCGAGGGGCGGCGGGGTCTGCGGCGCCTCTTCCGGGAGGTCGAAGGCGAAGGACGGGTCGTCCTGCAATCGGGCGGAGACGCGGACGGTGAAGGTCGAGCCCCGGCCGAGATCGCTTCGCAAGGTGACCTCGCCGCCGAGCAGTTTCGAAAGTTCGCGGACGATCGACAAGCCCAGGCCGGTGCCTCCCTGCTCGCGGGTCAGCGGATTCGCGGACTGCCGGAACTTCTCGAAGATCAGCTCCTGCTCTTCCGGGGCGATGCCAACCCCCGTGTCCGCGATGGTCAGCACCAGATCTTCGCCAGTGACGGCCGCCTTGAGGGTGACGGTTCCCCCCTCCGGCGTGAACTTGACCGCATTCGACAGCAGGTTCCCGAGAATCTGCTTGAGCTTCCCCGCGTCCTGCCTCACCTCCGGAATCTCCGCGGGAACCTGCAACCGCAGCGCGACGTTCTTCTTCTCCGCCTGCTGCCGAAACATCCCGATCGCCTGCTCGCAAAGCTCGGCGACCGGCACCGTCCCCGGGTGCAGCCGCATCTTCCCGGACTCGATTTTCGCCACATCGAGGACATCGTTGATGAGCGAGAGCAGAAGCTGCCCGCTGGTCATGATGTTCCCCGCCCAGCGGTGCTGCTTCTCCGTGAGGTTGTCCGCATTGAGCAGAACCTCCGAGAAACCGATGATGCTGTTGAGCGGCGTCCGCAGTTCGTGGCTCATCGTCGAGAGGAACTCCCCCTTGAGCCGGCTCGACTCGTAGAGAGCCATGTTCACCCGCGCGAGCTCGTCAACCTTGCGGTCGAGGTCGGTGATCAAGCCGCGGTTCCGGTCCTGCATGCTGGTCAAGTTCCGGAGCATGCGGTTGAAGGCGTGGGAAAGGTCCTCGAATTCGTCCCCGGTCTGGATCTCCGAGCGGACGTTGAGCTGGCCCGCGGCAATGGCGTCCGACACCGATTTGAGGTGCTTCACCGGTTTCACGATGACGTACCGGATGATGATGTAGCTCCCGGCGAGGATCAGGAGGGTGGTGCCGATCGCGAAGGCGATGAGGAGTGCGCGGTTCTGGTGGAAGCCGCTCTCGATCGACTCGGTGGAGAGTCGGACGCTGACGACGGCCATCACGTCGCCGGGCTGGAGTTTTTCGTTGAGGAGTCCGCTGGAAATGGCCTGCTCTTTGGAAACGCCGAGGAAGCCGGCCATCTTGTCGGGGTCGCGGTGGCAGCCGACGCAAGAGTGGCCGGCCCGGACGGCACCGTAGTAGAGGTACGCCTTCTCCGCGGGCCGTCGCCGGGTCTGCTCGTTGAGATCGCGGTTGTTCAGGAAATCCCACAAAATCCCGATGTCGTCCTGCTGGGGCTGCCGTTCCGGAAGCTTGGAGTACGGGCTGATCAGGCGGTACTTGTACCCCTTGAGCTTGTCCGGCCAGGTGTGCTCGGTGAGTTTCTGGAACTCGTCCATCCCCTCGCGGAGTTCGCCGCGGACGTGGATACGGGCGACAATCGGCGAGACGAGGGCCCGGCCGGTGTGCGTGAGCTGGTCGTAGGCGAGGTCTTCTGTCTGGCGGGCGTAGAAGTAGAAACTGGCGGACATCAGAACGAGGACGCCGGTGCCCAGAAGCCACCGGCATTTCCGTTCCAGGCTGTTTTCGCCGAGCAATCGCTTGAAGGCACGGTACGACATCGCGAAGCCCGTGGGCGGGAGTTTCCCATAGTTTACCCCACAGAGCCAACCCGGGGGCGGGGAAGTCCGCCACCTTGCGAATCCCTTCGATCAGCGCGTGATGCGGTAGATCGTTCCCTTGGTTCGCTCGCCGCCGGGGACGCCAGCTCGCGCGAACGTCGAGGTCGCCCGTAGACCGGCCTTCCACAGGAAATGTCGGAACGGTTTCGCCGCCTCGCGGTCCGGGTCGGCGATCAGTGCCAGCCCGTCCGGTGCCAGTGCGTCGGCCAGGAATCGCGGCAACGTCTCGGCCATGTGTGGGTCGTACATCAGATCCGAGCCGAGAATCACCGAGAACTGCCGTGGCGGGGGAAACCGCAGGTCGATCGCGGCGGTTTCGAAGGTGCGAAACCCATTGAGGCGGGCATTCCCTGCCGCAAACTCGACCGCCAGCTCATCGAGATCGGAGAAGGTAACCTGCAAACCGCGGGAAAGGGCGACGATCCCCGCCAGGCCGAGTCCGCACCCAATTTCGAGGGCCGTCAGCGGTTGCCCAGGAAGCGTCTCCCACGGCTCGGCGAGGACGGCCTTGGCCAGCATCCGCGCCGCCGGCCACAACTCCGCCCAGTACGGAACGTACTCATCCGCCCCGTACGCGGCACGGACGGCCGGGTGATCAAAGAGATGATCCGTGTCCGACGGTCGCTCCAAACGGAACGACTGCCCGGCGACGATCACCGTTTCGCGGACGCGTTCCCGAACCGCGTCCGCCGGCGTGGCATGCGATCGCGGCGACATGCAGCCATTCTACCGCCGCGTCCAGTGCCCGCTTCCGAAGTCTACCGCGAGAAATACTCCGTCTTCGCGTAGACCGTCACGATCGCGTCGCCGACTTCGAAGAAGGTCCCTTCTTTCTCGTCCTTCGACAGGGCCAGGTCCGGGTACTTCGCGGAAATCTGGTCGGCGGACATCGCCTTGGCTTCGATCTCGTCGGGAAGCAAGCCGGTCGCCCCGACGTAGAAGACGAGTTGCGCCAGGCGTTCGCCGAAGACTTGCTCCTGCCGGGCTTCGAGCTTCTTGCGGGCGTCGGCGAGGGCCTCGACGAAGTTGCCACGACTCGGTTGCTTCCCGTTCGCGCGATCCCGGACAATCTTCGCGAGGTCGGCGGCACCGACCGATTCAAGAACCGAGGTGGCGGCACCGTTGGATTGCAAACCGAGGAAATCGTCAAAGATCCGCCGCATCACGTCGTCGACACGAGTGACCTTGGTGCGGGCGGACAGCGTCTTGTGGCGATACGTCACGTCCCCATCGAGAACCGCCTCGAAGCTCGGTTTCTCGATCTGGTTTCCGGACTTGTCCAGGAGCTCGTACATCCGGTCGAGAAACTTGTTCGCCGAGTGCAACTTCGACAGGTTGAGGATTTCGCGGTTTCCGACGTCGATCTTGTAGCTCGTCCGGGTGTCGATTGTCCCCTCCGCGAGGGCCTGTTTCAGATCCGTGTACGGGTTCGTCGTCGGGAAGTTGAGGAAGAGCGACTTCGACAGGTAGTGCCGTTTCAACTCCTCGACCTGTTCCGGGGTGTACTCGGCGGACTCCTCCTTGAGGTGGGCGGCACAAAGGCTCGCGAGAATCTTGAGGTTCATGAGCTCCTCGAAAACCCCGGACAATTTCACTTCCCCGGCAAACGGCGGGACCAACGGCAGGTTGTCGAGCCGGAGCAGCAGATCCGCACCCGGTTCGAACTTCGTCACCGGCGACCGATCCAGGTTTTCGAGGACCCCCTCCTTCCAGAGCCGGTCGAAGAGCTTCTTGCTCGAGATTCGGATCTTGAGAGCAGGCAGGTTGAGCTCGCCGTCCCCGACCAGGGTGTAGTTGTTGAAGATTCGCAGATCGTCGAGCTTGATCCCGGCCACCTGGGTGACCGGTTTCCCCCCCGCCCGCGGAACCAACCGGACCCGCCGAGAGATGAGCATGTTCATCGTGGCCGCGTTGCGGTTGACGTCGAACGACGAGACGCGGACGTATTCGTCGTCGTCGACGTATTCCGTCTTGAACTCGGGCTCGATCAACTTCCCGGAATCATCGCGGGTTCCCTGAAGCCGCTTCACACCCCGGCGGACGTAGTTTTCCTGGAGGTACGGCAGGTTCACAAGCCAGTCGTCGGTGTGCTCCGAGAGAATCGCCGCGACCAGCAGGACCGGGATCTTCCGGTTGACCGGGACCTCGGTGAGGATGGTGTGTTCCTGCAGCTGGCCGGGGTTGAACAGGAGCGTGTCGAGGTCTTGCGAGAAGGCTGCGACCTGGTTGTTGGTGAGGGCTTTCGCATGCTGCTCGACGAGGGTGGCGTCGAAGGCGCTGCCGATCGCGTACTTGGCGGCGTTCAGGTTGCCGTCCGCGAGCTGAGCCTTGGCGAAAGCAAAAACGGCCTCGCTGGTTTGCACCTGCGGGACATCCTTGAGGGACTTGTATTCCTTCTCGTCAACCTTGCGGTAGGTGTAGATGGTGGCGTCGTGGTCGGGTTTGATGCCGACGACCTTGATGGTTCCGGTGCTGCCGTAGACCCGGCCGGCGGCGTGCGAGACAAAGACCTGGAAATCCGCCCCCTTCGCGAGTGGCACTTCCACCGGCGGTGTCAGCGATTCCCCCAGCAATTTCGTGCTCGAATACAGGGTGTCGTAAACCGCCCGGACATCGCCCGCCTTGACGCACGCCCCCGCCGCGGCGTTGGCAACCTTCGACAACAATCGGAAGTCCGAGTAGTCCGTGTACGCGATCGTGTTGACAAACACATCCTGGTGCGACATGTCGCCGCACAGTTTCATCAACGTCGCCGCTTCCGAGGTGCTCGACGGGTCGTTGGCGTAGCCGTCGGAGTGCAGCGTGATCGCGGTGAGCTCGCCCTCTTTCACGAGAGATTGGGCCAGCCGCAACCCGCCGGAGATGCAGGTGAGCCCGGTGGTGTTGAGGTTGCGAATCTCCTGCTGCTGCTTCGACCCCGCCTTCATGATCTCCTTGATCGGGGCCCGCTGGAAGTGCGTGCGGACGTCCCCCTCGCCGGAGTAGGAGAGCAGCGTGACGAGGAGGTCGAACTTCGAATACTCGTCGAGAGTGAGCAATTTCAGGAGGTGTTCGCGAAGTTCCGGCATGCTCCAGGTCATCGAGCCGGAGCGGTCGACAACGATGATGCTGTGGGCGACGGTCTTCGATTTTGGGTCCACTGGCGGGCGTTCGAGGTCCTTCGCCTCGACCACATAGTAGGCCCGCGGTTCTCCGAGGAGGTTGAAGAGTGTGAATTTGGAGCGTGCTTCGGGCCGGGCGAGCGGACCGGCCGGGGCGGCTTGCGTCTGAGGGGAAGCGATCCGTTTTCGGGGCGTGGCAGGCTTCGCAACTGCCGTTTTCGCCGGTTTGGCCGAGGTGGAAGAGGTCCGTTGACGTGCCATGGATGCAACCTTGCAATTGGAGGGGAATGAGCTCTTGAGACGAGCTCAGAGTCAACGCAAGGAAGTTTATCCGCTCATCAAGGGAGTTGGAAACTCAGAAAATGCCGGATTTGCTGGATTTTCCGCGCCGAGGGTCACGTCTCGAAGCGCTTCAACAGGAGCCACTCCGTCAGCCAGCCGAGGAGTTGGAGCGTCGAATCGCGGAGGTCTCGACCCGGGTCGAACTCGCTGATCGAGACCCCGACCACCCTCTCCGACCAGACCGACTCGAGGATCGCGAGCAACTGTTGCGGGGTGAGTCCGATCGGCATCGGTTGATGGACCGCCGGTGCAAACGCGGGGTCGATCGCATCGACATCGAGGTCGATCCAGATCCGCTTCGCCTTCGCGGCAAGCCTGGAAATCGCGGAAATCACGGAGGGAAAGTTGATCGCCACGGCTTCCGCGGGGAACGTCGCATCAAAGAACGGCGATACGTCGGCCGGGCGGAGAAAGATGTCGCGATGGCCGACGTTGACGACCCGCCCCCCGCCCGCAACCTGGCGGAGCCAGTTCCCGTGGGAGAGTTCCGTGGTCGTGTCGTGAAGGTCGTAACAGTCCAGATGGGCGTCGAACTGCAGCACGAGCTCGTCGCGTCTGAGCTCGTCGTAGACCGGCAGCACCCCGAGATGGTTCCCCGCCAGCCACAGAGTGAAGTGATTCCCGGCAAGCGATTGTTTCGCAATTCCTCGTCCCGTTTCCCGCCAGCGGGCCACCTGCCCGACCGTCTCGAACGGAATTTCCTCGAAGTCCAGCCGATTCGCAAACGCGTGCGGCCGGGTTGGCCGCGCTTCCTGCTCGGTGTCGTCCACCGCTTCCCGCAACGAGTCCGCCAGCAGCATCGCCCCCGCACCCGTCCCCGCGTTTCCGAAATTGTCGAACGGAAACACGACCACCCTCCCCCGCGGTTCCGACTGGCGGCGTCGACCCTGGCTCACGGCAATCTCCCACGGGGTGGTATGCTGAGGGTGGAATGTATCGAAATCGGGGAACCCTTACGATGCGCCAATTCTCGGAAGACGACATCTACATCGCCCCGACCGCGGTCGTGTGTGGGGAGGTCACATTGTCGCGTGGGGTCAACATCTGGTTCGGGGCGGTTGTCCGTGGGGATGTTGCACCCATCACGTTGGGGGAAAATGTGAACCTCCAGGATGGGGTGATTGTCCATTGTGATTTCGGCGTGCCGATCATACTGGAATCCAACGTGGTCGTTGGACATGCCGCGGTGGTGCACGGGGTGCGGGTGGGTGCGAATGTCCTGGTGGGCATCGGGGCGCGGTTGCTTTCCGGAACCGATATTGGCGAAGGAAGTGTGATCGCCGCCGGGGCCGTGGTTCCGCCGGGAATGGTGGTGCCACCGCGGTCGATGGTGATGGGCGTACCCGGCAAAGTTGTGCGAGCCGTCACCGATGCGGAGTTCGAGAACACCCGGAGAATCTCGGAGCGATACCGCGAAATGGCCCGAAAACACGCTGCCGGCGAATACCCCTTGCACCCGCGGACATCTTGAACCCAATTCCCCGGCGATTGGAATACAATCTCATGCGGAGGGAAAACCGATGACGACCGTCACCATTACCGAGGCCCAAGCCAAGCTCGGAGAACTCATTGACTTACTCCGACCCGGAGAAGAATTGATGATTCTGCGAGACTCTCGTCCGATCGCGAAACTCGTCGCTGCGGATATGGGCCCGCTTCCCCGCAAACCAGGAAGTGCGGTTGGGCGGCTTACGATGGTTGTCGATTCGGACGAGCACCTCGAAGATTTCGCAGAGTATATGTGATGCGAATCCTTCTTGATACCCACGCATTCTTGTGGTTCACCCTTGACGATCCACAGATGTCGGAGATTGCAAAAGGCTCCATTTGTAACCCTCAGAATGAGGTTCTGCTCAGCCCAGTGGTATACTGGGAGATCGCAATCAAACTGCGAAAGGGATCTCTGAATTTATCGGAACCATTCTTGCCGTTCATGGAAGATCAGATTCAGATCAATCGTCTCACCATTCTTCCGATCAGGCCCGATCATGCAAGTCTGGTCACAACCTTGCCGTTGCATCATCGAGATCCCTTCGACCGCATGCTCGTGGCCCAAGCAATCGTCGAGAATGTCCCCCTCGTGACATGTGATCCAGAGATTCTCCGATACCCCATTACCCCTATATGGTAGATCCTCGCTCTCCATGAAACATCTTCCCGAATTGTTGGCCGTCGTTGCCGAGAAGATCCAGCCGCCGGTTCTGGTGGTGCTTGGTTCCCCCTGGCCGGCGACGCAAATTGCCGCCGGGGTCGCGGTGCCGGGCACCGTCTGCTACCAGCAAGACGTCTTCCAGGCCGACCGGCTCCGCGAGAAGCTCGTCGAAAACAACCTCTCCGCGGAAGTCGTGACAGCCCCCGACCTCTGGGACCTGCCCGCGAACTTCGGAACCGCCATCTTCCCCGCCGCCGCCCACGCCGACCGCGATTTGAAGCTCGACATGATCGAGCAGGGGTTCCATGTCCTCCGCGACGGGGGAATGTTTATCACGCTCTCGGAGTATCACAAGGACACACAAATTGCCAAGTGGCAGAAGAAAGTCTTCGGAAAATGCGGCGAATCTCCGAAGGCGAAAATCGGGATGGCGTTCTGGAGCACCCGCACCGGTGACACCCCGCGTCGCCGGCACGAGATCACCTTCCACGCCCGCATCGGCGACGCCCCGTCGATGAGTTTCGCCTCCTGGCCTGGCACCTTTTCCTACGGCCGCATGGACGGCGGTTCCCGGGCGATGCTCGAAGTCGCGGACATCCGGCCCGGTGATCGCGTCCTCGACATGGGCTGCGGCAACGGGGCCGTCGGCTGCCTGGCGTCTCAGCGAAGCGGCCCGACGGGGTCGGTCACGTTCGTGGACAGCAACGCCCGCGCGGTGGCCCTTGCCCGCAAAAACGCCGAGGAAAACGCTGTTTCCAACGCACATTTCGTCACCTCCGCCACGCTCGGAGGCCTCGAACCGCACTCCTTCGACGTGATCCTGGCGAACCCGCCGTACTACGCGAAGTCCGAGGTCGCCCGGCTGTTCGTGTCGTCTGGCAGCGAACTCCTCAAGCGCGGCGGCCGGTTCTACTTCGTGACGCGGATGCCGGTGGAAACGCTGCCGGAGGTCGTCGACACGTTCGGGCAAGTGGAGTCGATCGAGAACCGCGGCTACACGGTGGTCATCGCGAGGGCGTGACGATGACGGAGGAGGAGTGGCTGAAGTGCTCGGACCCAGAAGAGATGCTGAAGCTTGTTGCCGAGTCCCGCCCTGTTCGGGGATTGGGACTGCTCGCGATCGCGTGCTGTCGGTCTTTGCGATCGGTGCGGGGAGCGTCGCGAGGCCCAGGGGGTTTCGACGCGATGGAGTATGCAGATCGCATTATTGATGTCGGTGATCAGGATGTAGAAGGGCCATCCGAAGGTGATTGTCTCCTGATGGCAGCGGTCTGGAACAATTGCCTGTGTGTGATATGGAGAAGTTTTGACGATCGCATTATCGATGCAATCGAGTCTGCAAAGGACGTCTTGGAGTTACTGGACGTCGTGGAATACCCCAGACGAGGCCGTCGTTACGCGGCCTACGCACGGGACATCGCCAACCCCTTCCGCCCCGTCGCGTTCGACCCCGTCTGGCGAACATCGACCGCGGTGGCGATCGCGCAAGAGGCCTACGATTCCCGCGAGTTCGGCAACCTCCCCGTCCTCGCGGACGCGCTCCAGGATGCGGGCTGCGAGAACGCCGACGTCCTCGACCACCTCCGCGGTCCGGGGCCGCACGTCCGCGGGTGCTGGGTCGTCGATCTGGTTCTCGGAAAGGCGTGAGGGCTATCCCCCGGCCTACGGAGCCGGGCTCATCGAGGGGGACTTCTGCTCGAACCCCGAGAAGAAACGAGGATCCGACGGCGAGGTGAGGGCTTTGTGGCGGGGGTCTGCCGGGGATACAGTCACGTCGACCAGAATTTGTAAAGCCTCTCTGGCGTTTCCCGCGGGAGGTGGTAGATTTGGAGGAGAGTCTGTTCCCACCGGAGCAGACTTCCCACCCCCATCGGCCGACCCCCGGCCGTCCGTGTCCGCAAAGCCGACAGGAGCCCGCTATGCTCCGTCCGATGATCGCTGCCGCGATCCTGTTCGCCGTCCCCCACCTCTCCCGGGCCGCGGAAAAGCTTCTCCCTGCCGACAGACCGGTCGAAACGGTCGTCGACCACTACGTCGACGCGATGCTCAAACTCGACGGGATCGAGCCCGCCCCACTCGCGGACGACGCCACCTTCGTCCGCCGGGTCACACTCGACCTCGTCGGAAGAATCCCGACCACCGGCGAATCGGAAGAATTCGTCAAATCCACGGACCCGCAGAAACGGGTCAAACTCGTCGATCGCCTGATGGCCTCGCCAGCCTTCGCTCGATTCCAGGCCGCCCAGTTCGACGCGATGATCAACGGCACCGTCGCCGGCGACGACCGGAAACCGACGTTGTACCCCTACCTGCACGCCGCCCTCTCGGAAGGGAAGAACTGGGATGCGATCTTCCGGGACCTGATGCTGCCGCCGCAAGAAGCACTGTCCGGCAGCGGGGGCAAAGGAAAAGGGAAGTCCCGATCCACCGGTTCCCCCGCCGACTTCCTCCGATCCCGCGTGCAAGACCTCGATCGGCTCACCAACGACGTTTCCGTGGCGTTCTTCGGCGTCAACGTCAGCTGTGCCCAGTGCCACGACCATCCGCTCGTCACGGACTGGAAGCAGGACCATTTCTACGGCATGAAGTCCTTTTTCGCCCGGACCTTCGACGCCAGCGGCTTCCTCGCCGAGCGTGAAGCCGGCCTGGTGAAGTTCAAGCCCACCAAGGGCCCGGAGAAACAGGCCAAGCTGATGTTCCTGACCAGCACCG
The DNA here is from genome assembly GCA_964552815.1 of uncultured Alcaligenaceae bacterium. Classification (GTDB taxonomy): domain Bacteria; phylum Planctomycetota; class Planctomycetia; order Gemmatales; family Gemmataceae; genus CAYUHJ01. Next base: position 11,670 of record CAZKIQ010000017.1, on the reverse strand, counting down.
TCGTCGAGACCAAGACGATCCGCGAGCTGACGAAGGACGAGCAGAAGAAGGACAAGGAAATCTCCGAGAAGGCGAAGTCATCCAAGACGCCGCCGCCGACCCCGAGCTTCTCCGCCCGGGAAAAGCTCGTCGAAATCGCCCTGAAACCGGGGGAATCCGATTTCTTCGCCCGGTCGATCGTCAACCGCCTCTGGCACCGCTTCCTCGGCGAAGGGCTCGTCATGCCCCTCGACCAGATGCACAGCGAGAACCCGCCGACCCACCCGCAACTGTTGGCCTGGCTCGCCCGGGACATGCAATCCCACGGCTATGACCTCCGCCGGCTCACCCGCGGAATCGTGCTCTCCAAGACCTACGCCCGCTCGAGCCGATACCCGAGCGAATCCCACCCCGCACCCCGCTACTTCGCGGTGGCGAAGCTCAAGCCAATGACCCCCCAGCAACTCGGAACCTCGCTCCGGATCGCGACCCAGGACCCCGCCTCCTTCGACAAGCTCAAGCCTGAGGAATTCGAGAAACGGATCGAACAGCACGAGTCCGCGGGCCGGGGAATCGCCTCGCAGATCGCCTTCCCGACCGACGATTTCCAGATCGGCGTCGGCGAGGCGCTCCTCTTCTCCAACGCGGACCGCATCAACCGGGAGCTCCTCGGCGACGGCAACGGTGGCGTTCTCGGCCGGACGAAAACCGTCAAGGAACCCCGCGAGGCGATTGAGATGCTGGTCCGAACCGTCTACGGCCGCAACCCGACCACCGAGGAAACGCGAGCCCTGACGGAGTACCTCGCCCGGCGAACCGACCGCGTCTCGGAGGCCTACCGGCAGGTCCTCTGGGCCCTCCTGACCTCCGCCGAGTTCCGCTTCGCGTACTAACCACAACCTCACCACCCCACCACCCCGCAACCTCACCACCCCACCACTACCCCCACAACCTCACAACCCCACCACCTCACATGTCCCGACGATCCACCTTTTGCGGTTCCGCCGACCACGGCCTGTCTCGTCGCGGGTTCCTCGGTGCGACCGCCGCCGTCGCCGGCACCGCATTCGCGGACATGACCCAACTCGACGCCCTCGCCTCGTCGGATTCCGCGAAACAACTGAAATCCAAACAGAAACGCGTCATCCTCTTGTGGCTCGCGGGCGGGGCGTCGCAACTCGAAACCTGGGACCCGAAACCCGGCGCGTCCACCGGCGGCCCGTTCCGCTCCATCCAGACCGACGTCGCCGGCCTGCGGATCTCGGAACTGATGCCGCAAATGGCGAAGCGGATGAAGACGACCTGCGTCATCCGCGGGCTCAACACCAAGAACGGCGACCACGGCAGCGGCGCGAAACTGATGATGCGCGGCCGACGCGACGAGGCCGGCGTGAAGTACCCCGACCTCGGTGCCGTCCTCGCCCGGGAAATGGGCCGGATCGACAGCAAGGTCCCCGACTACGTCACCTTCTACACCCAGACCGAAGGCCGCAGCTTCGCCCCGGGTGACAGCGGGTTCCTCGGTGCCCGCTACGCACCGATGGAACTGACCGCCAGCAACACTCCCGAATACATCCGTAAACTCGACGGCATCACGGAACTCGACCACCAGCAACGGGCCGACCTCCGGGAACTACTGAGCAAACAATTCGCCGCCGGCCGATCCTCCTCGACCCTCTCCAGCCACGGGGAAGCGTACCAGCGTGTCCGCGGGATCATGGCCAGCGACCAGCTCTTCGACATCACCAAGGAACCGCAAAAGATCCGCGACAAGTACGGCCCCACCCAACTCGGCGAGCAAGTGCTGATCGCCCGCCGACTGGTGGAAGCCGGGGTCCCGTTTGTGCGCGTTGCCCGCGCCTGGTGGGACAGCCACGGGCAGAACTTCGAAACGCACCAGGAAATGGTCCCCGAACTCGACCACGTGATGGCGACGCTCATCGACGACCTCAAGGATCGCGGCCTGCTCGATGACGTCATGATTGTGACGCTCGCCGAGTTCGGCCGAACCCCGAACATCAACCCAAGCCTCGGTCGGGACCACTTCGCCTCCGCATGGAGCATGACCATGACCGGCGGCGGCATCAAGGGCGGCACCTACTGGGGCAAAACCGACGACAAGGGGAACAAGGTCGTCGATCAGGAAGTCGACCCCGCCACCCTCTTCGCCACCATCTACTCCGCCCTCGGCATGAACCCCCACAAAAACTATTACCTCGGCTCCCGGCCGATCCCCCTCGTCAACGAGCACGCGGAACCAATCAAGGAGGTCCTGGGGTAACCCGCGAGGTAGAATTTTGACGTGCACCTGAGGAGGAACAATCATGGCAAATGATTTCGACCGGGCACTCAACGACGCGGCATACCACAAGTATCGGCAACATATCGATGCGACCTTCCCGAAGGATTGGTTCGTCGCCATCCACGAGGGGCAAATCGTCTGCGATGGGAAAAGCTTCGACGACGTTTTGCAGTCCCTCCGCCAGAATGGAATCAATCCCCGGGACGCTATGGTCGTGCAATCCGGGGAACCCAATATGGATCACATGATGATTCTGGGGGCAGCACTCAGGTGAGCGAATTCCGGACACCGTATCTCGGGGGTCGGGCCTGGCTCAATCTCGGCTTCCGAGCTCTGGATGGCCAGCGGGTCGATTTACCCCTTGTCGTTGATACCGGAAGTCCGATTGGATTGGTCCTTGGTGCCGACCCATTCGAGGAACTGTTTATTTGCGACGTGAAATCGGTCGTGAACAACTTTGGCGTCTTGAGAGGCGGTTGGTTTGAAATCTACATGCCAGAAATCGGACTTGTTGAAAGGGTGAGAGGATACGAAAGCCGCCCTCTGGCGATGTCTCTCGCCCTTGATGATCCGTCTTTCCGTGGCCTCGTCGGTTTGCCGGTTCTGCGTCTCGGAGAATATGGCGGAAACGCCGGCGAATTCTGGTTCCGATACCCCGCCCCGTAACCCACTTCCCAAAACCCTGCCATGGCCGCACTCAAACCCGAATCGTTGAAGCTCGTCAAGGATCACTCCCTCAAGGCGATCGCATTCGCCGTGGCGCGGGTGCCGAACTCCGGCAGGGTCTTCCTCGGTTCCTCGGATTTCAAAGTCTCCGAGGCCGACCTCGCCGCCGCCAAGTTCGAACCCAAGGATCTCTACGCCCACGAAACGTACGTCACCGGCGTCGCCCTTGCGGGAACCACCCTCGTTTCGGGCGGTTACGACGGCAAACTCACCTGGTTCGACACCGAGAAGAAGTCGATCGTTCGCACCGTCGATGCCCATGCCCGGTGGATCCGCAAGGTCATCGCGTCCGGGGACGGCAAGCTCATCGCCAGCGTCGCGGACGACATGCTCTGCAAGATCTGGAACACGGCCGACGGTTCGCTTGTGCACACGCTCAAAGGCCACGCCGAAAAAACGCCCACGCACTACGGCTCGATGCTCTACACCTGTGCCTTCTCCGCGGACAACAAGTTCCTCGCCACCGCGGACAAGATCGGCCACGTTGTGGTGTGGGACGTCAAGGAAGGGAAAGAAATCGCCGCCGTCGATGCCCCGATCATGTACACCTGGGACCCCAAGGCCCGACTCCATTCCATCGGCGGAATCCGATCTGTCGCCTTCTCCCCCGACGGTTCCAAGCTTGTCGTTGGCGGCACCGGGAAGATCGGGAACATCGACCACCTCGAAGCCAAGGCCCGCATCGAACTTTTTGACTGGAAGGCGAAAAAACAACTCGCCGCGTGGGACAGCGACAAGTTCGCCGGCATCGTCAACAAACTCGCGTGGGCACCGGATGGCTCCTGGATCGTCGGGGCCGGCGGGGCCAACGAGGGGTTCCTCCTCTTCCTCGACCCGACCGGGAAGAAGGCGATCCGCCAGGAGAAATGCGGGATGCACGTCCACGATTTCGCGATGAGCGAATCCGCGGACACCATCTTCGCCGTCGGGCACAACAAGGCCTCGCACTTCAAACTCGGCTGAGTCGGACGCCTCTCGGCCTCTCGAAGCGGACATCCGCCCGGGTCGTTCCCGCGACCCGGTGTATACTCATCCTCCACGACCCCCACTCCCCTTCCGCGAGGCACCCCATGCGTGTTGCCAGTCTCCTCGCAGTCGTCCTCCTCGTCGCCCCATCGCGAACCGACGCCGCCGATCCGCCGAAACTGGAACTGCAGAAGGGGGACCACATCTGCATCGTCGGCAACACCCTGGCCGATCGGATGCAGCACGACGGCTGGCTGGAATCGACACTCCAACTGCGATTCCCGGAGCACCAGCTCGTCATCCGGAACCTCGGATTTTCCGGCGACGAGATCACGACCCGGCTGCGGTCGCTCGATTTCGGCACGCCCGACCAGTGGCTCGCGGGCAACGCCCCGATTCCGCAACCGGACAAGCTCACCTCGAAGGACCACGTCCGGGCGAACCGCTTCGAGAAAGTCGGCACCAACGCGGACGTGATCTTCGCGTTTTTCGGCGGCAATGAGGCGTGGGCCGGCGACGCGGGTTTGCCGCAATTCCGGAAGGATCTCGACGCCTGGGTCAAGCACACGCTGGGGCAGAAGTACAACGGGAAGTCGGCCCCCCGGCTCGTGCTCTTCTCGCCGACCGCGTTCGAGAATCACAAGTCGCCAAACCTGCCGGACGGGGTCGAGCAGAACGCCCGGCTTGAGAAGTACACCACTGCCATGGGCGAAGTTGCGAAGGCGAACGGAATCGTGTTTGTGGATCTGTTCCACCCCACCGTCGGGCTCTACGAGAAAGCCCCGAAGCCGCTGACGATCAACGGAATCCACTTCAATTCCGAGGGAAACCGCGAACTGGCCCGGGTCATCGACCTCGCCCTCTTCCCGGGTTCCGCGAACCTCGATGCGACCCGCCTCGCCGCGGTGCGGGAAGCGGTGCAGGAGAAGAATCGCCACTGGTTCCAGCGGTATCGCGCCACCGACGGCTACTCCGTCTTCGGAGCGCGGGCATTCCTGAAGTTCGCCCCTGACCAGCAATCCAACTATGAGGTGGCACAGCGGGAACTCGAGATCATCGATGTCCTGGTTTCCAACCGGGACCGGGTGATCTGGGCCGCCGCCCAGGGGAAGAGAATCGAGCCGGACGATTCCAACACGCCACCGTTTCTGTCGGTGACGACCAACAAACCCGGAAAGGGGCCAGGCGGGAAGCACCTCTTCCTCGACGGCACGGAGGCGATCGGCGAGATGCAACTCGCGAAGGGTTTGAAGGTCAACCTGTTCGCGGACGAAAAGCAGTTCCCGGACCTGGTAAACACGGTGCAGATGGCGTTCGACCCTGCCGGTCGGTTGTGGGTCGCGTGCTGGCCGACGTACCCGCACTGGACCCCGAAACACGCGATGAACGACAAGCTTCTCGTGCTCGAAGACACCGACGGAGACGGGAAAGCGGACAAGTGCACCACCTTCGCCGGGGATTTGCACAACCCCACCGGCTTCGAGTTCGTCAACGGCGGGGTTCTGGTTGCCCAGGCGCCGGACCTCGTCTTCCTCAAGGACACGGATGGCGACGGGAAGGCGGACGTCCGGCAGCGGGTGATCCACGGGCTCGACACCGCGGACACGCACCACACCGCGAACAGTTTCGCCGTCGACCCAGGTGGCGCGGTCTACTTCCAGGAGGGGACATTCCACCACTCTCAAGTTGAGACGCCGTACGGGCCGCCGCAACGGGTCGCGAACGGTGCGGTGTTCCGGTACGAGCCGCGGACGCAGAAGTTCGAGGTGTACGTGACCTACGGCTTCGCGAACCCGCACGGCCACGCCTTCGACCGGTGGGGGCAGGACATCGTGGTCGACGGAACGGGCGCGGTGCCGTTCCACGCGGCACTTTTCTCGGGGTTCCTGCCGTTTCCACAGAAACACAGCCAGACCCCGACGGTCTACAAGCAGCGGACCCGGCCGTGCCCCGGGATCGAGTACCTTTCGAGCAACCACTTCCCGGCGGAATGGAACGGGAACCTGATCGTCGCGAACGTGATCGGCGACCAGGGGATCATGCGGTACCGCATCAAGGACGCGGGTTCCAGCTTCGCCGGCGAGGAGGTGACCCCGGGGCAATCGATCATCAAGTCGAAGGACCCCCACTTCCGCCCGGTGGACGTGAAGGTCGGGCCGGACGGGGCACTCTACTTCATCGACTGGCACAACCCGATCATCGGCCACATGCAACACAACCTCCGCGATCCGAGCCGAAACCGCTCCCATGGCCGGGTCTACCGCGTGACGTACGAGGGCCGCGAACTTTCGAAGCCAGTCAAGGTCGCCGGGGAATCCATCGAGAAACTCCTCGATGTCCTGAAGCAACCGGAGGACCGCGTCCGCCACCGGGCACGCCTGGAACTCGGGGCACGCAAAACCGAGGATGTCGTCGCGGCCGCCAGGACCTGGCTGGCCGGGCTCGACAAGTCCGACGCGAATTTCGAGCATCACCGGCTCGAAATTCTCTGGCTGCATCAATCCCACAACGTCGTCGACCCGGACCTCCTCAAGGCGGTGCTGGCGTCGCCGGAACCGCGAGCCCGGGCCGCCGCCGTCCGCGTCCTCTGCTACTGGCGCGACCGCGTTTCCGACTCCCTCGACCTCCTCCGGAAGGCGGCAGCAGACGAGCACCCACGAGTTCGCCTCGAAGCGATCCGGGCTGCGAGTTTCTTCACCGAACCCGAAGCGGTCGAGGTCGTGCTGGTCGCCGACGAGAAACCGAGCGACCCGTATCTGGAGCACATCCGGAAAGAGACGATGCGAGCGCTCGATCCGCACGTCCGGGCGGCGATCGCGGCGGGGAAAGAGATCCGCTTCACGACCCCCGCAGGGGCTCGCTTCTTCCTCCGCAACGTTGCCACCGAGGATCTGCTCAAGCTCAAGCGAAACTCGGCGGTGTACACGGAGCTACTCGCTCGTGGAGGCGTCCGTGACGAGTTCCGTCAGGAAGCGGTCCGGGAACTCGCGAAGGATCGGAAGCTCTCCGAGGTGGCGGTCCTCCTTGAGTCGCTGCGGTCGCAGGACGCCGCCGGAACGGTCGGATCCGCCGGTTTCGATTTGACTCGAATGCTGACGGATCGCCCGGCTGCCGACCTCGCCGCCATCCGCGGGGAACTGGAAGAACTCGCGACTTCCGGGAAATCGCCGCTTGCCCGGCAACTCGGGTACGTTGCACTCGTCGCCGCCGACGGCTCGACCGAGAAAGCCTGGGCGACCGCGTCGAAATCGGTGGGCGGTCTCCGCGATTTCGTCGACGCCGTTCCGCAATTTCGCGACCCTGGCCAGCGTGCCGCGATCTACCCGAAGCTCGTCGAGCTTCTCGCGGGATTGCCCAAGGATCTGGCAGCGACCTTGCCAAAACATTCCGGCGTGACCGGGCGATATGTCCGTATCGAGCTTCGTGGCAAGCTCCGCACCCTCTCCCTCGCCGAGGTGGAGGTCTTCTCTGACGGCCGGAACGTTGCCCGGAACGGGAAGGCGAAGCAGAAAAACACCGCGTTCGGAGGCGATGCTTCCCGCGGCATCGACGGCAATAAGTCCGGAGCGTACGGCGACGGTGGCCAGACCCACACCGACGAGGGGACCGAGGATCCGTGGTGGGAAGTCGACCTCGGCGGCGAGTTCCCGATCGACGCGATCGCCATCTACAACCGCACCGACGGCAGCCTTGGTAGCCGGCTCAAGAACTTCGCCGTCCGCGTTCTCGACGCCTCCCGCCAGCCTGTCTTTTCCCGAGTCAACCAGCCGACCCCGCAGGAATCCGTCACCATCCCGGTCGGCGGCGAGAACCCGGAGCGGATCGTCCGCAAGGCGGCGATGCTGGCGATGACCGGCGTCCGCGGCAAGGAAACCGACACCTTCAAGGCCCTCGCGAAGTTCGTGAGTTCCGATGCCGACCGCCCCGCTGCCGTACAGGCGATCCAGCGGATTCGCGTCGCGTTCTGGCCCAAGGACGAGGCCAAGCCGCTGCTCGAAACCCTGACGGCGTACGTCAAATCGGTTCCCGAATCCGACCGCACCACGCCCGCCGTTCTGGATGCGCTGCAGTTCGCGGATGGCCTCGCCGGCCTCCTCCCCCGCGATGACGCGAAAGCCGCCCGGAAACTCCTCGGCCAACTCGGCGTCCGCGTCATCCGCGTCGGAACCCTCACCGACCAGATGCTCTTCGACAAGGACCGCCTCGTTGTGCAGGCCGGGAAACCTGTCGAGTTCGTCTTCGACAACACCGACATCATGCCGCACAACTTCGTGATCACGAAGATGGGTGCCCTCGAAGAAGTCGGCAACGCCGCGGAGATGTTCGGGACCCAACCCGGGGCAGCCGCGAAGCACTACGTCCCACCGTCGGACAAGATCCTCCTCAAAAGCCACCTCCTCGCACCGCGGGAATCGCAGATTCTCCGGTTCGCCGCCCCTGCGAAGCCGGGTGTCTACCCGTATGTCTGCACCTACCCCGGCCACTGGCGGCGGATGCACGGAGCCCTCTACGTCGTCGCCGACCTCGACGAGTATCTCGCCGACCCAGAGGGGTATCTGGCGAAGAACACGGTTCCGGTGGAAGATGCACTGCTCAAGTCGATCCGCCCGCGGACCGAGTGGAAGTTCGCAGATCTGGAGCCTTCCGTGGCAGAACTGCCCAAGAAGGCCGGCCGATCCTTCGCCAACGGCAAGCACGTCTTCCAGATGGCGTCCTGTGTCGCGTGCCACAAATTCGGCGGCACCGGCAACGAGTTCGGACCCGACCTCGCCAAGCTCGACGCCAAGGTGTTCCAAACCCCGACGGACCTCCTCAAGCACATCCTCGAACCGTCCCTGCGGATCGACGACAAGTACCGTTCCTACACCTTCAACCTCGCCGCGGGCGGGACCGTCACCGGGATGGTGATCGAGAAACTCGGTGACACCTACAAGGTCATCGAGAACCCGCTCGCCAAGGCCGAGGCGAGGGTCATTTCCAAGGACGACCTCGACGGCGACCCGAAGCCGTCCCAGTCATCGATCATGCCCAAGGGTTTGCTCGACAAGCTCACGAAAGACGAGATCCTCGACCTCCTTGCCTACATCCTCTCCAAGGCGGACGCGAAATCGCACCTCTTCCACGGGGCCCACGACCACCATTGACGGCGTGGGATCTCGCGGCATTTGCTCGATCCACGTGGGAACTTGGCCCGGATTGGTATAGATCAATCCGGGCCTGTTCCTTCTGGTGAGTCGCCGATGTCCGAGTCTGTGTGGACGTACCTGGCCCTGATCGTGACCGCGTTCCTGGCCGGGGGCATGAATTCCATCGCGGGGGGCGGGACGTTGCTGACGTTCCCGACCCTGCTCAGTGTCGTTTCTCCGGCCGTCGCGAATGCGACCAGCACTGTCGCCCTGCTGCCTGGGTCGGTTGCCGGAGCGCTCGGATTTCGCTCGGAGATCGCGGCCAGTCGGAAGTTTATTCTCCGGATGTTTGTCCCCAGCCTGATCGGGGGCGGGATCGGGTCCTGGCTCGTGATCGAGTTTCCCGATGCGTTCGCGACGCTGGTGCCCTGGCTGATCCTGACGGCGGCGTTGCTGTTCCTCGTCCAGCAACCGATTTCGAAGTGGATGCGGAAGCACAAGCCGGACCACGAACCAGGCTCGCTGGGGATTGCGGTCCTGCTCGGGTGCCAGTTCCTCGTCGCGGTTTACGGGGGCTATTTCGGGGCGGGAATTGGAATCTTGATGCTGACCACGCTCGGATTCATGGGCGTCGGCGACATTCACCGCATGAACGGTGTGAAGACACTGTTGGCGTCGCTGATCAACACCGCCTCGGTGGGGGTTTTCGTCGCGGGCGGGCTGGTCAACTGGGAGTACGCTGCGGTGATGGCCGGCTCCGCCATCGCCGGGGGGTACATTGGTGCCCGCGTTTCCCGCCGCCTTCCCGCCTCCGTGGTGCGATGGGCGGTGATCGCCATCGGGTTCGGTCTGTCCGCCATCTACTTCGCCCGGCAGTACGGTTCCTGAGACTCGAGAAACCGGGAAAACCGGGCGAAGCGTCGGCAACTACTCCGACTTCGCCGCCGCGATGTTGGCATCGAGTTGCTTCTGCCACAACTCCGCCAGTTCCTTGACCTTCTCCGGGTGCTCCTTGGCGAGGTTCCGCGTCTCCGTCCGGTCGGATTTGAGGTCGTAGAGTTCCCACGGGGATTCCTTCCCGGCCGCGACGATCTTCCAGTCCCCGACGCGCAGGGCCCGGTTCCCCTCGTGCTGCCACCACAGCGAATCCCGGGCGATCGGCGAATCCTTGGCAAAAACGGGGACCAGGCTGCGTCCCGGCGGTGGCGGGGCCTTCCGTTTCCCGGCGGTGTCGGCGAAGTTCTCCCCGGCCAGTTCCAGAACCGTCGGCACAACATCGATGACGTGCCCCGGAATGTGGCGAAGTTCCCCCTTCCCGGCGATTCCGCGGGGCCAGGACACGACGAGCGGCGTGGAAATGCCCCCCTCGTGGACCCACGTTTTGTGCCGGCGGAACGGCGTGTTACACAGGCTCGACCAACCCGGCCCCAGGCTCAGGAACGTCGCACCCGTCCCGCACTCCGCATGGGGGTCGTGACCGTCCCCGCGAACCATGATCTCCGCGCTGGCTCCGTTGTCCGACAGAAACAGAATCAGCGTGTCGTCGAATTTCTTCGACTGCTTCAGCTTCTCGATGATCCGCCCGATCTCCCGGTCGAGGCGGTCGACCATCGCCGCGTGGACGGCCATTTTCCCCGCCTGGAATTCCTTCTGCTCGGCCGACAACTTCGACCATTCCAGCGGCCGATTCACCTCGTTCGGCCCCAGTTTCTTGATCGCTTCCGGGAATGCGTACGGCGGGCCGATGTCACGTTCGATCGGGGAAAGCTTCTCCGCAATGTGCAGATCTTGCATCCGCTTCCACCGCTGCTCCCGAAGTTCGTCCCACCCGGCGAGGTATTTTTTGCGATACTTCGCAACGTCCTCGGCAGGTGCCTGTAGGGGGAAGTGCGGGGCCGTGAACGCGACAAAGGCAAAGAACGGATCCTCGGTGTGCTGCTCGAAATGCTCCGTCAGATGCTTGATCGCATAGTCAGCGATCGCCGTGCTGGTGTAATACCCCGACTTCGGATCGACCGGGGGGAGCTTCTTGTCGTTCTCGGTGTGGTTCTTCGGGGCGAAATGGCGATCGTGGTCGTTGAGGCTGTACGAGCGGGCGAACCCCAGTTGCAGCGGAAGCCGATCGATGTGCCACTTCCCGGAGTGGTACGATCGATAGCCGTGAGGTTGGAGCAGTTCCGGCAACAACTTCGCCCACCCCGGCCGTACGCCCCCCGCGCCGCTCTTGATTCCCGGAACGGTGTCGCGTCGAACTTGCTGGGCGTAGTACCCGGTGAGGATGGCCGCCCGGGTGGGCCAGCACCGGGCCGTGTTGGAAAAGTTCGTGAACCGCAGGCCGTTCTTCGCGAGCGCATCCAGGTTGGGGGTGTCGATCTCGCTGCCATAACAGCCCAGGTCGGAGAACCCCAGGTCGTCCGAGAGAAGGATCAGCACATTCGGCCGGGCCGGTTTCTCCGCCGCGGACACCTGCCCAGCCAGCATCAACCCGGCGATGCAAAAGAAGATTCTCATGATGATCCCGAAGAAGAGGATTCCTGCCGCGAATCGGGAGAGGAGCAAAGAACCCTCCCG
>CAZKIQ010000016.1:0-111508 GCA_964552815.1 uncultured Alcaligenaceae bacterium | reverse complement strand
CTCGGCGGGAGCCTCGCCCTCCCGTCAGATACAGGAAGTCCGGCTCGGCGGGAGCTTCGCCCTCCCGTCAGATAGCCCAATCCGCTGAGACACCCAATCGGTGGGGCCGTCGCTGGGTGCCACCCGATATTCTCGGGGAGCGAGCGGAGAAGAAATCCTCGTGCTTCTGGTGGAACCTGGGTTTCGAGCCTGACAGGCTCGTTCTGTCAGCCCAGGCCGAAGGCCTGGGAAACCGGGGGAACAATGTGTCGGCCCTGTCAGGGCCGTTCGCCGATGCCCCGGATGAAGGGCCCTTTCAGGGCCGAGATTCTTGGGTTCCCCCGAACCCAGGTCTTCGACCTGGGCTGACAGAACGAGCCTCTCAGGCTCGAAGAATCATTCCCCGGGACTGGAAGACTTTCGAACGCATCCTTGGCCGTCAACTCGACCCGCAGAAGTTGGGCAAATAACAGGGATGGCGATGGAAGATGATCTTCGTTGGCATCGGATCAAATCGCGAAAGTTCAGGGTGCGAGGTAGACCCGCCGGCACGCGGGGCAGATGACGTTCGAGCCAAGCTCTCGGTTATCCACGACGGTTTCCTCCCGACAATGCGGACATCGGACAACAGTCTGGAAGGACGCCGCCGAGAGGCTGGTCCATCGCGGATCGACTCGTTCACCCCGAGGTGGCGACGGATCCGAAACGGGGGCCATCGGAGGTTCGGTGGAAGAGGTGTATCTTCGGGGAACCACCGGGTAGTCGTCCCCCGACTGTTGATCGGGATTGGGTTTCGCAGGTTGGTCATCGCTGCAAAGGGCGATTCCGCCCACTACCAGGAGCGCAATCATCAGAACCACTCCGGCCTCGAGAATGATCATGTTGGTTCGTTTCTGTTCGACCCACATCGCGATTTCTCGTTCCGATTTCCCGACACAGTTGATGCCCGTGTAGATCGTCAGCACCACAATCGCCGCGGGGAGCGGGGTCATCGCCAGAACTCCCAGCAACCGGGCCGCGATCCCGTGCGCCACCATGCTCGGCGTGAGTTCCATCCGCCCCCGAGAAATGGCGAGAATCCCGGCGATCAACATCCCGATTTCGAGTCCAAGGATCATCGCGATGCTCCGGTCGGGAAGAGAAGGTGGTGTCAGGAAAGGACCTCGACGGGACGCTGGCAAGGCCGATCCCATGCGGCGCATTCCGTTCTTGCGGCGGCGGAACCGGTGCGGGTCGCTACAACATGTCGAACTCTCCCGGAGATTTTGAATGTCGTCGATTCCGACCCGAGCCTATGTCGTCACGGCGTCCGGGGTGGCGGTCAATCTTTGCCTCGGGATCCTGTATGCCTGGAGCGTCTGGAAGGCGAAGCTGGTGCGACCCGCCGGGCAGGACCCGAACCTGCTCGAGATGACCGGGCAGAACGCGGGGTGGACTTACCTCACGGGCTCCGAAGCGACGGCGGCGTACTCCATCTGCGGCTTCACGTTCGCGCTGTGCATGATCGTCGGCGGCCGATTGCAGGATCGGGTCGGCCCGCGGGTGGGGGCCACTCTCGGCGGGTTGTTCCTCGGCGGCGGGTGCATTCTTGCGGGGCTGGCGAAGTCGTTTCTCGGGCTGGTTCTCGGGTTCGGGTTCCTTGGAGGAATCGGGTTGGGGCTCGGGTACGCGGCAGCGACTCCGGCGGCGGTGCGATGGTTCGGGCCGCACCGCCGCGGCCTCATCGCCGGGCTTGTCGTAGCCGGCTTCGGCGGGGCCGCGATCTACATCGCACCCCTCGCGCGGTTCCTGATCGACGAGCACGGCCTGACCGGAAGTTTTGTCGGGCTCGGGGTCCTGTTCGCGGGGTGATCGTGACAGCGGCCCAGTTCCTGCGAATGCCGCCGCCGGGTTACGCTCCGCCGGGTCCGCCTGCCGGGACCGTTTCGAAAACGGGCTCGGGAATCGACTGGACGGCCGGGGAGATGGCCCGAACCTGGCAGTTCTTCGCGCTCGTCGCCCTCTTCTTTGCGTCGGCCCAGGCGGGGTTGCTGGTGATCGCGAGCGCGTCCTCGATCCTCGCCAGCACCGCGAAGGAGGTCCCGTTTTTCGCGGCCAACGGCTGGATTCTCGCTTCTTTCGGTGGCCTGGTGAACGCAGCCGGGCGGGTTGGGACGGGCGTGTACTCGGACCGGGTTGGCCGGGTCAACGCGTACACCCTCAACGGAATCCTGTCCGTCTGCTGCCTGGTGGCGGCTCCGTGGGTGATCGCGACCGGGAACGTGCCGATGCTCTTTCTCGTGGTGGGCGTCGCATTCTGGCAGTACGGGGGCACGCTCTCGCTGATGCCGGCCCTGACGGCGGACTATTTTGGAGCCCGGAACCTGGGCTTGAACTACGGGCTGGTGTTTCTCGGATGGGGGCTGGCGTTCTTCGTCCCGCAGGGTGCCGAGGTGCTGGCGAGTGTGACCGGTCAGCCGGCGGCGGGGTTCTATCTCTCCGCCGGGCTTCTCGCAGTGGGCGTGCTCGCGTGTCGCTTTCTGACCCGGCCGATCCACCGGGAAGCCGGTGATTCTCCGGAATCGAAACTCGCCTGACTCAGATGTGGGATTCCACGATCCCCGGGGTTCTCGCCCATCGCAGCTTTGCCGAGCGAGACCGGGGGTTCGAGGACTGCTCCTCCGGGGTCGGGCGGAGTGGCTCCTCGCTGACTTCCGAGAAAATTCCAGAGCGGAGCCCGTCTCGGAAAGCGAGTTTCACCAGCCGATCTTCGCCGCTGTGGAAACTGATGATGCCGACGGTTCCCCCTGGCACCAGCACCTCCGGCACGGTCCGCAGAAGCACCTGGAGGTTCGCGAGTTCCCGGTTGACGAGAATGCGGAGGGCCTGAAAGACGCGGGTGGTCGGCAGGAGCCGCTGTTTCCGCTCCGGGGCCGCGCCAGGGGTGCGATCGATTCGAACGGGGGCGGCCGTTTCCACGAGTTGACGGAGTTCCGCGGTGCTGGCGATCGGCTGGATTTGCCGGCGTTCCACGATCGCGGCGGCGATCTTTTCCGACTCCGGCTCGTCGCCAAGCTCCCGGAACGCATCCGCGAGTTCCGATTCTTCGAGCGTCACCAGCAATTCCGCCGCCGACTTTCCGCGAGTCGGATCCATCCGCATGTCGAGCGGGCCGTCGCGCATGAAGGAGAATCCCCGGCTCGCGTCGTCGACCTGCATGCTCGACATCCCGAGGTCGGCGAGAATCCCATCGACCCTGGCAATTCCCTCTTCTGCCAGAACCTTCTGCAATCCCGCGAAGTTGGTGTGGTGCAGAGAGAAGGGATTGCCGACCGCTTCAAGTTTCGCGCGGGCGGGTTCGAGGTTCGCCGGGTCGAGGTCGAGTGAGAGGAGTCGCCCCGCCGGACCGACGGCTCGCAGAAGCTCGACGGAATGCCCGGCAAATCCGAGTGTGCAATCGACGACGGCGTGCCCGGGTTGCGGCCGAAGAACCTGCAGCACCTCCGCGAGCAGCACCGGCCGGTGCTCACCCGCGGGCGTGGAGCGTTCTTCGCGCTGTTTCCGATCCGGGTTCGTCGGCCGATGGTACGGCTTCCCCCGCGGTGATTTTCTCGGCATCGACTCGGACCCTCCGGTGACCCTGCTGATGGTAGCACACCCGGCATCGATCCTCCGCAGGCTCCGGGGCCACTTCGAAGATGGGAGTGCCGAGCCAGAGTCTGGTACGGACGGTTGGTGGACGGACGCATCGGAAGTAGCGAATGTTCCGGCTGCGGATCTTCGAGAGGTTTCACGGACCGGGAATTCTGTTTCACCGCGAGCCGGGCGTAGTCGATGGCATGGAAGGTGGCGAAATGACCCGATCTGCGGTGCCCGTTCCTCCGCGGCCTCGAGGGAAACCGGTTTTTCCACGCCAAGGAGTGGCGACCCATGTTTGGATGGCAACGTTTCCGCCGCGCGGTGACGCGGACTGCGGTGGTGTTCTGGCTGGCATTCCCGGCATTGGCCTGGGGTCAGGGTGCCGATCCGATCGGCTCGACTCCGCCGGGTCCCCTCCCGATCCCGGTTCCATCGGGGACTCCTCCAACCCTTCTCGAGGAGGAGGTCGTCGCTTCCCCGGGAACTTCTGCCAGCCCGGGAACCGCAGGCTCCCCAGCACCCTCTCCTGCGACTTCCACGGGCGAATGCAAGGCCTGCGAGAGCTTTGACTGGAAGAAGGTCCCACGCACCCGCCCGTTCCCGCGACCGGGGTTCTTCCCCGTTCCCCCGACCGGACCGGGATACTACTCGCTGCTCGACCAGATCCGGGGCGAGTGCCGTAAGGCTCCGCCAAAGTGGCCCTACCCGCGGTCCGGCCTGGCCCAGCCGTCGTTCTTTGACCTCGACAACTTCAGCTACCTCGACGACCCGAAGAACACGGACCTGGATTACACCGACTGTCTGCACCGCATCCGCCACAACGACTGGCTCTTCGTCACGGGTGGGGACCTTCGCGGACGGTACGAGTCGCACTACAACGCCCGATTGACACAAAGAGATAATGACTTTGGGCTCGGTCGGATTCGGACCTACGGGGACCTCTGGTACAAGGACGACTTCCGGCTTTACGTCGAATTCATCACCGCTGGCACCGCATGGCAGAACCTCGCCCCGCTGCCGATCGACCAGAACAAGGCGGATTTCCTCAACCTTTTCATCGACCTCAAAGTCGGGGAGTGGGAGAAGAAACCGATCTATGCCCGCGTCGGTCGGCAGGAACTGCTGTTCGGATCCCAGCGCTTGATTTCGCCGCTGGAATGGGCCAACACCCGGCGAACCTACCAGGGGGTTCGCGGGTTCCGGCAGGGGGAAAAGTGGGACTTCGACGCCTTCTGGGTGCAGCCCGTCATTCCGCAGGCGAACAAGCTCGACTCGGTCGACAACAACATCAACTTCGCCGGGACCTGGGCCACGTACAAACCCAAGGCCGGCCAGACCGTCGACCTTTACTACCTGCTCCTCGATGACGTCAACCGGACGACAGTCCTCGGCATTCCCCGCAACCCGTCCACTCGCCACACCCTGGGGAGTCGCTACGCCGGGAACCAGGACCAGTTCCTGTTCGATTTCGAGGGTGCGATGCAGTTCGGCAGCCTGGACGGGCGGGACATTGTTGCGGGAATGGCGACCGCCGGGGTCGGGTACAACTTCAAAAATGCGAAGTGGAACCCGACGATTTGGGCGTACTACGACTACGCCAGCGGCGGCGGCTCGACTGGGTCCGGCACCGTCCACACCTTCAACCAGTTGTTTCCGTTCGGGCACTACTATCTCGGGTGGATTGACCAGGTCGGCCGGCAGAACATCCATGATGTCAACTTCCACCTTTACACCTTCCCAACGAAGTGGATGACCACGTGGGTCCAGTTTCACAGCTTCTGGCTCGCGAACAGTAACGATGCCCTCTACAACGCCGCCGGTGTGCCGATCCGTCGCTCCCCCGCGGGCAACGCCGGGACTCACGTCGGTGAGGAAATCGACCTCGTCTGCAATTTCCACCTGACCACCCATATCGACCTCATGACGGGCTACAGCTACTTGTGGGGCGGCGAGTTCCTCCGCAACACCAGCAGCCCGACCCTGGCCCGGAATGCGGGTTTCTATTTCACGCAGTTGACCTACCGCTGGTGAGATTGGCGAAGCCGCTACCGGAAATTTTCAGGCCGTTCCTGCCCTGGTGGGCTTGCCCCAAGGTCACCAGGGCAGTGTCGTTTCGGGCTCGCGGCGCGTTGGCTTGGGAACCTCTTGAGGGAGTTGACGCAACCCGGATTTTTTCTAGTATGACGTCGCAATACCGAATCCAATTCGGAACGAGGTCGGTCATGCGTCGTAGCTGCCAGGTTTGCCGGAATCGCTCCGGGTTCACGCTGATCGAGTTGCTGGTCGTCATCGCCATCATCGCCATCCTGATCGGGATGTTGCTGCCGGCCGTCCAGAAGGTTCGCGAGGCGGCTGCTCGCACGAAGTGTCAGAACAACCTCAAACAGATCGGGCTCGCGTTGCACAACCACCACGCGAATTACGGCTGGTTCCCGCCAGGGTACGGCAGTTCCCCGGCGATTCTGCCCCCACCCGGAGATGCAGGCGGCGATACGGGACCCGGCTGGGGCTGGGCATCGCACCTGCTGCCGTACCTGGAACAGGAGCCGCTTTTCCGCAGGATCCAGTTCAACCAGAACATTGAGGCGGCCATCCACGCGGACGTCCGGAAACAACCACTCGCGATTTTTCGATGCCCGTCGGACTCGCCGGTCCCCGCGGGGGAGACCTTTGAGGTGAGCTTTGCCACGCCGCCCGCCACGCCGGTCCTGGTTGCGTTCTCGAACTATGCGGGGATGTACGGCACCGGGGAAGCCTCCGAGAATCCCGCCGGCGGGGATGGCATCTTCTTCCGGAACAGCCGGATCAACACATTGCAAATTACGGACGGAACGAGTCAGACGATCGCGGTCGGCGAGAGGAGCGCTTCCCGGGTATGGGGGACGTGGGTGGGTTCCGTCACGGGTGCGGAAACGCCGCCATCTCCTGGTTCACCGTCGTCGGTATCGGAGGAGGCACCGGCGTTGATTCTCGCCCACACCGGGGAACCGTTGCCAGGCCCGGACTACTCCGATGTGCACACCCCAAACTCACCGGGAGCGCACCTCGACGACTACACCAGCCGGCACCCGTTGGGGGTAAACATCCTGATGGCGGATGGTTCGGTGAAACTCATCACCGATTCGATCAACCCCGCGACGTGGGTGGGGCTCGGGACACGGGCCGGGAACGAGGTGCTGACCACGGACTGGTGACAACCGGGTGTCACGCGCCTTCCGAAGTTGTGATGCGACTGGGGCGGCTATCGTCCCTTGGGCCAGAAAATGTTGTGGATCTCCGCCCCTTTCGCAGCGTCGTAGAGCCTCGCCTCGTAGTCCCACAGCACGTCGCCGGAAACGTCGACGTACATCTCCTTCCGACCGGTTGACCGGACCACTTCCTTGAGTTCCTTTTCCAGATCCTCCATCGGCACGACCTTGTCCTCGATCTGGACGCGGGGCGTTTCCCCTTCCATCCACATTTTCACCTTGAAGACGCGGTCCTTGATGTCGTCCGGCTTCACCATCCGCGACTTCGACTTGTCTTTCGGCGGTTCCGGGGGCAGGTCGATCGCCCGGCGGAGGCTCTCGTAGGTTGTCGTGATCATGAAGAAGATCAGGAGCACAAGCGCGACGTCGATCAGCGGGTTCATGTCGAGCCGGTCGTCTTCCGGCGGGCGGGGTTTGGGCGGCTCCAGGTCGGCGACGGCTTCTGCGAACGCGGGGTGGTCCTCGATCGAGCGCCAGGTCGTTTCCCCGGGGCCGCGGATTTCGTCCGTCGGTTCCCATTCGCCGTCGCGGACGCCTTCGAGAATTCGGGCGGCGGACGGGATTTCGACCGATTGCGGAGACCCTTCGTGTCGGATTCGCCAGGTGCTCATTTGTTTTCGTTGACCTCGGCGACGTAGGCCGAGATCTGCTCCTTGACCCGGCGGGCGTCGAGTTCCTTCGCGACTTCCCGCATCCGTTCGCGGGGAAGGGCCTTGTCGCAGGCGACCCGCACGGACGGCGGGGTGGTCCGTTCCGTGAGCCGGGCATCGAGCCGGGCCATGACTTCGGAAACGGAAGCGAGATTGTTGTCTTCCGGGGCGGGTGAGGCGGTCCCCTGTTGCAGGGAGTAGATGACGTCGCCGTTCGCGCGTTTCTCGATGCGGACCGTCATCGAGTTGGCCTCGTCGTGGATCGGCCCGGCGTTTTTGAGGCCGGGCACGTCGACCGGGGAAAGGGACGCGACCGCCGCCGTCATCATGAAGAAGATCAGAAGCACGAGACTGATGTCGATCAGCGGAATCATGTCGACATCGTCGTCTTCCTCCTCCGCGGGGCGGGGGAAGTGCTCGTCGAGTTCGACGGCGGCGAGTTGCTCGGCGAGGTCATCCGAGTGTGGCGAAGCGTTGGCAGGTGCGAGGAAATCGGCGAGCAGCGGGTGGTCGGCGACGGACGCCCATGGCGAATTCGACCCCGCCGGGCGAAGCTTGTCCGACTTCCCGACCCGTCCCTGCCCTACCCAGCCGGAAAGCACGTCGTACGGGACACCGCGGTAGACCGTATCCGCCGCGACGAACCAGACATCGAAATTCGTGGGCCGAGCCATGGCGGTCGTACTCGAAACAGAACCGGGATCGAACTCCGATCAACCCGGCGAAGTTTTGGGTACGGACCGGGCCCGGGAAGTCACCGGCGCATCAGGGTTTCGTCCAGGTTCAGGAGGACGTTCGAGACCACGGTCCAGGCGGCCAACTCGGTGGGGTCGGCGTCCTTGGGGAGTGGGCCGAGCGGTTTCGTGGCGATGGACAGGGCTTTCGCGGGGTCCTTGGCAAAGCCGGACTTCGCATCGTCGAACAAGGCGAGGAGCCGGGCGGTTTCTTTCTCGGTGGGCGGACGCGAGAGGACGCGGCGGAACCCGGCGGTGAGTTTTTCCTCCGGTTTCGAGCCCGCGGCGGCCATCTTCCGGGCGAGCGCCTGGGCCGCTTCCACGTACACGGGGTCGTTGAGAGTCACGAGGGCCTGCAGCGGCGTGTTGGTTCGCACCCGGCGGATGGTGCAGGCTTCGCGGCTGGGGGCGTCGAAGGTGGTCATCGAGGGGTAGGGGCTGGTCCGCCGCCACTCGGTGTAGAGGCCGCGACGGAAGCGATCTTCGCCGTCGGATGTCTTCCAGTCGAGCCCGCCGCCGAACGCCGCGGAGAGACCCATCGAGGGGCGGGCGGGTCGGACGGAGGGGCCGCCGATCTTGGGGCTGAGCAAACCGGCGATGGCGAGTGCCTGGTCGCGGACCGTTTCCGCCGGGAGTCGGAACCGCGGGCCCCGGCTCAGCAGGCGGTTGTCGGGGTCCAGTTCCAGAGCCTCCGGCGTCACCCGCGACGACTGCCGGTATGCCGCGGAGGTGACGAGCAGTTTCAGGAATGCCTTGGTGTCCCACTTCTGGGCGACGAATTCGGTCGCGAGCCAGTCAAGGAGTTCCGGGTGGCTGGGGAGTTCCCCCTGGGATCCGAATTCCTCGGAGGTTCGGACCAGGCCGTTGCCGAAAATCGCCTCCCAGAACCGGTTGACGGTCACGCGGGCGGTCAGCGGGTTGTCCGGGGAAACGAGCCATTTCGCGAGGGTGATGCGGTTCCGCGGTGCGTCCGGGGGCAGCGGGTGGAAGGCGCTTGGGACCCCCTCGGTGACGGTGTCGCCGGTGTCGAGGAAGTTGCCGCGGGTCTGCACCTTCGTGACCCGGCGGCGGTTCTGCGGCAGTTCCCGGTAGATCGGGACGGTGGTGGCCGGCTTGAGGTTGGCGAGCGATTTCTCGAGCCCGGCGAGGCGGTCGCGGTCGGCCTGCGTTTCCGGGGCGATCGTGCGGTAGTACTCGAGAAGCCGCTTCGACTGGGCGGGGGTCCGCTTGGTGCGTTCCCGGCCGAGAATTTCGACGATTTCGGGCGGGGTGCGGGCAAGTTCGGCGGCGGCCGGGTCGGTCGAGTAGCTGACCCGGAAACTGCCGAGGACGTGGTTCTCGAAGGCGGAGTTTTGCTCGATCGTCACCGCGAGCATTGCCTTTGCGGGGAGTTCGAGGGGTTCCTTCGGAAGCACCGTCAGATGGTGGGGCTTTTCGACGGCTCCGCCGACGGCCCAGCCCTTGAGTTTCGGCTGGGGGTTCGCCAGCAGGTCGGCCGGGTTGTGGTTGGCCTGCGTGAAGTCGGCATGGGCGGCGACGAGGGGGACCGGTTTCGCCGGGCTCAGGGGGAGCGTGGTGCTCGGTTTCGGCGTTTCCTTCACGGTCTGCGACCACACCACATTCCGTTTATCGTCGAGGAGGGAGACTCGGAAGTTGGCGAGCCGCTCGCCGCCGCCGTCGGTGCGGGCCCAGATCGCGATGCGGTCGACGTCGGTGGCGGACCGGAGGTCGACTTCCCACCACGGGTCGTCCTGCAGTGCGGTGTGGGCGACGGATTTGCCGCGGAAGAAGTGGCCTTCCGTCTTGCCGTCGTTGGCGAGTTTGGCGTTGCCGCCGAAATCGGTGCTGCTTTGCTTCGCGGTTCCCTGGGTGGCAACGTTGTCGGTTCCGGAAAAGACCTGGACCTCGGCGAGCATCAGGTAGGTCTGTTTGCCGGGAAGTTCGACGCGGACGTATCGGCCGGTGGGTGATTTGTTCCCGGGTGGGATGATGCTGGCACGGATCCCGGTGACGACAAAGTTCCCGCCGCCGTGGCCGGCCCCCTTGCCGGGAAGGATCGCAAGCGGGAGCGTTTCCAGGCGGATCGCGGAGAGCTTGCCGCCATCGTTGGGGAGGGTGACGGTGTAGGTGTCGGTCTTCCCGCCCGGCTTTGCGAACCGGATCGAGCCGTCGGCCTGGAGTGCGGCCGGTTGTTTCGACTTCGCCGACACCGCGAGGGGAGTCGGGTTCGCCCATTTCACCGTCATTGGGAAAGTGGCGTCCCACTTGACGAGCCCCTCCGACACGTCTGCCTCCGCGAGGCGTTTCTTGACCGCGAGAAGCTCCGTTTCCCAAGCGGATTTCTGCTTCTTCTGCTCGTCTGTGTAGAGCGGCAGAAGCGGGCTTTCGTCCCGGCGGTCGGCGTCCTCGGTGTTGTTGAGGAAGGCAAACACGCGGAAGTATTCCTTCTGCGAGATCGGGTCGTACTTGTGGGTGTGGCACTGGGCACAGGCCATCGACGTGCCCATCCACACGGCCATCGTGGTGTTGACGCGGTCGACGATGGCGGCGTTGCGGAACTCCTCGTCGTTGGTGCCGCCTTCGTTGTTGGTCATTGTGTTGCGGTGGAAGGCGGTCGCGGTGAGCTGCTCCTCCGTTGGGTTCGGAAGCAGGTCCCCGGCGAGTTGCTCGATCGTGAACTGGTCGAAGGGTTTGTTCGCGTTGAAGCTGTTGATGACGTAATCACGGTACGCCCAGATCGTGCGGGGCGGGTCATCGGCGTAGCCGGCGGAGTCGGCGTAGCGCGCGAGGTCGAGCCACAACCGGGCCCAGTGCTCGCCGAACGCCTTCTTTTCCAGCATCCGGTCGACGTATTGTTCGTACGCGTCCGGCCGCTTGTCCGCGACGAACTCATCCACTTCCGCGACTGTCGGCGGCAAACCGGTCAGGTCCAGTGCCAGTCGGCGGGCGAGCGTGTACCGATCCGCCTCGGGCTGGTAGGTCAGTTTCGATTCCTTCAACCGGGCCAGAAGAAACGCATCGATCGGGTTCTTCGCGCCATCCACCGGCGGGACCGGCGGGCGGGTCGGTTTGACGTACGACCAGTGCGTCGCGTACCCGGCACCCTGCTTGATCCATGTCCGCAGCGTTTCGATGTCCTGTTTTGCGACCTTCTTTCCGAACTTTTTCGGCGGCATCGCGTGCTTCGGATCCTCGTCCAGAATCCGCTTGAGGATCTCGCTCTCCTCGGGTTTCCCGGGCACGATCCCGCCCGCTTCGGTCGCCCCTTCCCGGGTGTCGAGCCGCAACCCGCCCTTCCGCACCGCCTCGTCTGGGCCGTGGCAGGCGAAGCAACTGTTGGACAGAATCGGCCGGATGTCGCGGTTGAAGTCGATCTTCACCTCCGGTGCCGGCTTCGGTTCCGCACTCGGACAGGGGGATATCGCCACGAAGCCGAGCAAACCCACGGGAATCACGAGAAGGGCGAACCGCGTCATCGGCGTATCCCGGAAGAGTGGGCGTGGAGGGTTGGCATGCGGAAGGCGGGACGATCACACCTATTTTGCCCGGCAATCGCACCCGCAGCAACGGGTGGCCGGCTCGAATCGGCCCGAATTTCTCCCTTCTCGAAGGCACCGACTCCGGAAGAGCAGGGCGATTCTTTGCCGGGATTGGGATCTCGCCGGTGAAACACGAATCGGCTTCCGGGCGTATCCATTGCGAAGCCGGAGACGTCTCGTGCCCGGTCATTTTGAGGAGATCCCATGATTTGCCGACTGCTCGTCCTTCTGGGCACTCTCGTCGGTGTGGATCGTGCCGCCGCCGCAGAGCCGAGGGTCTTTCCGGACGAGACGATCAAGGTCGACGGCACGAAACGGGAATACCGACTCGTTGTGCCCGCGGGCAAACACGAAAAGAAACTCCCCCTTCTCATCGCGTTCCACGGCATGCTCATCGACAGCAAGGACCTGATGCCGAGATACACGAAGCTCGATGATCTGGCGGCGAAGGACAAGGTGATCGTCGCTTATCCCAACGCGAACGAGAAAATGTGGGGAATCGTGCCGAAGAAAGTGGACGAGGACCTCGAATTCTTCGATGGTCTGCTCGCGCACCTGATCCGCACGAAACCCGTCGACCCGTCTCGCGTCTTCGTCATCGGCATGTCCAACGGGGCGTATTTCGCCCAGCTTGTGGCGCAGAAACGCTCCGCGAAGGTCGCCGGCGTCATCGCCCATTCCGGGGGCATGGACCTCGGGGCGATGATCTTCGGGGTCAACGCGAAACAAAAGTTCCCGGTTCTGATCGTCCATGGAACCGACGACCCGATCCTCAAGGTGGAGGACGCGAGGAAGGCCCGGGACCTCTACAAGAAGGAAGGGCATCCGGTCGAGTATCTGGAAGTGCCGAGACTCGGGCACGCGTGGGCACATGATGCCAAAATCAACGAGAAGATCGCGGCGTTCGTGAAGAACCCGCCGAAAAAATAACCCCGCGGATTCCAGCGAATCCGCGGGGTCGGTTGACAGTCATTTCCACCGGTCGCGTTTAGCGACGGCGGCCGCCGGAGTAGCTTCCACCGCAGTTGCCGCCGGGGCAGCCGCCCATGACGGTTCCGCCGCAGTTCCCGCCGGGGCAGGAGCTCATGCTGGGGTAGTAGCCGCCGGTCGAGTAGCCAGCCGGGGCCATGGCGGAGACGTTGGATTCCGTCGTGGTGACGGTTTGCACGTCGCTGTACTTCTCGACGTAGCGATTGAGTTCCGTCGCAGACACCTTGCCGGAATGGCGAAGTGCCTGGAGATCGCCGGTGCGGTCGCTGATAACGACGCCCTGGTTCAGGTTGAAGGACTTGGCGAGCTTCTTGCCGGTTTCGGTCGTCGTATCAATGTACAGGCAGACGTACGCGGACTTGAGCAGCTGCTCGGTCTTGCTGCTGATGACGCCGTCGGTGACCAGCTTGGCGTAACCGTTCGTTCCTTCGCCAATGAAGACAGCGACCGGCTTTTTCTGATCCGCGGCCTGGGTGATGGCCGTGAGGTAATCCGTCTGCCACTTGGGCGAGGATTCGATCGAGCCGGCCAGCAGCGTGGCCACCGCCACCGCAGTCATTGAGGTGGTGAACATCAGTGTAGAGCCTCCGTGAAGCACCTCGGGGGTGGAATCCCGCTCCATCCGACTGGAACGGGAAGTGCGTGTTTTAGACGAAATCCGCCGTCCGGCCAACAAAATTCGCGCGGATCGTGTCGAATTCCGGCCAATTAGCGCCCCATCCGAGATTTTCACTCCCTCAAATTCACCAGATTTCGACAACTCACCTTCCCAAATGCCTCGCGTTAAAGTGGGAGGGATAAATGGTTTGCAACGATTGTGAGCACTGGGAAATCGGCGTAAATGGGTAATTTGGCCCACGTCGGCACGGTTGGAGCCCCTCCAGCTCAGGTCGTCAATCGGCGGACCGCTTCCCGGTATTTTGACGCCGTCTGCTCAATCACCGTCGTCGGCAACGGCGGTGGAGGGCTCGACTTGTCCCAGTCCGTCGTTTCCAGCCAATCCCGGAGAAACTGCTTGTCGAAAGACGGCGGGGATCGGCCGGGTTCGTACTCGCTCATCGGCCAGAACCGGGAACTGTCGGGGGTCAGCACCTCGTCGATGAGGAGGATGTCTCCGCCTGGAAGCGTGCCCCATTCGAGCTTTGTGTCTGCGATGATGATTCCCCGCTGTGCCGCGTACGCCGCCGCCCGCCGATAGACGTCGAGGGTCCGATCTCGCAACGCGACCGCCAGCGGATCCCCGACGAGGCTTGCCATCTGCTCGAAAGTGATGCTCAGGTCGTGCCCCTGCTCGGCCTTGGTGGTCGGGGTAAAGATTGGTTCCGGAAGCCGATCCGCCTCGCGGAGACCCGCCGGGAGGGGGATGCCGCACACGGTCCCGGTTGCCTGGTACTCCTTCCACCCGGAACCCAGGAGATACCCGCGGGCAACGCACTCGATCGGCACGACCGCCGTTTTCCTGACCAGCATCGTGCGACCCTCGAACATCTCCGGATGGCTCTGGAACTCCGGGGGAAGATCCTGCAATCGGCGGGAAATCAGGTGGTTCGGCACCCCCAGCCAGCGGAGCCAGAACTCCGTCAGGTCTGTCAAAATCTGACCTTTCCCGGGGATCCCATCGGGCATGACCCAGTCAAAGGCACTGATGCGATCCGTCGCCACGATGGCGAGCCGATCTCCGAGTTCGTAAACATCGCGAACTTTCCCGCGTTTGCAGGGGAAACCGGGAAGCTGGGAGTGCATCAGGGGTTCCTGGTCCATCATCGCCTCGGAAAAGGTGTCGTCCCACGGAGGTTTCCGTGGGCTTGGTATGCGTGGGTCATCGTGTCGCGGCCAGTGACGGATTCTTGCCCGAACGCACGTGTCAGAAGCGCCGGGTGCCCCTCGACTCGGTTGGCAGACTCCGTATCCGTTCCTCCATGGCAGAGGTTGCCCGGTAGAATACTTCCATGCACTCGATCATCGTCGCCGGGGTGCTCCTGGCCGGCCTGCCGGTTCTTCTGCACCTCATCATGAAACAGGAGCCGAAACGGCTCCCCTTTCCCGCGTTCCGGTTCCTCAAATTTCGCCAGAAGACCAACCAGCGGAAGATGCGGCTCCGGCATCTGCTGTTGCTTCTGTTGCGGATGCTCCTGATCGCCCTGTTCGCGGCGACGCTCTACCAGCCCGTCGTGCAAAGTCAGTCGTTCCTCAACGTACTCGGCGACCAGCCGGTGATGGCGGTGCTGATCGTCGACACCAGCCCGAGCATGGGGTACACCTCGAACGAGAAGACGCGTCTCGATGACGCCCGGACGCGGGCTCTGGAGTTGCTCGACGACCTTCCCCCGGGTTCCCGAGTCGCCGTCCTCGACACGGCTGATCCGATCGCGGCGTGGGAGCAATCGACTTCGGACGCCCGGAAGAAACTCGAGAGCTTCAAGGAAACCCGCGGCGGCGGGTCGCCGGTGACGTCGTCCCTGGCGGTAGCGTATCGGCTGCTGCAATCGACCGAGAAAGACGCGGACACGACGACGGATCCGACTCCGAAACTGGTGGCGATCTTCTCGGATCGCACCGCCAACTGCTGGGTCGCCGACCGGGCGGAGGACCTCAAGAAGACGCGGGATGGGCTTGGGAAACCGGCGGTGGCGCACCTTTTCGTGGATGTCGGCATCGATTCCCCCGCGGATGTCGCCGTCACGGATGTCGCGATTCGCCCGCAGGTCATCCCGCAGAACCAGCCGGTGACGGTCAACGCGACGGTGTCGGCGACCGGCCCGGATGTTCCCGAGGCAGTCGTCCGGTGCAAGCTCGACGGTGCCGCAATTC
Organism: uncultured Alcaligenaceae bacterium; assembly: GCA_964552815.1. Classification (GTDB taxonomy): domain Bacteria; phylum Planctomycetota; class Planctomycetia; order Gemmatales; family Gemmataceae; genus CAYUHJ01. The sequence goes on along the minus strand of CAZKIQ010000016.1, from coordinate 95,939 downwards.
CGGAGAAACGAAGCGTCCGGGTTCCCGCCGGCACCCCGCAGCCCGTCCAGTTCACGTTCCGCGACCTCAAACCGGGGTTGCACCAGCTCGAAGTTTCCCTGGAAACGCCGGACAGCCTGATGTTCGACAACGTCCGGTACGCGACGTTCCGCGTTGGGGAAGCCCGGCGAATCCTGACCATCACCGACGACCCCGATGACGCGGTCTTCTGGCAGCTTGCGTTCCAGACCAAGGGGGAGTTCGCCTGCGACGTGAAGAAACCGGAGGAAGTCGGCGACCTTGGAGTGTACGAGGCGGTGTGCCTGCTCAGCGTCGCGGACCCAAGTCAGCCGATCGGAAACGGGCCGTCGCTGTGGAAACGTCTGGAAGAGTACGCAACCCGCGGCGGGAAGATCATCATCATCCCGGGTGGGCCGGAGCAGCTCGTGCCGGCCGCGTACGACCCGGCCAGTAACGATGCAATCGCCGCCCTGATGCCGGGGAAACTCGGGAAAGTCGTGGAAACGCGGACGTTCCCCGCTCCCCCGGTGCCGACCGACCCCAAGGAGCCCCGGCCCCGCGACCGCCGGGTCGGGGTTCCCTGGCTCATCGACGAGGCCGCTCTCCGACACCCCCTCCTCGCACCATTCCGCGATTGGCAGATGCGGGGGAACGTCGATTTCCTCCGGAAACCCCGCCTCGCCTGGAAATTCTGGGATGTCGAGGCACCCCCGGCCGCGGTAGTGGTGACTTACGACGATTCCGACGACCCCAAGACCCGTCGGCCGGCCGTGCTCGAGAAGTCGGTCAAGGGGCAGGGGAAAGTCCTCCTCCTCACGACGCGGATGGACACCCCCTGGGAAGACAAGCCCGACCGGAAGTGGCACGACTACTGGGAAACCTCGGAAAACTCGTGGTATGTCGTCTTCCCGAACCTGCTAGTGCGGTACCTCTGCGGCTCGAGTGCCGACGCGAACTTCAACTTCCAGACCGGGCAATCGGTGAGCGTGCCGTTGCCCCGGGGCGGGGACTCGAAAAAAGGGGCGAAGCTGATCTTCGAGGGTCCCGGGGTCAGCGGCCGGGACGGCGTTGTCGACCTCGCAGACAAGTCCGGGGAGTGGCGGCTTTCCCCCGCACGCACCCTCACCGCCGGGAACTTCCTGCTCCGCAACGAGGACCGCACCTGGCGCGAAGGCTTCAGCCTCAATCCCACCGCCGACGAGTCGAACCTCGCCAAGGTCCCGGCGGAGGCAATCACGGATGTTTGCGGGCCGAAATCGATCATCCCCGCCGAGCGGAACCTCAAGCTCCGCGACGTCATCGAGGCGAGTACCGACCATCCCATCGACCTGACGCCGTGGCTTCTGATCGCGGTGCTGCTGCTCTTCGCCCTGGAAGGCGTTTTCTCGAACCGGTTCTACCGCATCCGCCCCGGCCCGCAACCCGTCACCCCGGCGACCTGACGGGGCAGTGCAGGGGTGCGATGAATTTATCTGGGATCGAACTAACAGCTAACGGCTAACTGCTAATCGCTGGGATGTGTATCACTCGACAACTTTGCATTCCAGCGATTAGCTGTGAGCTCTTGGCCATCAGCCAGAACCCTTGATGGCACCATCCCACCCACGGCGTGAGGCTGGTATCACTTGTCTTTCGGTTCCTCCAGCCGGACGAGAAGCATCTGCTGGGTCTTTTCCTTGCCGTAGTGGATGAGCACGGTCGCCTCGTCCTTGGTGAGGTTCGGCAGGCCGGTTTCGAAGGTGATGTCCTTCCGCTCGCCGATGGACCAGGCGGCCCGCTGGCTCTTCTTGTCGACGGAGCCATACACGGGGGTGTTGGTGTCGGCGACGGCGTCGTAGTAGTTTCCGCGGATGACGCCGGCCTTGTCGATGCTCAACTGGAAGATCCGCTGAGCCACCTTGTCCTCCGGTTGGATCATCCCGAAGACGCCGAGCGGTTGCCACTCGTCGGTTTCGGCGGGCTTGGCGGCCCGACCCGCATCGGCGATTGTCGTGGCCTGCGAGGCGTAGTCGTCCGCCGTGCTGACCCCGATTCCGTCGACGTAGACCGTGTCATCGTTGATCACCACGGTGGATCCGTAGTCGTAGACGACCGGCGGAGCGGCGATTCCCACAAATCCGGCGACGGTGTTCCAGGCCGGGGCGACCCAGATCGTCGAGCCGCCAACCCACCTTGGCGGGAACCAGGCGACGGGGTGGTTCCGATACCAGGTCGGGGTGAAGTAGGGGTAGTAACCGCCGCGGACGCCGAGGGCGGTGGTGCGGACGGCGGCGGAACTGTAGTAGGTCGTCCCGTGACCCACCGCTCCGACACGGACCCCGCCGGCCGGGCCCATCGCTACGCCGCGGTAGCCGGCGTAGGCTCCGCCAACCGGGCCAACCGCAGCCCCGCCCCGGTATCCACCCACCGCGGTGCCGTAGGGTCCCCGAACCGCGGTTCCCGATGCTCCTCCGACTCGGACACCGCCGGCCGGCCCGACAGCGGCCCGCTCACTGTTGACGTGGGTGTACGTCTGCCCCGTCGGCGTGGTGACGCGAGTCGCCGATTCCCGCCCGGCGTAGGCTCCGCCATACGGGCCGGCCGCCACGCCCCGAGCACCCGCATGCTGGACCGTCGTTCCACCCGGCGTGACGCGGGTTCCCCCGTACGCCCCGCCTGCCGCGTAACCTCCACCCGGGCCAACGCGAACGCCGCCAACGGCCCCGCCCCGGCCAAACGCACCCGCCGGCGAACTCGAAGCCAACACGCACAACCCGGCAAGGAGCAGGCCCACTGTGTATCGCATCTTGGATCTCCGTGGAATCTTGGTGTTTCGGACTGGGAATGCGGATTTACTTCACGACTCGCGTCACCTTGAGCGGGGGGAGCGAGGGCAACGTCACGCCGTCGATAGATCGTTCTGTCGCCTGCCAGGTGAAGGAATCTTTCCCAATCGGGATGATCACGCTCGTCGAGTTGACCTCCAACCCGTCGGTGAGGGTCGCGGTTCCGTCGCTGACCCAGCGGGTGCCATCGCGGGTCCAGATCGCTTCGCCGGTGGTGCCGGAACTATCGAACATCCATGAGCGGAGGCCACCTTGCGGGTTTCGGGCGAAGACCTGTTTCCCGGTGGAGATGACTTTGCCGTCTTTCTCGACGGTGTATTTCCCATTGATGAAAGTTTTGGATTCGTCCCAGGCGTAGCTGAGGTGGACTTCGGCGTCTCCCTTGGCTTTCCACTCCCCGACCATCCATTCGAGGTGCTTGAGGTCAATGTCGGTGGCGTGGTCGAGTTCCCATTCCCGGACCGAGGCGGCGTGCCAGACGCCTTCCTCGTTGACGTGGAGGGCGGAGTATCGCGACTCGCTCGGGGTCGGCTCAGCCGGTCGCCGGACCGTGACGAGTCCCTCGACCATCGCGGTTCCTCGGCCGATCAGGCGGATCGACTCGATGTTGACCGTCGCCTGCACCTTGGGATTCGCCTTGAAGAAGGCAGCGAGATCTTTCTCGATCGCGTCTCGGCCGACGACCCGGGCACCGTCGGCCCCGATGTACTCGCCGTTGGCCGTCCACAGGAGAGCGGCTGACTTCGCATCGGCGGCGTTGAAGGCCTTCACGTACTCCGCGGTGATCGCCCGGATTCCCTCCTCCGGAGTCGCCGCCTTCGCCGGTGGGACGGGCTGCGGTTGGGCCGAGACGGGTGAAATCGGCGAGCGGCCAGGGGCGAAAACGGCCACCAGTATGGCGATTCCCCCAATGGTGGCTGTGATCCCAAGCGTGCGGGACATGGGTGGGGCTCCTGGAAGGACTCGGATCGGGAAAGGAACAGAAGAGTCTGCGGCCACCACGGAGCCGAAGCGAAGCGGGTTACGGTGCTGGCTCGATGTCAGTAATCCTGCCGGTCGAGCCCCTCGAAGGCCGCCTTCATCTCTTCTGCGGAGTTGTAGCGTTCGGTCCGTTCCCGGGCGATCGACTTGTTCAGGACCTTCACCAGATCCTCATCCAGGTCCGGATTGAGATTGGCGGCGTTTCGCGGGGCGGTATTGAGACGCCGGCGAAAAGTTTCCTCCGAGGAAACCGAGCGTTCCCAGGGCATCTCGAAGGTAAAGACCTCGAAGGCGGTCACGCCCAGGGCGAAGAGGTCGACGCGGTGGTCGGTCGCCATCCGCTTGACGATCTCCGGGGCGAGATAGTCGGGCGTGCCGGTGCGATTCCCGGGCCCGCAGTATTCGGGCGTGTACGGTACGGTCAGCCCGAAATCGATCAGCTTCACGACCCCGTCGTGCGTCACCATGATGTTCCGCGGGCAAAGGTCCCGGTGCAGGAACTTTTTGCTGTGCAGGTAGCCGATCGCGTCGCAAAGCTGGCAGATGTAGTCGATGCGTTTCCCGTCGAGTTGCTTGCTCTTCGACTCGACGAGGTAACTCAGGCCTTTCCCCTCGATCCATTCCATGACGAGGAATGGCTCGCCGTCGGTTGTGACGCCGTGCTCGTAGGTGACGACCAGATTGGGGTGCTTGAGTTGCGTACAGATTTGGCCTTCGGTCGGCTTCTTGGTTTTGAGTCCCTTGAAGCGTTCCTCGAATTTCTTCGTCTTGACCTTGTCGAGGAGTTTGAGGCAGACGGTGCGGCCGAGGTTGCGGTCGTAGGCCTTGTAAACCTTCGACATGCTCCCCTGACCGGTGCGGTTCTGGAGGTCGAAGCGTTTCGAGACGTTGACTGTTTTGCCGCCACCACCGCCGCCGGAAAAGATTCCGAGTAGACCGTCGAACACACCCACGGCATCCCCCCGCGTGCGGGTTGGCAAGCTCCGGCGGTGAGCGAGACGGGGCCGCCGATCTGTTTACTGTATCTCGCAGTAGTCGATGATTCGAGCAACTTCCGTGCGAATGTCCGCCCGGTGGACGATGCGGTCCACGAAACCGTGCTTGAGCAGGAACTCGCTGGTCTGGAATCCTTCGGGAAGTTCCAGGCGGATGGTGTTCTTGATGGTGCGGGCACCGGCGAAGCCGATCATCGCTCTGGGTTCGGCGAGGGTGATGTCCCCCTGGAATGCCCAGCTGGCGGCGACGCCCCCCATGGTGGGGTTGGTGAGGATGGCGATGTAGAGCCCGCCGGCCTTGGCGTAGCGGGCGAGAGCCGCCGACACCTTGGCCATCTGCATCAGCGAGAGAATCCCCTCCTGCATCCGGGCCCCGCCGCCGGAGCCGGAAACGAAGATCAGCGGTTGTTTCAGTTCGGTGGCACGTTCTGCTGCCCGGGCGAGTTTTTCCCCGACGACGCTGCCCATGCTGCCGGCCATGAAAGCGAAATCGGTGATGCCGAGAACCACGCCCCGACCGCGGATAAAGCCGGTGCCGGTCACCGCGGCGTCGTTCATGCCGGTCTTTTTCTGCTCATCGAGAATCCGCTGGGCGTAGGGCTTCATGTCCACGAAGTTCAGCGGATCGAGCGGTCGCAGGTCGGCGTCCCATTCCTCGAAGCTTCCGTCGTCGAGGAGCTGGGCGATGCGGTCACGGGCGGAGACGTAGAAGTGGTGCTGGCAGTTCGCCTCCGGGCAGACGTTCAACCGGGCTTCGACGTCCTTCTTGAAGACGGTCGCCTTGCACGAGGGGCAGCGGAGCCAGAGTCCCTCTGGCACCCCACGTTTCGGCCGCTCCCCAACGGACATTGTTTGCACCTCGAGCCCTTCCTTCCCAGGCGCGGTTTCCTCTTGATTCTGACGTTGTACGAGGTCGCGGACGTGTGTGCAAGGCGGTTCTGCCTGCCGATTTCTGAGCGGAAGCCAACAGATCCAATTGCCTGCTGCAACGACTGCCGGGGGCGGTGGAAGAACCCGATTCGGTGGCTTACCGGTTCATGCCGGCGAGGATTTCGTTGGCGAGGCGTTCGATCGTGGGGTCGTCGAGTGCGATTTTTTCCGCGTCAATGAACTCCTTGACGTAGGCCATCGCGATTTTGCGGAGTTCGGGGAGCGGGATGACGTTGAGGTCGTAGACGCCGGCGTTGGCGAGCTTCATGATGATCCGCTCGGTAACCTTCTGCCGAACTTTGGCGTGGAGGTCGGCTCCGAGTGTGGTGCCGGAAACGGGGCCGGAACCCGTGAGGGGGCCGGAACCCGAGCCCGTGGCAACGACGGGTCTTTGGCCGGCCTGGATGATGCCCGAGCCCTGGCCGGCAAAGCCGCCCCCAGCCGATCCGGTGGCGGATTGACCCCTGCCGCTGGTGACGCCCGAGTTGGAACCGGCGGGAACTCCGGGAATCGGACCGACACCGGAACGGGGGCCAGCGGCCGTTCCCGAGCCTGCAGTCGCACGGGGTGCCGGGGTCGCGATCAAACCGCTTGTCGAGGGGACGCGGGCGGCCGGCACCGGTGGAGGAGTCGTGATCGCCGGCGAGGCCCCACTTCCCGAACCCGCACCTCGGACAAAGAGCCCGACCGGTTGCTGCTCCATGATGTCGGGCGGGAGGATCGCGACGGCCCGAAATCCGTTGGAAAGTTTGACATCGAACCCGCTCGAGGTCGAGGGGTTGGGGACGAGCTGGTCGCCGATGTCGGCCATCTTCTGAAGGACGGCTCGCATGTGGGCCGCGTCTCGGAAACGGACCGGGCTCGGCAGCCAGCTCTCGTTCTTTTTGATGATCACCACATTCGGGGCGAGCACCAGAACTTCCTTGACGTCGGCATCGCGGAAGAGCTCTTCCATTGGCCCGAAACCGATGGCGTCGGCGAGAAGTTCTTCGATAATCTTGTCGCGTTCGGGCTTCTGGAGGGCAGGCGCCTCGGATTCGAAGAATTGTTCGAGTGTCCGTTTCCCTTCCTGGCGGAGGAGGGAGAGGGGTTTGCCGCGGTTTCGGGATGGATCGACTTTCTCGGCGAGCCGGGCCTGTGCCCGCTTCCGGAGATCAACGAGGGGAGACTGGAACCGGCCTGTCATCGAGGACGACGGTTGGCCGGGGGTGGAGGGGGTCATCAGGAGCGTCTCGTCGCTGAGCAGTCGTTCGCCGGAAGTCTAGTACGGGAAATCATCCGGTGCCCGATCGCGACCCGAATCGCGCCGTAATTCGGGGGCGATTTCGCCGGGACAGAATCATGTTCCATAAATTGCGGAGCGTGGGCAAGAGTAGATACGGCAAGTTCTTGGCCAATCACCGCTTCTGCGAGGGCTAACCGGACTCGAACTACCCTCGGAACCGGGAACGACTACTGCAACCGGAAGAGTTTCTTGATCACGTCCGAGAACGTCCCGCCGTGCCCCTCCTTGCTCGCCTCCTGCAGGGCGGCGATGGGGCCGTGAAGGAGCTTGTTCTGGAAGAGTCGGAACGCCCCCTCGACGTATTTCTTTTCTTCGGGCGACAATTTCCCGTTGAGCTTGGCCATCAGGGGGGCCACGACCTCGTCGCGGATCTTGTCCACCTCGGCGGTGAGCTGCCCGATCACCGGCCCGCTGCGGCGACGGTTCCAGTCGTCGAGGAACTTCCGCACTTCCTGCTCGACAATCGCCTCGGCCGGTGCGATGTGCCGCTGCCGTTTCGCGATCGTCTGCTCCCGGATCCGCGTCAGGTCGTCGATGTTGAAGAGGCAGACCCTGTCCCCGTCGTGGATGCGGGGGTCGAAATCGCGAGGCACCGCGATATCGAGGATGACCATGGTCCCAGTGCTGCGATGGGCGAGGACTTTTTCGTCAAACCGTCGCCGGGTCATGATTGGTTCCGGAGCTCCGGTCGTGCTCAGGACGATATCCGCATTGACGAGCGCCTTGTCGAGCCCGTCCCAGGGAACGGAACTTCCCCCGCACCACGCAGCGACTTCTGCGGCCTTCTCCGGGCTGCGGTTGGTGACGAGAATCCGCCCCGGTCGGAGTTCCTGGAGGTGCTTGAGGGTCAGTCGGCCCATCTTGCCGGCACCGATGACGAGGACCGTCTTGTCCGCGAAGTGATCGAAGACCTGGCGGACGTAATCAACGGCGACGCTCGAAACGGAGACGTGCCCCTGCGAGATGCCGGTCTCGGTGCGGACCCGGCGGGAGACCCGGATCGCCGCGGGGAAGAGGGCATTGAGGAGCGGCCCGGTCGTCCCGAGTTTCTGGGCCGCCTCGAACGCCTGCCGGACCTGCCCCGCAATCTGCCCCTCGCCGACGATCAGACTGTCGAGGCTCGACACGACACGAAACAGGTGGCGAATCGCGGCCGGGTCGGCGTGGTCGTAAAGCAGCGGTGCCACCTCGGCGGCGCGAAGTCCGTGTACCTCCGCCAGGAATTCCGACGCGAGCCCCGCATCGAACGCGAACTCCCCCGGAGCCCGTGCGACGAAAATCTCGACCCGGTTGCAAGTCGAGAGAATCACCGCCTCGCCGCCGAACCGGGCCGCCAGTTCCGCGACGGACTTGCCGAGTTTCCCACCGTCAAACGCCAGCTTTTCCCGCCATTCCACGGGGGCCGTCTGGTAATTGCACCCGACCACGCGGAGGTTCATGATGCCCCCCCTTGCGCAAACGGGTGTGCGGACGCAAGCACCAGAAGCACCAGCACAAACGCGACGATTGTCAGGATCGCCAGCCGTCGCCCTGGCACATGGGCGGCATATCGCAGGTACAACAGCACCACGAAAATCACCCACAAACCCGCCGTCCCGAGCACCTTCACCGAGAACCAGTTGTCCGCGAAATCGTGGTACTGCTTCAACAACACCGCCCCGAGCAGAAGCCCGAGCGTCAGCAGCGGAAACGCCGCGTTGACCGCACGCCGATTCATCGCCTCCAACCGTTCGAGGGAGAGCATCTTCATCCCCCCGAGCGGATTCAATTTTTTCCGGAGCCGCCGGGCCTGGATGAGGTACATGACGCTGGCGAGGAACCCGACGCAAATTCCGACGGCAGCCAGGAGCAGCAACACGCCGTGCACCGCCCCCCAGAATCGGTCGCCAACCATCCACGGCGGTACCGTCAGGTCCGGGGCTTTCGCGGGGTCCGAGGTGACGAGGTAAGCCAGCCCGACGAGCCCGAGGACAACGGGGAGCACGAAGATCGCCCACGCCTGCTTCGCGTGGTGGACCGCCCCGTAAAGGTAGAAGACGGCCAGCACCCACGCAACGGCCAGAAGGGCACCGTACGGTGTCGCAGGCGTCGGGTGGTGGAAGGCGAGAAACGCCGATTGGGCCAGCAACCCCGCGAATCCGAACGTCAGGCCAACATATCGCAGCGTACTCGCGGGCCAGCGGACTCGGGCGAGTTCGAACCCGAACGCGACAAGGTAGCTGAGCCCGAAGCAGGCGTGCGTGACGTTCTGGAGAGGCGCCGGCATCGATGAACTTTCCGCGAAACGGTCACCCGCTGACGAGGTTTCCTTCCATCATACCCACCCCGTGTCTCGACTTGCAGGTCTCCTCACGCCCGGGACGGCTTGTTGCTGTCGTCCTTTTCCTTGACCTCGTTGACGATCGCCGCCAGCACCGTGTCCGACGCCACCCCCTCCGCCTGGGCCTCGAAGTTCAACAACACCCGGTGCCGCATCGCGGGGAAGTACACCTTGCGGATGTCCTCGAAACTCACGTTGTATCGCCCTTCCAGGAGCGCCCGCACTTTCCCCGCGAGAATCAGGGCCTGAGCCCCCCGCGGACTCCCGCCGGCCCGCAGGTAGCGGTTGGTGTCCGCCGTCGCGAACTCGGAGTTGGGGTGAGTCGCCAGTAGCAGGCGAATCGCGTAATCCTGCACCGGCCCCGCCACCAGCACCTCCCGCACGAGCCCCTGCCAGCCCGCGATTTCCCCCGCATCCATCACTTTCGAAGGCGAGGCGTGCTCCGACCGCGTCGTCCGATCCAGGATCAGGTTCAACTCCTCCCGGGTCGTGAACGGAACCACGAGCTTGAACAGGAACCGGTCGAGTTGCGCTTCCGGCAGCGGGTACGTTCCTTCCTGCTCGATCGGGTTCTGGGTGGCGAGAACGATAAACGGTTCCGGCAACTTGTGCGTCGTCCCGCCGACTGTCACCGTGTGCTCCTGCATCGCCTCCAGCAACGCCGACTGCGTCTTGGGAATCGCACGGTTGATTTCGTCCGCGAGCACGATCTGGGCGAAGAGCGGCCCCGCCCGGAACCGCACCTCCCGCCGACCTTCCGGAGTTTCGAGGATGACATCCGTCCCGACAATGTCCGACGGCATCAGGTCCGGGGTGAATTGCACCCGGGCGAACCGCAGGTCGAGAACTTGCGCCAGCGTCCGAACGAATAGCGTCTTCCCGAGCCCCGGCACGCCCTCGAGCAACGCGTTTCCGCCGACGAACAGGCAGGTTAGCACCCCGCGGACGATCTCCTGCTGGCCGACGATGACCTTCCCGATCTCGGCTTCGAGGGCGGAGAACCGCTGGCGGAACTGGGCCGCGCGTTCCGCAATCGGCGCGTTTGAGGACATGAGTTCGCTCGGGGTCGAGGGTCGGTTGTCATTAGTGTAGGGAATCACCGGCCGGCGGTCGTCACCTGGTCGGTGGCGGTTCGAACCGCTTCGACCGCGGGCCGACTGGTGCGGGAGCGGACCGGGTAACCGCGGAATCCCCGGTCGTCGGGCCCATCGGCGTCCTCCGCGAAGGAGCCGTGCAATTCGCTGCAATTGGTCAGACGGATCAGTTCGACGGCCGCCTTCGCGTCGATCCGGCCGCAAGGAATCACCGCGATTTTCTCACCCGCCTGCCGCACGAGCTTGGCAATCGCCGACGCCCCCGCAAAAGCCGTCGCCTCCCGGCCGCTCGTGTACACTCGCGAAAACCCAAGCTTGATCACTTCCCCGATGGCGGCTTCCGGATCCGGAGCCTTGTCGAACGCCCGGTGGAACGTGCTCGTCGCCGGCCACGCCTTGGCCGCCACAGCACCCGACCGCTCCGCGTCAATGGAACCGTCCGGAAGAACCACCGCGAACGCGAAGCCCGAGGGGCGGTGCTTCAAGAACTCCGCTACGTCCCGCAACATGACGCGAAACTCGTCCGAGGAATACACGAAATCCCCCGCCCGGGGCCGGATCGTGATCACCACCGGCACGTTCGCCACCGCCCGCACCTCGAGGTACAGGCCCAGGCTCGGCGTCAGACCTCCGAGGTCCAGGGCACTGCAGAGCAGCAACCGGTCGGCCCCGGCATCCTCCGCCGTTTTCGCATCCTCGACCGTTTCGACTGCCACCTCGATCGTGACGCGCTTCATGGCTTGCCATCGCGGGGAAACGAACCGGGCCGGGGGAGAACCCACGGCCCGGTCAGGATACTCGCGATCAATCCAACGTCACTGGTTGAACAGGAACGCCTTCGTGTTGAGCAGCGCCCACAGGATGTTCTCGTAGGCCAGTTTCTTGTTCTTTTCGTGCTTCTCCAGTTGCTGCCGGGCGAGGGACATTTGCTCGGACGTCGGCTTCTTGCCGATGGTGAGCTGGAACAGTTCCGCGATCTTCTCGTCGTCGGTCCGCGGGTCCTTCGCGAGCTTGTCGCACCGGCCGCCGGAACGGGCGATCTTGTCCTGCACCTCCTGGCTGTTGAGCATGTGCAGGGTCATCGCCAGGCTCGCCTCGTTGACGCGTTCGCATTCGCAGGCACTGATCCGTTGCGGCCGGCCGAACACATCCAGGAAGTACGATGTGAACGATTCGTCCGGCAGTTCCATCGCCCGCTGCGGTGCATTGCGATCCTTCGGCAACCCCGGGAAATCTGAGGGGCTTTCCGTCACGAAGCAGACCGCATCGAACACAACCTCCGCCTGCAACCGCTTCGGGTAGTACCGCGCGAACGACTGCTTGTCCGACTGGTTGAACTCGGTCGGCACCGCGGAAAGCTGGTAGGTTCGCGATTTCGCAATCGTCCGAATCAACGCCTTGAGGGAGAACTTGTTGTCCACGAGGTTCTTCGCCAGTGCGTCGAGCAGTTCCGGGTTCGACGGCGGATTCGTGACCCGCATGTCGTCGATCGGGTCGACGATGCCGCGGCCGAAGAAGTGGGCCCAGTACCGGTTCGCGACCGCCTTGGCAAAGAAGGGGTTCTTCGAGCCGGTCAGCCATTCCGCGAACTTGATGCGAGGATCGTCCTCGGCGGAGAACTTCATCGGTTCCCCGTCCAGCGGCCTCATCTCGGCGGTGCGATTGGTCCGCTTGTTGGTGACGGAACCCGACGATTTCGTGTAGATGACCTGGAACTGGTTCCGCCCGTTGTTCCCAGTCGCACCCGGGATCGGGAAGTTCTTCTTGCCGACGCGGGCGAAGAAGGCAGCGATGCCCCAGTAGTCGTCTTGCGTCCACTTCTCGTACGGGTGGTGGTGGCAGTTCGCACACGCCAACCGCTGGCCGAGGAAGACCTGGCTGACATCGTCAACGAACTGCTCCGGGGTTTGCACCTCCTTGAACCACACGGTCGGCGGCGATTTCGTCTCGTCGCCGATCGCACAGATGATCTCGCGTACGAACTCATCGTAGGGTCGGTCGGCCTGGATCGAGTCGCGGATCCAGGTGTGGAACGCGAGCGTTCCCGGTGCCCGCTCCGCCTGCCCGCGACGCTTCACCCGCAGCACGTCGGCCCATTTGTTCGCGAAAAAGTAGCTGTATTCCGGCGTTTCGAGCAACCGATCGACCAGCTTCTCCCGCTTGTCCCCGGACTTGTCGGCAAGGAATTTCGACACCGCGTCCGCGGTCGGCAGCGTGCCGGTGATGTCGAGGTAGACCCGGCGAATGTAGACTTCGTCCGAGCACAACTCGGAGGGGGCGATGCCGAGTTCCTGCCACTTCCGGGCCGTGTGCTGGTCGACGATCGTCTTCGGCTCGAAGGCGAACTTCGGTGCTTCCCCGGGCCGTGGGACGATTGCCTGGAAGACGGTGACGTACCCCTGGTAGCGGACCATCACCGCCGCCTGCCCGGTCATGCCGAGGGTGTTGACGACGCCCGTTTCCGAGACAGTCGCGACATCGGTGACGTTGCTCTCGTACTGGGCCCGGCGGGTGACGTCCTCGGTCGTGCCGTCCGAGTAGGTCGCGGTCACGACGAGTTGCTGGCGGGAATTCCGATCCACCACACGGGATTCCGGAAAGACGCTGACCTTGGTGACGACCGGATCGGAGGGTAGCCCGAACGGCAGTCCGGAAGCGATCCACCGCCGGAGGATCTTGTACTCCTCGGAGCCGACCTCCATTTTCTTCCCACCGCCGTGGGGGACGACGCCCGCCCCCTTGGTGAGAAAGAGCGAGGAATCCGGGGCCGCCGGGAAGAGCCGCCGGCCCCGGCCTTCCTTCACGAGGGTCGCGTAGTCGAGGTCCGGGTCGAAGCCGAGGAGCGACAGCCGGAACCCGTTTTGGCCCTGGATTTTTCCGTGGCAACCGCCCGCGTTGCAGCCGAGTTTCGTCAGAATCGGCTCGATCTGGTTCGTAAAATTCAGCGGCAGCGGGGCTTCCATCGATTCGATTTTGACCGGCACCTTCACCGAGTGCCCGGCGACCGTCGCGGTGATCTCAGCAGAGCCGTTGGCGAGCGGGTAGACCCGGCCATCGGCGGCGACACGGGCAATCTTCGGGTCCGAGACGGTGTAGGTCGCAGAAACGGTGAGGTCAACTGATTTCACCGGAGAAACGACGCCGGAGACGATCAGCTGCGGGGCATCGTCGGCACCGCGGATGGCGAGCGATTTCGGATACGGAGCGATAGCGGTGACCTTGGGCAGGTCGGCGGCAAACGCGGGGGAGGCCGCGAAAATTGCGACGAGTGCGAGGGTTCGCATCAGGAGACCCCTGAGGAAGGGGGAATGGGGCGGTGCGAGATACGGGAATTATAACAGGCGAGCCGCCCTCGGTGCGAGAGCGGCCCGGGCAGGCGGGGGTGTAGGCGGGTTAGAGGAGTTCCTTCACCGGCTCGCGGTCGTCGAGGATGTACATCGGCCGACCGCTGCCGTTGGGGAACGTCTGCGACGGATCGATGCCGATGGCGCGGTAGAGGGTGCTCATGACCTGGGAAACGGTGTAGGGCCGATCCTTGGGCCGTTCCCCCTTGGCGGTGGTGGCTCCGACCGCCTGGCCCATCTTCAGGCCGCCGCCTGCCACCATGGCCCCCATCACCGGCGACCAGTGGTCCCGGCCCGCGTTGCCGTTGATCTTCGGCGTCCGCCCGAATTCGCCCCAGACGACGAGCACGACTTCCTCACCCAGACCCCGCTCGTGAAGGTCCGTGACGAGGTTCGCGATTCCCCGGTCGAGGACGGGAAGCTGTTTCTTGAGGGATTCGAAGTTCTTGCCGTGCGTGTCCCACCCGCCGAAACTCAGGGTCACGAACCCGACGCCGGCTTCGACCAGTCGGCGCGCGGTGAGGAAACCCTCGACGCCCTTGTAGCTGTCGCGAACCTTTTTGTCTTCCTTGTTGAGATCCAGGGCAGTGCGGACGGTGCCGTTGGTGACCATGTCGATGGCGCGTTCGGTGTAGCTGTCGATGCCGGCCATGGTGCCGGTGGCGTCGATGTCTCGGCGGACGTCGTCGAACTTTTCGAGGAGAACCTTCCGGTCATCGAGGCGTTCTGAGGTGACGCCATTGGCGAGTTTCAAGTTGGCATTCCCCGGGCCACTCGGGGTAAACGGACGGTGAGAAACGCCGAGGAAACCCGGTTCCGAGCCCCGGCTCGTGCCCCGAAGCGACACGAATGGCGGCACCGCCCCGGACGCTTCTCCGCGAAGTTTCGACACCACCGCCCCGAAGGACGGGTGCCCCGTGAGCTTGTTCACCCGTTCCGGATAGCCGGTCATCACCAGCGAATCCGAGTGCTCATCGACGGAGGTGACGGAGCGAACCACCGCGAGTTTGTCCCACATCTTCGCCTGCATCGGCATGTGTTCGCAGATCTGCACGCCGGGAACATTGGTCGAAATCGGGTTGAATTCGCCCCGGAACTCTTTCGGTGCGTCCGGCTTGAGGTCGTACATGTCGAGGTGCGACGGGCCGCCTGGCAGGTAGACGAAGATCGCCGACTTGAAGGCTCGGGATCGCGCCGGGGTCTTGATCGTCGGCGAAGCCTGCAATCGCAGGGCATCCGCGAGTGTCAGACCGGCGCCGAACGCACCGACCTGGAGAAAGTTCCGACGGCTCAAACCGTCGCAAAAACGCTGACCGGACCCCGGGAAGTGCAGCATGGGAGGCTCCCGAATGGATCGGAAAAGGGGCGGGGGTGGGAATCCTGCTCAAATCGGCGGAAGTTATCTTCGACGGGCGATCCGGCAGGCTTTTGGAGTGTCGGACGGAAACGGTTCCGAGTCAACTCATTTTCCACGGAACCGAAGAAACTTGCACGGAATTTGGAGCTTCGTCGCCGAAGTTTCCGACACGAGGTTTCGCAGACGGATCGTGGGGTGAAGAGCTTGGTAGTCACGCCCTCCGCCCCAAGCCGGCCTCAGCCCTTCTTCGCGTCCGCATAGTTGGCGGCGACGGCGTCCCAGTTCACGACCTTGAACCACTCGTCGACGTATTTTGCCCGGAGGTTCTTGTATCGAAGGTAGTAAGCGTGTTCCCAGACGTCGACGCCCAGAATCGGGGCCGGCCCGCCGGTCATGATCGGGTTGTCCTGGTTCGGGGTGGACACGATGGAGAGAGGCTTTTCCTTACCGACGACCAGCCAGGCCCAGCCGCTGCCGAACTGTTTGGTGGCGACGCCGCCGAACTCTTTCTTGAAGTTGTCGAGTCCGCCGAAAGAGGTCTCGATCGCCTTGGCGAGGTCTCCCTTGGGCTCGCCGCCGGACTTGGCCATGATCTTCCAGAAAAACGAGTGATTCCAGTGCCCGCCGCCGTTGTTGCGGACCGCGCTGCGGATCGTTTCCGGAAGGTCCTTGAGGTTGCGGATGACCTCGTCGACCGGTTTCTTCAACCAGTCGGGATGGCCGGCAAGGGCCTTGTTGAGGTTGTCGACGTAGGCTTTGTGGTGCTTGTCGTGGTGAATCGTCATCGTTTCGGCGTCGATGGCGGCATCCAGGGCATCGGCGGGGTACGGCAAGGGGGGAAGCGTGAAGCCGGCGGCCTTATCCTCGGCGCGGGCGGTGGCAAACAGGGCCGGCGCGGCGACGACACCGGCAGCGGAGCGGAGCATTTCGCGGCGGGTCAGCATGAGGGAGGACTCCAGAAGGGAATTGGACGCTCTGGAGTTGTAGGCAAACCCCACACCCCGGCGCGGAAAAAATCCCGCCGGGAAGGTTTGTCCCGACTCTCCCAGGTTCGGGAAAAATTCACTCCCCCAGGTTCGGACGGTCGAGGTCGATCAACTCCGTGATGCCGATACGGTCGAACTCCTCCAACAGGGCGTTGGTTCCCCGGCGGAGCTTCATCTCCATTTCCTCGGCGTACAGCGGGACCAGGGCGTAGAACGCGATCTGCTTCCCGTCCGGCATTTCCAGAAGCTGGAAGTCATCCCCGAACCGGACCGGGGGAAGGACGAGCATGCAACAGAAATCCGTGTTGTCGGCGAACGGTTCCGCCGGGTCGCCGTTGGGTACGCTGTGCCCGAACCCGAGCCAGGTGCGGTAATCGTGCGGCAGCCGGGCGAGTTGCTTCAACCAGCGGATCGGCCAGTAGTTCGCCTCGTCCTCAAAGGATTCCTGCGACAACGGCCAGTCGGGAGGCAGGCAGACCAGCAACTCCGCGAACTGCGGTGCCTCCACTCCCGGAGGCACCGTCATCGGCCGATCGCTCATCCCCGAGGTCACCAGCGTGATGTATGGCCGATCCGGCCTCGGCTTCACCACGTGGACATCGATGTGGACCTTATCGGAGATCAGTTCGTGGAACACAAAATCGATCGGGCCGATGTGCTGCGTGATGTGGTTGCTGACCGCCTCGATCGTCGCCTCGTCGCCAGCGGCGTACTCGAAGTCGCCCTGATTTCGGTGCCGCAAGATGGGCTGCCCGCTGGGTGCGAACTCCGACGGTTCTTCCGGTTCGTTCTCGTTGTCGGCCGCCATGGTGCTTCCCCCATCGCAATCGAACGGAAATCGGAACGCGGTGGTGTTCTACCAAACTTCGCGAAGGAAACCGAGGATGGCAGTTCGAGATTGTGAGTGCGGAACCCACCACGGTTGGCGTCTGGGTCGTCCTCGAATTGGGCTTGAAGCCGGCGCCGACTCGGAAAATAATCGTGAGCTCACACCCGAACAAGGAGGTCCGGGAATGATCGGTTCCGAGACGATCCCGTTTGTCGCGTCGCAAGCACCGGAAATTGATCCCGTCGAAACCCGATGGGTCTCGAACGAGCTGATGCAGCTTCTTCAGCAAGTGGCCCCCGATTCGCCGGCCGCGATGGTGGTCGAGAATGCCCGGCGAGAACTGGAAAGCCTGATTCGAAGCGCTGCGGAAACCCCGCGAGTTCTCGGGCCATTCCGGGTCCGGATCGCAGCCTGATCGAATTTCCCCACGAGTCGCACCATGGCCAAGCTCACCGTCGACGGTGTTGGAACCTTCGAAATCCCCGAGAATAAGCGGCTCATCCTTGCCCTGACGGACGAGGCGGGCACCGACCAACTTCACGCGTGCGGCGGGAATGCTCGCTGCACGACGTGTAAGGTCGAGTTCGTGGCCGGGGAACCGGAGGCGATGACGGAGGCGGAAAAAGCGGTGCTGGCAGCCAAGGGGCTGTCGGGTGTCCGCCTGAGCTGCCAGCTTCTGTGCGACCACGACATGACGGTGAAAGTGATCAGTCGGCTCGCCGGAAGTGGCCGGGCCGATGCCGGGAAACGACCAACCGACGCGATCGCCCCGCCGCCGGTCTGGGTCGCGAAGTGACGGCTACTTCGAGAACAGCCAGCCTCGGAAGATTCGCACCAGCAGCGGCATCACGACCCACGTCAGGCCCCCGACCACAATCGCATTCGCAAACGCGAGTTGCCCCCACACCGGCCAGTCCGCGAGGTGGGGCATCAGCGTCAGGGCCAGCATGTAGGTCAGCGAATTGACGCCGATCCAGGTCACAATCGCCATCTTCCACGACGGCACCGGCGGCGGCGAACCGGGCGGCGTGAACCAGATCTCCATGCCGGAAACTGTGTCGACTTTCGTTTCCCCCTCGATCAAACCCGCAATTTTGGCAGAGAACTCAGCGTAGACGGGCCAGTCGCGAAACGCTTCCCAGTCGGCGGCGGAGCGGAAGCGGATGACGGCCCCATACTCCCGGCCACCTGGGGCCGGGCGGAGCATGTGGACGCCGAGGTAGCCGGGGAAGGTCAGGGCGGTCGGAACCCAGTCGCGGATGAGTTTCTCGAACTCGTCCTCGCGACCGGGCCGGATTTGGCGGGTGATGACGACGGTGACCGCATCCGACATGGCCGATCCTCGGGTGAGCCGGCCAAGATCGCGGTGGCCGTCACTTCAATTTGATACTGGCGTGGACCTCCGCCGGCGCCCGCACAATCAGCGACATGCTCGGGTAGTGGAAGGTGATGGTGGCCGTCCCACCAGCACCCCGGGCCTGCCAGCTCAGCGGGTCGACGGATTGCGTGATCGAGTCGACGATCAGTTGCGCGTTCTGCATCGTCTGCTGGTAATCGATCGCCGGGCCCCAGGTGACGGCACCCCCGAACGCACCGGCCGCCTGAACAAGGTCGCCGAGATAGTACGCGCGCGTGACCAGCATTTCCTTGGACTTCTCGATCGTGACGACCTGGATGATCTTGTCCTTGATGATGAACGTGAGCCCCTGTGCTTGAAGGACGGCTCGCAAGGCTGTGCGGGCGGACACATTTCCGGGCATGTTGACCGGCCGGGACAGGTCCAGCCCCGCGTCCTCAAGGGATCGCTTGTCGAGGTAGACTTCCTTCCCGACGAGGTTCGAGAGGGTCTGCACGGTTTCCAGGAACGGGGCATCCTTCAAGCCCTTGTCCACGCGTTTTTCCAGGGCTCGGAGGATCGCTTCTTCCTCCTCGCCGAGCAGTTTGGGCTCCAGTTTCCGCCGGCGTTCCGTGAGTTCCTTCCAGTTTTCCGGGAACTCGATGTCTCCCTTGGGGAGGACCGTCGACTTGATCTGGTCGTTGAAGGCATACACGATTCTGTCGGCCTGTTTCTTGGCGGTGGCCTTGGCGACGGCGATGCGGTCGGCGAACTCGCCCTTCCCGGCTAGGTACAGAACCGACGGGTTGGTGGGGTATTTCGTGTACAGTTCGGTGATTTTCTGGATCGCTTCCTTGTCGCGGTTCGCGTTTCGGAGGCGTTCCACTTCGGAGATCCCGGCCTGGACTTCCTTCGCCTCGGCGAGGTACTGCTCGAAGAGTTTTCGCGTTTCCTCTTTTTTGACCGCAATCTTCGGATCGAGTTCCGGGCCGGCGACGGGTTTCCCTTCGAGAAGGGCGATTTTTCCCTGCAGCCGGGCGACGAGTTCGTTGCGTTTTGCCGAGGAAATGTCGGACTTGATGTCGAGCGAGAGGATTGCCCGTTTCAGGGACTGGATCGCCTTCTGCGGGCTGACACGGGCGATTCGCTCGGCGTCGTCGATGACTCCGCGGACGTCGGCGTCGGCCTTCTGGTCGGCGACCTGACGCAGGAGCTTGGCCCGGTCGAGTGCCGGTGACTGGGCGATCGCGATTTCGCCGGCAGTTCCGATTGCCAGAGCCGCTGCCGCCGACCGCCACCACATCGATTTGCCACGCGTCGAATCGCCACGCATGTCCGGCCCCTTTCCTGGTACGAGGCGGTTCCGGATGGTCCGGTCCGCGAAGCTCCTTCCCTACAACGTACCCGGCGGTTGCGGCGTTTGCGAGGATCCGGGAAGGGATTGAACCTGGCGTCGGCCGGCACAATCCGCACCACCGGACCAGACGACGAGGTCGAACCGGGGATCGCACCGGGAATCCGGTTGACAGGAGAGGCCGCTCCTTCCCAACCGGTGAAGGGCGGGTCGGTCACGATAATTCCGCCAACGTTCGGCAAGTCGCGATTCTGACACTCGGCTAATGGAAAAGCCCTCACAACTCGTTGTGTTGCAAGGGCTTCTGGAGTTGCCCGGCATGGATTCGAACCATGACAAAGAGAACCAAAATCCTCTCGGGCGTGGCCGACGGCCGAACGGTGTCTCCGGGCGTTTCGTCCACAAGATGCATAATAGCAAGGGTTTACTGCTCATTTTCGGGCCGACCGGCTAGTCACTCGTGGTCGTCGGTGGGCACTGCTAGGCACTCATTTGTTGGGCTATTGTTGGGCGGGTTCAACGGCTCGTCCCGGCCCTCGTGGTAGTCCTCGAAGTTGTCTCCGGGGTCAGTGGTTCGCCTCGAAGAACGCCCGGCTGAACCCCATAGGCGTCTTCGCCCGCTCGGCCTTGCTACTGCAACTCTTCATGCCTGGAGTGTCGATCAGGCTCCCGGCCGGGTCAACCGGTGTCCTTGTCGGCGGGGTGAACTGACCCCACAGGTACGTCCGCTTCGTCCAGGGGTCTCCGAAGTCGCACGGGTCGAACTGGTACTGCGGCTTGCCGAGGGACTTCGAGAGTCGCCCCCAACGCCCACCACGTCGGCCGGTAGACCGCCCTTGGTGTCGCCCGCATGATAGCGTACCAACATGCCCACCAACTTGCCGGCATCAAGCCGATCACTCTTGGCCCGTCGCGAACGACGATTCACCTCGATCGAGGAAGAATCGACCACACTGTTGCGGATCCCCTGGTTCTCCAGCCAGCGATGCAACCAGAAGCCATCCCGGCCCGCCTCATAAGAACTGACGACCCTGGTGGAATCCGGCAATCCCAATCTCGCGCAGGAGGGCGTCGAGGTCGCGGGCCCGCATGGTTCGCAATCGCGGTGGCTGGCCGTGGCCGGTGGTGAAAGCGAGTGTCCAGGTCGTCCAGCCCAGATCGAAGGCCAGGTGTAAGCGGAGGTCTGGGTTGCTCGCCTCAGGTTGGCGGTTGGTGGTCATGAGCAGGCTCCTGGAGAAGGGTGGTCGACACCTCGACGCAAGGTATCGACTCCCGGCCTGTCATAGTTTCGAACCGCTCTCATGGGCTTCTGAGTTGAGAGAAAATCCCCCCCGCGGACGGTTCTTCTCGCAGAACTTCCTGACAACCTTCCGCCCGCGGACACGATTCCCACACCTTCTCGCTGCGTCGGGATGGTTCGGTTGGCGACCTTACCCGGCGAACCGAGGCGGGACCAAACCGCTCTTCGGGGTCGGCCGATCGCACATCGCGGTGACAACCGGCTGTCACTCCACCAGCGAGCGACGCCCCAGAAACCTCTCCGTGCCGCCGGACGTCCCCTCTTGCCCGCGTGCTCGACCCCCAAGGGTGACGGCCCAGACCCGGCATCCGCGGGGGAATCGAGACCCCCGTCGGACGGTCCAGAGGTCGATGGCGAGGATCAAGGCGGTGGCGGCCGCTGACATGGTCGGCTCCTGATGGTCGCGGGACTTACCCGCTGGTACACTACCCCGGGGCATGCATGGATTCTTTCGGCGGCGGAGGGCTTCCGGGTGGAACTCGCACTGAGGGAACAGTTCCTCGCCGGTTCGGGATCGGTGTCCATCCGCTACTTCCTCGTCCCGTCCGAAACACGACCGTACTTGGAGGTGCTGGTCGTCCGGTACTCCGGTGAGTACCCGTTCGGGTCGGGCGGTAACAAGGACGCGCGGTACATGCACGCGATGGCCAAGGCCGCCGTCGCCGCGTTCCGGCCTTGGGGCGTGGTCCACGACTTCTCGGAGCTGCGGTACGAGTGGGGCGACATGCTGGAGATGGTGTTCGGGGTCGGCCCGGAGGTCGAGCCGTCCCCGGTCGCCATCGTGGTCGGCCCCGGCTGCGAGGAGGCGATCCGCACGCTGTGCCACGGCGAGCGGAGTACCGAGCCACTCGACAGCTTGGGGTGGGCGTTCCGCGACCTGCCGTCGGCGTGGCGGTATGTCGCCGACCGCATCGGGTAGCAAAGGCACGCCGAACCGCTCTCATGGGCTTCTGAGTTGAGAGAAAATCCCCCCGCGGACGGTTCTTCTCGCAGAACGTCCTGACCACTTCCACCCGCGGATACGATCCTCACACACCCGATGGCTGGGACGAGGCGGCGACACTGATCGCGAGTGACACCGCTATGTCACAAACCGCCTGAGGAATTGCACACCGGCTGTCACATCGGCGAAGCGGTGCTCCCCTTGCTCGCGGTCGACCACCAGATACCCGTGGTATTCGAGCGATTCCAGGGTCGCGATGTAGAGCATCCACTCGATGGTGCCGGCACCGACGGGCACTTCTTGCGGGCCGCCGGAAATCGTCGCGGTGCGGCCATCCCGGGCATGGGTGTGGATCACCAGCCCACCGAGCGATGCCAGGCTGGCAAGCGGGTCGTGGCCATTGAAGAGGAAGTTGGCGGGGTCGAAGTTGCAGGCGAGCCCGCCGCTGTCGAAGCTCAGTATGTAGTCGCGAACTTTTTCCCCCGCGTCGAGGCCGCCTTCGAGGGCGAGCCGGACTCCGACGCGGTCGCCGAACCCGCCGAGGTCGCGGAGCGTTTCCCCGAGTGCGACCGCCCGCGGAGAGGTCGCGTCCGATTCCGACGGGATTCGCGGGAGCGGCGTGACCACGACCCGTGGGCCGAGGTCGAACGCCAGCTGCATCATGGTCCGGACGTGCTCGATCCGCTGCTGCTGATGCTCGATGGCGTCGAGTCCCCGACGGAGGGGGCACCGGATCGCGGAAAGTTCGAGGTTGTACGACTTCAATACGTTCCGGAAATCCCGCCGGCCGGTCGCGGTGAGGCGGTCCGGGGCGAGATCCCCGACCGCGTCGAGTTGCACCCCGGCAACCCCGAGTTTCGCCGCCGCCGCGAGGGCAGACCGGACGGGAAGTCCCGTGGTTTCGAGCACGATTCCAAGCTTCAAGCGACTCACGATTCGACCCCCCAACCTCCGACCTCGTCTGGAACCAGAAACGTCGAGAACGGCTGCACCAACTGGC
Source organism: uncultured Alcaligenaceae bacterium (assembly GCA_964552815.1). GTDB lineage: Bacteria > Planctomycetota > Planctomycetia > Gemmatales > Gemmataceae > CAYUHJ01. The sequence goes on along the minus strand of CAZKIQ010000016.1, from coordinate 73,060 downwards.
GGAAGTCGGCGGTCGCGAGGTGGACCGTCCCCCACCGCCGGCTCCGCGATCGCATCTTTTCCCGGTACGATTCCGCGTCGATCGCCCGCATCAGGTACGTCTGCCCGCGAAACTCGAAGGCGTCCGGTGTGTCTGGGCGAACCGCGAACGGCGGGGTGACGTGGTAGACGAAGGCGAGCACGCCTCGGAAACCCGGGCCGAATCGAGCGGTCCACCGGCTGAGACCGTCAATGTCTTCCTCGGTGGTCCAGTTCTGCCAGACCGGCCGGGGTTTCTCCGCTGTCCCACCCGGAAACCGCCGACCCTTGACATCGACCACCAATCGGGCCGTATCCGGGCCGACGATGATGAAATCGAGCGATTTGACGTCCACATCCCCGTGCAGGCTGCGTCTGGCCTCGTCGACGGCGATGAACCCCACCCCGCGGTCGCGCAGGAACGCCTCGAATGCGACCTCGTAGTGGTTGGAACGGTCCATCGCCGACCTCCACCGGTGCCGGGGCTGCCAGGCTCACTTCTTCTTCGGGGCGTCGAATTCCGAGTCGAAGACGCGGACCTTGGCCCACGAATCCTTGTTTTCCTCGATGAATTTCTTGTGCTCCGGGTGGTCCTGGTACTTGTCGTGGGCGGCCTTGTCTGCGAACACGAGGTGGAGGGCGACGTCCCAGTCGCGGTCGTTGACATCGCGCTTGAATTCGTCCGCGAGCACCCCGGCCGAGAAGAAGAGGACGCCGTCGTGGTGCTCGAGGTATTTCTTGCAGGCATCGACGAGTTTCTTCTTTTCTTCCGGGCTGTTGGTCTTCAACTTGAAATAGACCATGTGGCCGATCGCTTTCTTGTCGTCGGCGCCAGAGGGGGCGGCGAGGGTGAGGGCAGCGACGACGGCCAGAACGGCAGCGAAACGTGGCATGGAGAACTCCAACGGTGTGGGCAAAAAAGGATCTGAACCGGTGTGATTGTACAGAACCGCATCCCAAGATCCTGCGGAGTTTCCCGCTTCTCGCGGTGCTGACGCTCCTCGCCGTCGGCTGCTGGCGATCCCCGCCCCCGGCTCCGATCCGCCCCGTGGCCGTCTCCGCACCCGGGCTCGACAACACTTTCCGGCTCGGCGAGCGGATCTACAGCGGAAGCAGCCCGGAAGGCGACGCCGGTTTCGAATCCCTGCGGAAACTCGGCGTGAGGACGATCATCACCGTCGACGGTGCCGCACCCGACCTGGAACGGGCACGCCAGTACGGAATGCGGTACGTCCACCTCCCGGTCGGGTACGACGGCATCCCCCGTGACAGGGCGTTGTCACTGGCCCGGGCGGTTCGCGATCTTCCGGGTCCGATCTACATCCACTGCCATCATGGCAAGCACCGCGGACCTGCCGCCGTCGCGTGTGCCCTGCTCGCGACGGACCCGAATTTCTCTGCAAAAGAGGGTTCCATCTGGCTGCAAACCGCCGGCACCGACCCCCGCTATCGCGGACTGATCGAAGTTCCGGATCGCTTTACGCCACCCAGCCGTGCCGAACTTGCCCAGGCCGAGACGAACTTCCCGGAAGTGGCACCGACGGCGAATCTGACCAGGAAAATGGTGACCATCGACGAGCTTGCCGATGCCCTCAAGGCCGAGCGAGAAGCGGGTTGGAAATCGCCCCAGAAATCCGCGAACCGGGCGGTTCTGCTTGCGGAGGAATTCCGCGAATCGGCCCGACTTCCGGAAGTGACCCAGCACCCGGAAATGGCTATGCAGATGCTCGCGGCCGAGGCGGCGACCCTCAAGCTTGAGTCGGCACTACGCCAGGGAGACCTGCAATCTCGGAAACAGGCCTTTTCCGCGGTCGTAGCGAGTTGTTCCCGATGTCATGCGAAGTTTCGCGATGTCCGGGATGGGCTGCAAAGATGATGGATGTCGGAGGAAATTAGAGAGTGGAAACGAAAAGAGCCGGCTGGATCTCACCGGGGTGTCGCCCATTACGCCCCGGAAGTCGCCAGCCGGCTTGATTTGGTTATCCGCGACACCCGCCCGCGAGTCAACAAGAAACCCAGAAACTTTTCAAGTTTTCTGGAACTGACTTCCCAGTGGGCGAAAAAAACGATCTCTTGCAAGGTAGGAGGTCACCCCATGACCGAGTTCACCGCCGAGGATTTGTTCGAGGCCACCGACCGCGTCGTTGTGAACCTGCTCACCCGCCACGGAATCACGGAACCACCTGTCGATGCGATGTCACTCGCCAAGGAAGAATTCCACCTCCTCGTCCGGTTCGCCGAGGAAGAGGACGAGCCGGGCACTCGGGGTCGGTTCGGGGACCGCCCCCGCCCCCGGCCGCGAAAAAACGAGATTGTGCTCCGCCCCGAAGCTCCGGATGAGGTGCACCAGACGGTCTGCGCCCGGGCCTGTGCGCGGTTGCTCGTCCCGGTGATCCTCGAAAAACTGGGGGTTCTGCCGGGCACGGAGAACCGCGGGGCGGAGAAGTCCCTGGTCGGCCTGGTTTCCCCCCGGTTGATTCTGCCGACTCGCTGGTTCGAGCGCGACGCCCGCCGGGCCAACTCCGACGTTGCCGTCCTGCAGCAGAGATACCGCACGGCAACCTACGAGGTCATCGCCTGGCGGTTGCTCGATCTGGAGGAAGCGTGCGTGGTTTCGGTGGTGGATCAGGGGGAAGTGACCGCGCGGAAGGGGAATCGAGCCCCGGCCGGCCGGCAGCTCCAGGCGGAGGAGCAAAAATGCCTGGATCGGATTCGGGATTCCGGGGAAGCGCAAACAGTTCGCGGTGAGGGTTGGACGGCGCGAGGCTGGCCGGTTCCGACGGGTCCATTCGACCGAATCCTTTTGCGGGCCGTCCCAAACGAGATATAATGCACGCAGTTTCAATCCGGCGGCCGCGACTTGGTGCGGCCGCCGGGTCCGTTTTTTGCCAACACCGCTTGGTTCCCCGCGGTCAATCCGCGGCCGAATTGCAGAGTGGACGACGACGGAGAGGAGCCCGAGGCCATGTCCGACGACCGCATCCCGATGACACGGGAAGGCTACGACAAGAAGAAGGCCGAACTCGACCACCTCCAGGGTGAAGAGATGATCGAGGTGACCAAGCGGGTGGCGTCCGCCCGCGACCTCGGCGACCTCTCGGAAAACGCGGAATACCACGCCGCCCGCGAAGACCAGGGGATCCTCCAGGCCAAAATCAACATGCTGAAGGATCAGCTCAGCCGGGCCGTCATCATCGAAAAAGGGGCTGCCAAAACCGACGCCGTCTCCTTCGGCAGCCGCGTCAAGGTCGCCGACCTGGACATGGACGAGGAAGAAACCTTCGAACTCGTCGGACCGGGCCAGGAAAACCCCGATTCCAACCGCATTTTGACTTCCAGCCCCATCGCCCAGGGTCTGATGGGGAAGAAGAAAGGGGAAGTCGCGGAAATTCAGGTGCCACGCGGCGTGATTCGGTTTAAGATCCTGGACATCGCGATTGCCGACCTGGATTGAGTCGCGCAATCCCGCGTTCTCATGTTGACGGACTCCCGGTCTTGCCGAACAGTTGAAGAGAGTAGGGTCGCCCGACACGGCCGGCGGGCGACCAGCCCATCCACTCCCGGCCGTCGGCGCTACCGCATGACCGACGCGCAAGCGAACACGCTGCACGCGAGCGACCTGCCCCGCAAGGAGCAGTTCCAGGCCGCTCGGGAACGGGTCCGGGCCGCCTGCGGGGAATACACCCTCGCCGGCGACCTGATTCTTCCCGCCGAGTTCCGGGCTGCTTGCGTCTCCGTCACCCCACCCCCGCCCTCCGCCAACACCACCTACTGGCTCCAGGACGGCGACAAACTTTACCCCCTCATCGTCGGCGTCAACAGCATCGGCCGACTGCCGGACAACAAGGTCGTCATCCGCGACGAGCACATCTCCCGCCGGCACTGCGCAATCATCATCCACCGCGACGGTCAGGCCGAGGTGCACGACGTCGCCTCGAAGAACGGCACGATCCTCAACGATGCGAAAATCGCCGGCCCCACACGCATCCGGTGCGGCGACCGCATCCGACTCTGCAACCGCGACCTTATCTTCCTCGCCGGCCGACCCAGCGAAGCCGCCCGCGGGTGACTGAATCTCCGTCAGCGGTGCGTGTGACCGTCTTCCAGATCCGCCGCCCGGATGATGACCAGCTGCGCCTGGTGAATTCCCTTCAAGCCGCTCAGTTCCGCTGCCAGTTCTTGTAGCTTCCCCGCCGGGCCCCGCAACGCGATGATCTCCATGCAAAGGTCGTGGGTCAGGTGGATGTGCATGCTCGACACCACGGATTCGCTGTGATTGTGCTGCACGTCCAACATTCGATCGGTGAGCCGAGTCTTGTGGTGATCGTAGACGAGCGTCAAACTCGCGGCGACGTCGGCGGCGTCGTGGGCCCACGCCTGTGAGGTCAGCCGTTCCCGGATGAGCTGCCGGACGGCTTCGCTTCTCGTGGCGAACTTTCCGGCCTCACAAAACTGGTCGAATTTCGTGAGCAGATCCGACTCCAGAGACACCGAGAATCGCACGAGTTCCGACACGGTTTGCCCCTGCTGGCGATGGTGACGACAGTTCTCTTTTATCGCTCCACCGGCAGGAACGCATCCGATTTTTGTTGCCGACTCTGCGATCGCGCGGTAACACAATTTCTGGAATCGTAATATCGCGCCGGTCCAGGAGTATGCCGCATGACAACTCGAATTCGGGCTGCGTTTACCCTGATCGAGTTGCTGGTGGTGATCGCGATCATCGCGATTCTCATCGGATTGCTTCTGCCTGCGGTGCAGAAAGTCCGTGAGGCGGCGGCACGAAGCAAGTGCCAGAACAACCTCAAACAGATCGGCCTCGCCCTGCACAACTACGAGTCCGCGAACCAGTGTTTCCCGTCCGCTTACTGGTACAAGGACTGGTCCGGGAACGCGGCGTTGCCGACGGCCTCCAAGGTTCCCCTGGCTCACTTCCGATGGTCCTCGCTGGCTCAGTTGACGCCGTATCTGGAACAGACGGCCGTCTTCAACAAGATCGACCTGACCGTGCCGATGATCTGCGGCGGCGTCGGGTTGCCCGAGACCGGCGGAACCGCGTATGCCGTCTTCCTGCAAAACCGGGAAGCCTTGCAGGTCGTGATCCCGTCGTTTCTGTGCCCCTCCGATCCGCCCCGGGGTTCGATTTCCGGTTCGGGATTGACCTCGAAGGGGATGAACAACTACCTGGCCTGCGTCGGCTCGCTGCCGAATGCGGACCCAAATGCGGCCGGGGGAGGTGGGAACGGGCTCTTCTTCATGAACAGCAAGGTCCGCGTGACCGACGCCACCGATGGGACGAGCAACACGGTCGCGTTCTCGGAATCGATCCTCGGCTCGACCCTGGTTTCCGGTCCACCCACGGGGGACGTGAAGGTCGAATACGAAGACGTGAAAGCTGCCGGTCTCGCCGCCTGCGGGACCGGAACCGGTACGCCCAAGTACGACCGCGGCTTCATGTGGGCGGACGGAGCATACAACGCCGGGTCTTACAACCATGTGTGGACGCCCAACAGCAAGAACATGGACTGCGTGCAGCACAATAACCCGGCCTACAAGGCGGCCCGAAGCCGGCACGACGGGGGCGTCAATGTCGTGCTTGGAGATGGCAGCGTCCGCTTCGTGCGGGATAGCGTCGATCCGGACGCCTGGTCAGCGGCCGCCACTCGAAACGGGAACGAAACGCTCGGGCTCGAGTAACCGAGGCAAGGAGAGGCTCCCAGGCGTCGCTCGCTGGGGTAGTGACAGCCGGTTGTCACCGAGAGGTGTGCGTTGGAACTCCCGCAATGTCACTGTCACGGCGGTGTCACTCGCTATCGGTGTCGCCGACCTCGCTGAGGATTTCCAGGAACTGCCGGACCGCGGGGGGTCGGAAGCGTTGCTTGTGCCAGACCGCGCAGAGGGTCCGGCTCGGGGTTGGCGGGGCGAAACTCAGGAAGGCGAGCCGTTTCGCGCGATCCGCGTCGGCCGCCATCTTCGGGACCACCGTCACCCCCATCCCGCCAGCGACGAGCCCCAGCAGCGTTCCGATTTGCTCCCCCTTGCACGCCACCCGCGGCTCGAATTTCCCGCTCTGCCGGCAGAAACTCATCACCTGGTCCCCGAAACAGTGGAAATCGTCCAGGAGCAGAAATGGTTCCCGGGAAAGATCCGCGAGCCGGACTGTCGGCTTCCCCGCGAGGCGATGGCCGGTCGGAACCGCCACGACCAGTTCCTCCGTGAAGAGTTTCTCGACGTGCAGGCGATCGTCGCGAATGGGCAGGGCCATGACGCCGACATCGAGTTCCCCCGCCAGCAGGGCATCGAGCAACCGCTCGGTCCGATCTTCGAGTAGTTGCAGGTGGACGGTCGCGTGCTCTTTGAGGAATCTCCGGGCGACTGGGGGTAGCAGGTACGGAGCGATGGTCGGGATCGCCCCGGCTCGCAAGACGCCTCCGGAGGTGGACGCGCGGACGGATCGTTCCGCATCGGCGAGGGCAGCGAGGACGCCCTGGGCGTGCGGCAAGAGGTGGTTCCCCGCAGTGGTCAGCACCACATTCCGTCCGAGCCGATCGAAAAGCCGGGTGTCGAGTTCTTTTTCGAGTTCCAGAATTTGCTGACTCAACGTCGGCTGGGTGACGCCTTCCCGCCGAGCGGCACCGGTGAAGCTGCCAGTCTCGGCGACGGCGACGAAGTAGCGGAGACGGTGCAGTTCCATTGACGGCGACTATCCCGTGGGAAATCGGAAGTGGGCTCGGCAATGGTCCCGTCAGGGTCAGCCCGGGTTTCCCCGCCGACCCTGGCCAGGGTACGCTTGCTTCTCCGTCAGCACGACGTCCATGAAGATGTCGTGGGAAGCGACGGGGATTTCCGGGAACATCTGGCACTCGAACGCGAGGCCGATCAGGGTCGCATCCGGGCGGGCCGTGGAGAGCAGCCGGTCGTAGTACCCCTTCCCCTGCCCCATCCGCCCGCCGCGGGGGTCGAACGCGGTGCCGGGCACCATCACGAGATCGAGTTCCTCGACCGCGATCCGTTTCCCGGGTGCGAAGCGAAGATCTTCCCGCGGTTCGAGGATCTTGTACGCTCCCTCGACGAGCTCGGACATGTGCGCGAGGTGGAAGAGTTCGAGCTGGTTGGTTTCGACGACGCACCACGGGACGATGATCCGCTTGCCGTGCTTGAGGGCCTCCGGAAGGGCCTGGCGGGTGCGGACCTCGCTGCCGGCGTCGACGTAGAAGAGCACGGTTGTTGCGGCGGCGTACTCGGGGCGGGCGGTGAACGCGTCGCAAATCTGCCGGCTCAGCGTGTCTTTTTCCTTCTGGGCGACGCGGTTCTTCCGGGCCTGCTCGCGGATCTGGGCCTTGAGAGATTGCGGATCGGGCTGAGTCATCGCGGGAACCTCGGCGTCGCCGGGAAATGCGGGCTTGGGGACCATCACCCGACCTGCTGGGGCGTGGGCATCGGCCAGGGAACGTCGACCCGGGAGTGGGGCGGAATCTCGGATCGGGCCTGGATCTCGTACGCTTCGCGGGCAGCGCCGGAGAGTTGCGGAAGATCGGTGAGCAGCACCCGTGGCCGACCGCGGTAGAGGACGATGTCTTCCGTGGCGGGGGCCGGGATAAAGTCCGCTTCCGGGCATGCCTCTGCAGCCAGGGCCCGGATCCGATCCCCCGCTTCCCCAGGAGGCACGCTCAAAATCGCCCCCTCGATCACCGGGATGCTGTCGTCCGGAAGCGTCGGGGCGGCATCAGCGTAGGCCTTGGCGAAAACCGACACCGTGTCCGGACCGTCCCCGCGGTAGCGGAGCAGAACCTCGGCCGGGTCCGCGTGTTCCAGACGCTCCGACAAAAATGCCCGGGACTGGTCGACCAGAAGGGACGTGAAATCCGGGGATTTCTCGGGCTTCAGGCAGACCCCGACCACACCGCGGAACTTCTTGAGGGCGTCTTTCTGGAACGCCTGGTCAAAGGCGAGTAGGTCTTCCGGCGAAATCGCGGCCAGGAACTGCTCCGCGGCGGCGTCGATCGTGTCGCAGCCCGTCGGGAGGATGGCGGTTCCGGAACCTGGGGGGCGGGAGGTCGGCTGCCCGGACGCGGCGAGAGCAGCCAGCTCCCCAAGCCGGGTCCGGCACATGTTGACCTCCCGGCTGTATTCTGGAAGGCTCACCAGCATGCCCCGATACAGCGACAGAATCGCATCCGTCCGCACCGCGAGGAGCCGCTTCGTCGGGTAAGCCCGGATCAACTCGGAAATCTCCGCGGCGGCCGTCTTCTTCGCCGACCCGGAGGAGAATGCCCCCACGATCGACAAGAGCTTGGAGTAGATGTCTGTCGCTTCCCGGGTGACGGCGACCTTCTTCGTCTCCAGATGGTCGATCGCGTGCGTCAGCCGTTCCCGGACCTGGGCGATGACTTCTTCCGAGCCTGCGACGCGGTACTGGGGCTGTTCCAGGAACGAGACGGCGATGGCGGCGAGCCCGGCTTCCGCCTCCGCGGCGAACTTCTTCCCGGCGTCACCGATGACGCCGGTGAGTTTCCCGGGCGTGTCCGAGTCGACGGAAGGTTTCCCAACGAGCATCAGAAGCTGGTCCGTCACCTCGATCACGGTGGCGGGGTCGAGCCGACCGGCGGCCGGGGTCCGAGTCCGCAGGACATCCACAGCGGAATCGAAGACGGTTTCCGGCGGCTCCTGCAACGCATCGCGGACTGCCTGGTCAAACCGCGACTCTACCGTGTGCAGGTCGAGTTTCTGCTTCGTCCACTGCTGCTCGAGCCAGGCCTTGACCGGTTCCTTGAGGTGCGGAGCTTCCTTAGAGGCCCAGCGAAGTAGCAGGCGCTGCGCGAACTTCCGCGTGGAAAGTTCGAGCATGTCCGTCCGCGGCCAGGCGAGCCGGGCGACGCCGAAAACTTCGGCAACCGGTGCGGTTCCGGGTGCGATCTGGGCGGCGGCGGAACGGACCGCGTCGGCGGCACGCCCTGTCGGCGACAGGATTTCCAGGAAGATTCCCCGCGCCGCCGACCCGATGACCCGGGCGGTTTCCCGATCCTTGCTCGCTTTCGGAAGCTGGATCACTGCGGTGCGAGAGAACGGCCCTTCCGTGTCCGAGATCGGCTGCTCGTTGTTGTCGAAGCGGACCTGATAGCGATTCCCCGAGGAGTAGTAGCTCGATTCCGCGAGGGCGGCATAGGTGTTGGCCAGGGCGGACGGCGAGGTGGTGGTCTTGTCTGCACGCGGAACGAGGAAGACCCCGACCGTCTCGGGTTTGCGGTATCCGACTGAGCGGAGTTCGTGTTTGACGACGTACCCGAGGTCAACGACCATCCCGGAGCCGGTTCCGCCGGCCAGCCCGGCGATGACGTAGACACGGGGCCGGTTGGAGGCGAGGCCGAGGCCGGTGGATTCGGCGGCCTTGTCGAGGGGATCGTCGGAGAGGAACGGCTCGATTTCCTGCCGCAACCGCTGGGCGACGAGGCGATAGTTGTCGCAGAGTGCGAGTCGGCCGAATGCCCGGATTCCCCCCGCCGGCCCCGGATTTTTCGACAGCTTGTAGAGGAGGCCCGTCGGAAGCCAGTTCTCGACCGGCGGGATCGTCGATTGCTGGAGGTAGTGGGTCGGTCGGTTGAGGCGAGCGAGGACCACGTCCCGGGGGGGGAGCGCGTCGGTTCCCTGGGTCGCGGCGGCGGTCGACTCCGGGTCGGTGTCGATGTACACGAACCGCACATGGGGGATGGCATCAACCGATTCGAATCCGTCGCGGATCATGGCTCGGAGAGCGCGGACGACGGCGAGCCCAGTCTGGCCGACGGCGACGATCAGTGCGGGGAAGAGGACGCCGGGCCCGGTTTTTTCGGGGGGTGCGATCCCGAGCGAGGACATCCGGGCGGTCTGGAAGACTTGCGGCCGCTGGATGGTGAGGGCTGGCATGGAGCCAGAGCCGGCGGCACTTTGCGGGGTCACCAGCCGGGGGGTCGAGCCGCCGATCAGGGGGGTGTTGGTAATCGCACCGGAACCGGGCGAGATCACACCAGGGGGACGGGCGGTCGGCGACCGCATCGTCACCGGATCCTTGGGCCGCATCGTCGGGCTGGTCGGCGGCGGGGGCGGGTAGGAGGCCGGCCCACGCGGGGCCTCCGGTCGGGTCCGAGAGGTCTGATCGATCGGCTGGGAACCGGAAGCGGGAACCGACGCCCGCACGGTGGCTTTCCCGCCTTCCCGGAGCGCGACCACCATCTCCGCACAACTCGGCCACCGATCCTCGGGGTTCTTTGCCAGCCCCCGCCCCACCACGGCCTGATCCGCCGGCGAGAGAGAAGACATTTCCGGGGCGCCGTTGAGGTGCTGGAGCAGCAGTTGCTTCGTGTTCGCCCCGTTGAACGGACGTGTCCCGGTTAGCAATTCCTGGAACACGATCGCCAGGCTGTACTGGTCACAGAAACGGGAGACGTTCCCCTCAAACGTTTCCGGGGCGGCATAGACCGGTGTGACCCCGCCGGTCATGGTGGCTCGGATTCCCTCGAAGGCTTTCGCCAGCCCGAAATCCGCGACCTTGACGTGCTTGTGGACCAGGAACAGGTTCTGCGGTTTGATGTCGAGGTGCTGGATCGTGTACGAATCGTTCATGAGATCCAGAGCTTCCGCGGATTCCTCCATGTAGCGGAGGAGTTCTTCCCGCGGAATGCCGGCGAGGCCCTGGGTCCGGCACTCGCGGAAGCGGTCCCACAAGTTGCGGTCCGCGAGTTCCATCACAATAATGAGTTGGCCGTCGATGATGTCGAAGCGTTCGAGCGACAGGATGTACGGGTGGCGGATCGTCTTGACGCGGTGGAGCGCCTTGAGTTCCTGCTCCGCGGGCCGGCCTTCTTCCTCGGCGGAATCGAGATCGCCGAACACGAACTTCATGGCCTTGTGGAGACCACCGGGAGCTTCCACCTTCCAGACTTCGCCAAAGCCGCCCCGGCCGAGCCGCTCGAGGAGTCGATACCCCTTGAGCGGTCCGTCGAGTTCTTCCTGACTGACCAGCCGGACGGTCATCACGGCCTTCCGAAAATGTCGACGAAACTCTTCGTGCGAGGTCTGGGGGTGGAGCGAGAATCCCGGTAATGGTGTAACTTTAGCTTACGGCAAACGTTCTGGAAAGCAGCTGAGTTCGGCGGATGTCCCAAAAACCGGCCCGATTTCCCTCCCGATCCACCCGGTCGGCGGAACTTTCGGGCAAATCTCCGAGCATTCCCGAACCTCCGGCACCGGGTCAGCCGGCGATGCCGGCACCGTGGTACGCTCTTTCCGTGAAGCAACCGTGGGCCGCACTACTGGCTGCGGGGGTCAAAACCGTCGAGATTCGCACCTGGTCGACTCCGCGTCGGGGCCGAATTCTCATCCATGCCGGGAAAATTCCCGATTCTCGCCCCGAAGCCTGGGCCTGGGTCACGACACCGGAACTGGTCGCGGCGGCTGAGCTCGTCGGGGGGATCGTCGGAATCGCTGAGCTCACAGGGTGCATCTCGTACAAATCGCGGCCGAGCTTCGTTGCCGACCGGGGGCGACACCTCAACGAACCGGACTGGTGGGTCGAATCCGGACTGTACGGCTTCTCCTTTCGAGACGCCCGACCGGTGGAATTCGAACGGGTTAGCGGCAACACGTTTTTTTTCCCCGTCTCCGGATGGCGTGGGGAAATCTCGGAGGGGGACACGGGCGACGCGGGCCGTCGGACGTAGGATAGAACCGCCAACCGGTTTCCGACCGACCGCCCTGCCCGACCCCGGCCGGCCTGGCCTGCCGGACGTTCGGGCCAGTGACCCCCGGCACCGCCCAGGATCTCCCATGCCCCGTCCCGCACTCCCCCTCGCCGTCATTCTTCTGACGGCGTCTCTGGTTCTCGGCCAGGCCCCGAAATCGGCACCGGTTTCGATCCTGGACAAAATCGAACCCAGCCAGGTACCCGCCGCCTACAAGCCCACTGGAAACTCCGAGAAAGCCCTCGCGATCATCGGCGATCGGGAAGCGAAGCTCGACTGTGCCTGCTTCAGCCCCAACGGCAAGTACCTCGCCTACGGTGGGCCGGGGGAAACGATCACCGTCCTGGAATTCCCTGACTTCAAGACCGTCGCCACGATCAAGAACAAGGAAACCGTCGCGATGACGTTTTCCCCGACCAGCCGCACCTTTGCCGCGTCCGATTCCAAGGGCGTGGTCCGGGTCTGGCGGATTTCCAGCGGGAACTTCACCCTCCACCAGACCATCGAAGCTCACAAGGGGGGACCCGCCTGGGGGCTCACCTTCGTTCCCGGTGGGCAGCAGATCGTCACTTCCGGGAAGGATGGCATCGTCAAGGTGTGGGATCTTCGTCAAACCCCACCCAAGGCGATCCACACCCTGACCGGCCACAAGGACACCGTCCGTGCCGTCGCCGCCAACTGGGACGGAACCCTCGTCGCTTCCGCGGGGTTGAAGGATGGCACACTCCGACTCTGGGACATTTCCGGAGAAAAGGCAAAAGAAGCACAGGTGGAGACCTTCAAGGACGTCGTCACCTGGGTCTCCTTCGACCCGGATGGCAAGAAACTCGCCGTTGCCGTCATGGATGGCAAGGTGCGGATCTACAACACCACGGGGGGGAAGTTGAAGCTCGAGACGGCGATTCCCGTCAAGAAGGACCGCATTTCCCAGGTCTGTTTCTCCTCCACCGGTGATTTCCTCGCGGTTCTGGGGCTCGACCCGATCGGTGATCGCCTGATGGTGTACGGCGTGGATGGCCGGCAGAAGTTCGACATGAGCACCGACACCCACATCGAGTCCATTGCCTACGCCCCGGACGGTCGGCACCTCGCCCTCGTCTACGAGCGGAACGTCCACCTGCTGCGGACCGGAACGCCCCCCAAAGCGAAGTGATTTCGCCCCTTTTTTGACTTTCTCTCGGAGGGACCGCGTTGAACCGATCGGCGTTGCTGGCGTCTGCTCTGCTTGTGGTTCCGATCCTTTCCCCGCTGGCGGTTGCCCAGGAACCCTCGAAGAAACCGTTGCGTTGGGGTGCCGACCCGACCGGCGGGGCTCCGTTCGTGTTCCAGAACAAGGCCGGCGAGTGGACCGGCTTCGAGTGGGATTTCGCCGCCTACCTCGCCGAGAAACTCGACCGCACCCCGGTGATGCGGCCCGGCGACTGGGACAAGCTCCCGCAACGCCTCGACCAGCCCGCCGACGGGCCCGAGGGGATCGACATCGTCCTCAACGGATACGAGCAACGCGAGGATCTGTCGAAAAAATACGGGATGACGCAGGCCTACTACGTCTACCGCCTCGCGCTCGTGACCCAGTCGAAGAAAGCAGACTTCAACCGGTGGTCCGATCTGCCAGGGAAATCGGTCGGCGTGCTCGGCGGTTCCGCGGCCCACGACTACGTCAAGGACGCGTTCGGCGACCGGGTCAAGCTCCTCATCAACCCCGATGTCGCGACCGTCTTCGGGCTGGTCCAATCGGGCCGGATGGATGCGACCGTCCAGGATTCGACCGCTGCCTACTACTTCGTCCGGGAAATTCCCGACCTCAAGATCGTCGGCGAGCCGCGGAAGCCCGGGTTCTACGTCATCTACCTCCGCAAGTCGGACGAGGAACTTCTCAAGCAGATCGACGACGCGATCAAGGCGGGGTGGAAGGACGGTACGCTTCGGAAGATCTACCAGAAGTACGGCCTTTGGAACCCCGACCAGGAGTGGCTCAGTTACACGCAGACCGGCGACTGGCCGCCCGACGAGGACGCGCCGACAGTGAAGAAAGACGAGACGACCGGCAACCCCTGGCCGCGGATGTTGCGGGAACTCGTGTCGGCCGCGGGGATGACGGTCCTCCTCGCCGTCACGTCCTTCCCGCTCGCGATGCTCGCGGGCCTGGTCCTTGCCGTCGGCCGGGTCTACGGACCATGGTGGCTTGCGATTCCGTTCGGGTTCTACGTGGAGGTCGTCCGCGGGACCCCGCTTCTGCTGCAACTCTACGCGGTCTTTTACCTCCTTCCGACCTGGCTACCGCCGGAACTGGCCCTGAGCCCGGTGGCCGCGGGGATTCTTGGCCTCGCCCTGAACTATGCCGCGTACGAGGCCGAGAACTACCGGGCCGGGTTGCTCGCCGTCCAACGCGGGCAGATGGAGGCGGCGCTTTCCCTCGGAATGACCAAACTCGTCGCGATTCGGCGAGTCGTGATCCCGCAAGCCGCCCGCATCGTGATTCCGCCGGTGACCAACGACTTCATCGCCCTCTTCAAGGACACGTCCGTCTGCTCGGTGATCCTCATCACCGAACTGACGCGGAAGTACAACGAGCTTTACAACTTCAACCGGGAATACGTCGCGGAGCTTTGCTTCGTGACGGCCGGGCTGTACCTCGTGATGAGTTACCCTCTCGCAATCGTGGCCCGCTGGCTGGAACGGCGTCTGTCGCCGCACCGGGAAGGAGGCCGGGCATGATCCGCGTCACGAATCTCGTCAAAAAATTCGGCGATTCCTGCATCCTCGACGGGGTCTCCCTGGAAGTTCGCCAGGGGGAAGTGACCGTTCTGGTCGGGCCATCGGGCGGCGGGAAATCGACGCTGCTGCGATGCATCAACGGACTTGAATCTTTCGATGCCGGCGAGATCGCCGTCGGAGACGCCACCCTCTCGGGAGGGAAGCCGCACCCGCAGCGGGAACTTGTCGCGTTGCGGCGGAAGGTGGGCATGGTCTTCCAGCAGTTCCACCTCTTTCCGCACATGTCGGCCCTCGAGAACGTGCTGAGCGGGCCGCGGTTCGCGCTCGGGAAATCGCGGGCGGAGGCGGAACCGCGAGCCCGCGAACTCCTGGCTCGCGTCGGTCTGGAAAAATTCGCCGACGCCCGGCCGATGACCCTGTCAGGCGGCCAGCAACAGCGTGTTGCAATCGCGAGGTCGCTTGCGGTTAACCCGGCGGCGATCCTCTTCGACGAACCGACGAGCGCCCTCGACCCGGTGATGGCCGGCGAAGTGTTGGCCGTGATGCGCGACCTCGCCGCGAGCGGGCAGACGATGATCGTCGTGACGCACGACATGGACCTGGCGAAGCAGGCTACGACCGCCCACCGGATGGAGGCGGGAAGAATTGTTCGAAGCGGACCGCCGGGCGAAGTTCTCGGTTAGCCGCGACGCGGGTTTCTCGTTTAGCCGCGACGCGAAGCGGAGCGCGGGAACTTCAACCCCCGCGCTCCGCTTCGCGTCGCGGCTAAACACCAAACAACGCCACCACCACACAACCCCACCACCACACAACCCCACTACCCAACATGACCCAACTCATCCGCGTCGGCCATTCTCCGGACCCCGACGACGCATTTATGTTTCACGCCCTCGCCAACGACAAGATTCCCACCGGTAACTTGCGGTTCACCCACGAACTGCAGGACATCGAGACGCTCAATCGACGGGCGCTCAAGGGGGAACTCGAAGTCACAGCGGTGAGTTTGCATGCGTACTCGTTCCTGCTCGACAAGTATGCCCTGCTGCCAAGCGGGTGCAGCATGGGGGACAAGTACGGCCCGATGGTCGTGGCCCGGACGCCGCTGAAAATCGAGGACTTGCCGGGGCTCACGATCGCGGTGCCGGGGACGCTGACGACGGCGTTTCTGACGTTGAAGCTCCTCTTCGAGAGCCTCGGAGCGTCGGAGAAACTCCGGTTCGAGGTCATCCCCTTCGATGAGATCCTGGCGGCCGTCGAGGCGGGGAAGTTCGACGCGGGGTTGATCATCCACGAGGGGCAACTCACCTTCCAGAACCAGGGTCTGCACCTCGTCGTCGACCTCGGGGTGTGGTGGCACGCGCGAACCGGGTTGCCGCTGCCACTGGGGGGGAACGTCATCCGCAAGGACCTCGGGAAGGAAACGATGACGGAAGTTTCGCGGTTGTTGAAGGAGAGCATCCAGTACGGGCTCGAGCACCGCAAGGAGGCCCTTGCCCACGCGTTGCAGTACGCCCGTGACATGGATATGTCACTGGCGGACAAGTTCGTGGGGATGTACGTCAACGACTGGACCCTCGACTACGGCGAGCGGGGTCGGGCGGCGGTGCGGAAGCTTCTCGACGAGGGGCACCGGGCGGGGGTCATCCCCAACCCGGTTGAGATCGAGTTCGTGGAGTGATTCTGGGCTCTATTTTCCGGGGCGGATCGTCACCGCGTAGTCGAGGGAGTTCTGCGGGTTTGCGGGTTCCTTCTCGGGTGGCGGTGCCTTCAAGATCCACCCCGTTGCGGTGGCGGTGTACTCGAACGGTTTACCGGTGACCGGGTCATCTGGGACCGGGGTCGCGGTGATGTCGGCCAGTTTTGCTGGGGATTTCCCTCCGTTCGCCGCCGTCGCCATCCGGATCGCCTCGAGTGTGCGGACCGCGGCGAATCGGCGTTCCGTACGGGCGGTGGCCCAGATGACGCGGTCGACGGCGGGGAGGAGCAGCGAGAAGATCGTGAAGAAGAAGTCCAGCCGGTATTCCGCGCGGGCCTTCTTGAGCCGATGCGTGACATCCTGGAGCGGTTTGGCGGCGAGGTGGAACGGGAGACCGATCCACTTCCACTGCGCGTCGCGAAGTTCGAGGAATCGCTCGTAGGAGTTGAGGAAAACGATCTGGGCGGCGGGCATTTTCGCGATTTCGACTTCCGGTCGGCTGCCACGCTGGATCATCTCGTTTCGAGCGGAACCGTAGGCCCAGGCGATGTAAAACACGATGCCGATGTCGGTGAGGAGTTTTTCGCCGGGCGACACACGTTCCCCCGCGGGTACATCGCTGACGCCTTCGAGAAGCATTCGAGATCCCGCTAGCTCCCGGAAAATTCCCTCGATCAGTCGGGCTGCCTCGTCTTTGGGAAGCGGGGCTCCGCGGAGTCTTCCGAGGCTGGGCACAAACGCTTCCAGGAAGAGTTCTTCCCCCTGGAACGCCTGCCGTGACTCGATCAGCGGGCGAGGCATCTGCGTGAGGGCCCAGTAAAGGTTCGGAGAACCTGGTCGGGCGATCCATTCCTCGACCCGCTCCAGGAAGACGGTTTCGATGGCGAGGCCGACCAGCAGCTGGATCAGGGTCGGTCCTTCACCGATGTTCTTCGCGAGCTGGAATCCGCTTCGAACGGATTTCGCAGCGGCGGTGAAGTTCTTCTCCGCGAGTTCGAGGCGGGTCCGCAACGCGAGAACTTTCGCCAGGGTGCGGCACTCCTGAATCTCGCCAAGGAGCAGGTTGATCCCCTCCACACGGAGCCGGGGAAGGGTCTCGAAATCGCAGCGATCGCAGTTGGTGGCCCGGTCGATTTCCCGGAGCGAGGTGGCGTAACGATCGAGGTACTCTCGGACATCCTTGGCCGGGAACTCGTCGAGGTTGCAGGTCATCCACTTCTCGAAGTTTTCCTGTTCCCTGGCGATTTCCTTCGGGTCATTTGGCGGGGTCGGCCGCTGGGTGATCGCGCGGTAGTAGGCGATGGCTGCGTTGCCCGGCTGGCGGTCCCGGACACGGGGGAAGAGATCGAACTTCAGCGCCGGCCGGGGTTCCGGGGCTGGCGTGACGGTCAGCGTCCGGGTCGGGGCGCGGTCCGCAGGCGGGGCTGACGGCGTCGCCGTGGCCAGCAGAATCAGAGCAAGCATGGGAGAACTCCGGGGAAACTCAGCGGTAATTTTCGGGAAGGTCGCTCGCCGTGATCACAGACGAGGTCGGGATTCGGCGAGTGGGAATCGCATCGAGCCCCCGAGCCAGGGCAGACTGGCGAAGTCGGTACGCCGTCAGGGGGTCGTCACGGTGGTTGGCCAGAAGTTCCGGCTCCGGCCTCCGGGAGGGTGTCGCGGTCGGAGGAGCATCTTCGGAAGATGTCCGGGGCGGCGGGGCAACCGGCACTGGAGCTGGAACCTCGACGATTTTCTCCACCACTTTCTCGACTTCCACGACCTCGATGCGGGGTGCCGGGTCGGGTCGGGTAACCGCGACGCCGGTGACGACGGCGAGCGGGAGAAGGAGGAGCGCACACCCGATCGCGAGCCGCTTCCAGAACGCGAGAGCGGGTTCCTGCGAGGCTCGCCCGGCATCGTACATCAGAGAATCCCGATCGATCGCCGGCGGGCGGGGCAGCATTCGACCGAGGGCGGCCGCGAGCGGATCCGGGGTCGGTGGAGTCGGTAGGATCACATTTTCGTCGGGCATGGGACTCTCAACTTTTCGCGAAGCCGGGCGATCCCGGCGTGGTAGCGGCGGAAGGTTGTCGGGGCGGAACCGCCCAGGTTGGAGGCAATTTCCGCGAAGGTCAGGCCGCCCCACAGGTGGGCGACCACGACCTCACGCTCGTCTGCGGGCAGGTCGGCGAGAGCCTGGGCGACCGTCGCCGAGTCGAGACCGGCAGCGTCTTCCGTCGGCTCGAACCAGGACGCGGTTTGCGTTGCCGCTGCCGACTCGTATTTCTGTCGACGGCGTGCCGACCGCGTCGCATCGATGGCCGCGTTCCGCACGACCCGGAACAACCACGCCGCCGGGTTGTCCGGCGGAGTCCGTTCCCGGGCCAGCTTCAGGAACGCTTCCTGGACGACATCCTCCGGATTGGCACACCACTGCCGGGCGTACAGCGTCAGGGCTGCCGCGTGCCGGTCGACGAGTTCGGCGAGCAGTTTCGCGGCCATGTCAGCAGTATGACGGCGGGGGTCCGCATCCGTTTCACGAGATTTCCTATGCGATTCGCTCCTCTCGGCGATCAGGCGGTGCTCGTGTACTTCGACGACGAGGCGACTGCGGTGCGGTTCGCAAATGCGTTGCGTGCCGCCAACCCGCCCTGGCTGCAGGATGTGGTGCCGGCCTACGCAAGCGTCGGGGTCTTTTTCGATGCCGACGCGAACGGGATGGCGGAGGTGTCGGCGTCGCTCGCAGAAATGCCACTCTCTGAGGAGGGAAATGCCGTCGGGAAGCGGTGGACCATCCCCGTCTGCTACGAGATGGGGCCCGACCTGGCAGCGGTCGCGGAGGCTACGCGACTTCCCGTGGATGAGGTGATTCGACTGCACACGGGGACGGTATATGCTGTTTTCGCGATCGGATTCGTGCCGGGGTTCCCGTACCTGGGGTACCTTCCCGAGCGGTTGTGCGGGGTCGGTCGGCTGGCGAGTCCGAGGGTGCGTGTGGAACCCGGAAGTGTCGGCATCACCGGTCGGCAGACGGGAATCTACCCCCTCCCACGGCCGGGCGGCTGGCATCTGATCGGACGCACACCCCTGACGATTGTCGATGTGGCGGAGGGTTTCTTTCCGATCCGCGTCGGGGATTGGGTGAAGTTCACGCAGATCGATGAAGAGGAATTCCGGGTTTCCTCACCTCGGAACCCACCGACCGTCAGAGCTTTTTCTTTCCCGGAGTCGCGGTGACGTACTTGGGCGGCTCGGGTTCGCCGACGACCTTGAGAAGTTCCGCGACGAGGTCGTCACTGGTTTTGCCCTCGGCCTGAGCCTGGAAGTTGGCGGCGATGCGGTGGCGGAGCACGGGGGCGGCGGCCTTCTTGACATCGTCGATCGCGACGGTGAATCGGCCGTCCATCGCCGCGAACGCCTGCCCTGCCCGGACGAGATACTGCCCCGCCCGCACGCCCGCCCCGTAGTCAACCATCCGCTTGATGAAGTCCGGGGCACTCGGATCCTTCGGCCGCGTCGCCCGGACCAGCTTCACGACATATTCCGTGACGAAATCGCTGACCGGCACGCTCCGCACCAGTTTTTGCAAATTCACGATCGCCTTGCCGCTCATCACCTTCGACAACTCCGCGACCTCGTCCTTTGCCGAGGAACTGATGATCCGCTTCTCTTCCTCGAGGGTCGGGTAATCGACGCGGACGTTGAACATGAAGCGGTCGAGTTGCGCCTCGGGAAGCGGGTACGTTCCTTCTTGCTCGATCGGGTTTTGCGTCGCGATGACGAAGAACGGGTCCGGCAGTTTGTGGGTGTCCTGCCCGACTGTGACTTCCTTCTCCTGCATCGCCTGGAGCAGGGCCGCCTGCGTTTTCGGGGGCGTCCGGTTGATTTCGTCCGCGAGGATGACGTTCGCGAACAACGGGCCCCGCACGAATCGGAACTCACGTTTCCCCTCGGCATTCTCGTCGAGGACCATCGTCCCGGTGATGTCCGAGGGCATCAGGTCCGGGGTGAACTGGACCCGCTTGAAGGTGACGTCGAGGATCTGGGCGATGCTCGAAACCATGAGCGTCTTGGCGAGGCCCGGCACGCCGACGAGCAGGCAGTGGCCGCGGGTGAAGATCGCCGCGAGGATCTGCTCCATGACGTCGCGTTGCCCGATCAGCACGCGGTTGAGCTGCTCCATCATCTGGGCACGGGCCTGGGCGAATTGCGTCAGGTAGTCGGAAATGCGGTCGGCAGACACCGGCGGCTCCTCTCGTCGCGGGTCGGGGGACTCTGGCATTCTACGGACGGGGAGCCAAAAGCCGGAAGGGAGTCAATCGGCGATGGCCGGTTCCCCGCCGGCACGGGTGGACATGGCCTGGATCACGGGGGTCAACGTCGAGATTCGCACGAACCGCACGGAACCGTCGCCGAGGGCGAAATTGATTCCCCCCTGGTGTCGGCTGCCGTAGGCACTCAGGCGATCCCAAACTTGCGGCCCGAACGTGGCCCATTCGATCGGCGGTTCGGGAACGGTCGGCGGCGGCCAGGGCGGTGGCGGAACATACGTCGTTCCGTGGACGTAATTCAACGGCACGCCCCCGGCACAGAGCGTTCCCGCCCCCGAACTCGGGCCCGGCACCACCGCCCACGCCACAAACGACGACGCGGACGCCAACGGGGGACTTGGCGGCGTGTCGAACGGAGCGATCTGGTAGCTATCCAGGGCCGGGTCCCCGATCAGCCGCTCCCCGAACAGAAGCGTGTTCGAGGTCCCATCGGACACATCCAGAACCCGTACCTGGTTCCGGTTCGCGGTCGTGCTGTACCCGAAGATGCCGTCGTTGGTGGCCCGGGAACTGGGGTAGGTGACCGTCCCGCCGTTGGCGCCGTAGGTCGACACTCCGAAGGCGGTGCTGCCGAGCGATGCGGGATTTTCCGGAATTCCCGCACTCGGGCAAACGTACTGCGGAATCACGGCGGAAGCGGGTGTGCCGACCGCGCCGAAATTCGCGGCGGGGTTGGTGTAATTCCACTGCGAGTGGACCGGAGCCTGCTCCAGGTACGGCAACAGTTCCACGAAAAGGCAGGTGTACCGGTTCCCCGGCCCCGGAACCGCCACGCCCGGGGGGAAAAATTGCTCGGAATCGAGGTAGTTGTGCGTCGCCAGGGCAATCTGCTTGAGGTTGTTCTGACATTTCGCCCGGGCCGCCGCCTCGCGGACTTTCTGGACGGCGGGCAGGAGCAGCCCGATCAGGATCGCGATGATGGCGATCACGACGAGCAACTCGATCAACGTGAAACCTTGATGAGTCCGCGGCCGCATCGCCCGCCCCGGGTGTTGGATGGAGTGAGGAGTGGGATCCGCATGGGCTAACGGTTCTGTCGAGGGACCGTTGGTGGTGCCGGCGTTTTGCAAAACCGGGAGATTCCGAGAAACTACGCGATTGGAGGCGACCCTGCAAGTTCCCGCTGGCTTTGCGGCGCCAGTTTCGCGTGCCCGCTACAATACTCTCGGTGTAATCCGCACCCCGCCGCCGGGTTGTTCTCCTGGCCCGCCTCCTGGCTGGCTTCCCGCTCGCCTCGGAGTTGCCCGCCGATGAGCGAAACGTCACACCCCGAAGCCGACCCGCTCGCGGTCTCCGATGGTCCCCCGCCGGCCGCGATTCCGGTCGCCGACACCCCCGTCGACCTCACCGGCAAATCCCTGGGCGACTATCTGATCCTCCGCAAACTCGGCCAGGGGGGGATGGGTCAGGTCTATCTTGCCCGGCAGCAGTCGCTCAAACGGGAAGTCGCCCTCAAGCTCCTCCGCAACGACCTCAACGCGAACTCGACGGCTTTGAAGCGGTTCCAGGCGGAAGCGGAGGCGGTTGCACGCGTCAACCATGCGAACATCGTGCAGGTGTACGCGATCGGCGAGCACGACGGGCTGCGGTACATGGCCCTTGAGTATGTCGATGGCCGGAATCTTCGGGAGTACCTGGCTCGAAAAGGACCGCCGGAACTGCCGGTCGCGCTCCTGATCATGCGGCAGATCGCGGCGGCGCTGCAGCGGGCCAGCGAACTCGGCATCGTCCATCGCGACATCAAGCCGGAAAACATCCTGCTCACCCGGAAAGTCGAGGTCAAGGTCACCGATTTCGGCCTCTCCCGTTACTTCGCCGGGGCGGAAACGGCCCAACCTGCCGCCAACCTCACCCAGTCCGGCGTGACGCTCGGAACGCCGCTCTACATGTCCCCGGAGCAGGTCAAAGGGCTCACGGTCGACCACCGCTCGGACATCTATTCCTTCGGCGTGACATGCTTCCACCTCCTTGCGGGGCAACCGCCGTTCCACGGTGCGACAGCGTTCGAGGTGGCGGTGCAGCACGTGCAGAACGAGCCGCCATCGCTGGCCTCGATCCGCCCGGATCTGCCGCCGGACCTGTGTGCGCTGGTGCACAAGATGATGGCGAAGAAACCGGATGACCGCTACCAGACGGCCCGGGATGTGATTCGCGATCTGGCGAAGATCCAGCGTGGGCTCGCCAGCGTCGTTGGGGCGTCGCTTTCCGGGACGAGTCTGGGCGAGTCCGGAACCCGGCTCGGATCCGCGGTGACGCAATCGGGACTCCCCTCCGTTTCGAGCCCGATACTCGTGCCGACCGGGCAGTCTTCGCAATCCGGAACCGCCTTCGCGGGGCTGGTGACGACGGGAATGACGGTGGCGCTCCCCCCTTCCCCCCCCGGGGGTTCCGGGGCGCGATGGATCCAGCGAGTTGCTGGTCTGGTGATCGTCGGCAGTCTCGGCTGCGTCGGGTGGTGGGCGTTCGGGAAACTCGGTGCGACACCGCCTCCGCCGACAACCGAACCGACCCCGATCACCGGCCTGCCGGACGTCAAACCTCCGACTCGGGTCGTCACTTCGCAGGAACGTTCCCTGGTTGCAAAGTGGGAAAACCCGAGGGCTCGCCCCGCCGACACCCTCGACGCCGGCATCGCACTCGGGCTCTTCTACGTTCGGGAACGCCGACTCGACGATGCGGAGAAGATTTTCAAGGAGGTCGAACTCAAGCGGATCGACTGGACCTCGGACATCGCCCGGGACAAGCTCAACGACTGGCTCAAGGATCTCCCGAAGAAAATCGAAGGGGCCGGAGCGATCCGCCGGCTGATCGGAGACAGCCTCGGCGAAATTCCGGGAAAACTCGGACGGGCGATCGTGCTCGCCCACCGCGACCAGCACGTCGCCTCGATCGAAATGTTCTCCGCCGTCGTGCAGGAACTTGACCGCAAGCCGTTTGCCCGGGGAAAGCAACGCCATTCGATCTCGGAGATGTTGACGGTCGAGTTTCTGCGCCAGCATCCGGACCTGGCCCAGGCAATTTCGGTGGCGATGAACCGAAACGCCGACAACCTCAAGGCAAAGGTTCCGGAAAAACTGGAGTGGATGCTCACCCCCACCGGCCTCGCCCGCGGCCCACGGTGAGGCCGATCCAACACCCCTACCCAGGGCGAACCTGGAACTCCTCGACGAAACGGTTCCACCCCCGATCGAACTGGAAGACTCCCGGACCAGTCCCTAGCCTGTAGACGGAATTCGGGAGGGAGCCGAGATGTGGGGCGTCGAAATCGCCGTGATGGCGTGCATGATTGCAGTCAATAGCGTCCTGGCGGCTTACGAAATCGCGTTGGCCTCGGTTACTCTGGCTCGGCTGGAAATCCTGGCTGCAGAAGTCCGATCGGGTGCTGTCGCCGCCGCCTACATGAAGCGAAACATGGAGGGGAGCCTGGCCGGCATCCAACTCGGCATCACCCTCGTCGGAGCCGTCGCCGCCGCCACCGGCGGAGCAGGAGCCGAGGAACAGCTCGCACCGGCCATCCAGAATCAGATCGGTGTTTCCACCGCCCAGGCGGAAATCCTCGCGCTCGCCGCTGTTGTTGTTCCTCTCACATTCGTCACCATCGTCTTCGGCGAACTCATCCCCAAGGTCTTCGCGCTTCGCAACAAGGAGTGGGTCTGTCTGGCGCTTTCCCCGATGATGAAAGTGTTTGTGACCACCGTCTGGCCGATCGTCTGGCTGCTCGAGGCCGTCGTGACCGGTTTGATGGCGTGGGGGGAAAGACGGTTTCGGGATCCGGGGGCCGTGCCCGAGTCGAGCGAACTTCAGGAACTTCGGGCCAGTGCCAACCTCGCCAGAACCTCCCGGTTGATCGGGGCTCAGGAAGAGCGAATCATACTCCGAGCGGCCGGCCTGACCACGCTCATGGTCCGAGAGATCATGCTCCCTGCCGAGGCGATCAGCATGCTCTCCGCCGACGGATCCGTGGGAGAGGGACTCGTCGCAGCCCATCTCGACATGCACACCCGTTTCCCGATCACTGAAAAAGCCGGCGATCCGCAGGCCATCATTGGGTATGTCAACTTCAAGGACATCGTGGCCCACATGCGGATCGCGCCTCAAGGCGACGGTTCCCTCCGCAATCTCATGCGATCAATCCCCAGTTTTTCCGAAGAGACGCGGGTCTCGACCTGCCTCGAGCAGCTGATCCGCGACCATATCCACATCGCACTGATCCGGAACGAGGCCAATCGGGTTTTGGGGATGGTGACCCTTGAGGACATGCTCGAGGAACTGGTCGGGGAGATCGAAGACGAGTTCGACAGCCTTCCTTCCAACATCCGCGTCATTGCTCGCGGATGGATCGTCGGCGGGGGTGTAGGCTTGGCCTCGCTCCGGGAAGCCACCGGAATTGAGATCCCCCAGACAACAGCAAACTCCGGTGGGGGTAACCTCAGCGACTGGATCTGCGCGAAACTGGGCGACCCGCTCCGTGTCGGCGAAACCGTGACGCACGGGAACATCCGGGTCCTGGTTCGAAAAATCCGCCGGCATCGGGTGGTGGAGGCTCAAATCGAACAACCCGAATCGACCCCGGCTTGAGTCCGACAAATCAGCGCGGTCGACGAGCGTCCGATCGCGTTTGCGGGACAATCGGGGCGGGGACTTCGGCCCGGGAAAGGTGGTCGGCGAGGCCCTTTTCCGGATTTCCGACCGCTTCCGTGAGCCGGGGAAGCAAACCGGTCGGCTCCGGTTTCTCCCGGAGATCGGCGAGGTAGCCCAGCAGGGCAGACTTGGCCTTGGCGTCACTTCGCAGGCAGAAGTGGACCCACGCCCACGCCTCGCGGTACTCGGGCTTCTCCATCTGCCGGAGATCCCGGATTTTCTCCAGTCTCGCAAGATCGGGCTGGAACGGTCCCTTCCGTAGGGCGTCGACGTGGGTCGGGTTGACGCCGTCATTTCCCGGGGGCTGCTCGAAGAAGCCAGCTAGCCCCTCGTCGAGCCACAACGGGACGGATTTCAGCACCCCGTTCAGGACAGCATGCGTGAGTTCGTGCCGCAAATCGGTCCGGAGATGCTCGCCCAGCCAGGTAAAAACTTGCAGCTCATCCGGGGTTCCGGCCCGTTTTTGCTCGGCGATGAAGAACGCCCGCCGGACCGGCAGCGTCGGGTAGCGATCCTTCATGTAGGCTTCATAGCGTTCCTGATCCGGGAAAAGATAGACCTGGATCAGTTGCGGCCCCGGCGGGAGGTTCAACTCGGCCTGGATTTGTTCCGGAAGGCTGGCGAGTTCCTTGAAGAGCGGGTCCGATTCGTCGAGTGGGGTGTCGGAGTAGATGACGTATTGCGAGACGCGAAGCCAGTGTTTCCCTGGTTTTTTGGGTGCGTTCGCGGGGGTGGCTCCACGGGCTGCGACGGCACCGCTCGGCCCGGGGTTGTCGGTCCGCAGGGATTCGCATCCCGCGATGGCAGCGAGACCGAGGACGGCCGCGGCGAGGATCCGGTGGAGCGTGCTGGCAGGGATCGGCATCGCCTGAGGTTCCGCGAGGGGGCCGGTGCCCGCATGGGGCCATTGCCCGGGGCGGGACTGTACCGCGCACGGCCGGCCCCGCACAGGCCGATCCGACGACAGGGGTATATCGACCGCCGCACAGGCGGATCTTGACGATTGTTCGGATTGGGGAATCCCACCGACTCCCAACCCTTCGCGCGAACCGGCTACCCACCAGACGGTGTCCTCCCACCGAGGGGGCCCGCTATACTGGACGCATCTTCCTTCGGAGGTTCTTGGCATGGCTGGGCATTCCCACTCCGCGAACATCGCCGTCCGGAAAGGCAAACAGGACGCGGCGCGGGCGAAACTCTTCTCCAAACTCGCACGGTACATCCTCATCGCCGCCAAAAACGGAGGCGGAGATCCCACCACGAACCTCCGCCTTCGCTACGCCATCGACAAGGCTCGATCCGTTTCCATGCCCAAGGACAACATCGAGCGGGCCATCAAAAAGGGAAGCGGCGAACTCGAAGGCGAGAACTACGAGGAAATCACCTACGAGGGCTACGGACCCGGCGGCGTCGCTGTCCTCGTCGAGACACTCACCGAGAAGCGGACTCGCACTAACGGGGAAGTTCGCCTCTGCTTCGACAAGCTCGGCGGGAACATGGGCACCCCCGGCTGCGTGAGCTACCTCTTCGAGCGGAAAGGGCTCTTCCTCGTTGACGCGAAGAAATATCCCGACGAGGACGCGGTGATGACGGCCGCCCTGGAAGCGGAAGCGGATGATTTCAAACGAGAGGGGGACTTCTACGAAATCACCTGTGAGCCTTCCAAATTTCCTGGCATCAGTGATGCTCTGAAGTCGGCCGGTTTCGAACCCGACGAGGCGGAGGTGAAGAACCTCGCCAAGACGTTTGTGGATCTGGATCTGGAAACAGGGAAGAAACTGGTCCGGCTGATCGAAGCGCTGGAAGACAACGACGATGTGCAGAACGTCTACACCAACGGGAACCTGACCGCCGAGATGCTCGCGTGACGGCCAGTGGTTCGGAGCCAGTGGCCGAGGAGATTCGCCGACCGCACTCGCACTGACACTCGACCCCGGACCATCGGCCCGCCCATGAGCGACCTTCTGCAAGCGACCGGGTACGCCGCCCTCGTCTACCTTGCCTTCAACTACCTCATCACGTTCGGGTCCGGTCGACCGCTCGTGGAGTGGATCAACCCCGGGCGGAAATACCTGCCGCTGCTCTCGGTCGCGCTCATCGGCGGGGCGTACACCTCGCTCAAGTACGCGACACTGAAGCACCACGAGACGTATTTCGAACTCCTCTACGACCTTCTCGGGAAGGAAAAGGCGAAGCCGGAAGTTGTGGGGGCGGTTTCGTTCATCGTGTTCGGCCTCGCGGTGACGATGACGTACTTGTGGTGTTGGTGGTTCCTGCCGCGGGCCCCGCAGACCTTCAACCCGAACCCGAAGAACCTCCTCGCGGAGTATCGCCGGGTGTTGAAGCACTACGTCCGGTGGAGTGGGGGGCTCGATTTCGCGTTGCTGGCCGAGGTTCGCGGGGGGCAGCTTCGCATCGCCGCGGAAGGGGCCGACGACCGGGACATTCTCCGCGGGCTGAGCCGACTTCCGGGGCTGCATGTCGTTTCCGACTCGGCCGGACCCTCGGATGTCGCGGGGCAGAAAGAGATCTGGCGGGAACTGGCCCAGGACCTCTTCCGCCGCTGGACGGATATCGACAAGGTGCTCGCACCAGCCCGGCAGGGGAAGAACGTCGCCATCACCTTCGATGTCCGGTACGGCTCCGTGTACGCGGAGATGGTGGAGGAAGAAATCGACCCGGTCACGAACCTGCCGGTGGGTGTGTTTCTGTTCGCGACCACGCTCAACGAGCACGAGGTGAGCACGATGACGGCGGCCCGGCATTTCTCGATGCTCAGCCAGGCCGTCCGCCACGTCCGCCGCGGGGTGGCGAAGGGGTGAGTACACTGACCAGGATGTGACACTTCCACCGGAACCAGCACCATGACCGCTGCCGACATCGTCGCACTGCTCGAAACCAAATTCCCCGGGGCGATCACCGGCCAGACCGCATCCGCCCCGGGAACGGATGCATCCGTCACCCTCGACCCGACCCGGCTCGTCGATGTTTGCACCTTCCTGCGCGACGATTCCCGGCTACGCTTCGACTTCCTCAACAACATCTCGGGGGTGGACTACCTCGAACCGGACGCAAAGAAGGCGGCCAAGGCGGGGTACGAAACGCACCTGGAGGTGGTGTACCACCTGTCGAGTACGGCCCACCCGGGTCGGCGGTTCGCGTTCAAGATCGTGCTGCCGCGCTGGGCCAACAACCAGCCTGGAGAGCTTCCGGAGATTCCGACGGTTTCCGGGGTCTGGCCCACGGCAGACTGGCACGAGCGAGAGGTGTACGACCTGGTCGGGATTCGATTCGCTGGCCATCCGGACCTGCGGCGGATCCTGCTCGCCGACGACTGGGTGGGCCATCCGCTACGGAAGGACTACGAGTTTCCGCTGGAATACCACGGAATTCGGTGCCGGTGACGCGGGTGTCGCATATCCTCTGTCTAACCTCTCCGCCCGCCCGGAGTGCCGACCCGATGCCCGTCTTTCGACTCTTCCCGCTGCTTGCTCCCGCTCTGTTGGTTGCCGCCATCCCCGATCGTGCAGCGGAGCCGGCCCCAAGTTTCCCGACTTTCGTGGACGAATACTACCAGGCCGGCTTCGCGTGGGACCCGACCCAGGCGACGTACGCGGGCATCCACGATTTCGATTCGAAACTGGCGGATCTGTCGGCAACGGCGATTGCGAAGCGAGTCGCGGAGTTGAAGAAACTCCAGCAGAAGCTCGAGAAAATTCGAGCGGGTAAACTGTCGGACGCGGAAGCGATCGATGCCGAAGTGCTGGATAACGCGATCCGGGCGGAACTGCTCGAACTCGAAACCGTCCGCGACTGGAAGCGGAACCCGGTGCTCTACCTCAGCAAGCCGGCGGAGTCGATCGACCTTCTGATGAAGCGCACCTTCGCCCCGCCGGCGGAACGGCTCAAACTCATCGTCGGTCGGCTCCGCGCCACCCCGGCGTTGGTGGCGTCGATGCGGGCGAACATCGAGAATCCCCCGAAGGAATTCGCGGACCTCGGGCTGATCGTGGCCAAGGGTTCCGTCTCCTTCTTCCAGACAGACCTGCCGACCTGGGCCAAGTCCGCGGCCGGGAACGACGCCAAGCTCCTCGCGGAATTCGCGGCGGCCAACAAGCCCGTCATCGAAGCGTTCGAGGCGGCCGCGAAGTGGGTCGAGTCCGACCTCCTTCCCCGCGAGAAAGGAACCTACGCCATCGGTGCCGACGCGTTCCGCAAGAAACTTGAGTACGAGGAGATGGTCGACATCCCGCTCGAGAAGCTGCTCGAAATCGCGGAAGCGAACCTCAAGAAAGACCGCGAAGATTTCGCAGCGACGGCAGCGAAGATCGATCCGAAGAAGAAACCGGCCGAGGTTCTGGCACTTCTGACCGAGGACATGCCCAAGCCGGACGATCTCGTCGGGGCCACGCGGGGGACGATCGAGCGGACGCGGAAGTTCCTGATCGACAAGAAAATCGTCACGGTTCCGTCGGAGGTGCGGCCGACGATCGCGGAAACGCCCGCCTTCATGCGGACCGGCGGGTTCGCATCCATGGATACCCCTGGTGCCTACGAAACCAAGGCGACCGAGGCGTTCTACTACGTCACGCCGCCGGAAAAAGAGTGGGACAACCAGCGGAAACTCGAGCACATGCGGCAGTTCAACCGCACCGCGATGGACGTCATCACCATCCACGAGGCGTACCCCGGCCACTACCTGCAGTTCCTCAACGCCAAGCAGTACCCCACGAAGGTACGGAAACTCTACACCTGCGGGACCAACGTCGAGGGGTGGGCCCACTACGCAGAGCAGATGATCATCGAGGAGGGGTACGGCGACAACGACCCCAAGGTCCGCCTGGCGATGCTTTCCGAGGCACTCCTCCGCGATTGCCGGTTTGTCGTGGGCATCAAGCTCCACACGGCCGGCTGGAGTGTCGAGGATGGGAAGAAATTCTTTGTCGAGCAGGGGTACATCGAGCCCGAGGTCGGATTCCAGGAATCCCGCCGGGGGACGTACAACCCGACGTACCTGTATTACACCCTCGGGAAGTTGCAGATCTACAAGCTCCGCGCGGACGTGAAGCAGGCCCGCGGAAAAGACTTCCAACTCCAGGGATTCCACGACGATTTCGTGAAGCAGGGCGGATTGCCGATCAAGCTCATCCGGAAGATTCTGCTGCCGGGTGACACCGGGCCGTCACTCTAATTGCTCGAGGGTACGCGTATGTCGTGGCCGGAACCCCGGCGGTCGTCGGGCATTCTTCTCCATCCGACGAGTCTGCCGGGGCCGTACGGCATCGGCGACCTGGGACCGACCGCGTTCGCGTGGGTAGATTCGCTGGCGCGGGCGGGGCAGAAGTGGTGGCAGGTGCTGCCGGTCGGCCCGACGGGTTTTGCGGATTCGCCGTACCAGTCGCCGTCGGCGTTCGCGGGGAATCCGAATCTTCTGAGTCCGGAATGGCTGGTCGCGAACCATCTCGCCACGCCGGAGGAGGCGGCCGCGGGGGAACTGCCGGGTGGGGACATCGATTTTCCCTTGGTGATTCCGCACAAGCAGCGGCTGGTGGCGGTCGCGTGGGAGCGGTTCCGGGCCGGGGATGCGGGGCGTTTCCGCACTGCGTTCGAGTCCTTCCGGACCACGCACGGGTGGTGGTTGGAGGAATTTGCCCTGTTTGCGGCGGTGAAGCAGCACTTCGCGGGGAAGCCGTGGTGGGAATGGCCGGCGGAGGTGGCGGATCGGGAGCCGTCGGCACTCCGCCGGATCGCCGCCGACCTCGCGGATGCGATCGATGCCCAGCGGTTCGCGCAGTTCCTCTTCTATCGGCAGTGGGCGGAACTTCGGGAGCACGCGGCGAAGTTGGGGGTCCGCCTGATCGGGGATCTGCCGCTGTACGTGGCCCACGATTCCGCGGATGTGTGGGCCAACCGGTCGCTCTTCGGAATCGGCCCGGACCGTCGCCCGGCCGCCGTCGCGGGGGTGCCGCCAGACTATTTCTCCCCGACTGGGCAACTCTGGGGGAACCCGATCTACGACTGGGACGCGCTGCGGAAGACCGGGTTCGCCTGGTGGATCGACCGATTCCGGGCGACCATGGGGCTCGTCGATGTCGTGCGGTTCGACCATTTCCGGGGCGTGGAAGCGTACTGGTCGGTGCCGGCGGGGGACAGGACAGCGGAGAACGGGCAGTGGGTCCCCGGCCCGGCGGCGGAACTGCTCGAGGTTCTGCGATCCGTCACAGGGGCCTTGCCGATCATAGCGGAGGATCTGGGCGTCATCACGCCCGACGTCGATGCGCTCCGAGCGGCGTTCGCGTTGCCGGGAATGCGGGTTCTGCAGTTCGCGTTCGGGGGGGCCGTCGAGGATCGCTTCCGCCCCTACCGCTACGACCCCAATGTCGTCGTCTACACTGGAACCCACGACAACGACACGACCCGCGGGTGGTTCGAGAAATTGACTGCCGTCGAGCGGGTGGATTTCGAGCGGTACGCACCGGAGGCGGCATCGGACCCGGTGCGGGCACTGATCCGGCTGGCTTGGTCTTCCGTGGCGGATGTGGCGGTGGTTCCGTTCCAGGATGTGCTTGATCTCGGAAGTGAGGCTCGCCTCAACGCTCCGGGAACCACGAGTGGGAACTGGCGTTGGCGGATGTCCGAGTCGGCTCTCGCAGACGTGGGATGGGTGCAGTGGCTGCGGGAACTTGGGGAAACGTACGGCCGCTGCGAGCGGAGGGAAGGGTAAGATAGAGGCATGTCGTTTTCGTCGCGATTCGCCGCCGCCGTGATCTCGGACCCGCCGACCGGGTTGCAGGTGCTTTTCTCGGGCGGGCTGGAACTTCCCCCGGAAGCGGTTGCGGAGGCGGTGCGGAACCACCATCCGAGCATGGCCCAGGCCATCGTCGAGGTCGTGCCTGCAGCCGGGGAATCGGCGGCGAGTCAGGTGTCGGGCGATGGTCCACCCCCGGCAGTTCTCGGGCTGGTTTCCTGGGGTCCGCACGTCGTCAAGCTCGTCGGTTGCGACGCCCCGATGCCGTACGGGCCGGTGCAATCGTGCGTCGTGCCCGCGATGATTCCGCCCGATTTGAAGCAGGAAGCGATCGCACACCGGTCGCACGTGCTGCTGTACTACGCGGGGTTCGAGCCGGACGCGTTGGAACGCCTTGTCGCACTCGCTGCGGTGGCGGCGGCCATCTCCCGGTTCGGGG
Organism: uncultured Alcaligenaceae bacterium; assembly: GCA_964552815.1. Taxonomy (GTDB): domain Bacteria; phylum Planctomycetota; class Planctomycetia; order Gemmatales; family Gemmataceae; genus CAYUHJ01. The sequence continues at coordinate 40,771 of CAZKIQ010000016.1, read as the reverse complement.
GGCTCGTCATCGTCCACGAGGATGCCCGGGCTGCGGTGCCGGCTTTTGACCTGATTCCGGAAGAAGACGAGGACATCCTCGCGACGTTGCGGAAGCTGCCGATTCCGTATCTGTGGGGCGGATTCCTCAAGCTCGACGTCGGCGACCCGGCCCGCCCGTGGGTGCGATCGTTCGCGAACCACCGCCTCGGATTGCCCAATCTGGCGTACCACCTCGCCGAGCACGCCGAGACTTCGCGGATCTTCAAGCTCTTCGCGGGAATGCTGGGGTATCTTCGGGAAACCGGAGAGAATTTCGTGCCCGGCGACACGATCGACCTCGGGAATGGGCCGAAACTAAGACTGCGGGAACCGACGGAAGCGGAGTGGTTTCTCGAAAGCGACGGGCCGATGCTCGTGGTGGAGCCGCAATCATGAGACTTGCGAGTGCTTCAATTCTGGCGGGGATCGCGCTTCTTCCGGCATCGGCATCGGCGGGGCTGTACTACTCCGGGGAAACCTACCGCGAGTTGCCGGCGCAGTGGTCGGGGTTCCTGCCCGACCACCGGGCGCTTCGCGGGGTGGCGATTCCAAAATTCGACGCCACCGGGTCGTCCTCGCCGCTGCGGGACACCTATGCCGACGCCGCCTTGAAGCTCGAAACGGCGGCGAAATCTCGGGAATTGTCCGCCGACGAGTCCGCCGATCTCGGGGCACTCTACATCCGCCTCGGGAAGCCGGAGAAGGCGATCGAGGTTCTGCGGGCCGCGTCGCGGAAGCACCCGGAGCATTTCCAGATCGCCGCGAATCTCGGAACCGCCTGGCAGGTGGCCGGCGATCTGCCGCAAGCCGTCGCCGCCCTCGAGGATGCCGTCCGACTTGCTTCCGACTCCCAGCGGGAATTCGAGAAACTTCACCTCCGACTCGTCCGGGGTCGGGTCAAGGCGGAGAAGAACGCGGACGGGCTCGACCCCCTCTTCGAGGGAAAGTACCCGGAAAACGCGGCCGCTTTGGTGCAACGGCTCGCCCTGAGCCTCCCCGCGGATGGCCGACTCCTCTGGCAGCTCGGGGAAATTGCCCGATCCGCCGGCGATATCCGGACTGCCGCCAACATCCTCGACGGCTGCGTCACCGAGTTCGGGCTCAAATCCACGGAATTGCGGGAACATCGCCAGGCCTACCGCACCGAGGCTGACCGCCTCGAGAAGGCCGGCAAGCACCGCCAGCCCGGCACCATCGCCTTCCGATCCTCGCGCCCGCTGCTGCGAAGCTTCGACCCCGCGAAGCTGCCGCCGATCCAGCCCGAGGGGGAGAACCGACTTCCCTGGCCGGCCCTGACGGAAACAGAAATCGGGAAGGGCTTCAAGCCGGCGTTCCTCAAACACGTCGCGGACCTCGACGGAAAACGGGTCACCCTCACCGGCTACATGACCCCCTCCGCCGGGCAGGACACGGACGTTCGTGGATTCCTCCTCACGGAGAACCCGATCGGTTGCTGGTTCTGCGAAGTGCCCGGCCCCACGCAACTCGTCAGTGTGGAACCGCAGGAAGGAAAAGCCGTCGAGTTCGTCCGCGGGGTCGTGAAGGTGACCGGGATCCTCAGATTGAACCGAACCGACCCGGAAACCTACGTCTTTACGCTCTCTAAAGCACAAGTCTCACAGCCAGATTGAAATTGCTCATGGTCGGCGAACCACCGGGAATCGGCGTCAGCGGCATGAGGACTGCTGCTGCCAGTGATGGTCCGCGCTCCCGCTTTGTTCGACACCTGTAAACCGATAAGGAATCCTTGAATGTCTCTCCAAACACAACCGAAGGGTCCGCTTCCGGCTCAATCGCAGGCGAAACCCGGTCTTGATTCCGAGATGGATCCGAAGCCGAAGTTTCTGGCCCCACTCTACAAGGGGTCAGGTAAACTCGACGGGAAAGTCGCACTGATTACCGGGGGTGACTCGGGGATCGGCAAAGCCGTGGCGGTGTTGTATGCCCGCGAAGGTGCCGATGTTGCAATTGTTTACCTGAGCCCTGAACAGAGCGATGCCGAGGAAACACGGGCCGCAGTCGAAGCCGAGGGAAAGCGCTGCCTGCTGCTCCCGGGAGACGTGAAAGATGCGAAATTCTGTCGAGACGCGATCGCGAGGACGGTCAAGGAATTCGGCAAACTCGACATACTGGTCAACAATGCCGCTTACCAGGAGACAATCGAGAAACTGGAAGATCTGACGGACGAACAATTCGAACTCACGTTCCGGACCAACATTTTCGGCTACTTTTACCTGGCGAAGGCGGCTGTGCCGCATCTGCCAAAAGGTGGTGTCATAATCAATTGCGGGTCGATTACAGGGCTGGAGGGAAACAAAACATTAATCGACTATGCTTCCACGAAAGGTGCGATCCACGCGTTCACGAAATCCCTGGCACAGAACCTCATCGATAGGGGCATCCGGGTAAACTGCGTGTCGCCGGGCCCGATCTGGACCCCGCTTCAACCAGTGTCGAAGCCGGCAGAGAAGGTCGCCGAGCACGGGGCGAAAACCCCACTGGGTCGGCCCGGCCAACCCGAGGAAGTCGCGCCCGCCTTCGTTTTTTTCGCCTCCGAAGCGGACAGCAGCTACATCAACGGCGAAATTCTGACGCTCCTGGGTGGCGAAGTCCGTGCAGGCTGAGTCGAGCCGAGGGGACCCAGTTTCGACACGGTGGCACAAGCGTCTCTGTAACTCGTGCGTAACGCGGCGGTTCTTCCGTTTGGACCGCTGGCCGATCCGAGGTATGATCGACAGGAATTGGTTGCCGGCCCGCGGTGCTCCCCCCGTCGGCCCATGCGGGATCGGAAGTCGTCATGCCACTCGTTCTTCGACCGCCGACGGATCGATTCTCGCTGACCGGCCGACTCTCCGCGCTGGGGCAGACCCGGCGGGCAGCGATGGTCGCGCGAGGAGTGTTTCTCCTCGTCTCCTCCGCTCTCGCGGCGATCTGCCTCGCCTGCACGCTCGACGCGACCTGGCCCCTGCCCGCGATTCTCCGGGCTTTCTTGCTGGTCGGCTCCCTCTCCGGAATCGGAATCCTCCTGATTCGCGGCGTTCTGCAAGCCGCCCGGGAACCGGTCCACCCGCTTTCGATCGCCCTCATGCTGGAAGAACGGTTTCCCCGGCTCAACGATGCCCTCGCCAGTGCGGTGGAGTTCCTCAACGAAGATGCCCGGGAGGCGGGAGGGTCCCGGTTCCGGCGGATGTCGGTTGCCCGGGCGGAGAAGCTCGCGGATCGCCACAATTTCGAGGGAATCGTGCCCTCCGGCCCCGCCTGGCGGGCCCTCTGGCTCATGACGTGTGCCGCAGTCGTCACTGCCACCTTGGGCATCGCCGACACCGGCCACGCGAAGTACTCCATCCTGCGATTCGCCGACCCGTATGGGAACCACCCCTGGCCCACCCGCACCCGGATCAGCCTCGACCCGACCCTGCCGACTCGTCTGGCCCGGGGAAACCCGTACGACATCCGCTTCTCGGTGCACGGGGTGATTCCCGACCGAGCCACCGTGTCGGTCCGCTACCCGGCCGGCGGGGCCACCGACGAGATCGTCCCACTTGCGACGTCGGAATCGAACCAGACCGAGTCGATGGGTGCCGTCCGACTGGAGGCGGGTCGGGTTTCGCGAAGCTTCGAATTCCGGGTGGTGGCCAACGACGCAGAGACGGGCTGGCAGGCGGTTGCGGTATCGCCAGCCCCGAAGCTGGTGCCGCTCGATGGCCGACCATCGCCACAGGTTTCCCTGGAATTCCCGGCCTACACGGACCTGCTCGCAGCGAATCTTCCCGACGGGACCGGCGTCATCGAATGCGTCGCCGGCACACGCGTCACCTTCCGGGCCGCCGCCGACCAGCGTGTCGCTTCCGCTCTGTTCCGACCGCAGGGGGATCTGGCCCCGGCCCAGATGGCCGCCGCTCTCGCTGGTCTGGCGGGTGACAACCCACTGTCAGCGATCGGTGGCCGCATCCTCGCCGGTGACGCCATCGCCGATGTCCCGGTCACCGTCTCCGGCTCAGACGGAACCCGGCTCGAAGCCCGCTTCACGCCCCGCATCGCCGGCCTGTACGCTCTCCAACTCACCGGAGAGGACGGCCTCACCGGCACGCGACTCTTCTCCATCCAGGTCTTCCCCGACCCCTCCCCGGCGGTCGGAATGACCCGGCCCGACCCTCTCAAGGACCCGCTGACGCTGCTGCCCAGCGCGTCGATTCCCCTGGAAACCCGTGCCGAGGATCGCACCTTCGCGGTCCGAAACCTCGTTCTGGAATACCGCATCGGCACCGGTCCGTTCCGCACCCTCCCCCTTGCCGACCTGACGGCAACTCGGGAAACGCTGCCCGCCGTCGCCGGGCCTGCACCGCTCCTCGCCCTGGAAAAACCGGTGGCACTCGACGCGGCCCGGATCGTCCCCCTGGCCGCACTCGCCCGGTCCGACGGCACCCCGCCCGCCGACGGCGACCGCATCACGATCCGCACCGTCGCCCGCGACTGGGACGACTACCACGTCACCAAGGAGCCCGGCCGCAGCAAGGAAATCGAGATCCGCGTCCTCGGAAAAGCATCCTTCGATGCGATGCTGCAGAAGGAACTCGCCGCCCTCCGTCCGGAACTCCTCCGACTCCGCGAAGAACAACGCCAGACCCGAGAATCCATCGACGATTTGAAGAAAGCCACCGCCGCCGCAGTCCCCGCAGACGCCGCAGGTCGACTCGCCACCGCCGAGCAATCGCAGCGGCAGATCCGCAACCAGGTCGCCGATCCCACCGAGGGAATCCGAGCTCGTGCCGAGCGTCTCCGCCAGGCCATCCGCGCCAACGATCTGCCCCGCACCCCGACCACAGAACGGGTCGAGGCCGTCGCCGGGGAACTGCAACGGCTCACGGACCAGCATCTCGAAACCGCCGAGCCGCAGGTTGCCCGGGCCCGCCAGGAAGCAGACAAGGCCGGCGTCGGCCAGAAACCGGATGCGAAGAAACTCTCCGAGCTTCTGACCAAAGCCCGGAGCACCCAGCGAGCCGCCGAGGCCAGCCTCGACGCGATCCTGGAACGGCTCGAACAGTGGGGCGGCGCGAGTGAGGTCCGCGGGCAGGCGAAGAACCTCAAGGAAACCATCGAGCGTCTCATCGAGTCCACAAAATCGGAAACGGCCAAGATTCCCGCCAAGTCCGCCGAGGAACTCTCCACCGCGGAAAAAGCCGCCCTCGCCGGCGCCGCCGACAAGCTCGACCAGACCGCCGACCAGGCCGCCGGGCTCGTCGCCAAGGCCACCCGCCTCGCCGCCGAGAAAGATGCCCAGGCCCAGGGTGTGAAGGAAGCCGCCGACGGTCTCCGGGCCGAGGCCAAGCAGGCCGACGAGGAAGCCGCCAAGCTCCCGCCGGATTCCCCCCAGGCGGAGAAACTTCGCACCCGGGCCGCCGACCTCCGCAATCATGCCGCCGCCCTGGACCGATCCGCAGATCTCGCGAAAGTCGAGGCCGAATCGCTCCGCCGGGCCATCCGCGAAGCCGGCGGGCAGGCTATCCCCGAGGATCTCCGCAACGCCGCCGGCGCACTCCGCGACAACAAGCCCGGCAACTCGACCGACGCCCAGAAATCCGCCGCCCGCCGGCTCGACAAACTCACCGCCGGGCTCGGCGAAAAGCCAACCGAGTCACCCGACGAACTCCTGAAGAAACGCAAAAACTCCGCCGACGAACTCGACGCCCTCGCCGCCGAGCAGGACGAGCTCCGTAAGAAAGTCCAGGCCGCCGCCGAGGAGAAAGACCCAGCGAAACGCGAGAAAGAACTCAAGAAACTTGCGGCCGAGCAAGAGCAACTCCGCCGGAAAACCGAGCAACTGCTCGAGAAACTGACCCGCGATCGGGCCGACCGCTCCGCCGAATCCGTCCGCGATGCCGCCGCCGAGATGGCCGCCGCACGCGACCAGCTCGAGAACGGCAAAGCTCCCGGCCCGCAGCAAGACAACGCCCTCGAACGCTTCGACGAGGCACTGCAGAAGCTGGAATCCGAGGAAAAGCAGGCCCGCGACGACCTCTCCCGCGAGAAACGCGAGCAACTCGCCGACCAGCTCAAGGCTCTCCGCGATCGCCAGAAAGCCGCCGAGTCCGAGGCGGTCCGCATCGGCAACGCCGCCGTCCAGGCCAAAGCCTGGACCCGCCCCCTCCTCGCCAGCCTCACCGACCTCGAAGACCGGGAAAAGAACCTCGCCGGGGAAGTGCGGACCTTCCTGGAGAAGAACCTCGCCGAGCTTCCCGTCTTCCGGAAACTCGCCCAGCAATCCGCTGACGCGATGGACCGCGCCAGCCGGGCCGCCTCCGAGCGGAAAGACGACGCCCTCGCCGACGCCGGGGCCGACCTCGACCCCGCCTCCGAACGCATCGCCCACCAGCGGATCCTCCGCCCCTCACGCATCGCCCTCCGCCGACTCGACCAGATCCTGGAATCACTGCAGGAGAAGCCGAAACCGCAGACTTCCCAGAAACCGTCCGACCCCAAGAACCCCGCCGGCGAACCCCAACCCGCCCCCGAGGCCGGCCCCCAGCACCAGCCGGGAATCCCGAACCTTGCCCAGTTGAAGGCCCTCCGGGCGATCCAGGCCGAGGTCAACCAGACCACCGCCGAGTTCGCCAAATCCCACCCGGACACGACCAAACTTTCCGACGACGAAAAGGACGAGTTGAAGGAACTGGAACAAACCCAGCGCGAAATCGCCGAGTTGTTTGACCAGCTCGCCCCCACCCTGCGACCGGGAGAGCCCCAACCGTGATCCCCAGTACAATCCGCACCACCGCGACGATTCTGACCACCCTCCTCGGTGTGGCGAGTGCCTCCGCGGGCGTGATTCCTCCACTCCCCCGGATCCCGGCCGCCGCCCTCGAAGCCGTGTCCCCCACCGATGCTGTCGACCCCGCCGCCATCGCCGAGCGGATCGCGAAAAACGCCAAGTCCGCCGTCGACCGGCTCGCCGCCAACGACCCCGGCACCGACACCCGCAAGACCCAGTCCGACATCCTCCGCGACATCGACGCCCTCCTCAAACAGGCCGAGAATCCCCCCAACAACGGCGGCGGCGGTGGCGACTCCACAGGGCAAAACGACAATTCCGGAGGCGGATCGAGCGGCGGCGGAGGCGGCCAGGCTGGCGGAGCCAGTTCCGCGAAGTCCGGTTCCCCGCCTCCCCGTGACAACGGCGGATCCAGCAAAGAATCCCAATCCGGCGGCGGATCCGCGAAGGAAAAGGGCTCCAAACCGAACCAGGACGGACCGTCCGGCCCCGGATCGCCGCCCGGCCAATCCAAACCCACCGGCCCCGGCGAAGGCACCGCCAAGGCAGGACCTTCCCCCGGCGAAGGCAAATCCCAAAACGGACCCGGGACCTCTGGCAAACCCGATGTCGCCTCCCAAACAAAACGTCTTCCCGACTGGCGGAAATCCGTCCAGGCCAACCGCACCGGCGAGCCGAAACGCGAACCCGCCTCGGCCCGCCCTGGCGACATGGATCCCCCCCCGATGATCGGATCCGCCGGCCCAACCATGCCCGGATTCACCGGTACCCCGCCCAAACCCGACACCCTCAAGCCCGAGGAAGTCCTCGCCAAACAGGCCTGGGGCCATCTTCCCGAGCGACTCCGCCAGCAGATGTCGCAGTACTACCGCGAGCAATTCTCGACCCGTTACGGCAACCTGCTCCAGCAGTACTACTCGTCCCTCGCCGAGCGCGAAAAATCGAACGGGAAGTGACCTCGCCGCGAACTCGACCGGGAAATTCTCCACCATGCCCGCCGACCTCGACCGTCGCCGATTCCTTCGCCAGGCCGCCATCCTCGGGACGGGCACCCTCGCCGCCACCCTCGGCCGCGCCCAGGATCGCGGAAACACCACCGTCGACCCGAACCTGATCACCTCGGAAACCCAGGCCGCCATCGACCGCGGACTGCAATACCTCGCCTCGAACCAGTCCACCGACGGGTCCCTCCCTGACACCCGCACCGGCTTCGGAAACGTTGCGATCACCGGGCTCGCCGGGCTGGCCCTGATGGCGGCCGGGAACCAACCGGGTCGCGGGAAGTACGGAAAAGTCGTCGCCCGGGCCGCCGACTACATCGCCGAACGCGGAGCCAAAGCCTCCAAGTCCGGGTACCTCAACAACGCCCTCGACGTCCTTTCCCACGGTGGAATGTACCAGCACGGCTTCGGGGCCCTCTTCCTGTCCGAAGTTCACGGCATGATTCCGGACCCGGCTCGACAGCGGAAAATCCGGGACGTTCTCGCGAAAGCGATCGAACTCACGGTGTCCGTCCAGAACTCCGACGGTGGCTGGCGATACGATCCGCAGCCGGTCACGCAGGCGGATGTATCCGTGACGGTGGCCCAGTTGATGGCCCTGCGAGCGGCCCGGAACGCGGGGTTGTTCGTGCCCAAATCGGCCGCCGACAAGGCCGTCGAATACATCAAGGCCTGCCAGCTTTCCGACGGCGGCTTCTGCTACATCAAGGGACAAGGGCTTGCGGGTTCCGGTTTCGCCCGCTCCGCCGCCGCCCTCGTCGGCCTCTTTAGCGCCGGCGTCTATGAGGGCCGCGAGATCGACCGGGGAATGCGATACCTGATGCAGTTCCTGCCCGGCCGACGACACGATGTCCGCGGGCAACGGCCGGAACACTACTTCTACGGCCAATACTACGCCGCACTCGCCACCTGGACCGCCGGTGGAAACTACTGGAACGAGTGGTTCCCCGCCATCCGCGACGAGTTGCTGACCAAGGCCAGCAACACCCCGGGGAAAGTCTGGATCGACTACCACGGCTCCGCCTACGCCACCGCGATGGCCTGCATCATCCTGCAACTTCCGAACAACTACCTTCCCATCATGCAGAAGTAAGTTTTCTCGTCGTACGGTCTGACAGTTCCGAAGACGCCGTTGTTATCAATGTGTGTCGTATCGTGTGCGCGGATCTACTTCGCGGCGTTCTCCAATGCGGTCTTTGGAGTGTGTGCGACCGCGTTAAACTGGTTCAATCACCTCGGTGACGGGTTGACTTCGGCGGAGTTGTCGGAGAAGGTGAGGTACGCGGATGGGTTCATGGGCGAGTGGTCGTTGGCAGTGACGGCGGAGTGTGGGCGTCAGGAGTTGGAATCGGCGGGAGCCGGGAGTGGTGGGCCGAGCGGCAGTGGCAGTGGTGCGGGAAGCCCGGGCGGGTCGATGGGCGGCGGGGGCAATCGGAATGGCGGTGGGGATTGGCTCTATACCAAGGGGAGTTTGGGATCGGCGAGCTTCAGTTTTCCGGGGACGGATCCTGGGTGGACGAATCCCAAGCCAAGTGTGGGTAAGGTTGGTGGAAAACCGACCGGGCGAAATATTCGCGGTTCAAAACCGAACAACAAAACAAACTCCCCATCACTTGGGCCTGTGGGTGGTTCGGCGACGACAAAAGGACAGGATACTTGTGTCGTTAAACGCAAGTATGATGGCCCGATTCATCATATTGCATCAGACAAAGACAAACTCTTTGCTCCTCAGTTTCAAACACTTTTTGACCAGGCGGGTTTAAGCTTACAATCAGTGTGGAACCGAATGCGGGTTCCCGGCCATGTCGGGCCTCATGGCAAGTTTTACAATGGTTACATTCTTGAGCGACTGCGTGCTGCCGTAAGCGGAAAAACAGGGGGTGCATATCGCTCCGCCTTGATTGGTGAGCTGAAAGTGATCAGAAGAGAAATTCGATATGGCGATCTTGGTGATCTGTTAAAGGCGGTAGCGCCACGAGTTGATGTCCGTGGTATATTCCAATGAGGGTAGAATGTCCAATTTTTTCAAAATTACCATGGATGATGAGAATCGATGGCATCTTCAAATCCTTGACAGCTTCGCAGACGGAAGCGCTGTAGATATTTGGGCATACCGATGCAAGACGCTTCCCAATCCGAAACCTGTTCCCGTCAGGATTCAGATCGAGGGAACGCAGGTTGATTTCAACCCGACTGTATTCTCAGCCATAGTCGCTTCTCGTCGAATGGCGGAGGCAATTGAGGCGATAGCACCGAATGATATCCAGCGAATCCCCGCGTTGGTTGAGGGTGGGCAAGGTGATTGGGAGGTGGTCAACATACTGCCATGCATAGATTGCATTGATTCTGAGCGTTCGTTGATACAGTACTATCCTACAAATCACCCTACTAAAGCAGGGAAACCCCGGGGTATCATCCGATTGGTGATCGATCCATCTCGAGTAGACGGACATCATGTTTTCCACCCGAAGGATTGGGAAGTCGCAGTCATCGTGTCGGATGTGGTGAAGGATGCCCTTGAGCGAATCTCTGCATCTGGCATCGAATATATTCCAGTAACGAACGTTTATACATGAATAACTGTTTCAAACAACTACACGATTCAAACATAACATAACGATCATTCGGTTGAGAGGATGTGCGGTGGTTTCTACGAGTTGTATTCAAATATAATCTATGTAGCCACATTTGATCACATGAGCGCACTAATTTAACGATGTCGATCCCGCAGCGCGTTCGTTCGGCGGGATTGATCTGGCGACGGGCCTGTATCACTATCGGGCTCGCGGCTACGATCCGGACTCGAAGACATTCCTCCAGGAAGATCCGCTCGGGCTGGCGGCCGGGGATACGAACGAATACCGGTACGTCTTCAACCAGCCGACCAACTTCCGCGACCCGACGGGGATGACGGCCCTGACGGGGTACACCGTCACGGTGGGTCGGATCGCGGGCAACCTGATCGGCCGCCCCTGGCGGATCTGCGTGTCGGACAAGTCGGTTCGGCTGACGATGGACTTCACGCTTCCTGGGACGTCGGTGAATCAAGAAGTCGGGATGGTCATCTCGTCGTATGGTCTGACAGTTCCGAAGACGCCACCGCGATGGCCTGCATCATCCTGCAACTTCCGAACAACTACCTTCCCATCATGCAAAAGTGATCCGCTCCTCGTCAGCGAGAGAAATCAACCCACTTCTGCAATTCTCCCGGCAACCCGGCCGCCACCCGTTCGAGTACCTCGATTTCTGCTTCGAGTCGCTCCCGTGGCTGACCCGCGGCGGCCGACGTCTCCAGGCGCCGATGGGCGGTGGTGGCAATCGGGAGCCCGGCGGCGGTGGGGATTGGCTCTATACCAAGGGGAGTTTGGGTTCGGCGAGCTTCAGTTTTCCGGGGACGGATCCGGGGTGGACGAATCCGAAACTACCAAGTCCCCCACCAGGTCATCGACCACGTTTTCGGAAGATTTCCGCTTTGGACAGTGCCGGAGGTCGCAACTGTGGTTCATTGCCGTTCGAGGTGAACGTGTCGGGAATGCAGCGAGCCGAGTGCGAGCGTGCCACTATCGGGCGGTGCCGTAGCGGTTTCTAGAATGTGCAGAACGCGAGCCGTTGTGGTTCTCAGCGGCAGTTGCCTTCCTGTCCGTCTGAAACGGATAACGCGGTTGACGGGCGGCAGAAACACTGTCTTTTGTCAGATGACAGGCAGATTAACCTCTCCCGTGGGCGCAAAGAATGGTCGGAATCGGGTAGAAAACGTGGGAGGGAAGGGAACCATGAAACGCCGGAAACACTCAAAAACAAGGGAGAAACGCATATGGTGAGGATCGGTATCGTCGGGATAGGGTTCATGGGCCGGATTCACTTCCTGGCGAGTCTGCGGTTGCGGGGTGGGAAGGTGGTGGCGATTTGCAGTCGGGATCCGGCGAAGAGGGCGGGGGATTGGTCGCAGACGCGGGGGAATTTCGGGCCCGAGCCGGGGAAGGTGGATCTTTCCGGGGTCAAAACTTTCGCCGAGTTCGCAGAGATGCTGGCGGATCCGGAGATTGACCTCGTCGATATTTGTACGGTGACGGATCAGCATGCCCCGCTGGCGATCGCGGCGTTGCGGGCGGGGAAACACGTGTTGGTGGAGAAGGCGATCGCGCTCACATCGGCGGATGCGGATGCGATGTTGGCGGCGGCCCGGGAGGCAGGGAAGCTCCTGATGGTGGCTCACGTGCTGCCGTTCTTTCCGGAGTTCGCTTTCGCGGCGGAGGCGGTGCGGAGCGGGCGGTTCGGCAAGCTGGTGGCGGCGGATTTCACGCGGGTCATTGCGAAGCCGGACTGGTCAGCGGACATCGGGGACACCGCTAAGACCGGCGGGCCTGCGGTCGATCTGCACATCCACGACACCCACTTCATTGGTCTGCTTTGTGGGATCCCCGCTGCCGTCTTTTCCGCGGGAACCATCGATGGGGATGCGGTCACCTATCTCACCACTTCGTACCTGTACGGCGCTGGGGGGCCGGCGGTGACGTGTTCGAGCGGGGCCGTCGCCACCGCGGGCCGACCGTTCGTGCACGGGTTCGAAATCTACCTCGAGAAGGCGACGCTCAGCTACGATTCCGGCGGCAAGCCGTTGACCGTCTTCACCGCGGATGGCAAGTCGAGCGTTCCGGAGTTGCCCGGCAGTGGGGACCCGATTGCGGCGTTTACTGTGGAAATCCAGGCGGCCATTGATGGGATCGCGGCGGGGAAAGACCCGGACCTGCTCAGCGGCACCCTCGCCCGCAACGCCCTGGTGATGTGCCACCGCGAAATTGAGTCGGCCAAGACCGGGAGAACGGTCGCGGTCGACTCATTCGCGGGAACCTGACCGATCTCCGGACTTGAGGCGGAATCCTCTGCGGTCGTGCGCCGGCGGCTCGCGATCGTTGGGCCGGTCGTCCTCTTCGCGGTAATTCGGGTCGCTGTACTTTCCGAGTTTGTGATCGCGCATGTACTTGTCTCCCCAGGGCGGCGGTGGAAGGATCCACCACACGGGCGGACAGAAACCCCAGCAGAGGAAAAGGCCAGGCAGGATCATCCACGGAAGATAACGAGACCACAGGGATTTCGGCGGAAGCTTCCCGGATTCACGGGATTTGGAGGGTTTCTTCCTCGGTTTCCCCGGTTGGTTGATGATTTTCGTGGAGGAGACGAATCCGGCCGTGAGCCGCGTGCTGGGCGGCGTGAGCGGACTGACTTGTCCCGAGTCGACCAGTTCCGAGAGGGCGGCGACCACCTCGGCCGGGGATTGGTAGCGATCGCCGGGCGACTTCGCGGTCATCTTCCGCAGCACCGCCACCACTTCCTGCGGCACATCGTTTCGTTCCTTCGACGGGTCCGGCAGCGGCGTCACCTTGTGGGCGATCAGCTTGTCCAGCGTCGACGGCACGGGGTACGGTTCCCGCCCGACCAGGAGAAAGTACAGGGTGCACCCGAGCGAGTAGACATCCGCCCGGACGTCGACCTTGGAGGAATCCGCGGCCTGTTCCGGGGCCATGTAGTCCGGGGTGCCCATCACGACGCCCGTGCGGGTGGCCCGGTTGTCGTGGAATCCGGAGGGGCGGTCGACCATCCGGACCAGGCCGAAATCCAGGACCTTGACCTCCCCCTTGGGGGTGAGCATCAGGTTGGAGGGCTTCAAATCGCGGTGGATCAGGCCGTGTTCGTGGGCATGTTGCAGGCCGAGCGCGGCCTGGCGGGTGTACTCGACCGCCGTCGGAACCGGCAGTGGACCTTGGTTCGCCACCAGCGAGGCGAGGTTCGTGCCAGGGACGTACTCCATCACCAGGAACGTTGTGCCGTTGTACTGCTCCGCGTCGTGGGCGGTGACGATGTTCGGGTGCGCCAGCTTGGCGGCGACTTCCACTTCGCGGTGGAAGCGGGCGGAGGTTTCCGGGTCGCGCAGGGACGAGTCATTGACGAGCTTCAGGGCGACCCGGCGTTTCATGAGCCGGTGCTCGGCGAGGAACACGATCCCCATTCCGCCCGCACCGAGGGTGGAGAGCACGCGGTAGCGGGGGTGGCCATCGAGGACAGCGGAGACGGGAGGGCGACTGGGGGCGTCGGTGCTAGGGGCGTTGGGATCTTCGATTTTCGTGCCGGGGCCGACCATTTTCGGGGCTGTCGCCAGCGTGGTCGCTGCCGAGGCGATCAGTTTCTCGAGCGGGTCGGCGGGCGTGTCGGCCAGGATCCCGCTGCACTCGTCGCAATGGGCGAGGTGATCCTCGATCAGCGAGCGTTCCTCGTCGGACAGTCGGCCGACGCCGTACGCCCGGACGTGTTCGACGGATGGGTGAGTCGACCGGAGGGTGCTCATAACGGTCTGGCCGGCATGGCGGTGGATCTTCTGCGAGTATACCGGCTCCCCTCAGATTGGTCCCCCGGAAAGATCCCGACCCGAAGTCATCCGCGACTTCCAAATGCGTCAGAAATCCCCCGGCACCTCGTTCCCTGCCCGGGTGGCGGCGTTCGCCCAGACGGTGGCGTCGACGTCATTGCGGACCAGGCGGACGCTGCCATCCGCGAGGGCGACGTTGACCCCGCCGGTGTGGTAACTCCGGGCGAGCAGGAGCAATTCCGTGCCGCCGGCGGATTCGCACGGTGCCTCCGTGATCGACTGGCAGTGGTTGACCCGGTCGACGACCGTCTTCGAATTGGGCGGGGCGAAGGCGCTGAACAAAACGCCGCCGGAACGGGCGTTGTTCCAGATCCGCCCCCGCGTGTCGTGCCCGGTGACATCCTTGGAGACGATGATCTCGCTCAGGAGCAACGTGTTCGACGTTCCATCGGTGATGAGGTTGAGGCTCGTCTTCAACGACGGATTCGGGGAAAAGATGCCGTTGAGGGACTGGAACGCGGGGGTGCTGGTGGTTCCGTTGAAGCGGGTGTTCCCGGCACAGCCGACGTAGTTGGAGTGGAAGCCCTGGTTTCCCGAAATGGTCGTGGTTTTCGGGGCCGACGGGTCGGAGGGGCAGGTCAGCAGCGGAATCGGAACCGAGACGTACTGCGAGGTCGGGGAGACGGCGTACAGGGCGTTGGTGGCCGAGACCTGCAGCACCGCCTCGCCGATCGTCGGTTGCTCGATGTACGGCAGCAGGTAGTGGCACCAGACCCGGCGATCTTCCCCGGCATAGGCGGCCCCATCGGCCCCGATCATGTTGTTCACGCCCGCCGGGAACTTGTTGGATGCGTCGTGGAAGTTGTGGGCCGCCAGTGCCACCTGTTTCAGGCTGTTCTGGCACTTCGACCGCGCCGCCGCCTCGCGGACCTTCTGCACCGCCGGAAGCAAAAGACCAATCAGGATTGCGATAATCGCGATCACCACCAACAACTCGATCAACGTGAACGCAGGGCGAATTCGCGGGCTCATCGAAGTTCCTGCAGTAGAAGTTTGAGGGCTACCAGGTTTCTTGCGGTTCTTCCGGTTGGGGATCGTGCCTTGGCGGAGGGCGATTCCCCGGTGGGGGAGCCGGGTGAAGATCCGGCCCCTCCCCTTTTCTGGCGTGTCTGGCCCGGGCTGCTTCCGAGTACGGCCCAACCCCCTGCGATCGCATCCACTGGTCGCCCCACGGCGGCGGCGGAATCACCGACCAAGTCGGGGGAAAGACCAGCCACAGCACGAAAAACGCGCCGAAGAATCGCCAGAATCGACCGCGTCGCCGACAGGACGGGCACTCGGGACACGGGCACTCGGGGTCCATGCGTTTTCTCGTGGGCAAAGTGGCTCGACGACAAGGGAGTGCATTCCCCCGGCAAAACCTGTCAGAAAAAAATGGAACCGGGCGAAACTCGCTCACTCGCTCCGCGAGTGACGGGACGATGTCCCGAAAATTCAACACTCGCTTCCAGAAGGGAAACCGCGGGGAAAAGTAGGTCACTCGCTCCGCGAGTGACGGGATGATGTCCCGAGAATGCAACACTCGCCTCCCGAGGTGAATGCAGTCACTCGCTCCGCGAATGAGGTGCTTCCAGTCGCGGAAACGGGTGTCAGTTCCCCGAGTCGTGAGCCCGTCACTCGCGGAGCGAGTGACCGACTTTCTTTGCCCCAGCAGCCACTGGCACCGACTTCGATTTCCCGGTAGGTTGTCAGTCAGCACCCCGCCCCGCCATTTCCCGGAGCCCCATCCATGCGGTCCGCCTGTTTCGTGTTGCTCCTTCTGAGTGCTCCGGTATTCGCGCTGGAACCGAAAGAAATCTTTGTCGTCGCGAACAAGAACGTGCCGGCGTCGAAGGAAGTGGCCGAGCACTACCTCAAATCGCGAAAGGTTCCGGACGGAAACCTGATCCTGCTCGACCTGCCGGCGGGGGAAGACATCTCACGGGAGGACTACGACCGGAAACTCCTCGAACCCCTGCGGGCGGAACTCAAGGAGAAGAAATCCACGGTCAAGGTGCTTCTTCTCGTGTACGGCGTCCCCCTGCGAGTGGGCGGGCAGAAACCGAGCGATGCGGAGGCGGCCGAGCTCAAGAAACTCCGCCAGCAACTCGACGAGATGCGCAAAACCGTCGCGGATCTGGAAAAGGCCGAACCCAAGGACAAGACCAAGATCCAGGTCGAGAAAACCAAGATCGAACTGGCCCAACGGCGGATCGGCAACCTCAGCCACCGGGAAAGCACCGCCTCCGTCGACAGCGAACTCATGCCCCTCTGGCTGGAGAAATACCCCCTCGACCGCTGGATCATCAACCCGCTCAACTGGCAGGCTCCGGACGCCGCCAAGAAAGAAGGAGCCGGGAAATTCGTGATGACCTGCCGGCTCGACGGCCCCACCCCCGCGATCGCGAAACGCCTCGTCGACGATGCCATCGAGATCGAAAAAGAAGGCCTCAAGGGAAAGGTCTACATCGACGCCCGCGGGATCAAGCTCGACGCCAAGGCCGACCCCAGCGGCACCGGGTACGGCGGGTACGACGAGTCCTTCCGCGAGGCGGCCAAGCTCCTCAAGGACGCGGGCCTCGATGTCACGCTCGACGACAAGGGAGAACTCTTCAAGCCCGACTCGTGCCCAGACGCCGCCCTGTACGCGGGATGGTATTCCCACGCCAACTTCATCGATTGCTGCAAGTACCGCAAGGGAGCCGTCGCCTGGCACCTCGCCAGCTCCGAGGCGACGACGTTGCGGAACGAGAAATCCAAGGTGTGGTGCCCGAACCTCCTCAAGGCCGGCGTTGCCGCCACCATCGGCCCCGTCGCCGAGCCGTACACCATCGGATTCCCCAAACCCGCGGAATTCTTCGGGTTCCTCGCCACCGGGAAGTACACCCTGGTCGAGTGCTACGCGAAGACCGTCTATTTCACGAGCTGGATGGGCGTGCTCGTCGGCGATCCGCTGTACAATCCGTTCGCGAAGAACCCGATGGTCAAGGAAGCGGACATCCAGGTCAGCCCGGCCGGCACCAAAATCTTCAAGTGATCTCCGATGCCACGCGACCTGATCCTCGGCACGGCCGGGCACATCGACCACGGGAAAACCTCCCTCGTCAAGGCCCTGACCGGCATCGACACCGACCGCCTGCCGGAAGAGAAAGCCCGCGGGATCACGATCGACATCGGTTTCGCGCACCTCCAACTCGGGGAGGTCCGCCTCGGTATCGTCGATGTGCCGGGCCACGAGCGGTTCGTGAAGAACATGCTTGCCGGTGCCACCGGCATCGACCTCGCCCTTCTTGTGGTCGCGGCCGACGACTCGGTCATGCCGCAAACCCGCGAGCACCTCGACATCCTGCGACTGCTCGGCGTCCGTGTCGGCGTCATCGCCCTCACCAAGGCCGACCTCGTCGATGACACGACGCGGGAAGTGGTCGAGCTCGAACTTCGGGAACTCGTCCGCGGCACCTTCCTCGAATCCGCCCCGATCGTGCCGACCTCCGTGGTCTCCGGGGCCGGAATCCCAGAATTGAAGCGTGCCCTCGCCGATGCGGCGGAAGCAGTTGCGGATCGTTCCGGTAGCGAGTGGTTCCGGCTGCCGATCGACCGCTCTTTCGTGGTGCAGGGGCACGGCACCGTCGTCACCGGGTCCGCGATCTCCGGCCGGGTCCGCATCGGTGACGAGCTCGCCTGGCACCGCGGCGACGGAACCACGGAACTCGTCCGAGTCCGATCCCTCAACAACCACGGGAAGTCCGTCGAGGAAGCCCATCGCGGCCAGCGGGTGGCGATCAACCTGCCCGGGATTCCCCACGAAAACGTCCGACGTGGGCAGGAACTCGCGACACCCGGGTTTCTCGCCGCCGCGAAGGTGCTGACCGTCCGGTTGCACGCCCTCGCCACCGATCGCAAACCAATCCGCCATCGCCTTCCCGTCCGGTTGCACGTCGGCACCGCCGAGGTCCTGGCCACCGTCTCGATCCTCGACGGCGACCAGATCGAGCCCGGAAAGTGGGGATTCGCGCAACTCTTCCTGGAAGAGCCGGTCACGGCCATCTGGGGTCAGCCGATCGTGATCCGCGATTCCTCCGCGGAGCACACCCTGGGCGGCGGAAACATCCTCCAACCGACTGCCGTCAAAATCCGTCGCCGACAGATCGAGCAACTCGAGCGAGTCGAAGAACTCGCGTCCGACAGTCCGACGATCCGGGCCACCGCCGCCGCCTGGTTTGCCGGCTTCCACGGCTTCCACACCACCGACCTCGTCCGTGACATCGGGGTGTCACCGGACGCGGTCGAGCCGCTGCTGCGATCGCTCCTCGAAGCGGGGTCGATCGTCGATGTTTCCCTCCCCGCGGGGCGGACCCTGCACCTGCACGCGGGACGGATTTCCGAGCTGGAATCCCGGATTCTCGAGGTGGTTCGACTTCTCCACGAGCAGAACCCGCTGCTGACCAACCACGACCGCGGGAAGGTGGTCGCCCGCCTCGACTACGTCGGCGACGACGCACTGCTGCAGATCGTCGTGGACCGACTGCTTCGAGCCCGGAAACTGGTCGGCGACGCGCGACGGATCGCGAGTGCCGACTTCAAGCCGAAACTCAGCGTGAACCAGCGGAAACTCAAGGATCGGATTGTGGAGGCGCACGCCCAGGCCGGGTTCGCACCGCCGGAGCCGAAGGATTTCGCGAACCTGGCCGGCGGGAACGCGGCGTCGCTCCGAGACATCTTCGAGGTCGCGGTGGCGGAGGGGTTTCTGGCGCGCGTCGCGCCGGAAATTTACCTGCACGCGGATGTCCACGAGGAGATGGTGCGGCGACTTCGGGAACGGCTCTCGGGCGGCCCGGGGGCAACGGTGGCGGAGATTCGCGACCTGCTGGGGACGACACGGAAGTACGCGGTGCCGATCTGCGAGTATCTGGATCGGATCGGGCTTACGAAGCGGGATGGGGACCTTCGCGTGCTCCGGGAACTGGGGGTGGACCCGCCGGGGAAGTGAGCAAGCCCCGCGTTTCCGTGGGGCTTGTGGAGTTTTTTCGAGTTGTGGGTCAGTAGCGGTCGCCGCCGCCGCCCCCGCCGCCGTATCCACCGCGGCCACCACCGCCCCCGCCGTATCCGCCGCGGCCACCACCACCGCCGCCGTAGCCACCACTACCTCCGCCACCGTAGCCGCCGCCACCGCCGCCGTATCCGCCGCGGCCACCACCGCCCCCGCCGTAACCACCGCCGCCGCCGCCGTAGCCACCACCACCACCGCCGCCGCGTGGGCCACGCTGTTCCCGGGGTTGGGCCTCGTTGACGGTCAGCCGGCGGCCCTGAAATTCGTAGCCGTTCATCGCGTTGATCGCTTCCTCTGCGCCGGAAGACATTTCAACGAATGCGAAGCCCCGGGACCGCCCGGTTTCCCGGTCCATGATGACCTGGGCTTTGGTGACCGTGCCGTACTGTCCGAACAGTTGTTCGAGGTCGGCATTGGTGGTCGAGAAAGGCAGGTTTCCGACGTACAAATTCTTGCTGCTCATGCAGCTCTCCCGCTGGCGGCCCGGCTCAGACGCTCTGACTTGCCGCACGTAAACCGACGGATACAGGGCCATCGACCGCCGACAGCCCGGAAGACATGCGAACGAGGACCGACCAGAATTCCGGCGTGCCAGTCAACGGTTTCGGTGCCGCCCTCGGCCGACCGACATGCTCCGCCACACCCAGCCCGACCGCGAAACCCGACGAGTTCGTCATCTTCCTGTCCTGCGGGGTCCGCCCCCGCCGGCCTAACGGCGAGTATAACCCACCGACCAACACGCGACAGACGGTTTCCCCGGAAATCTCCGGATTACTCGAAAAACTCACCTGACCCAGGAAATCGTTCGACTCGGCCATCTGGGTAGAATCGGACTTTTCCCGGCTTCCAGCGCGGAACCACCGAGCACCCCGACGCCACTGCCACCATCGCCTCGGCAAGGTTGAAGTCCGCAAGTTCGCGCAGACCCACATACGAAGTCGTGAGCCGGGGGTTGATTTCGATCGCGAAATCCGCGGTTCCGTCTGCGGCTTCGCCGAGGATCACATCGACGCCGACGAATCCGTGCAGGCCGGGCACGGAGTCGATGGCCCGCCGTGCCAGTGCGATCACCCGCTGGGCGAGGTCCGGGCGGATGGGGAGCTCGCCCCCCCGGTAGTGGAATCGGCCGTCCGGCGAGAGGAGCTGGAAGGTCGGCAGGAGTGGGGCCGGGTCCGTTCCCGTCGGCCCGACGAGGAAGGCGACGCTTGCCGGGCGGCCGGGGATGTGCGGTTGGAGAATCAGGTCGCCGGGGAAATCCTCCGACTTCGCGATTTCCCGGCAGTTTTCGAGGTCGTCGCGAGTTTCAACTCGCATCGTCGCGGTGGAGCCGCACCCGTCGCGGGGTTTGCACACCAGCGGAAACTCGCCAGGGATTTCCGGGAAGAGCCGCGTTCGTGGCGTGCGGATTCCGTGGGTTTCCCAGTGTTCCGCGAGAGCGAGCTTGTCCGTCGTCAGGCGGACGGCGGTCGGGGTGCAGCCGAGGTGAACCGAGGCGGGGAACTCGGCCAGCTTCGCTTCGAGGACGCCGTCCGTTTCCGGGGCGATGACCAGCACGCGGTCGGCGGAGGCAGTGGGGTCGGTAGTCGCTTCCCAGCCGGGAATTCGTGCGAAGTCGGCGGCGACGGCATCGCGCATCGCCAGGCCTTCCCGGAAAAGCGAGTGGGCTGGGTCGCCCGGATCACGGCCCAGCCCGATGGCGGTGCAGAATTCGTAGACGAGAATGCGGGGCATCCGTCGAGTTCCTACTCCTCGTCCGCGTGCCCATTTCGCAGCTTGGACATTGTCACGACGTTCCCCTTCCCGTGGTACTCGACGCTGGACATGTAGTGTTTGATGAGGAACACGCCTCGGCCACAGGCTCGTTCGATTCCTTCCTCGGAAGTGGGGTCGGGGAGGTCGCCGGGGTCGAAGCCCGCTCCCTCGTCCTCGACCCGGACGTCGAAGCGTTCTTCGGTGACGGAATATTCCCCGCGGACGCACTTGCCGGGGTCCATCTGGTTGCCGTGCTTGATCGCGTTGACGAGAACTTCTTCGAGTGCGAGGCGGATGGAGAAGATGTCGCGTTCGCCGAACTGGTTCGACTGGAGTGCTTCCTCGATCTCGTCCTGGACGCGCCGGGCCTCGCCGAGATCGCTCGGAATGCAGAACTCCCCGCGAATGTGACGGTCGATCATGGGTCTTGCCCGCTGGCGAGGGAGGGGCCGCGGTGGGGCGGTTAGAACGAGTTCAAGCCGGTTGGCTCGTCCTTGACGATCGTGAGCATCTTGTCGAGCTTGGTGATCGCGAAGACGTCGTAGAGGTCCTTGGAGATCCCGCACAGGACGAGCTTGCCGCCGACGGACTGGAGCCGTTGGTGGAGGCGGATAAGCTTGCCGAGCGCGGCGCTCGACATGTACTGGACGTTGGAGAAGTTGAGGAGGATTTTCCGCCGGCCGAGTTCGTCCACGAGGCGGAAGAGATCGTCCCCAATCATCTGGATGTTTTGCTCGTCGAGGATTTTCTTGTCGACGAAATTCACGACGGCGATATCGCCGATGTCCTCGACAACGATCCGCTGCTTTCGCGGTTGGGAGGTCACGGCAGCACCCTCGAAGTTAGCCACCCGGGATGGTAGCGGGAAGATCCGGATCAGAATCCCGAGTTGTCATTGATTGTCGGCCCGCCCCGGATTGTGTCAAGCGGGAGTGATCGGGTTTTCGCCACCGTGCGACGGAGAAATCGGCCATCTGTCACGACCGGTATCGGGTGGGATCGGGAATGCCGGCTTCTTCGAACCCTTTCTTGCGAAGCAGGCAGGAGTCG
Source organism: uncultured Alcaligenaceae bacterium (assembly GCA_964552815.1). Lineage (GTDB taxonomy): Bacteria > Planctomycetota > Planctomycetia > Gemmatales > Gemmataceae > CAYUHJ01. The sequence goes on along the minus strand of CAZKIQ010000016.1, from coordinate 18,726 downwards.
CAGTGCCCGCACGCCCGGCCGGCCGCGTCGGGGTCGTAGCAACTCAGGGTCAGAGAGAGGTCGAGCCCGAGGTCGTGCCCCTCCCGGATAATCTCTGCCTTGGTCATGTGCAGAAGCGGGGCGTGGACCCGGAACCGCCCCCGCCCTTCCACCCCGGCCTGAGTCGCCAGGTTTGCGAGACCCTCGAACGCACTGAGAAACTCCCGCCGACAGTCCGGGTAACCGGAATAGTCGAGCACGTTCGCCCCAATGTAAAGGTCGAAAGCACCCACCGTTTCCGCGTACCCCAGCGAAAGTGCGAGAAGGACGGTGTTCCGGGCAGGGACGTAGGTCACCGGAATCCCGTGCGACATGTCGTCCGCGGAGCGATCCTTCGGCACTTCCAGATCGGAGGTCAGCGCCGAGCCGCCGATGGTCCGGAGGTCGATCCGCACGGTGCGGTGGTCTGCCGCCCCGAGTGCCTTCGCGATGGCCGCCGCCCGGTCGAGTTCCACGCGATGCCGCTGCCCGTAGTCGACGCTGAGCGCGAACGCCTCGTCTCCCTGGGCTCGGACCATGGCGAGCACGGTGGCACTGTCGAGCCCCCCGCTCAGAAGCACGACCGATCGCGGCATGGGGAACTCCTTTGGGAACTATTTTTTCGTCTCGGCCTCGACGACCTGCTTGAGGGTGGCGAGGCCCTTCTCGAAATCCTTGCCGACCATTTTGTCCATGTTCATGAGGAAATCGAACATCTTGCCGGCGAATCCGTTTTTGCCGGTCATCGACCAGACGATGACGGTTTTGCCGCTGTCGGGTGTGAAATCGAAGACGACATCGTTGACCGCCTTCATGGGCCGCACAAACTCGAGGACCATCCCGACCCGCTGGGCGGGGACGCTCTCCTTGATGGTCATCTTTCCTTCGCCGACCTTGTTGTTTCCGTTCCATGCGTGGGAAGCTCCGACGCCGGCGTCCGGACCCTCGTAGGTGTTCTTCTGGTTGGGGTCGAGCTTCGCCCACGGGGACCAGGCGTCCCATTTCCGCAGGTTGTTGACGTGCTCGAAGACGGCTTCCGGCGTGGCCTCGACGGTTCCCGTGCGGGTGATGCGGAACTCGCTCGGCCGCATCGACACGAGCAGCAGCAGAATCAGAAGCAGAACCGCGATGGCACCGACGATCGTGAGCAGAACCTCGGTGGACATGGTTTGGCCCCGGAGGAACGGATCGAAAAGGGTTTTCCGCGGGCAGTCTATCGATTCCCGGTTTCCCGGCAGTGGCGGGTGTCGAATCTTCTTGACCCTTTTTCCCCGCAGAAGTACGGTTGGATAGGCCATCCGAGCCTTTCCCTTTTGCGGGCTGACGCTGCCATGACTCCTCTCGAATCGTTCGCCCGGCAAGTCACGCGTCGGGAATTGTTCGGCCGTGCCACGGCGGGAGTCGGGACGGCGGCGCTCGCGTATCTTCTCCAGAAAGACGGCCTGGCGGCGGACAAGCCGGCCACCCCGACCGGGAAGCCGGTCCCGGGAATCGCCGGGCTTCCCCACCACGCCGCCAAAGCGAAGCGTGTCATCTACCTGTTCCAGAACGGGGCACCCACGCACGTCGACATCTGGGACCACAAGCCGAAACTCAAGGAACTTCACGGCAAACCCGTGCCGGAAGAGTACGTCGCGGGGAAACGCTTCTCCACGATGACCGGGGCGGCCAACGGCAAGCTCATGCTCGCGCCCGTGGAGCCCTTCGCGCAGCACGGAAAATCCGGGGCGTGGGTGTCGAAGCTGATGCCGCACACCGCGAAAATCGCCGACGAGCTCTGCTTCGTGAAGTCGATGCACACCGAGGCCGTCAACCACGCCCCCGCGATCACCTTCCTCCTCACCGGTGCGGAGCTCCCCGGCCGACCCAGCATGGGGGCCTGGCTCACCTATGGCCTCGGAACCGGGACCGACAACCTCCCCGGCTTCGTCGCCATGACCTCCATCACCAAGGGAACCACCTGCGGCCAGATCTTCTACGACTTCTACTGGGGCAGCGGATTCCTCCCGAGCCGATACCAGGGCGTCAAGTTCCGCGGCAGCGGCGAGCCCGTCCTCTACCTCGCCAACCCCGACGGCGTCAGCCGCGATGTCCGCCGGGGAATGCTCGATGACCTCGCGAAACTCAACGACCTCAAGCACCGCGAGTTCGGCGACCCCGAAATCGCCACCCGGATATCCCAGTACGAGATGGCCTACCAGATGCAGGCCTCCGTCCCGGAACTGACGGACTTCGCCAAGGAACCGCGGGAAGTGCTCGAAAGTTACGGCCCCGAGGTGAAACGGCAGGGGAGCTTCGCTTACAACTGCCTGATGGCCCGCCGGCTCGTCGAACGTGGGGTCCGGTTCGTGCAGGTGATGCACGCCGGCTGGGACCAGCACAACTCCCTCACCACGGAACTCTACAACCAGTGCCAGGACACCGACCAACCCTCGGCGGCACTCGTGAAGGATTTGAAGCGGCTCGGATTGCTCGAAGATACGCTCGTCATCTGGGGCGGAGAGTTCGGTCGCACCCCGTTTATCCAGGGGAACATCCAGGACAAACCACGCTGGGGCCGGGACCACCACCCCTATGCGTTCACCGTCTGGCTCGCCGGCGGGGGTATCAAGCCCGGCATTTCCTACGGCGAATCCGACGATCTCGGCATGAACGTCGCCAAGGACCCCGTCCACGTCCACGACCTACAGGCGACCATCCTCCACTTGCTCGGCATCGACCACGAGCGGCTCACGTACAAATTCCAGGGCCGCAACTTCCGCCTCACCGACGTCCACGGACACATCGTCAAGGGAATCCTGGCGTAGCAATCGTCCAAACGATTTTCGAGCCTGACAGGCTCGAACCTGGCGAAACTCACACGTCTTTCCGCCCGAAGCCGACCATTCCCACGGCTGTCGCTAGCAGGCTCACCACCACCCCGGCGAGGACGACTTCCCCGACCATCGTGGGGTCGTACTGCCCGCGGAGCACGAACTTCAACCGGGCCAGGATGCGGTCCGGGGTCGGGTAGGGATCAGGAAGCACAGACAGGACCACGATTCCGCCGTAGAGTCCGATCCAGAAGACGGTGATGCCGATGACGGTTCCCTGGGAAAGGGCTCCGATCGTCACCCCCCAGGAGACGACGGCCACCAGGGCGGCGGCGACCATCACGGTGGCGACAACGCCTCCGGCGAAGGTCAGGTCCGGATCGAGAAGGAAATGGTGGGCGACCAGCACCCCGCCGGCGAGGAAGGAGAAGGTTCCGATCACGACCAGCAATCGGGCGTGGAGCTTCGCCAGGAAGTATTGGTGTCGGGAGATTCCCCGGCTCAGAACGGCATCGGCGACGGTCGAACGCTCCGCCGCCACGCTGCTGACCGCGAGGAGGGCGATGAGCCCGAGGCTGGCCGCGATCAACCCACGCAGAAGGTCTCCGCTCTGGACCGACGCGGTCTGGACGATGCCGGCCTCGCGGTGGACGCCGACCTTGTAGACGATCGTGCCGCCGGCGAGCATCAGCGTCATCAGCACCCAGACGCGATAGACCCAGCTCCGGAACGTCTGCCGGACGTCGGTCTGCAGCACCGCCCAGTAGGGCAGGAGCCGGTTGAAGCGGATCGTCGTCGCGGGGGTGGCGGCATCCATGCCAGGTCTCCGGGGTGGGCCCGAATCACATCGGGTTAGCCTGCATCCACTGTTCCATTCGGCTCTGCATCTCCGCCGCCGGCACGTCTTCCTTGTGGGTCGCGAGAGTCCAGTCGTGTCCGAAAGGGTCGGTGACGGTGCCGCTGCGGTCGCCGTAGAACTGGTCGGCGAGCGGCCGCTTCACGGTGGCCCCTGCCGCGATGGCCCGGGCAAAGGCGGCATCGCAGTCCTCGACATAGAGGCAGAATCCGCACGGGGTGCCGCCGAGCGTCGCGGGGCTCTTGGAACCCCACTCGGTCATTTCTTCGCCGAGCATGAACGCGGAGTCTCCGATCGTCATCTCGGCGTGGGCGATGGCTCCGCCGGGCATGGTGAGACGGAGTCGTTCCTTCGCCCCGAACGCGGCGATGTAGAACTCAAGGGCCGCGACCCCGCCGCGAACGATCAGGTACGGGGTCAGCGTGTGATAACCGTCAGGGATGGGCTTGGCCATCGGGATTCTCCGGGATGCTCTGGGGTTGAGGGTGGAACTCTCACGCATTTCTCAGGCGGTTTATCAGAACCCGTTCACCGGTCGCGGGGTAATGTCAGTTGTACCCGGGAAGTCGTCTACCCGGAGTTTCGGAGGTTCGACCATGTTGCGTTTCCTGGCTCTGTTCTGCCCCCCGCTGGCCGTCGCGGCGACCGGGAAGTTCCGCGAGCTCCCCGTGAATTGTGGGCTGACGCTTGCCCTCTTCCTGCCCGGCGTTCTGCATTCCCTCTCCGTCGTGAACCGGTTCGAAACCGAGCGAAGAAATTCTGCGTTGCTGTCGGCGATGTCAGGGTATTACGCGTGAACTTCGGACCTTCTTCGGCATCCTGGTTAGCCCGACGCGTCAGCGAGGGTTGCAGTTCTTTCGGGCTGACCACGGCGGACACGTTGGGCTACATTGCATCCCTCGCTGACGCTTCGGGCTAACAGACGTCGGGCGAACATTGCGACGCTTCGGGCGAACTCAGGCGGCTTCCGCGGGGGCGTAGAGTCGCGTGAAGCCGCGACTTTCTTCCTTCTCCACGAGATCGAGATAGGCCTGCTCCGTCTGCATTCCGACGGAGCGGACGCTGACCAGTGTCACCTTGCTGTCACTGAGGATCTGGAAGACCTGGGCCAGCATCAGGGTGTTGGCGACGTCGTCCGTGAGTTTCAGTTCCAGCCGGCGGGTCCGCAGCACGGCGGAAATCGTTTCTTTCATCCCCCGCACGGCCGCGACCGCCTTCGTGATCGATTTCTGATCCCCCTCCAGGTCGAGTTCGTAGTGGTTCTTCCGGATCCGACCCTTGAGGTCTTGCAGGGTGCCGTGGAAGATCAGCTGCCCCTTGTTGAGCACGGCCGCGTGGTTGCAGACCTCGTCGACGTCCGTGAGGTTGTGGCTTGACAGGATCAGCGTCTTCTGGGCGGCGAGGGTTTTGATGAGTTCGAGCATGCTTCGCCGGGCTTCGATGTCGAGGCCGTGGGTCGGTTCGTCCCAGATCAGCAAATCCGGTTCGTTGATAAGGCTGGCGGCAACGGCGAGGCGGGCGGTCAGGCCGGGGGTGAAGTAGGCGATCGGGTCGCCGGCGTGGCCCAGCAAATCCACCGCCCGGATCAGCATCGCGAGCTTCGGTTTCCGGGCATCGCGGGGCATTCCGAAGAGTCGGCCGATGTAGTCCAGGTAGGTGATCGGCGTCATTCCCTTCGGAAACTGCGGATTCGTGGGGATGTACCCGATCCGCCGGCGGGTGTCGGCGGCGCTGGGGCACATCGGCTTGCCAAAGACCTTCGCCCATCCCGCGGTGGGGCGGTGCAATCCGAGAATCAGCCGAAGAAACGTGGTTTTCCCCGCACCGTTCGGCCCGAGCAGACCGAGAACCGTCCCCGGTTCGATGACCAGGGTGACGTCGTTCAGGGCGATCTGGCGGTTCTGGTAGATCTTCGTCAGGTGCGACGTTTCGACGACCAGTTCCGATTCCGCATCGGCCACGGGAAAGCTCCTCACGGCCGGGAAAGTCGGCCGCGGCGGGGGAATAGCCGGGAGAACCCGGGCGGGCAAGGCGAACTTTCCCCCCGGCCGACGGACCGGCTCGGCCAGGCAATCTGGGGGGAATCCCGGGTGGTACAATTCCCCCATGACCGACCGCGACGCCTTCCTTGCCGGGATTCGCGCCAGCCCGGACGACGACACCGTCCGGCTCGTGTTCGCGGACTGGCTGGAGGACAACGGCGAGCCGGAACGGGCGGAGCTGATCCGCCTCCAGTGCGAACTTGAGCCGGTGCGGGAGAAGCTCGACGATTCGCGGGTGCAGGCGTTGTGGCAGCGGGAAGAGGAGCTTCTCGCCGAGCATTTCCCCCGATGGGCGGGGGAGGCGGCGGACCTCGGGATTCGCGAGCCGCAGTTCGGGCCGGTTTTTGTGCGCGGGTTTCCCGAGCGGATTTGCGTCTCGCTCGACACGCTGCTTTCGCGAGGGGAGCAGATCTTCGCGGCATGCCCAACTGTGCGGGATGTGGCAGTGTTCGATGTGGGGGATCCGCGGAATTGGGGGCGTCAAAGAGGTCGACTGCTCGATCCAATTCGCCGATTGGATTTCGCCGATTCATTGCACAGTCTCGGCGTCCAAATCCATCATCTCCGAGTCCTGTTTCAAGATTTTGAGATTCTCCGCTCGGACACCACACCTCGGAATGCCCACAGCTTCGTCCCTGGGGTGAGTCAGACCTCCTCGACGCGGCTCGAATTTCTGGAACTGCATTTCGAGCATCAACGGTTTGACCCGGAACACATCTTCCTTTCCGCTTCTCCGGAAAGTTATGCGCAATTCCGATCGATCGAGAACCGGATGAGTTTCCTCCGCCCCTACGAGGCTCGTTTCCCCCTGCTCGGAGACGTCGGCCACGGGTTGATCGCGGGGCAGCTTCCGAGCGGGATGGCGTGTCTGGCAGCGATCACCCGGGATGGGAAGCGGGTGTACCTCGTCACGTTCAACGCCGATGGAACCTTCTCCAAGACCCTCTGGGAGGACCTCCGGGAGGGGGCGTGGTCGGTGGATCGGTTGCGGCAGCGGTTCGGGTTCACCACCGGGTTGATCCGAATCCGCGAGTTCCGGGACCGGGGCCTCGCCGTCCGGTTGTGGCCGCAAGCCACTATCCGGGATTTCCTTCAGCACGCGTGGAACCAACCCGGCAACATCCCCGCCGAGCGGTGGCGGGTCCGCGGAGGGATTCTGCGAAAGTGGCTGGAACAGGGGCGTTTCGTGGTCGAGTGGCAGGGGCAGGAGCACATCGCCGACCGCCGGGGCCGACTGATTTCGTCGGTGGGTCGCGAATCCGGGCACAGGGGTTTGTGAGGGTGCCGGGAAACCAGTTGCGAGTCGGCAGTTTCTCGGATAGAATTACTTTCAAGCCTTGTTGTCGAACCTCCCGCCGATTCGGCCGCACCCGCGGCACACGTTCCGGACATCGTCCTCCCGAGGGGCCTCGTCATGCTCACCCTTCTCGGTCAACCGACCCGCTTTTGCGATGGCGTCACCCGCCGTTCCGCGATGAAAATCGGTGCCTTCGCGTTCGGCAGCACCACCCTGACCCTTGCCGATGTTTACCGGGCCGAGGCGGCCGCTGCCGGGAAACCGAGTGTTTCGAGCTCCGCGAGCCACAAGGCCGTCATCAACATCTTCCTCGGCGGCGGGCCCCCGCACCAGGACATGTGGGACATCAAGACGGAAGCTCCGAACGAAATTCGCGGGGAATTCAAGCCGATCGCGACCAAGGTGCCCGGGCTGCAGATTGGTGAGTGCTTCCCGAAAATCGCCGGGATGATGGACAAATTCGCGGTGATTCGGTCGATCGTCGGGGCCAAGGGCGGGCACGACGGGTATCAGTGCACCACCGGCTGGCCACAACAATCGCTGTCGTCGATGGGCGGTCGGCCGAGCATCGGCTCGGTTCTGGCGAAACTGCACGGCCCGGTCGATCCGAGCGTCCCCCCGTTCGTGGGGCTCGCCGAGAAGACCCAGCACGCCCCCTGGAGCGATGCCGGCCAGTCCGGGTTTCTCGGCAGTTCCTTCGGCGCTTTCAAGCCCAGCGGCCCGGACATGGCCAACATGCGGCTCTCCGCCATCAACCAGGAACACCTCCGCGACCGCCGGAAACTTCTGTCGGGCTTCGACAACCTACGCCGGGAACTCGACGCCAACGGCTCCCTCACCGGGATGGACGCCCACACCGAGCGTGCGATGAACGTACTCCTTTCCAACCGGCTCCTTGATGCGATGGATCTCTCCAAGGAAGACCCCAAGATCCGCGACCGGTACGGCGACGGGAAGCCGTACAAGTTCCAGTACGACGGTGCCCCGACCGCCAGCGACCAATTCCTCATGGCCCGACGGTTGGTGCAGGCCGGCGTCCGCTGCGTGACGCTGAGCTTCGGCCGGTGGGACAGTCACGGCAAGAACTTCGACCTCGTCCGGGACCACGGTGGGAAACTCGACCGGGCCCTGACGTCCCTCGTGTGGGACCTCGAACGGCTGGACATGCTCGACGACGTGTCGGTGGTCGCGTGGGGTGAGTTCGGGCGGACCCCGCGGATCAACAAGGATGCGGGCCGGGACCACTGGCCGCAAGTTTCCTGTGCGATTCTCGCCGGAGGCGGGATGCGGACCGGCCAGGCGATCGGTTCCACCAACCGGCTCGGCGAGCACGCGAAGGATCGGCCTGTCGGCTTCAACGACGTCTTCGCGACGCTCTACCACAACCTCGGGCTCAACCCCGAAACCACCGCCGTCATCGACCCCACCGGCCGCCCCCAACGCGTCACTGACGGCGAAGTGATCCGGGAACTGGTGTGAGTTTCCGTCCAAATTCGAGAGCCCAAACGCAATCCCAAAACCCCCAGGGGAACGCCTCGCCCGGGAACTGCACTCAACGCACCCGGGGAGGTGTGATATCCTCCGGAGATGATCGCCGAGCCTGTCCCAGCTTCGGAGGTGCCCACCTGGCCGCCACACCGCGTCCTCGCTGCCGGGTTGCTGGGTGTGCTCTGCTCGTTGTGGACGTGGAAACTTCTCGAGCCCAACCCGGTCCCGGAACAGGTCCGGGAATTTCTGACCTGGTGGGAATGGTTGCCGTTCCTCGCCGCGAAGACGCTCCACGCGGCGGGATACGGGACCCTCACCGTCCTCGCGGGTGTCGCAATTCGGGGCCGGTGGGCGAAGCGGTGTGCGTTGATTTACCTCCTTCTTCACGGCGTCGGCACGGAGATCGGGCAGAACTACGTCCCCAACCGAACCGGCCGGGTCCGCGATGTCGTCATCGATTTCCTCGGCGTCGCCGCGGGCGTCGGAATCGGCTGGCGGGCCTGGCGCGAAGCGTTCCAACCCCCCGACCTGCGATGACTCCGCACCCGCTGATCCTGTCCCGAATCGCCAACACGGTCCGCTCGCTCTGCCAGTTCCCGGATGGAACTCTGCTGCCGGACGCGACGCTGCCGAGGGCGGTCTACCCGGGCTCGTTCAACCCCTTGCACCGGGGACACCGCGATCTGGCCGAGGTCGCCACCCGACGGCTCGGTGTCGAGGTCCACTTCGAGCTCAGCATCGCCAACGCGGACAAACCGGAACTTTCCCCTGAGGAAGTGGCCCGGAGACTGGCCCAGTTCGTGTCGGTGGCACCGATCTGGGTCACGCGGGCGGCGGCGTTCGAGAAAAAGGCGGACCTGTTCCCGGGGGCCGTGTTCGTGCTCGGGTTCGATACGGCGGTCCGGGTGATCGACCCGCGGTACTACGGGAACGAGGCCCGGAACCGCGATGCGGCCCTGCGGAAACTCCGCGATCGGGGGTGCCGGATCCTGGTTGGAGGCCGGGTCGATTCGCAGGGGATCTTCCGGACCTGGGATGGAGCGGGGTTGCCGGGGGAACTGGCTGATCTCTTTGAGGTCGTCCCCGAGTCCGAGTTCCGGGCGGACGTCTCCTCGACGGAACTCCGGGCGAAGCGGGGCTGATCGATCCTCACGGAATCCAGCTTCGCAGGCGATCGCGGAATCGGCGGTGCCAGGGAATCGGCTGGGGAATCTCGGCACGCTCGGCGGCGACGAGCCGGCCGTCGGCATCGAAACCCACCTGGGCCAGGCCGGTGTCGGACCGCCACTCGCGGACCTCGTCCACGAAATCCCGGCGGTGCACGAACAATCCGAGGTCATCGTCGGAGGGCATAGGCGAGGTCGGAGCCCGCCGGTAGTCCCCCGGCGGGAGCCCGAACGCCGCTTCCACCTCGGGAAGGGTCATCCCGGATTCGAGGCGGTCGGCCGCAGTCAGGTCCGGTTGTGGAATCGGGGGTTGGAGCGCGAACCACGCCACGCCCGCCAAGCCGAGGAGCACCGCGACCGCCAAGCTTCGCCGGAACCACCGCATCGTGTCCTCGACGTTACTGGTCCTCGACGGGTGGCTCCGGTTCTTCCGGGGGAAGCTCGACCGCCCCGATTTTCTGGAGCATTTCCTTCGTCTTCATCGCGTCGGCGTAAGCCTTGCCGAATCCACGGTGGCGACGGTCGCCGTCTGGGTGCCGAAACGGCCCCGCCGCGGGACCCGCCGGTTTCTGCTTCGCCTTCGCCGCCTTCCGTTTCTGCTTGTCGGACGCCATGGGGGAACTCTCCTGTGGGAGGTGATCCGTCCACGGACACGGCGGGGGCATCCCAGGTTCGCGACCGGTTCAAATCAACTTCAACGGCGATCGGTCGCGGGCCGCCAGGTGGCTGAGCTTCCCGGTGAGATACTCGTCGATGTTGCGGGCGGCTTCGCGACCCTCGGCGATGGCCCAGACGACGATCGACTGGCCGCGACGGCAGTCTCCGGCGGCGTAGATTCCGGGTTGCGAGGTCTGGTACCGGCGGTCGGACTGGATCGCCCCGTTCTCGGTGAGCTTCAACCCGAACGCGGTGGAGAGGTCCGTCTCGGGGCCGGAGAATCCGATCGCGAGGAGGACGAGGTCGCAGGGGAAGGCGATGTCGGAGCCGTGCATTTCCTCGAACTGTCGTTCGCCGTTGTCGTCGAAGTACTGGTAGACGCGGACGCCGTGAAGTTCCTTGACCCGTCCGTGCTCGTCGCCGGCGAAGTGCTTGGTCTTGATCTGCCAGTCGCGTTTTCCGCCTTCCTCGTGGGCCGGGGACATACGGAGGATCTTGGGCCAGAGGGGCCAGGGGGTTTCGGGGTTGACGTTGTCCGGGGGTCGGGGGTTGTAGTCGAGTTGGAGGACGGATTTGGCGCCCTGTCGGTGGCAGGTTCCGAGGCAGTCGGCCGCGGTGTCGCCGCCGCCGATGATGATGACGTTCTTGCCGGTGGCGAGGATCGGTTCGCCGACGACTTCGAGCCCGGCGACCCGGCGGTTCTGCTGGGTCAGGAAGGGCATGGCGAGTTCGATCCCCTTGAGTTCCCGGCCGGGAATGCGGAGATCGCGGGGTTTGGTGGCCCCCACGGTGAGCAGGATGGCGTCGGAAGTGGACTGGAGTTCGCCGACGCCGACGTTGCGGCCGACCTCGGCCCGGGTGACGAACTTCACGCCCTCGGCTTCCATCTGGGCGATCCGCTGGTCGACGTACCCCTTCGCCATCTTGAAATCGGGGATTCCGTAGGTCATGAGTCCGCCGAGGCGGTCGTCGCGTTCGTAGACGGTGACGCGGTGGCCGGCCCGGCGGAGTTGTTGGGCGGCGGCCAGCCCGGCGGGGCCGCTGCCGACGATGCTGACGTGTTTCCCCGTTTCCTTCGCGGGCGGTTGCGGGCGGATCCAGCCCATCTCCCAGCCCTTGTCGACGATCGCGCACTCGATGTTTTTGATCGTCACTGCGAGGCCGCCGATGGCGAGGACGCAGGAGGCTTCGCAGGGGGCGGGGCAGGTTTTGCCCGTGAATTCCGGGAAATTGTTGGTGTCGTGGAGGGCCTTGAGGGCTTCCTCCCAGCGGTCGCGGTGGACGAGGTCGTTCCAGTCCGGGATCAGGTTGCCGAGGGGACAACCGGTGTGGCAGAACGGGATGCCGCAATCCATGCACCGCGTCGCCTGGGCGCGGACGCCCTCGTCCGGCATCGGTTGGTACAGCTCGTCGTAGTCCTTCGTCCGCTTGTGGACCGGACGCGGCATCAACTTCTGCGGCTCGATATTCAGGAACCCGCGGGGATCTGCCATCTTCTCAGAGGTCGATAGTCTCTGGGCAGGTGGTTCAAATTCACCCTGCCCCGACCCGACCACCCTCCTTTTTCTGTGAGGTTTTTGATTCCAGCCCGAAACGTCCGTTGTTACCCGTTGACCAGTTCCCACTGCCGCTGGACGAGCTTGCTTTGCTCGAGGACCCGGCGGTAATCGCGGGGGAAGACCTTGACGAATTTTTCCAGGGCCTCGTCGAAATCGTTGACGATGTCGTTGGCGAGTTCGGAGCCGGTGTAGAGGACGTGCCGGTTGAGCAGGTTGCTCAGGGTGCCGATGTCCTTGTACTCGGTGACGGGGACGAGGTCGACCATCTCGAGGTTGCAGTTTTCGCGGAAGGTTCCGTGCGGGTCGTACACGAAGGCGAGCCCTCCGCTCATGCCGGCGGCGAAGTTGCGGCCGGTGGGTCCGAGGACGACGACGACCCCGCCGGTCATGTACTCGCACCCGTGGTCGCCGACGCCCTCGACGACGGCCTTCGCTCCGGAGTTGCGGACGGCGAAGCGTTCGCCGGCCCCACCGCGGAAGTACGCCTCGCCGCCGGTGGCCCCGTAGAGGGCGACGTTTCCTATGACGACGTTGGCTTCCGGTTTGTAGCCGGCGTCCGGGGGGGGGGCGATGACGAGTTTCCCGCCGGACAGGCCCTTCCCGACGTAGTCGTTGGCGAGGCCGCGAAGTCGGAGGGTGATGCCTCGAGCCACGAATGCACCGAAGCTCTGGCCGGCCATCCCCGTGAATTGCACGTCGATGGTGTCTTCCCGAAGCCCGTGTTCCCCGTGCTTCGCGGTGACGAAGTAGCTCAGCAGGGTGCCGACCGTCCGGTTCCGGCTGGTGACCGGGGACGCGATTTGCACGTGCTTTTGCGACTCGATCGCGTCCTTGCACCGGCGGATCAGTTCCCAGTCGAGCTGCTCGGCGAGGACGTCGGGTTGCCGCTCGACCATCCGCGGCGGGCTCCCCCCCTGCGCGACGGCCGGGCGTTCCAGCAGCGGGGCGAGGTTGACGTGCTTCGCCTTCCAGTGCCAGGTCACGTCTCGCGGCGAAAGCAGGTCCGTCCGCCCGACGATCTCGTCGAGGGTGCGGAAGCCCATCTCGCTGAGCAGTTCGCGGACCTCCTCGGCGACGTAGAAGAGGTAGTTGACGACCTGCTCCGGGGTTCCCTGGAACTGGGCGCGGAGGACGGGATCCTGGGTGGCGATGCCGACGGGGCAGGTGTTGAGGTGGCACTTCCGCATCATCACGCAGCCCATGGCGATCAGGGGTGCGGTGGCGAATCCGTACTCCTCGGCCCCGAGGCAGGCGGCGATGATCACGTCCCGGCCGGTCTTCATCTGGCCGTCGGTCTGGACTCGAACCCGGCCCCGCAGGCCGTTCCGCACCAGAACCTGCTGGGTTTCCGCGAGCCCCAGTTCCCAGGGAACCCCGGCGTGGCGAATGCTGGAGAGGGGGGACGCGCCGGTGCCGCCCGAGTCGCCCGAGACGAGAATGCGGTCGGCGTACCCTTTCGCGACCCCGGCGGCGATGGTTCCGACCCCGGCGGCGGCGACGAGCTTGACCGAGATTTCCGCGTGCGGGTTGGAGTTCTTCAAATCGAAGATCAGTTGCGCGAGATCCTCGATGGAGTAGATGTCGTGGTGGGGCGGAGGGGAGATCAGGCCGACGCCGGGGGTGCTGTAGCGGGTCTTGGCGATGGCGCTGTCGACCTTGTGGCCGGGGAGTTGGCCTCCCTCGCCGGGCTTCGCCCCCTGGGCCATCTTGATCTGGATTTCGAGGGCGTTGGCGAGGTAGTGGGCGGTGACGCCGAACCGGCCGCTCGCGACCTGTTTGATGGCGCTGCCGCGAAGGTCGCCGTTGGGGTCGCGTTTGAAGCGGGCCGGATCCTCGCCCCCTTCCCCGGTGTTGGACCGCCCACCGACCCGGTTGAGGGCGATGGCGAGGGTCTCGTGGGCTTCCTTGGAGATGCTGCCGAAGCTCATCGCGCCGGTGAAGAACCGCTTCACGATTTCCTTCGCGGGCTCGATCAGGTCGAGGGGAATCGCCTTGCGGGACTTCTTGATGGAGAGCATTCCGCGGAGCGTGACAAGGGTTTCCCGCTCGTCGTTGGCCGCGTCGGCGAACTCCTTGTAGCTCTCGTAGCTTTCCTTCTTGAGGGAGTGCTGGAGCTTCTGGATCGTTTCCGGGTTCCACATGTGGTGCTCGCCGCGGCGACGCCACATGATCTCGCCGCCGGCGTCGAGTTCCGTTGTCGCGTCGAGCGGGTTCGCCGGGTAGGCGAAATCGTGACGGGCGAGGGATTCCCGGGCAATTTCGGGCAGCCCGATTCCGCCGATCGGGCTGGGGGTGCCGGAGAAATACCGCTCGACGACGGCAGAGCCGAGGCCGATCGCCTCGAAAATCTGGGCCCCGCGGTAGCTCATCAGGGTGCTGATCCCCATTTTGGAGAAGACCTTGAGCAACCCGCTGTCGACGGCCTTCTGGTAATTCTTCACCGCGGTCGACAGTTCGAGCGGATTCCCGTTGGAATCGATGAGCAGCTTCTCCCGGGCGAGTCGGCGGAAGGACTCGATCACGAGGTACGGGTTGATCGCGCCGGCTCCGTAGCCGACGAGGAGGGCCATGTGGTGGACTTCGCGGGCTTCGCCGGTCTCGACGATGAGCCCGCAGCGGGTTCGCAGGCCAGCCCGGGTCAGGTGGTGGTGGACGCCGGAAGTGGCGAGGAGGGACGGAATCGGGACGCGGGTTGCGCTGGTGGCCCGGTCAGAGAGGATCAGGATGGTGGCCCCGCCGGTGACGGCCTGGACAGACTCCGCCAGGATTCGGTCCATTGCCACCGCCAGGCCGTCCTCGCCTGCATCCCGCGGGAAAGTGGTGTCGATCTCGTGGATCTTCAAACCCACCCGGTCCTTCGCATGGCGGATCCGGGCCAGTTCCTCATCCGAGAGGATCGGCGACTTCAACCGCAGAAGCCGGGCGTGTTCCGGCGACTCATCGAGGAGGTTGACCTCGGACCCGAGATACGAGTCCGTGTTCATGACGATCTTTTCGCGGATCGGGTCGATCGGCGGGTTCGTCACTTGCGCGAAGAGTTGCTTGAAGTACGAGAACAGAAGCTGGGCGCGGTCGCTGAGCACCGCGAGGGGGGTGTCCGTCCCCATGCTGGAGATCGGCTCCTGCCCGTCCTGGGCGGTCGGCAGGAGGACGCGGACGATGTCTTCGAGGGTGTACCCAAACGCTTGCTGCAGTGCGCGAAGCGTGACGGGGTCGTGCTCCACGGGCGGCGTTGCCGGCGGGAGGTCGTCGAGCGTGATCTGGTTCTGCTTCACCCACTCGGCGTAGGGGCGCATCTCGGCGAGCTCGCGCTTGATTTCCTCGTCGTGGAGGAGCTTTCCGCGGGACGTGTCGACTAGGAGCATCTTGCCGGGCTGGAGTCGGCCGGTTTCGCGAATCTGGTCCGGGGTGTGGTCGAGGACGCCGACTTCGCTGGCGAGGACGACGCGGTCGTCGTGAGTGACGAGGTAGCGGCCTGGCCGGAGACCGTTGCGGTCGAGCATCGCCCCGATCACGGTGCCGTCGGTGAAGCACAGGTTGGCCGGGCCGTCCCAGGGTTCCGTCAGGTTGCGGTGGTACTCGAAGAACCCACGGACGGCGGGGTCGAGATGCTTCTTCCCCTCGAACGCCTCGGGGACGAGCATCATCATCGCATGCGGCAGGGACCGGCCCGACTGCACGAGCAGATCGAGCGCCAGGTCGAGGACGGCGGAGTCGCTGAGGCCGGCGAAATCGAGCGGAAGCGTTTTCGCAAGGGCATGGCCCAGACCGGGGCTGCGCATCTGCGGCTGCCGGGCGGCCAGCCAGGTCATGTTCCCTTGGAGCGTGTTGATTTCCCCGTTGTGGGCGAGCATCCGGAATGGCTGGGCGAGGCCCCAGTTCGGGAAGGTGTTGGTGCTGTACCGGCTGTGCACCAGCGCCAGCGACGACTCCATCCCGGGGTGGGCCAGGTCCGGGAAATACGCGCCGAGTTGGTCGGCCTTGAGCATCCCCTTGTAGATGACGGTGCGGGAGCTCGCGCTCGGAATGTAGAAGCTGGCGGAAGTCGCCTCGGACTGCCCGGCGTCGGCCCAGCGCTCGGAGCGAGCCCGAATCACGTACAGGGTCCGCTCGAACGCAACCGGATCCGGGACAGACGGCCCGCGACCCACGAGCAGTTGCTCGATTTTCGGTTCCTGCGACCGGGCCAGCCAGCCGATCGCGGAGGAGACGACGGGGACGGACCGCCAGCCGAGGACGATCTGCCCCTCCTCGGCGACGATCGCTTCGACGGCTTTCTTGCAGGCAGATCGGGCGGCGGAGTTGGTCGGGAGGAAGACGACGATGACGCCGTACATCCCCGCGGCCGGAAGCTTGATTCCGAGATCCGCCGACTCCGCGCGGAAGAACGCATCCGGGAGTTGGATGAGGATGCCGGCCCCGTCGCCGGTTTCCTGGTCACAGCCGCAGGCACCACGATGCTGGAGATTCCCGAGGAGTTTGACCGCATCGCGGACGATGTCGTGGCTTTTGCGGCCGTGAAGGTCGGCGATAAAGCCGACGCCGCAGGCATCTCGCTCGAATTGGGGATCGTACACTCCCGAGCGCACTGGTGGCAGCGGTGCGAATCGAGACGCATCAGACCGGTTGGACATGTCAAATTTTCCTGGGAATCACGTGACACTCATCGGACGCCGCGGCGACGGTGGGCACGTCGTTTCGCGGTTGCGGCAGGTCGGAGAGGGGACCGGGACGCAAGGGACAGAAAGAACCGCTTCGCTACTCACCGTTGCGGGAGATTCAGCTTGGAAACCCCAAAAAGCTGGGTCCAGTACACTGTGCCGTTCTTCCCCTCGGCGACGGCGATGCCGACCTCGTCGTAAGTTTTGCCGAGAAGATTGGCCTTGTGTGGCGGCGAGCTCATCCACTCCGCCACCGCTTCCTTCGCGGTCATGTTGGGGTAGCCGCACGCGATGTTCTCGCCGACGGATTTGCCAGTGTACCCTGCCTTGTGGGCCCGATCGTAGTGCCCAGCCCCGTCGAGGACGTGCTCGAATTTCTCTTGTTTCGCCATGTTGAGGGAATGTCCCCGAGCCGCCTTCAAGAGTTTCGGGTGAAACTTGAGTTCAGGCAGGCCGGCGGCTTTGCGTTCGGCGTTGGTGAAATCGAGAGCTCGTTGTTCGAGTTTTGTGGGAAGAATGCCTTCTTCCATCAGGTGGCCGATCGGCCAGGCCTGGAGGGGTTGCGGGTTTGCGAGCGGCCACGCCAACAGCAGGGCGACCGCAAGCAGAATCCGGAGCATGGCCGGGGATCCTATTTCAAAGTGTGACGGCGTAACAAGATCAGTGTATCGGAAGTAGGGCAAACAGGAAATAACTGGGAGAGAATCTGGCCCGCAGCAAGTAGAATACTTCCTCGAACGGGACCCAGACTCGGAGCCTGTCGCGTCCCGAGTCATCGGAATTGGAGCCGTTGTTCCATGCGAGCCGACCGCACCACCGCCGACGCCCAGGATCTTTTTGAGCGGGGGTTCAAGAGCTTCAACGAGAAGGATTTCCGCGAAGCCGTCGAGTGTTTCACCCGTGCGATCCGGCTCCGGCCGGACGTCGCGGCCGGCTACCGCTACCGGGCACTCGCCTACCTGGAACTCGGCCAGCGGACCGACGCGCTCAACGACCTCGACCAGGCCGTCCGCCGCAAACCCGACGACCCGATGCTCTTCGCGGATCGGGCGCAGATCCTGTACCGCCAGAAATCCTTCGATGCTGCCATCGCGGATTGCGACAAGGCCCTTGCCCTCGACCCGGCCCTGGCCCCGATTTACGGCCTCCGCGGGGATTGCTACGCCGCCAAGGGGATGTCGGAGAAAGCCGTCGCCGACTTCGCGACCGCCATCGCCCAGGACCCCGCCCACGCGGCGGAGTACCTCCTTTCCCGGGCCCAGCTCCGCCTCGACCTCGAGGATTTCGACGCCTGCATCGAGGATTGCACCGCCGCTCTCAACCTCGACCCCACGTCCGCAGCCGCCTACCAGACCCGCGGTCTCGCCCACCGGGACAAGTCGGAGGCCGACGCCGCCGAGTCGGACTTCTCCGATGCCCTGCAACTCGACGGAAATCTGACACTCGCCCGGCTCGCCCGGGCCACCGTGCGTTTGGGTCAGAACCGTTACGAGGAAGCGGCGGCCGACTGCGACGAGGTGATCCGCCAGGCACCGGGAATCGCGAAAGGCTTCGAGATTCGCGGGATGTGCCGGCGACAGCTCGGCGACTTCGACGGGGCCCTCGCCGACTACTCCGACGCGATCCGACTCTTCCCCACGAACCCGCTGGCGTACAACCTCCGAGCCGGCGTCCACTACGCACGCAAGCAGTACCGCCAGGCGGTGCAGGATCACCTCGAGGCACTCAAGAAAGACCCGCAGAACGCCGCCACCTTCAACCAGCTCGGCTGGATCTGGGCCACCGCCCCGGATCCGGACGTCCGGAACGGAGCCCGCGCCAAGGAGTGCGCCACCCGGGCCTGCGAACTGACCGAGTGGCAGGAACCCGGCTACCTCGACACCCTCGCCGCCGCCGCTGCCGAGTGCGGCGACTTCGACGAGGCCGTCAAATGGCAAGAAAAAGCGGTCAACCTCGCGAAGGAGGAAGCCAAGGACGACTACCGTTCCCGGCTCGATCAGTACCGCGACGGCAAACCCACCCGCGCCACCCCCGGCCCGTCAGCCGGCGTATGACCGATCTCTGGGAGGACGCGGCTCCTGCCGAGCCGTCCGCCGTTTCAAACCGCCTCCTCCGCCCAGTTGCGGGGTTTGAGCCAGTACTCCGTCAGTTCCGCTTCCCGCGTCCCCG